>NZ_JBFAWC010000003.1:0-695397 GCF_040680155.1 Streptomyces sp. NPDC052114 | reverse complement strand
GAGTTCCAGGCCGTCGAAGAACGCCGTGATCTGGTCGACGGGCCGCAGGAAGTAGGGGATGGCGCCGGACGCGTTGTAGCTGTCCTGGGCCTGCTACGCCGACGCGCAGTTCGGGCAGATGCCCCGGTAGGTGACCTCTACTCCCTCGACCGTGAAGCCGAAGCGTTCCGAGTCGGGGAGGCTCGCCAGGGGGTTGCCCGTGGGGTGGACGTCACGGATGGCGCCGCAGCGGGCGCACACCAGGTGCTGGTGGGGCCGGTGGGCGTTCGGGTCGTACCGCTTGGCGCGGCGGTCCGTCGAGACCTCCAGGATCTCGCCGAGGCTCACCAGCTCGCCCAGGGTGTTGTAGACCGTCGCCCGGGAGATCTCGGGCAGCTTGCCCACGGCGCGGGCGTGCACCTCGTCGGCCGTCAGGTGGACGTGGTCCCCGTCGAGCACCTCGGCCACGACGCGCCGCTGTGCGGTCATGCGCCAGCCGCGTCCGCGCAGTCGTTCCAACAGGTCGCTCATGAGAACCAGCCTAACAGCAGGGGGACCTAAGTCCCGACCAGGTGTGACTTTGGATGTTTACTTGACTTAGACAAAGTCCATCGTAGGATCGAGTACGGCAGACGCCAAGGACAGGACTTGCAGGAAATGACGCAGGAGGCGCACGTGACGCAGGGACCGCTCACCACGGAGGCCGGCGCGCCGGTCGCCGACAACCAGAACAGCGAGACCGCGGGCGTCGGCGGCCCCACGCTGGTCCAGGACCAGCTGCTGCTCGAGAAGCTCGCCCACTTCAACCGCGAGCGCATCCCGGAGCGCATCGTGCACGCCCGCGGCGCGGGTGCGTACGGCACCTTCACGCTCACCCGGGACGTCTCGCAGTGGACGCGCGCGAAGTTCCTCTCCGAGGTCGGCAAGCAGACCGAGACGTTCCTGCGCTTCTCCACCGTCGCGGGCAACCTCGGCGCGGCCGACGCGGTGCGCGACCCGCGCGGCTGGGCGCTGAAGTTCTACACCGAGGAGGGCAACTACGACCTCGTCGGCAACAACACCCCGGTCTTCTTCATCAAGGACGCCATCAAGTTCCCCGACTTCATCCACACCCAGAAGCGGGACCCCTACACGGGCTCGCAGGAGGCGGACAACGTCTGGGACTTCTGGGGTCTGTCGCCCGAGGCCACGCACCAGGTGACCTGGCTGTTCGGCGACCGCGGCATCCCCGCCTCGTACCGCCACATGAACGGCTACGGCTCGCACACGTTCCAGTGGAACAACGAGGCCGGCGAGGTCTTCTGGGTCAAGTACCACTTCAAGACCGACCAGGGGATCAAGAACCTCACCGCCCAGGAGGCGGAGGCCCTCGCGGGCAAGGACCCCGACTCGCACCAGCGCGACCTGCGCGAGGCCATCGAGCGCGGCGACTTCCCGACCTGGACCGTGCAGGTGCAGATCATGCCGGCGGCGGAGGCGGCCCAGTACCGCTTCAACCCGTTCGACCTCACGAAGGTGTGGCCGCACGAGGACTACCCGCCGATCGAGATCGGCAAGCTGGAGCTCAACCGCAACCCGGAGAACATCTTCGCCGAGGTCGAGCAGTCGATCTTCTCGCCCGCGCACTTCGTCCCCGGCATCGGTCCGTCCCCGGACAAGATGCTCCAGGGCCGCCTGTTCGCGTACGGCGACGCCCACCGCTACCGCGTCGGCATCAACGCCGACCACCTGCCGGTGAACCGTCCGCACGCCACCGAGGCGCGTACGCACAGCCGTGACGGCTTCCTGTACGACGGCCGCCACAAGGGCGCGAAGAACTACGAGCCGAACAGCTTCGGCGGCCCGGTCCAGACCGACCGCCCGCTGTGGCAGCCCCTCCCGGTCACGGGCCCCACGGGCAACCACGAGGCGCCCTCGCACGCCGAGGACAACGACTTCGTGCAGGCGGGCGACCTCTACCGCCTGATGTCCGAGGACGAGAAGGGCCGCCTGATCGACAACCTGGCGGGCTTCATCGCCAAGGTCTCGCGCGACGACATCGCCGAGCGCGCGATCGACAACTTCCGCAAGGCGGACGGCGACTTCGGCAAGCGGCTGGAAGCCGCGGTCCAGGCCCTGCGCGGCTGACCGGACCCGCTTGTCGTGGGAGAGCGGCGGGCCGGATCCCCTCGGGGGTCCGGCCCGCCGCCGTGTTCAGCCGGCCACGGTGGCCGCCGCGCGCCGGGCGGGCGCCCAGCAGCGGATGATGTCGCGGACCGAGACGATCCCGGCCGGTTCGTTGCCGTCCACGACGACCAGGTGGCGGAAGCCGCCGTGCGACATGGCGTCCGCGGCGTCCTCCAGGGTCCAGGCGGGCGTGGCGAAGACGACGTCGGTGGTGGTGTGGGTCCCGGCGGTCTCCAGGTCCGGGTTCTGGCCGAGGCCCAGGGAGATGAGGATGTCGCGCTCGGTGAGGATGCCGAGCCCGCTGGTGTCGGGGTCCAGTACGACGGCCGCGCCGACGCGGCGGGCCGACATCAGGTGGGCGGCCTGACGGAGTGTGTGGGCGGGACCGATGGTGAGGACCATCGTGCTCATGGCGTCGCGGACGAGCATGGGCGTGAGCCACCTCCTTGGTGAAGCCGAGACCTCCCGGTGGGCGAAGGATTGCCTCCGCTACCTGCTTGGAGAACGGATTCACAAGTTCACAAGTAGGGGGACTCTCAGAGTCGCAGCCAAGGTGGACACCAACAAGAGGGCGCGCGCGGTCAGTTCGGGGCGTACGCCGCGTGGCGTACGCTCCGCACGGTCCCGGGTGTCAGTAGCGCTGGTTGAGGTAGCCCAGCAGCTCGTCGTGGAGCAGGCCGTTGGACGCGGCCGCGTTGCCGCTGTGCGGACCCGGCCTGCCGTCGAGGCCGGTGAAGCTGCCGCCCGCCTCCGTCACCACGATCGCGTTCGCCGCCATGTCCCAGAGCGAGAGCTCCGGCTCCGCGCAGATGTCGACCGAGCCCTCGGCCACCATCATGTAGGGCCAGAAGTCGCCGTAGCCGCGGGTGCGCCAGACCGCGCGCGTCAGGTCCATGAAGCCGTCGAGGCGCCCCTGCTCCTCCCAGCCCGAGAGGGAGGAGTACGCGAAGGAGGCGTCCGAGAGCCGCGGGACCTTGGAGACGTGCAGCCGGCTCGCCGAGGTGAGGCTGCGTCCCGTGTAGGCGCCGCCGCCCTTCGCCGCCCACCAGCGACGGCCGAGCGCGGGCGCGGAGACCACGCCGACCACCGGCTGGTAGCCGCCCTCGCCCGCCTCCATCAGGGAGATGAGGGTGGCCCAGACCGGGACGCCGCGCACGTAGTTCTTGGTGCCGTCGATCGGGTCGATCACCCAGCGGCGCGGGCCCGTGCCCTCGATGCCGTACTCCTCGCCGAGGATCGCGTCGCGGGGCCTCGCGCGCTGGAGCTGCGAGCGGATCAGCTCCTCGGCGGCCTTGTCGGCCTCGCTCACCGGCGTCATGTCCGGCTTGGTCTCGACCTTCAGGTCGAGGGCCTTGAACCGGTCCATGGTCTGGGCGTCGGCGGCGTCCGCGAGGACATGGGCGAGACGCAGATCATCGTGGTAGTCGGGCATGAGTGAACAGTATCGATCTCGTACGGGACGGACCACAGTGCCCATCCCCGGGCCGCCGCGGCAGCGGTGCGCGCGGCGCCGGAGGCCTCTCATGGAACCCGTGTGCGAGCGGCCGGGGGTTCGTCGCGCGCGGTGTCGGGCCTCCTCGCGCCGGAGCTATTGACAGTGCTGCCGAGCGCGTCAACTCTGGCACCGGAGCCGCTTCGGCCCGGGGAGGCGACGATGCCTGCAGCACGGGAATCCTTACTGGACGCGGCCTACACCGCGCTCGCCCGACGACCGTGGCCCGGCGTCCGCATGGTCGACGTCGCCGCCACCGCCGGAGTGTCCCGGCAGACCCTCTACAACGAGTTCGGCAGCAAGGACGGGCTGGCCCGCGCCCTGCTGCGGCGCGAGACCGACGGCTATCTGCACGGCGTCGAGCGCGCCCTTGCCGAGGAGCGCGAGCCCGCCGACCGGCTCGCGGCGGTGGCCGCGTGGACGGTGGGCGCCGCCCGCGGCAACGCCCTCGTGCGGGCCGCGCTCACCGGCTGCTGGAGCGAGCGGCTGCCCGCGCCGAGCAGGGGAGCCGGGTCCACCTCGTCGGTGCCCGCGCAGCGCCGCGCCGACGCCGGGGTGCCCACGTCCGCGGAGCTGCTCGCGCACGTGCGGGACCGGGCGGTGCTCGCGCTCGGCGGCCGGGGCCGCGCCAGGGACCCCGAGCTGGCCCTGGCCTGTGAGGGCGCGGTGCGCCTCGCCCTGTCCTACGTCGTCGCGCCCGCCGGGGACGGCGACGACCCCGCCGAACTGGTCCGCGGGGCCATCGGGCGCTGGGTGAGCGGAAAGTAGGCCCGCTACCGGGTGATCAGTGCGCGGAGCCGGACAGCTGGAGGCCGATCACGCCCATGATCACGAAGGAGATCGAGACGATCTTGAGCGTGGAGACCAGGTCGCCGAGGAAGATCATGCCGTAGATCGCGGTGCCCGCGGCCCCGATGCCGGTCCACACCGCGTACGCGGGCCCGACGTCCAGCTTCTTCAGGGCGAGGGTCAGCAGACCGAAGCTGCCGAGCGCGAAGGCGGCGAACGCGATCGTCGGCCAGAGCCGGGTGAACCCGTGCGACAGCTTCAGACAGACCGCGAAACCGGTCTCCAGAATGCCCGCCACGATGACCAGCAGCCACGCCATGCTGTCCCTGCCTCCCGTACTGGCCCACGATCCGCGACCGCTTCGCCTGGCTTGAATCCGGCTTGGTGCGATTATGCATTTACCTTTGCCGTGGCGCCGCAAACAACGGGCAGTTCAGTCGCCGTCGCGCCGCTCCCGCGTGGCGAGCAGCCGGCGCAGCGAGTACAGGCGGGCCGGGTCCGCGTGACCGTCGGCCACCCAGGCGTCCAGCGCGCAGTCCTTCTCGTCGTGGCTGCACCCGCGCGGGCAGTCCACCGTCCCCGGTTCCAGGTCGGGGAAGGCGAGGATGACGCGCGAGGGGTCGACGTGGTTGAGCCCGAAGGACCGCACGCCCGGGGTGTCGATCACCCAGCCGTCCGCGCCCGACAGGGGGAGCGCGAGGGCGGAGGTGGTGGTGTGCCTGCCGCGGCCCGTGACCGCGTTGACGTGCCCGGTCGTGCGCCGCCGCTCCTCGGGGACCAGCGCGTTCACCAGCGTCGTCTTGCCCACGCCGGAGTGCCCGACGAACGCGGTGACCTTGCCGTCGAGGAGTTCGTGCACCCGCGCGAGCTCCGCGCCGTCGGTGAACTCCTCGCGGCTGGTGACCACATAGGGGATGTCGAGGGTGGCGTACGTCTCCAGGAGCTTGTCGGCGGGGGCCAGGTCCGACTTGGTGAGCACGAGGATCGGCTCCAGGCCGCCGTCGTACGCCGCCACGACGCACCGGTCGATCAGCCGCGGGCGCGGCTCGGGGTCGGCGAGGGCCGTGACGATGGCGAGCTGGTCGGCGTTGGCGACGACCACCCGCTCGTAGGGATCGTCGTCGTCGGCGGTGCGCCGCAGGACCGACGAGCGCTCCTCGATCCGCACGATCCGCGCGAGGGTGTCCTTCTTGCCGGAGAGATCCCCGACGACCGCGACCCTGTCACCCACCACGGCGGCCTTGCGGCCCAGTTCGCGGGCCTTCATGGCCATCACGACCCGGTCCTCGACCAGGACGGTCAGGCGGCCCCGGTCGACGGTGAGGACCATGCCCTCGGCCGCGTCCTCGTGCTTGGGCCTGATGTGGGTGCGGGGGCGGTTGCCCTTGCGGTTGGGGCGGACGCGGATGTCGTCCTCGTCGGGGTTCTTGCCGTAGCGGCGCATGGTTCTCGATCCGCCCGTCAGTTCCCGAGCATCCCGGTCCAGAGCTCGGGGAAGTCCGGGAGCGTCTTCGCCGTCGTCGCGACGTTCTCGATCTGTACGTCCTTCACCGCGAGGCCGATGATCGCGCCGGCGGTCGCCATGCGGTGGTCGTCGTACGTGTGGAAGATGCCGCCGTGCAGCCGGCGCGGGCGGATGTGCAGCCCGTCGGCCGTCTCGGTGACGTCACCGCCCAGTTCGTTGATCTCCTTGGTGAGCGCGGCCAGCCGGTCCGTCTCGTGCAGACGCAGGTGCGCGACGCCGCGCAGCGTCGAGGGGGAGTCGGCGAGGGCCGCGACCGCGGCGATGCCGGGGGTGAGCTCGCCGACCTCGCCGAGGTCCACGTCGATGCCGTGGATCGAGCCCGAGCCGGTGAAGACCAGGCCCTGCTCGGTCAGCTCGCAGGAGCCGCCCATCTCCGTGAAGATCCGGCGCAGCGCGTCGCCGGGCTGCGTGGTGCGGGCCGGCCAGTCGGGGATCGTGACCGTGCCGCCGGTGACCAGGGCCGCGGCGAGGAAGGGCTGGGCGTTCGACAGGTCGGGCTCGACGGTCAGGTCGCGGCCGAGCAGGGCGCCGGGGGTGACCCGCCAGACGTTCGGCTCGCCGCCCGACTCGGGCTCGTCGACCTGGGCGCCGATCGCGCGCAGCATGTCGACGGTCATCCGGATGTGCGGCATGGACGGCAGGGTGCCGCCGATGTGGCGGACCTCCACGCCCTGGTTGAAGCGCGGGCCCGAGAGCAGCAGGGCGCTCACGAACTGCGACGAGGACGACGCGTCGATCTCGACCCGGCCGCCCTCCAGGGCACCGCCGCCGTGCACGGTCAGCGGCAGCGCGCCGGAGGCACCCACCGTGGTGTCGTCGATGCGGGCGCCGAGCACGCGCAGGGCGTCGATCACGCCGTGCAGGGGGCGCTCGTACGAACGGGGGTCGCCGTCGAAGCGGATCGGGCCGTCGGCGAGGGCGGCGACCGGGGGCAGGAAGCGCATGACCGTGCCCGCGTTGCCGACGTCGACCGTGGCCGGGCCGCGCAGGCCCGAGGGGATCACGCGCCAGGCCTCGCCGGAGCCGTCGGGGCCCACGCCCTCCTCGATGCCGACGCCCATGGTGCGCAGGGCGCCCGCCATCAGGAGGGTGTCACGGGAGCGCAGCGGGCGGCGCAGCCAGCCCGGCTCGGCGGCCAGCGCGGCAAGCACCAGCGCGCGGTTGGTGACCGATTTCGAACCGGGGACGTGAACCGTCGCGGTGACGGCTCCGCTTGCGTGCGGGGCGGGCCAGAGGGCGGTGTGCGCCGGGGTTTCGGTCATGCCCTCACTTTAGTGGCTGCCGGTGACCCGGAATCTTGATCAAAAGCGGTGAAACCCAGGCGAAACAGAGAACTGGTAGAGACCGCGCCCGCGCACGCCTCGCACCGCGCCCGCTCGTACGACGGACGGCGCCCGCTCGTCCGGTGGACCGAGCCCGCTCATGCGACGGGCCGTGCCCGCTCGTACGACGGACCGCGCCCGCTCACAGGTCGAGCAGCCAGCGTCCGCCGCCCATGAGGGAGCACAGCGAGACCGCGTGGAAGAGGAAGAGCCACATCCCCGCGGGCACGTGCGTGAGCCGCGACAGCTGGTCGGCGTCCGAGTCGCCCGCGCCCCCGCGCCGGCGCTTGGACTGCAGCTCGAAGGCGGGGCGCACCCCGCCCAGGAGCAGGAACCACACCACCGCGTAGGCGAACGCCGCCTGCACGTCGGTGTTCGCCAGCCAGGAGACGACCAGGAAGGTGCCGCCGGTGAGGACCACGGTCAGGGCGCCGTACGCGTTGCGGATCATCACCAGCATCGCCACCAGCAGCGCGGTCGCGATCCACAGGAACGCCGTGATGCGGCCCGAGGCCAGCAGCGCCGCGCCGCCGAGGCCGAGCAGCGGCGGCGCGGTGTAGCCCGCGGCGGCGGTGAGGATCATGCCGAGCCCGGTGGGCTTGCCGCGCGAGACCGTCAGGCCCGAGGTGTCGGAGTGCAGCCGGATGCCGTCGAGACGGCGCCCGGTGAGCAGCGCGACCAGGCCGTGGCCGCCCTCGTGGGCGATGGTGATGGCGTTGCGGGCCAGGCGCCAGATGCCGTGCGGGACGACGACGGCGAGCGCGACGACGCCGGTCGCGATCACCAGCCACTGCTCCGGCGCGGCCTGGGTGCCGAACACGCGGTCCCAGAGGTCGGCCAGGCTGGCGTTGGCGGTGGTCTGCGTTCCGTGGGCCATTGCTGGGACCGGCTCCTCTGGTCGTACGGGGTCTGGCAGTCTGGCACGTATGTGCGGACGGTATGCATCCAGTCGTAGGCCCGAGGATCTCGCGGGGATCTTCGAGATCGAGAAGTGGGAGCCGGAGGAGGCCCTCGCCCCCGATTTCAACGTGGCGCCCACCAAAGAGGTCTACGCGATCCTGGACCGTCCCCTGAAAGACGCCGAGGACCCGCGTCCGGTTCGCCAGCTGCGCACGCTCAAGTGGGGCCTCGTGCCCTCCTGGTCCAAGACGCCCGAGGGCGGCGCACGGATGATCAACGCCCGCGCGGAGACCGTCCACGAGAAGCCCTCCTACCGCCGCGCCTTCGCCGCCCGCCGCTGCGTCCTGCCCGCCGACGGCTATTACGAGTGGGTGACCGCGCCCGACGAGCGCCAGCTGGAGGTCGAGGGCAAGAAGAAGCGGCCCCGCAAGCAGCCCTACTTCGTGACGCCCGCCGACGGCTCGGTCTTCGCCATGGCCGGGCTCTACGAGTTCTGGCGGGACAGGACGCTGCCCGACGAGCACCCGCTGGCCTGGTGGGTGACCTGCACGGTGATCACCACCGAGGCGGAGACCGCGCCGCTCGCGGTCGGCCCCGAGGAAGGCCCGCGCTCGCTCGCCGACATCCACCCGCGGATGCCGCTGATGCTGACGCCGGACCGCTGGGACGCCTGGCTCGACCCCTCCCGCACGGACGTCGAGGACCTGCGCACGCTCCTGGAGCCGCCGCCGCACGGCCTGATGCGGGCGTACCCGGTGTCGACGGCCGTCAGCAACGTACGCAACAACGGCCCCGAACTCCTGACGGAGCTCGAAGGTCCCGAAGAAGGCACGCTCTTCTGACACCCTGCTCGGGTGACCACGAGCGAGACCGTCGGGACCGACGCCGGTGAGGCGCGGATCACCTGGCACCCGGCCCCCAAGAAGAACGCCCGCCTCGTCCTGGCCGTCAGCCACGGCGCGGGCGGCGGCATCGAGGCCCGCGACCTCCAGGCCATCGCCGCCGCGCTGCCCGCGCACGGCGTGACCGTCGCCCTGGTGGAGCAGCCCTGGCGGGTCGCGGGCAAGAAGGTGGCGCCCGCACCCAGGACGCTGGACACGGGATGGCGGGGGATCTGGCCCGCCCTGGAGAAGAAGGGCCTGCCGGTGATCTCCGGCGGCCGCAGCGCCGGGGCCCGCGTCGCCTGCCGCACCGCGACCGAGCTGGGCGCCGCGGCCGTGCTCGCGCTCTCCTTCCCGCTGCACCCGCCGGGCAGGCCGGAGAAGTCCCGCGCCCCCGAACTCCTCGGCGCGGGCGTGCCCACGCTCGTCGTCCAGGGCGGCAACGACCCGTTCGGCAGGCCCGCCGAGTTCCCCGACGGTGCGTACGAACTCGTCGAGATCCCGTACGGAGACCACGGGTTCGCGGTGCCGAAGCGCGCGGAGATCGACCAGGACGAGGCCGTGAAGCTCATCACGGACGCCGTCGTCCGCTGGGCGGGAATGTTGGGCGGGTGACCTCTGTTGTGGCGAACAGACGGCAAACGCCGTCGCAGGCTGTTCGTACGAGAGGAAGTCCGCCGCATGGGTTCGACCATCTGCCCGAACCGCTCCACGTCGTCTGACCTGGAGTGGACGGTGCTGAGCGCACCCAAAACCGCATCTATTCGGGCGGCGCGGGGCACGGGTCGTCGTCTATCCTCCGATTCGAGTGGGGCTGGTTTCGGCCTCACCACGTCGTTGGAGGAGGTGGGTCCGGTCACTGGGACCGACGCAGGGACCGAGCACGGCCAGGCGGAGCGCCCGGACGAGGGTTCTGAGACGGCAGCGGAGCGCACGGCCCGCTTCGAGCGGGACGCGCTGACGTTCCTCGACCAGATGTACTCGGCGGCGCTGCGCATGACGCGCAACCCGGCGGACGCGGAGGACCTGGTGCAGGAGACCTACGCGAAGGCGTACGCGTCGTTCCACCAGTTCCGCGAGGGCACCAACCTCAAGGCGTGGCTGTACCGCATCCTCACCAACACTTTCATCAACTCGTACCGCAAGAAGCAGCGCGAGCCCCAGCGCAGTGCCGCCGAGGAGATCGAGGACTGGCAGCTGGCGCGCGCCGAGTCGCACATGTCCACCGGTCTGCGCTCCGCCGAGTCGCAGGCGCTGGACCACCTGCCCGACTCGGATGTGAAGCAGGCGCTGCAGGCGATCCCCGAGGAATTCCGCATCGCCGTCTATCTGGCCGACGTAGAGGGCTTTGCGTACAAGGAGATCGCCGACATTATGGGGACACCCATCGGCACGGTGATGTCCCGACTGCACCGGGGCCGACGCCAACTGCGCGGCATGCTGGAGGACTACGCCCGTGAGCGAGGGCTGGTCCCGGCGGGTGCCGGGGAGTCGAACGGAACGAAAGGCTCGGGCTCATGAGCTGCGGAGAGCCGCACGAGACTGACTGCAGTGAAGTCCTGGATCATCTCTATGAGTTCCTGGACCACGAAATGCCGGACAGTGACTGCACCAAGTTCGAGACGCACTTCGAGGAGTGCTCTCCGTGCCTGGAGAAGTACGGCCTCGAGCAGGCCGTCAAGAAGCTGGTGAAGCGCTGCTGCGGCCAGGACGACGTGCCCGTCGACCTGCGGGCCAAGGTCATGGGGCGCATCGACCTCATCCGCTCCGGGCAGGCCGTGCCCGAGCAGGACGTCACGCAGGACGTGACGGCCTCGGAGGCGTGAACCACCGGGCGATGCCCGGTGGTTGAAGCAAAGACGAGAACTGGGCAGGCCGTGTGACCCACGCGGCCTGCTCTTCGTTTCCGGCCCCGTTCTCCCCTCCCGTCACTCGAACGTGCTAATTGGCGCCACTCGGGCGCTGGGCGGGAGGCCGCCGTTCTAGTCTCCGGACCTGAACGGGGAGGAGAACTCCATGCGGTCGGTGCCGGCGGGGGCCCGCGTCTACATCCTGTGCGTCGCCCTGGCGGGCGCTTTCTGTGCCGTGCCCGCGCTCACGCCCGCCACGCCGTGGCCCGCCGTCGCGCTGCTCGCCGTGCTCTACGCCGGGTGCGAGCAGATCACCCGGTGCCGCTTCGTCGGCCGCCGTGCCCCGCGCGGCCTCGGCACCTTCTTCCCCGTGCTGCTCGCCGGGGTCTTCCTGCTGCCCGCGCCCGCCGCCGCCCTCGTCGCGGTGCCCGGGGCGCTGCTCGCCCGCGTCGACCGCCACCCCCGGTGGGTGCGCCGGATGTGGCGCGCCGCCCAGCTGGCGCTGGCCGCCTGGGCGGCGACACGGGTGTACGGCGCGCTCGGCGGGCCCGCCGCCTGCGCCGCGCCCGACTTCCCGTACGTGCTCGCGCCCGCGGGCGCCGCCGTCCTCGCCTTCTCCGCCGTGCTCGCCGCCCTCGACGGCGGGGTCGTGGCGACCGCCGAGCGGGTCCCCATGCGCACCGCCTGGCGCGGGCTCTTCCTGCACTCCCTCGTGCCCGTCGTCGTGCACGGGCTCGCCGGGCTGATGATGGCCGTGCTCTGGACCAGTCCGTACGGCCCGCCGGCCGCGCTGCTCGTCCTGCTCCCCATGGGCGTCTCCTGCTGGCTGTTCGCGCAGTACCACCGCGAGCGCGCCGCCCATCAGGCCACCATCCGGGCACTCGTCCAGGCCGTCGACATCAAGGACAGGTACACGCGCGGGCACAGCGAGCGGGTCGGCCGCGCCTCCGTGATGATCGCGCGGGAGCTGGGCATGGACGACGAGCGCGTCGAGGTCCTGCGGTTCGCCGGGATCCTGCACGACGTCGGCAAGCTCGGCGTACCGACACGGCTGCTGCGGAAGGACGGGCCCTTGACCCCGGAGGAGCGGCGCGTCATCGAACTCCACCCCGAGTACGGGCACGAGATGGTGCGCGGCATCGAATTCCTGGGGGAGGCGCGGGCGGCGATCCTGCACCACCACGAGCGGATCGACGGCAGCGGGTACCCGTACGGGCTCGCGGGGCCGCAGATCCCCGAGTGCGCGCGGGTGGTGGCGGTGGCGGACGCGTTCGACGCGATGACGTCCACGCGGTCCTACCGGCGGGCGCGGCCCGTGCCGGTGGCGCTGGAGGAACTGGACCGGTGCGCGGGGGAGCAGTTCGACCCCGTGATGGTCACGGCGCTGGCGCGTGCGCTGGCGCGGGAGGGCTGGCACGCGGGGGTCACCTCGGACGTGCCGGAGCAGGGGAGCGCGCCCTCCGAGGCGCCCGTGTCCGCACCCGCGGTGCCGGGCCCGGCACCCCGGTGAGCGCCCCCGTCCCGGCACCCGGCACCGGGGGCCGCGCCCGCCCCGCCCCGGGCGCCCGGCCGCATACGGCCACAGGACACCCCGCGTGCCGCGCGGAACGCCTGCTCACGGCGGTGACGACCGGGCTCGCCGGGGCACTCGCCGTGGCGTCCCTCGGGTGGACCCTCCGGCACGGGGTCACCGAGGGGCGGGTGGCGCTCGTCTTCGGGGTGCTGATCGCGCTGGGGGAGCTGGCCCGGTGGGGGATCGGGACGGAGCGGGAGCCCGCGCCGCTCGGGGCCGCCGGCGCGCTCGCGTACGCGCTGCTCGGCGAGAACGCCGGGCAGGCCACCCACCACGGCGTCCTGCAGGTGATCGCCGTGGTCGTCGCGGCGGCCCTCGTGGGCGCCGTGCCGCACGTGGCGCTCGGCCGGGGTCCCGTCCTCGACCAGCTGGCGCGGCGCGTACTGACCGTCGGCTTCGCGGCCGCGTGCTTCCAACCCCTCTACAACTCCGGAAAGTTGGGCGAGTGGGTCGGGCACGGCCCCTACTTCGCGCTCGTCATCGTCGCCGTGCTCGTCCTGACCGCGCTCTGCGACGCCGTGCTCGCCGCCGCCACCGCCCACGCCCGTACGCGGTGGCCGTTCGGGCCGCTGCTCCGTGACGAGCTGCGCGCCCTGCTCGGCATCGGCTCGGCCGTGTGCGCGACGGGCGCCGTGATGGCGCTCGCGGTGGCCGTGGCCGGGCTCTGGGCGCTGCCCGTGTTCAGCCTTCCGCTGCTGCTCACCCAGCTCTCCTTCCGGCGGTACGCGGCGGTCCGCGCGACCTACCGGCAGACCATGGCGTCCCTGGCCAGGGCCACCGAGATCGCCGGATACACCCCGCAGGGCCACGCCCACCGCGTCGCGGACCTGAGCCGGGCCGTGGGCCGCGACCTCGGACTCTCCGAGCCGGACCTCACCGTCCTGGAGCACGCGGCCCTGATGCACGACATCGGGCAGCTCTCCCTCGTCGACCCGGTCCCCGAGGGCGCCACCGCGGCCCTCCCCGAGGCGGAGCAGCGCCGGATAGCCCTGCTCGGCGGTGCCGTCGTGCGGCAGACGGGGGTGGACTCCGCGGTCGCCGTCGTGGTGGAGCGCCAGGCCGATCCGTACCGCGATCAGCCGCTCACCGCACGTATTGTGCGCACCGCGAACGCGTACGACGAGATGGCGCGGGGAGAAGGCCCGTCGGGGGCCCTCGGCGGGCCGCTGAACGCCCTGGAGCGGCTGCGCCTGGCCACCGGCCGCGACTACCAGCCGGAGGTCGTGGAGTCCCTCGCGCGGGTGCTGTCGAGGGGCGGCCTTAGCTCGCGCCCGGTTGGGTAACCCATGGGTAATGAGCGGCCGTCCGACCGTACGTGGTTGGATGCGAAGAAGAAGGTGCACGGGGGTACGGCGCGCCTTCTCGACATATGGCTTCCGAGAAACTTTCCGAAAACGTACAGGCGGGAATCAGGCGGGAATCGTGAGGATCTTCGGCAAGGGACGGCACCGGCCCTCCGCCTCATGGCGGCAGGCGACCGACCGCGCGTTCACGCTGATCGGCGACGGCCGGTACGAGGACGCGGGGGCACTGCTCACGCGCGCGGCGGATCTCGAACCCTGGCTGTCCGAGTCCTGGTTCAACCTCGCGCTGCTGCACAAGTTCCGCCACGACTGGGAGCAGGCGCGGGCCGCCGGTCTGCGCGCCGTGGCGCTCCTGGACCGCTCCGCGGGCGCCCCCGACTGGTGGAACGTCGGCATCGCGGCGACCGCCCTGCAGGACTGGCCGCTCGCCCGCCGCGCCTGGCAGGCGTACGGCCTGCGGGTGCCGGGCGGGGTGGCCGCCTCCGGCGAGCCCGGGGGCATGGAGCTGGGCAGCGCGGCCGTGCGGCTCTCCCCGGAGGGCGAGGCGGAGGTCGTGTGGGGCCGGCGGCTCGACCCGGCCCGCATCGAGGTCCTGTCCATCCCGCTGCCCTCCTCCGGGCGCCGCTGGGGCGAGGTCGTGCTGCACGACGGCGTCCCGCACGGCGAGCGGACGACGGCGGCCGGGCACTCGTACCCCGTCTTCGACGAGATCGAGCTCTGGGCGCCCTCGCCGGTGCCGACCTGGGTGGTCCTCCTGGAGGCCGCCACCGAGGCCGACCGGGACGCCCTGGAGCAGCTGGCGGCCGACGCGGGCTTCGCCGCCGAGGACTGGTCGTCCTCGGTGCGGCTGCTGTGCCGGATGTGCTCGGAGTCGCGGATGCCCAGCGACGAGGGCGACGGCGAGCACCTCGACCCGCACGACCACAGCGAGCCGGGCCATCCGGGTCCGCTCGGCCACCGCAGTCCCGGCGCGCTCTGGGTGCCCGAGCGCGAGTGCGGCATCGCGGCGCCCGCGGGCCTGGTGCGCGGCCTGCTGGACGGCTGGGTCGCCGACAGCCCGGACTCCCGGGACTGGCGGGATCTCGAAGAGGTCTGCTGACGCTTCGCCGTAGGCTGTACCGGCACAAACTCTTGAGGGTTCCAAGGAAGGCGTACGGCGGACATGGCGCAGGACACTGAGCAGCAGTACTCCGACGGGGTTCTCCCCGTCGACGACGAGGGCTTCGTCATCGACACGGAGGACTGCGAGGAGCGCGAGACGGCCTACCGCGAGCGCGGCACCTCCCGGCCGATCACGGTCGTCGGCAACCCTGTGCTGCACAAGGAGTGCAAGGACGTCACCGCCTTCGACGACGAGCTCGCGAAGCTCGTCGACGACATGTTCGCCAGCCAGCGGACCGCGCAGGGCGTGGGCCTGGCCGCCAACCAGATCGGCGTCGACCTGAAGGTCTTCGTCTACGACTGCATGGACGACGAGGGCGTGCGCCACGTCGGCGTGGTCTGCAACCCGGTGCTGCAGGAGCTGCCCGCCGACCGGCGCCACCTCGACGACTCGGGCGAGGGCTGCCTCTCCGTCCCCACCGCCTACGCGCCGCTGGCCCGCCCGGACTACGCCGAGGTGACCGGTCAGGACGAGAAGGGCAACCCGATCAAGGTGCGGGGCACGGGCTACTTCTCGCGCTGCCTTCAGCACGAGACGGACCACCTGTACGGCCACCTGTACATCGACCGCCTCTCCAAGAGGGAGCGCAAGGACGCACTGCGCCAGATGGAAGAGGGCACTCCGCGCTACCCCGTGGTGGCCAATGACTGACTCACGCGACGCCTGAGAGGCGTGGGCACCGCGTGACGCGAGCGGCCCCTGGTCCGGGAACTCCTCCCTGACCAGGGGCCGTTGGCATGAGCCGCTCGCGTGTGCGAGCAGAATCGGCTGATGGAGATCCATATTCAGTCACGTAAGGGGAGGTTCTCGGCACTGGGGGGTAGTGAATGGCGCAAATCTGTTCCCTGAACGGTCAGTTGTGGTGCTGAATGGAAAGCGCGGGGATACGCAACGGCGCGCGCCCGGCACGGCGGGAGGGGCGTGGGCCCTCAAGCGGATGAAAGGGGTTTGTTCGTGCCTGCATATTCCGGAAGCACTTCACAGACACATCCACACACGCGACCTCGCACACCGGTGGTCTCGGTTCCGCCGGCAGTGGCTCTCCCAGTGATCGAAGCCGCGTTTCCTCGCCGCCTGCATCCGTATTGGCCAAAGCTTCAGGAGAAGTCGCGGACATGGCTGCGGGAAATGCGCCTGATGCCCCCGGACAAGGTCGAGCGCTACGCGGACAGCCTGTGCTACACGGATCTGGTCGCGGGCTACTACATTGGCGCCCCGGACGAGTTGCTGACCGCGATAGCGGACCTCAGCAGCTGGTTCTTCGCCTGGGACGACCGGCACGACCGGGACTCGGTGCACGGCAGGACGGCACAGTGGCGGCGGCTGTGCCGGGGCCTGCACGCCACCCTGAACGCGCCCCGGCAGTACCTGCACCACAGGGATCCGTTGGTCGCGGGGTTCGCGGACTGCGTCCTGCGCCTGTACTCCTTCCTGGGCCCCAGCTGGAACGCCCGCTTCGCCCGGCACTTCCACCCGGTCATCGAGGCGTACGACCAGGAGTTCAGGAACCGGCGCTGCGGCGCGGTGCCCACGGTCGAGGCGTACATCGAGCTGCGCCGCCTCACGTTCGCGCACTGGGCGTGGATCGACCTGCTCGAACCCACCGCGCGGTGTGAACTGCCGCGCGGCATAAGGAAGCACCCCGCATATCGGCGGGCGGCACTGGCGACCCAGGACTTCTCGGCCTGGTACAACGACCTGTGCTCGCTCCCGAAGGAACTCGCGGGAGACGAGCTGCACAATCTCGGGATCAGCCTGATCCATCACGAGGGAATGCGGCTCGAAGAGGCGGTGCGGGAAGTCCACCGGCGCGTCACCCGATGCGTATCGGATTTCCTGGAAGCCGAACCGGAAGTAATGCTGCTCGCCGATGAATTGGCGGACGGCACCCCGGAGGGAACCGAACTCGCGGACGCGGTCAGGTCCTGCGTCTTCAATATGCGGAATTGGTTCTCTTCCGTGTACTGGTTCCATCATGAATCAGGTCGCTATCGGGTGGACAGCTGGGACGACAGGGCCATTCCCCCGTATGTGACCGAGGACAGCCTGGCGGAAAACGAACTGGTTGGTGAGGAATGAGCGTCGAATCCGCAATACCCGCGCCCGCCGCGTCAGGACCGGGCCCGCTGCGCACCCCGCCCCTCGTGGGCGGTGGTGTGCCCCTGCTCGGTCACGCCTGGAACCTCGTGCGCGACCCGCTCGCCTTCCTCGCCGCGCTGCGGGACCACGGTGATCTCGTACGGATCAGGCTGGGGCCCAAGACGGCGTACGTGGTCTGCGATCCCGAGCTCGTCGGCGCCATGCTCAAGAGCCCCGAGTACATCGTCGGCGGGCCACTCTGGGACACCCTTGAAGTGCTCCTGGGCAAGGGCGTGGCGACCAGCAACGGCAGGCTGCACCGGCGTCAACGCCGCATGATGCAGCCCGCGTTCAGGCCCGAGCGGATCGCCGACTACGCCAAGGTGATGGAGGAGGAGGCGCGCGCCACGGCGGCCCGCTGGCGCCCCGGCGAGACGGTCGACGTCGGCGCGGAGATGTTCCGCACGGCGGTGCGCATCGTCTCGCGCTCGCTCCTGGAGGTCGAGTCGATCGGCGAGAAGGCGGACCGCATCGCCGACTCGCTGCACACCGTCTTCGACGGCCTCTACCGCCGGATGGTGCTCTCGGCCGGACCGCTGTACCGGGTGCCGACGCCCGCCAACCGGCGCTTCGAGAGCGCGCTCGCCGATCTGCACGCGCTCGTCGACGAGATCATCGCGGAACGCCGCGCGGCCGGCCCCGGACCGGATGATCTGCTCGCGGAATTGCTGCGGGCCAAGGACGAATCCGGGGAGCCCCTCACCGACCAGGAGATCCACGACCACGTCGTTTCCCTCGTCGTGGCAGGTGCGGAGAATGTGGCGTCCACGCTGGCGTGGACCTTCCATCTGATGACCGAACACCCGGAGCAGGAACGGCGGTTGGTTGAAGAGGTAAATTCCGTGGCCCCGGGGCGCGCGATCACATTCGCCGACCTCAAGGAGCTGCCGCACACCCGCAATGTCATCACCGAGGCGATGCGTATACGCCCGGCGGCCTGGATATTCACGCGCCGGTCCGTGGCCGAAACCGATCTGGGCGGCTATCGCATTCCGGCGGACGCCGACATCGTCTACAGCGTCTACGCGATGCAGCGCGACCCGCGTTCCTTCGAACGGCACCTGGAGTTCGACCCGGACCGCTGGAATCCGGAACGCGCGGGCGACGTACCGGAGTTCGCGATGATGCCGTTCAGCGTCGGCAACAGGAAGTGCCCCGGCGACCACTTCAGCCTGGCCGAACTCGCCCTGATCCTCGGGACGGTGGCCCCGAAGTGGCGCCTGGAGAAGGTGGCGGAGACCGACACGGACACCCGGATCGGCATCACGCTCCACCCCAAGCGGCTCGTCCTGCGGGCCGAACCGCGCTGAGCGGAGGGTGTGCCCGCCCCACCCCCGTACCACGGGGCGGGCACACCGGGACCAGTTCGCGCCAGAGCCGTGGCGCGTCGGCGACGGCTAGAACTCGTCGTCGAAGGAGACCGAACCCTCGACCGCGACCTGGTACGCGGAGGGCCGGCGCTCGAAGAAGTTGGTCAGCTCCTGCACGCCCTGGAGCTCCATGAAGGAGAACGGGTTCGACGAGCCGTAGACCGGCGCGAAGCCCAGGCGCTGGAGGCGCTGGTCGGCGACGCACTGGAGGTACTCACGCATCGACTCGGTGTTCATGCCGGGCAGGCCCTCGCCGCACAGGTCGCGGCCGAACTGCAGCTCCGCCTCCACGGCCTCCTTGATCATGTCCGTGACCTGGACCCGGAGCGCGTCGTCGAAGAGCTCCGGCTCCTCCTTGCGGACGGTGTCCACGACCTCGAAGGCGAAGTTCATGTGCATCGTCTCGTCGCGGAACACCCAGTTGGTGCCGGTCGCCAGGCCGTGCAGCAGACCGCGCGAGCGGAACCAGTAGACGTACGCGAAGGCACCGTAGAAGAACAGGCCCTCGATGCAGGCCGCGAAGCAGATCAGGTTCAGCAGGAAGCGACGGCGGTCGGCCTGCGTCTGAAGCTGGTCGATCTCCTCGACGTGGTCCATCCACTTGAAGCAGAACTGCGCCTTCTCGCGGATGGAGGGGATGTTCTCCACGGCGGCGAAGGCGGCCGCGCGGTCCTCGGGGTCGGGCAGATAGGTGTCGAGCAGCGTCAGATAGAACTGGACGTGCACGGCCTCCTCGAAGAGCTGACGGCTCAGGTACAGCCGCGCCTCGGGGGAGTTGATGTGCTTGTACAGCGTCAGCACGAGGTTGTTCGCCACGATCGAGTCGCCCGTCGCGAAGAACGCGACCAGCCGGCCGATCATGTGCTGCTCGCCCGGCGAGAGCTTCGCGAGGTCGGCGACGTCCGAGTGGAGGTCGACCTCCTCGACGGTCCAGGTGTTCTTGATGGCGTCCCGGTAGCGCTCGTAGAAGTCCGGGTAGCGCATGGGACGCAGAGTCAGCTCGAAGCCCGGGTCGAGCAGGTTCTTCTCGGAAGACGCGGTCTTCTCGTTGCTGGTGGTGCTCATTACTGGCAGGCCTCGCAGGACTCGGGGTTTTCCAGGGAGCAGGCGACGGCCTCTTCGGGGGTCGCCTGCACGGGGACGGGCGCGGTGGCGGCGGCGCTCGTCCCGCCGGCCGCGCGGGCGATGCGCGTCGCGGGGCGCGAGCGCAGGTAGTACGTGGTCTTCAGGCCCTGCTGCCAGGCGTACGCGTACATCGAGGAGAGCTTGCCGATGGTCGGCGTCTCCAGGAACAGGTTCAGGGACTGCGCCTGGTCCAGGAACGGCGTGCGCGCGGCGGCCATGTCGATCAGGCCGCGCTGCGGGATCTCCCACGCCGTGCGGTACAGCGCGCGGACCTCCTGCGGCACCCAGTCGAAGCCCTGCACCGAGCCGTTGGACTCGCGCAGCGCCTCGCGGGTCTGCGCGTCCCAGACGCCCAGCCGCTTCAGCTCCTCCACCAGGTAGGAGTTGACCTGCAGGAACTCACCCGACAGCGTCTCGCGCTTGAAGAGGTTGGAGACCTGCGGCTCGATGCACTCGTAGACACCGGCGATGGAGGCGATGGTCGCGGTCGGCGCGATGGCGAGGAGCAGCGAGTTGCGCATGCCGGTCGTGGCGATGCGCTCCCGCAGGGCCGCCCAGCGCTCCGGCCAGGTGAGCTCGACGCCGTAGTGGTCGGGGTGCAGGACACCGCGCGCGGTGCGGGTCTTCTCCCAGGCGGGCAGCGGGCCGTTGCGCTCGGCGAGGTCCGCGGACGCCTCGTACGCCGCGAGCATGATGCGCTCGGCGATGCGCGTGGACAGGGCGCGCGCCTCGGGCGAGTCGAAGGGCAGCTTCAGCTGGAAGAAGACGTCCTGGAGACCCATGGCGCCCAGGCCCACCGGACGCCACTTGGCGTTCGAGCGCCCGGCCTGCTCGGTCGGATAGAAGTTGATGTCGACGACGCGGTCGAGGAAGGTCACCGCGGTGCGCACGGTCTCGTCGAGCCGGTCCCAGGCCAGGTCGCCGTTCTCCACGAACGCGCCGAGGTTGACCGAGCCGAGGTTGCAGACGGCCGTCTCCCCGTCGTCCGTCACCTCCAGGATCTCCGTGCAGAGGTTGGAGGAGTGGACGGTGTGGCCGGGCTCCGCGGTCTGGTTGGCGGTGCGGTTGGCGGCGTCCTTGAAGGTCATCCAGCCGTTGCCGGTCTGCGCCAGGGTGCGCATCATGCGGCCGTACAGGTCGCGGGCCGGCATGGTCTTCCTGGCGAGCCCGGCTGCCTCCGCCGTGCGGTAGGCGGCGTCGAACTCCTCGCCCCACAGGTCGACCAGCTCGGGCACGTCGGACGGCGAGAACAGCGACCAGTCCTGGTCGGCGGCGACCCGGCGCATGAACTCGTCGGGGATCCAGTGCGCGAGGTTGAGGTTGTGCGTGCGGCGCGCGTCCTCACCGGTGTTGTCGCGCAGCTCCAGGAACTCCTCGATGTCGGAGTGCCAGGTCTCCAGGTAGACCGCGGCCGCGCCCTTGCGGCGCCCGCCCTGGTTCACGGCGGCGACCGAGGCGTCCAGGGTCTTGAGGAACGGCACGATGCCGTTGGAGTGCCCGTTCGTGCCGCGGATCAGCGAACCGCGCGAGCGGATGCGGGAGTACGAGAGGCCGATGCCGCCCGCGTGCTTGGAGAGCCGGGCCACCTGGTGGTAGCGGTCGTAGATGGAGTCCAGCTCGTCCAGCGGGGAGTCGAGGAGGTAGCAGGAGGACATCTGCGGGTGCCGGGTGCCGGAGTTGAAGAGCGTCGGCGAGGACGGCAGGTAGTCCAGGCGGCTCATCAGGCCGTACAGCGCGGCGACCTCGTCGACGGCGCGGGCGCTCTCGTCCTCCGCCAGACCGCTCGCCACGCGCAGCATGAAGTGCTGCGGGGTCTCGACGACCTGCCGGGTGATGGGGTGGCGCAGCAGATAGCGGCTGTGCAGGGTGCGCAGGCCGAAGTAGCCGAAGCGGAAGTCGGCGCCGTCCGCGAGGGCGGTGTCCACGAGGGCGTCGAGACGGGCCGCGTGGGCGGTCACGAACGACGCGGTGCGGTCGGCGATCAGGCCCTCGCGGTGGCCGACCGCGATGGCGTCGGTGAAGGAGCGCACGCCCTGCGTGGCCGCCTCCTCGCGGATGCCGATCGACAGGAGCCGGGCCGCGAGCTTCGAGTACGCCGGGTCCTCGGAGATGAGCCCCGCGGCCGCCTCGGTCGCCAGCTCCCGCAGCTCGGCCTCGTCGGCGCGCGCCGACCGGCCGCGCAGGGCGGCGGCGGCGACCCGGCCGGGGTCGGCGTCGGGGAGGTCGGCGGTGAGGTCGGTCAGGGTGCGCAGCAGCGCGGTCCCTGGCCCGTCGGTACCCTCGGCGGTCGGCGTCGTCGGCGCTGACGCGGGTTCGGCAGGCGCGATGGTCACGTGGAGCTCTCCCTCGCTCGGCTCTGGGCCTGGGGGAGGGGAACGGCACACACGGGCGCGCCCGGGCAGGGCGGCGTCGCGTCCACCGGCCCATTCCACGAGGCCCGGACGGTCGGCACCCGGGCCGGACGGCTCGGGTGCACTGTCGGCAGGTCCTCGGACTTGCGCGTACGACAAAGACGTACACATACACCGTTGCGGGACAGTTCCGGACTTGCACCGGATTCCCCTGCGACGACAGCGAGCACGAGCATACATCTTGTGCCGGGTTCTTGAAGCAGGCCCACATCTTGTGTCGGTCGGTCAGGTGCGTGAAGGCCGTACTGTTCCGGGGGCGGGGCGCCGCCGCGCCCGGGACGGGGGCGCCGCGGCCCCTGGGGCCGGGTTCTAGAGCCTCAACTCGTAGGTGAGCAGCGACACGTCGTCGATCGGCTGCCAGTCCCGCTCGGGCGTCCGCACGAAGCCCAGGCGCTCGTAGAGCCGGTGGGCGGCGTGCATCGAGGCCTGGGTGGACAGGACCAGGGCGGTGCGGCCCGCGTCCCTGGAGCGCCGTATGCACTCCCGCATCAGTGCCTCCCCGGCGCCCCGGCCGCGCACCGCGCCGGCGACGGCCAGCATCCGGATCTCCGACTCGTCCGCCCGGGACACCTCGGCCATCGCCCCGCCGGACGGGACGAAGGTGACGCCGCCGAGCAGCTCGTCGTCGGCCACGGCCACCAGGACCTCGGCCCGGGCGGCCCGCGCGGCCACGTCGCGCAGCACGTCGAGGTAGGGGTCCTCGGCCCCGAAGTCCAGGTGTCCGCCGTCGAGGTAGGCGTGGGCGGTGAGGGCGCCGAGCGCCTCGTACTCCGCGGGCAGGGCCCGCCTGATCGTGATGTCCATGGGGCGAAGTCTGCAACAGGGGCCGGGCGTGGCGAAGGGCCGCCGGGGGAGTCCCGGCGGCCCTTCGTGGCGTGCGTGCCGCGCCGTGCGCGGAGCGCGGGGTCAGTGCCCGGAGCCCGCCCCCACCTTGGGGAGCTCGACCGAGACGCCCTTGTCGCCGGCGTCCGCGGTGTAGTCCTCGGGCGAGGTCTCGTCGACGCCCTCGGGGGCCTTCAGCGCCTTCAGGACGAAGGTGAGGACCACCGTCACGACGACGTTCAGGACGAACGCGGTGAGGCCGATGTAGCCGATCTCGCCGATGCCCGGGATCGTGTCGGAGGAGCCGCCGAAGTGCTTCTGCGTCGGCGAGGCGACGCCGTACGCGGCCAGCGTGCCGTAGACCATGCCGACCGCCCAGCCGGCGAGCAGCGCCCAGCGGTGGAACCACCGGGTGAACAGGCCGCCGACCAGCGCGGGCATCGTCTGGAGGATCCAGATGCCGCCGAGCAGCTGGAAGTTGATCGCCACGGTCTTGTCCATGCCGAGGACGAAGACCAGGGCGCCCACCTTCACCAGGAGCGAGACCAGCTTGGAGACCTTGGTCTCCTGCTCGGGCGTCGCGTCGGGCTTGAGGAAGTCCTTGTAGATGTTGCGGGTGAAGAGGTTCGCGGCCGCGATGGACATGATGGCCGCGGGGACGAGCGCGCCGATGCCGATCGCCGCGAAGGCCACACCGGTGAACCAGTCGGGGAACATGTCCTCGAAGAGCTGCGGGATCGCCAGCTGGCCGTTGTCGACCTTGATCCCGGCCGCGATCGCCATGAAGCCGAGCAGCGCCAGCAGGCCCAGCATCAGCGAGTACAGCGGCAGGATCGTGGTGTTGCGGCGGATCACGTTGCGGTTCTTGGAGGAGAGCGTCGCCGTGATCGAGTGCGGGTACATGAACAGCGCGAGGGCCGAGCCGAGCGCCAGCGTCGCGTACGTCCACTGGCCGGCCTCCGGCGGTGCGAGCGCGCCGCGCGGCTTGTCGGTCGCCGGGTTGGTCTGCGAGAAGGCCTCACCGGCCTTGGCGAAGATCTCGTCGAAGCCGCCCAGCTTGATCGGGATGTAGATGATCGCGACGGCGATGACGAGATAGATCAGGCCGTCCTTCACGAACGCGATCAGCGCGGGCGCGCGCAGGCCCGAGGAGTACGTGTACGCGGCGAGCACCGCGAACGCGATCAGCAGCGGCAGGTCCTTGATGAACCAGTTGGTGTCCGGACCGCCGCCGATGCCCATGACGTCCAGGACGGCCTGGATGCCGACGAGTTGGAGCGCGATGTACGGCATCGTGGCGAGGATGCCGGTGACCGCGACGGCCAGCGAGAGCCCCTTGGAGCCGAAGCGCCCGCGCACGAAGTCGGAGGTGGTCACATAGCCGTGCTTGTGCGAGACCGACCACAGGCGCGGCAGGAAGGTGAAGATCAGCGGGTAGACGAGGATCGTGTACGGCACGGCGAAGAAGCCGGCCGCGCCCGCCGCGTAGATCGCCGCGGGGACGGCCACGAAGGTGTACGCGGTGTAGAGGTCGCCGCCGAGCAGGAACCAGGTGACCCAGGTGCCGAACGACCGTCCGCCCAGGCCCCATTCGTCCAGGCTCTGCTCGTTCTCCGCCCTGCGCCAGCGGGCGGCCAGGAAGCCCATGACCGTGACCGCGACGAAGAAGAAGATGAAGACGCCGAGCGCGACGCCGTTGACGCCGCCCGAGGCGAGCGTCTGTGTTCCCGATGCGTACGTGTTCACTGTCCGGCACCCCCGTGGGCCTGCTCGGCCTTGCGGGCGCGCTGGTCACGCTGCCACAGCTTGTAGGCGATCATCGTGAGCACCGTGGAGATGAGCACCCACAGCATCTGGTACCAGTAGAAGAACGGGATGCCGATGAAGGTCGGCTCGATCCTGGCGTACGAGCTGACCCAGAGCATCGCCACGAACGGTGCGACAAGACAGACGGCGATGACCACGCGGACCGGCGTGACCACCGGTCTGTTCACTTCAGGCGCATCTGACATATCGCGGCTCCGTTCCCTCACTTATCCCATGCTTAACGTGCGGGAAATCTAAGCCACAGTCTCGCGGTATGGAACCCCTGTCCGGATAACGGACAGATGAATGTGCCCAGTTCAGCGAGGCGCGTCGGCCCCGACGGCAGACATGCCCGCCTCAGCAGCAGCGGAATCCCTGGCGCGGGTCCGACTCCTCACGGTCCGTCCGCATGCGCTCGAACTCGCGGCGGCTGGGCACGGCCGCGGCGGGATGCGCCTTGCGTACGTGCGTCACATAGCGGTCGTACGCCGACTCGTCGGTCAGTTCGCGGACGTACCACCGCATCCAGCGCACCCCGCGCAGCAGCCAGGTCATCGCACCGGCTCCCGCTTCGTCCCGCGCCTGTCCTCGCGCTTTGCGAAGAGGCCGTCCGGTGCCGTCAACTTCGACTCCACGTAGGGTGCTTCGCTCAGGCGGGAGGAGTGCGGGTCGCGGACGTGCCGGACGCAGATCCGGGCCGCGTCCAGGATCACGACGACGACGAGCAGGGCGAGCGCCGCCGAAAGGACGCCGTCCACCGTGGAGTTGGTGACGACGGTGTGCATGTCGTCCATGGTCTTGGCGGGCGGCAGGATCTTCCCCTCGTCGATGGCGTCCTGGTAGTTCGCGCGCTGCTGGAAGAAGCCGACGCGCGGGTCGCTGGAGAACACCTTCTGCCAGCTCGCGGTGAGCGTCACCGTGGCGTCCCAGACGAGCGGGATCCCGGTGACCCAGGCCCACTTGAGGCGTCCGGACTTCACGAGCAGTGTCGTGCAGACGGCCAGTGCGACGGCCGCGAGGAGCTGGTTGGCGATGCCGAAGATCGGGAAGAGCTGGTTGATCCCGCCGAGCGGCTCGTGCACGCCGACCCACAGGAAGTAGCCCCACAGGCCGGTGACGACGGCGCTGGTCGCGATGAGTCCGGGCTTCCAGCTCACCCGCCTGAAGGGCTTGTAGACGTTGCCCAGCATGTCCTGGAGCATGAAGCGGCCCACGCGCGTGCCCGCGTCGAGCGCGGTCAGGATGAACAGCGCCTCGAACATG
Organism: Streptomyces sp. NPDC052114; assembly: GCF_040680155.1. Classification (NCBI taxonomy): domain Bacteria; kingdom Bacillati; phylum Actinomycetota; class Actinomycetes; order Kitasatosporales; family Streptomycetaceae; genus Streptomyces; species Streptomyces sp. NPDC052114. Next base: position 669,518 of record NZ_JBFAWC010000003.1, on the reverse strand, counting down.
ATCGCGAAGTGATACCAGAACGCCCGCATCGAGCCGCCGGTGACCTTGGAGAAGATCTCGGAGACGCCGATCGCGAGCGTGGGGGCGCCGCCGGTGCGCGAGAGCAGCGAGGATTCCTCGACGTTCTTGGCGGCCTGCGCCAAGTCGTCCGGGGAGATGCTGTACCCGAAGCTCGCGACGGCCTTCGAGGCCTCCTGGACGGTGTCGCCGACGACGCCCGCCGGCGCGTTCATCGCGAAGTAGAGACCCGGGTCGATGATCGACGCGGCGACGAGCGCCATGATCGCGACGGACGACTCCATCAGCATGGAGCCGTAGCCGATCATCCGGACCTGCGTCTCCTTCTGGATCATCTTCGGCGTCGTGCCCGAGGAGATCAGCGCGTGGAAGCCGGAGAGCGCCCCGCACGCGATGGTGATGAAGACGAAGGGGAAGAGCGAGCCCGCGAAGACCGGCCCGTCGCCGCGCGAGGCGAAGTCGGTCACCGGGTCCATCTTCAGCGTGGGCAGCGCGATCACGACGCCCAGCGCGAGCAGCACGATGGTGCCGATCTTCATGAACGTCGACAGGTAGTCGCGCGGCGCGAGCAGCATCCACACCGGCAGGATCGAGGCGATGAAGCCGTACGCCACCAGCCAGACGACCAGCGTCGAGGGCGCCAGCGTGAAGGTGTCCGCGAGGGGCGACTCGGCGACCCAGCGGCCGGCGACGAGCGCGAGCAGGAGCAGCGCGACGCCGATGAGCGAGACCTCGCTGACCCGGCCGGGCCGCAGGACCCGCAGGTAGAAGCCCATCAGCAGCGCGATCGGGATGGTCATCGCGATGGAGAAGGTGCCCCAGGGCGACTCGGCGAGCGCGTTGACGATGACGAGCGCAAGCACCCCGAGCAGGATGATCATGATGGCGAAGGTGGCGAGCAGCGCGGCGGCCCCGCCGAACGGGCCGATCTCCTCGCGCGCCATCTGCCCGAGCGACCTGCCGTCGCGCCGGGTCGAGAAGAACAGCACGACCATGTCCTGCACGGCGCCCGCGAAGATCACGCCGACGATGATCCAGATGGTGCCGGGCAGATAGCCCATCTGCGCCGCGAGGACGGGCCCCACCAGCGGTCCCGCGCCCGCGATCGCCGCGAAGTGGTGGCCGAGCAGCACCCGGCGGTCGGTCGGGTGGAAGTCGATGCCGTTGTCGAGCCGCTCGGCCGGGGTGGCCCGGGTCCGGTCGACCTTGAGGACCTTGTACGCGATGAACTTGGCGTAGAAGCGGTACGCGATGGCGTACGAGCCGAGGGCCGCCGCCACCATCCAGGCGGCCGACACCTCCTCGTCGCGCGCGAGTGCCAGGACGGTCCAGCCCGCGGCGCCGACCAGCGCGACGAGGGACCAGATGACGATGGATCGAGGATCTGCTCTGCGCACCGGGTCGTCCTCCCGTTCATCATGCGATGACGGGAGGAACGTAGAGCAGCGCGGTGATCTGCGCCAGACCCCGGGCGGCGCCGGTGGCGAACCCCGTGCGCCGGGGCCCGGGGGGACGGGCTCAGTCCGTGGGGCGCTTGAGGCGGGCGACGAACTTGTAGCGGTCGCCGCGGTAGACGGAGCGCACCCACTCCACCGGCTGGCCGTCGCCGTCCAGCGAGTGGCGGGACAGGAGCAGCATCGGCAGGCCGACGTCGGTGCCGAGCAGGCCGGCCTCGCGCGGGGTGGCCAGCGAGGTCTCGATGGTCTCCTCGGCCTCCGCGAGATGTACGTCGTACACCTCGGCGAGGGCGGTGTAGAGCGAGGTGTACTTGACCAGGGAGCGGCGCAGGGCGGGGAAGCGCTTGGCGGACAAATGGGTCGTCTCGATCGCCATGGCCTCGCCGTTGGCCAGCCGGAGCCGCTCGATCCGCAGCACCCGGCCGCCCGCGCTGATGTCGAGGAGTCCGGCGAGGGTGTCGTCGGCGGTGATGTAGCCGATGTCCAGGAGCTGGGAGGTCGGCTCCAGGCCCTGGGCCCTCATGTCCTCGGTGTACGAGGTGAGTTGGAGGGCCTGGGAGACCTTGGGCTTGGCGACGAACGTGCCCTTGCCCTGGATGCGCTCCAGGCGGCCCTCGACGACCAGCTCCTGGAGGGCCTGGCGCACGGTGGTGCGGGAGGTGTCGAACTCTGCGGCGAGCGTGCGCTCCGGGGGGACGGGGGTGCCCGGCGGCAGCGTCTCCGTCATGTCGAGCAAGTGGCGCTTCAGGCGGTAGTACTTGGGCACGCGCGCGGTGCGGCCGACGGTCGCGGCCTCGGTCGAGGGCGCGCCCACCTCGGTCCCGGTACTGCCCGCCTCAGTGCCCATCGGTTGCCTCTCCGGCTCCTGTGCTGCTGCCGTCACCGGCTCCTCCGTCTGTCGCGGCTCACATCGTGGCACGGTACGGGCCGAGCAGACTCCGCCTGCTCAGGTGTCGGTCCGATAACGGACGTGACTGCCCTTCTTATACACCCTTGACACCCCTAAAGGTCTAGGCCAAGCTCCCCGTACTGGTCTACACCATTAAAGACCAGGTTCCAGTCCCACGGGCAGATCTCGGTCCATTCGGTCGCTGCGGGTGGGGGGTTGACTGGCATCCCTTGAGGAGGGTGACGTGAAGCGCAAGCTCATAGCGGCCATCGGTGTCGCGGGCATGTTGGTCTCGATCGCGGCCTGCGGCAGTGACGACGACAAGAAGGCCGGCGGAGCCGACGGCTTCAAGGGCGAGACCCTGACGCTCTGGGCGATGGACGGTTCGACGCCCGACCAGTGGCAGAAGGACGTCACGGCGGCCTTCGAGAAGAAGACCGGCGCCAAGCTGAAGTTCGAAGTCCAGCAGTGGAACGGCATCCAGCAGAAGCTGACCACCGCCCTCTCCGAGGAGAACCCGCCGGACGTCTTCGAGATCGGCAACACCCAGACCGCCGCGTACGCCAAGACCGGCGGCCTCGCCGAGCTCGACGACCTCAAGAAGTCGATCGGCGCCGACTGGACCGAGTCGATGAACAAGGCCTCGGTCATCGACGGCAAGCAGTACGCCGCCCCGTGGTTCGTCCTCAACCGCGTCGTGGTCTACAACAAGAAGATCTGGGCCGACGCCGGCATCAAGGACACCCCCAAGACCCGCGACGAGTTCCTCAAGGACCTCAAGCAGATCGGCGCCAAGACCGACGCCGAGCCGATCTACCTGCCCGGCCAGAACTGGTACCACTTCGTCGGCCTGACCATCGGTGAGGGCGCCGAGCTGGTCAAGAAGGACGGCGACAAGTACGTCTCCAACCTGGACGACCCGAAGGTCGCCAAGGCCATGAAGACGTACAAGCAGTTCGCGGACCTCTCCAAGGCCCCCAAGAACAAGGACGAGGCCACCCCGCAGCAGGCCGAGGTCTTCGCCAAGGGCAAGACCGGCGCCTTCATCGGCATGAGCTGGGAGGCCGCGACCGCGATCAAGGCCAACAAGAAGATCGAGAAGGACATCGGCTTCTTCACGATCCCCGGCGCCACGGCCGACAAGCCCGAGGGCGTCTTCCTCGGCGGCTCCAACCTCGCCATCGCCGCGACCAGCAAGAAGCAGGAGCTCGCCAAGGAGTTCCTGAAGATCGCGCTGTCCGACAAGTTCGAGGGTCAGTTCGCCAAGGAAGGCGGCACGATCCCGAACAAGAAGGCGCTGGAGTCCAACCTCAAGGGCAACCCGGCCGCCGAGGCCGCCGCCCCCGCCACCGCCGGCGGCGGCACCACCCCGCTGATCCCGGAGTGGGCCGCGGTGGAGAACCCGCCGAACCCGATCAAGAACTACATGACCGCGGTGCTCAACGGTAAGTCGCCTGCCGCCGCCGCCAAGCAGGTCGAGGGCGAGCTCAACAAGCGCCTGGCGCAGAAGCAGTAACAACGCGTCCTCTTGCCGGGGGTGGCGGGTGACGTGACCCCGCCGCCCCCGGCGTACCCATGAGTACCGAGCGTTCTCCGTCGCGTACTCCGCGTTCTCCGCGCCGATCACGGCGCCCGCGCTGATCACGCGCCCTCCGCGCTGCTCACAGCGCTTCGCGTTGCCCACGAAAGAGATGGCGAGCATGACCGTGCAGAAGACCGAACGGCCGCCCTCCGGCCCGACGGAGGTGCAGACACCGGATGGCGGACCACGGCCAGGAAGTCCGGGATCCTCTCGGCGGCTGGCCGGCCTGACGCCCTATCTGCTGCTGACCCCCGCGATCGTCGCCACCCTGCTGCTGCTCGGCTGGCCGTTGGTCAACAACGGGATCCTGTCGTTCCAGAACCTCAACATGCGGCAGTTCATTCTGCACTTGACCGAGTGGAACGGATTCGACAACTACAAGGAAGTCCTCACCGGTCCGGACTTCTGGCGGGTCACCGGCCGCTCGGTCGCCTTCACCGCCGTCAACGTCGTACTGATCATGGCCCTCGGCACGCTGGTGGGACTGCTCCTCGCGCGCCTCGGCCGCAAGATGCGCACCTTCCTCCTGCTCGGCCTCGTGCTCGCCTGGGCGATGCCCGTCGTCGCGGCGAGCACCGTCTACCAGTGGCTGTTCGCGCAGCGCTTCGGCGTCGTCAACTGGGTGCTCGCCAAGATCGGCTTCGAGTCGATGGCCGACCACGACTGGCTCGCCACGCAGTACTCGACCTTCTTCGTCGTCCTGCTGCTGATCGTCTGGATGTCCATCCCCTTCGTGGCGATCAACCTGTACGCCGCCACGACCACCATTCCCAAGGAGCTGTACGAGGCCGCGGCGCTGGACGGCGCGGGGGCCTGGAAGCAGTTCACCCAGGTGACGCTGCCGTACCTGCGGCCCTTCCTCTACGCCACGACGTTCCTGGAGATCATCTGGGTCTTCAAGGCGTTCGTGCAGGTCTTCACGATCAACGAGGGCGGTCCCGACCGGCTCACCGAGATCCTTCCCGTCTACGCCTACATCGAGGGCATGGGCAACCAGCACTTCGGCATGGGTGCCGCGATCGCGCTGCTCACCATCATCATCCTGCTGGCCATCACCTCGTTCTACCTGCGGATCGTGCTCAAGCAAGAGGAGGACGAGCTGTGAAGCGCTCGCTGTTCGGCCGCATCTGGCCCAACCTGACGGCCGTCATTCTCTTCGTCCTCTGTGTCTTCCCCGTGTACTGGATGTTCGCGACGGCCTTCAAGCCGACCGGCGACATCATCAGCGAGGACCCGGTCTGGTTCCCGACCGACGCCACCCTTGAACACTTCAAGACGGCGATGAGCGTGGACCACTTCTGGACCATGGTCGGCAACTCGATCACCGTCACGGTCCTCGCGGTGCTCTTCTCGCTCATCATCGGCGTGACCGCGGCGTTCGCCCTCGCCCGCATGCGCTTCAAGGGGCGGCGCGGCTTCATCATCGGCTTCATGCTGGCGCAGATGGCGCCGTGGGAAGTCATGGTCATCGCGATCTACATCATCGTGCGCGACGCGGACATGCTGAACAGCCTGATCCCGCTGACCCTCTTCTACATGGTGATGATCCTGCCCTTCACCCTCCTCACGCTGCGCGGCTTCGTCGCCGCCGTGCCGAGGGAGCTGGAGGAGTCCGCCATGGTGGACGGCTGCACCCGCATGCAGGCCTTCCGCCGGGTGATCCTGCCGCTGCTCGCGCCGGGCCTGATGTCGACCTCGCTCTTCGGCTTCATCACGGCCTGGAACGAGTTCCCGATGGTGCTCGTGCTCAACAAGGAGGCGGACGCCAAGACCCTGCCGGTGTGGTTGTCCAGCTTCCAGACCGCCTTCGGCGACGACTGGGGCGCCACGATGGCGGCGGCCTCGCTCTTCGCCGTCCCGATCCTGATCCTCTTCGTCTTCCTGCAGCGCAGGGCCGTCAGCGGCCTGACCGACGGCGCAGTGAAGGGATAACGCACACCATGACGACACTGACCCACGCCGGTGACACCCTCACCCGCAACGCCCTCGCCGTCCTCCAGCCCGGCTTCGACGGCACCACCGCCGTGCCGGACTGGGTACGCCGCCGGATCGGCGAGGGCCTCGGCTCCGTCAGCCTGTTCGGCCGCAACGTGCGGACCGCCGAGCAGGTCACCGCGCTCACCGCGCAGCTGCGCGCGGAGCGCGAGGACCTCATCGTCGCCATCGACGAGGAGAGCGGCGACGTGACCCGCCTGGAGGTGCGCACCGGCTCCTCCTACCCGGGCAACCACGCGCTCGGCGGCGTCGACGACACGGCGCTCACCCGCGAGGTGGCCGCCGACCTCGGCCGCCGCCTGGCCGCCTGCGGCATCAACTTCAACTGGGCGCCGTCCGCCGACGTCAACGCCAACCCGGACAACCCGGTCATCGGCGTACGCTCCTTCGGCGCCGACCCGCTCCTGGTGGCCCGGCACACCGCCGCGTATGTCGAGGGCATGCAGTCCGCCGGCGTCGCCACCTCCGCCAAGCACTTCCCCGGGCACGGCGACACCGCGGTCGACTCGCACCACTCCGTGCCGGTGATCGACGTGGACCGGGACGTGCTCAACTCCCGTGACCTGGCGCCGTTCCGCGCGGCGATCGCCGCCGGCACGCGGGCCGTGATGAGCGCCCACGTCCTGGCCCCGGCGCTCGACCCGGACAACCCCGGGACGATCTCCCGCCGCATCCTCACCGGCCTGCTCCGCGAGGAGTTCGGCTACGACGGCCTCATCGTCACCGACGGCATGGACATGCAGGCCATCGCGGGCCGGTACGGCTTCGAGCGCGGCTGCGTGCTCGCCGTCGCCGCGGGCGCCGACGCGATCTGCACGGGCGGCGGCCCCTCGGACGAGGGGACCGTGCTGCGCCTGCGGGACGCCTTCGTCGAGGCCGTGCGCTCGGGAGAGCTGCCCGAGGAGCGGCTCGCCGACGCCGCGGAGCGCGTGCGGTCGCTGGCGCACTGGGCCGTGACGTCGAGGGGGCCGGGCGCGGGTTCGGGGGGCGTGCCCGACACCGGGATCGGCCTGGTCGCGGCCCGCCGCGCCCTGACGGTCACGCGCGGCGAGACGTACACGGCCCCGGTCACCGAGGCCCCCTACGTCGCCTCCTTCGGGGCCGAGGCGAACATCGCGGTCGGCGACGAGACCCCGTGGGGCGTCGCCGACGAACTCACCCGCCGCTTCCCGGGCACGGAGTCCGGCAGCCACTCCGGCGCCGACGCCGGCGCGCGGGCCCTCGCGGCGGCGGGGGAGCGCCGCGTCGTCGCGGTGGTCCGCGACGCCCACCGCCACGCGTGGATGGCGGACGCCGTGAAGACCCTGGTCGAGGCCCGCCCCGACACGGTCGTCGTCGAGATGGGCGTCCCCCAGTCGACGCCGACCGGTGCCCTCTACATCGCCACCCGCGGCGCGGCACGCGTCTGCGGCGAGGCGGCGGCGGAGGTCATCGCGGGCGAGTAGGCCCGGGGCCGGACGTACGACGGAGGGGCGCCACCAGCCTGGTGGCGCCCCTCCGTCGTACCGTCCACAGCCGCCCGCCGGCGGCCGGACGTGCTTACAGACCCTGCCAGTCCGGCTTGTTGACGTAGGTGTGCCGGAAGTAGTCCGCGAGCTTCAGCTTGGACGCGGCGGCCTCGTCCACGACGACCGTCGCGTGCGGGTGCAGTTGCAGCGCGGACGCCGGCACGACGGAGGCGACCGGCCCCTCCACCGTCGCGGCGACCGCGTCCGCCTTGCCCTCACCCGTGGCGAGGAGCACCAGATGACGCGCCTCCAGGATCGTCCCGATCCCCTGCGTGATGACGTGGTGGGGCACCTGCGCGATGTCCCCGTCGAAGAAGCGCGCGTTGTCCACCCGCGTCTGCTCCGTCAGCGTCTTGATGCGCGTGCGCGAGGCGAGCGACGAGCACGGTTCGTTGAACCCGATGTGCCCGTCGGTCCCGATCCCGAGCAGCTGAAGGTCGACGCCCCCGGCCTCGGCGAGCGCCTTGTCGTACGCCTCGCACGCCGCCTGCACGTCCTCGGCGCTGCCGTCCGGGCCCATGAAGGCGGACTCGCTCAGCCCGAGCGGCTCGACGACCTCCCGCAGGACCACGGAACGGTACGACTCGGGGTGCCCGGCGGGCAGCCCCACGTACTCGTCGAGCTGGCAGATACGGGCCCGCGAGGCATCCACGGCACCGGACGCCACCTTGGCGGCCAGCGCCTCGTAGATGGGCAGCGGGGTGGAGCCGGTGGCGACACCGAGCAGGGCGTCAGGCTTACGGCGCACCAGGGCGGCCATGGCCTCCGCGATGAGCTCGCCGCCTGCCTTGGCGTCCGGGACGATGACAACTTCCACGCTGGGCCTGCCGATCTGGAGAGGGGCTCAAAGGACTGGTGGTATAGACCAATCTAGCAGAGCTGTGCCGTCAGAACAGTCGTTTCCTGCCGTCCATGCTGGGCTCTCGCCGGACTCCGCGCCCGTCGAGCGCCACCACCCCCGAAGCCGCCCCCTCGCCTTTCCCTCGCCTGTCCTCCGCCCTCCCCTCGCCCGCCCCGGCACACCGGCCCCCGGCACCACCGCCCCGCTCCCGCCGCACCCCCATCCCACCTGCACGGGCCCTGCTCCCGTCCGCATGGACGGGTCCCGCTGCCGTCCGTGCGGACGGCCTCGGACCCGCCCGCACAGGCGCCCCACGCTCCGAGCGAGCACAGTGGAAGACATGACCGTCATGACTCCCCAGGACCCGCAAGGCGGCCCGGACCGAAGGGGCGGACCGGACCCGCGGGGCGGACCGGACCTGCGGGGCGGGCTCGATCGGCGGGGCGGGCCGGAGGCGCAAGGTGGACCGGGCTTGCCGGGCGGGCCCGATCAGCAGGGTGTATCGGACCTGCGGGGTGGGCCGGACCTGCGGGGTGGGCCGGATCGGCGGGGTGGGCCGGACTCGCTGGGTGGACCGGATCGGCGGGGTGGGTCGGACTCGCTGGGTGGGCCGTACTTGCCGGGTGGGCCGGACTCACTGGGCGGGCCGGACTCGCACGGCAGCCCGGGGCAGCAGGGCGCACCGGGTCAGCAAGGCGCACCGGGGCAGCAAGGCGGGCCCGATCGGGGCGGTGGGGGCGGTGGGGGCCGTCCGCGGGACGGGGTGGGACCGCTGAGCCCGCTCGACCCCCAGGCCGAGCGCCCGGGGCGGATCATGGCCCGGGAGCTGGCCGAGCAGCCCGACGTCCTTCGGCGCATCCTCGACGAGGGTGCTCCCGGGATCCGCGAGACCGCCCGCCGCGTCGCCGCGCGCAGGCCCCGGTTCGTCCTGCTCACCGCCCGCGGCACCTCCGACCACGCCGCGCTCTACACCAAGTACCTCCTGGAAGTCCGCCTCGGCCTGCCCTGTGGACTGACCTCGATGTCCACCATCACCGCGTACGGCGCCAAGCCCGACCTCAGGGACGTCCTGGCCGTCACCGTCAGCCAGTCCGGCGGCTCGCCCGATCTGGTGGCCTCCACCCGGGCCGCCCGCGAGGCCGGCGCGATCACCCTCGCCGTGACGAACAACCCGGACTCGCCGCTGGCCGCCGTCTCCGAGCACCACATCGACGTCCTCGCCGGACCGGAGAAGGCGCCCGCGACGAAGACCTACACCGCCTCCCTGCTGGCCCTCCATCTCTTCGTCGAATCCCTGCGCGGCGCGGACGGCGACGTCGGCGCGGCCGCCGCCCCGCTGCCGGAACTCGCCGCCGGACTCCTCGCCCGCCAGGACGAGATCAAGACCCTCGCCGCCCGCTACCGCTTCGCGGAACGCATGGTCATCACCTCCCGCGGCTACGGCTACCCGACCGCGAAGGAGGCCGCCCTGAAACTGATGGAGACCAGCTACATCCCCGCGCTCGCCTACTCCGGCGCCGACCTGCTGCACGGCCCGCTCGCGATGGTCGACAACATCTCCCCGGTCATCGCGGTCGTCCCGGACGGCCGGGGCGGCGAGGCGCTCCGGCCGGTCCTCGACCGGCTGCGCGGCCGAGGCGCCGACCTGATGGTCATCGGCCCGAAGGATCAGGTCGAACAGGCCTCCGCCGGCGTCGTCCTGCCCACCGAAGGCGTGCCCGAGGAGGTCCAGCCGATCCTGGAGATCATCCCCCTCCATCTGCTCGCCTACGAGATCACGATCGCCCGCGGCCAGGACCCGGACGCGCCCCGGGCCCTCGCCAAGGTCACCGAGACCCGCTGACGCGGGGGAGCGGGGCCGCCCGGAGCGCCGGGCCCCTCCGGGCGGTCACGCGAGCGAGCCGCCCGTCGCGTCTATCCACTGTCCCGTGACCCAGCGGCCGTCGTCCGACGCGAGGAAGGCCACCACGTCCGCGATGTCCGACGGGTCGCCGACGCGACCCAGCGCCGACATCGAGGCCGAGTTCGCCCACGCGTCCTTGTTCTCCTCGCCGCGCAGCCACGCGGCGTTGATGTCGGTGTCCACGATTCCCGGCGCGACCGCGTTGACCGTGATGCCGCGGGTGCCGAGGACCTTCGAGAGGTTCCGCGTGAACACGTCCAGGGCGCCCTTGGTCATGGCGTACGTCAAGATCTCCGGCATCACGGCGGCCCGCGAGAGGCCCGACGAGATGTTGATGATCCGGCCGCCGTCGCGCAGCCGCTCCGCGCCGAGCTGTGTGATGAAGTACGGCGCCTTCACGTTCACGGAGAACAAGCGGTCGTACTCCGCCGCGTCCGTGTCCTCGAAGGAGTTCGCCGTACCGACCCCGGCGTTGTTCACGAGAATGTCCAGTCCGTCCGCGTGCGCGTCGAACGCCGACCACAGGGCCTGCGCGTCCCCCGCGACGCCCAGCTCCGCACCGATCGCGAAGGCGGCTCCGCCGGCCGCCTCGATCGCGGCCACCGTCTCCTTCGCCGCCTTCTCGTTGCTGCCGTAGTGCACGGCGACCAGCGCGCCGTCCCTCCCGAGCCGCTCGGCGATGCCGCGCCCGATGCCCCGGCTGCCGCCCGTGACCAGCGCCGTCTTCCCCGCGAGCTTCCCCTGCTGAACCCCGGCCGATGCACCCATGTCAGGCGCCCCCTCTTTCTCTAGCGGTCATTACAGAAAGGACCGTACCCGATCTCCCTCCCATTTACTAGCGCCCGCTATACAATTCACTCCATGGCGACGAAACAGCGCGGACGCCCCCGCTCCTTCGACCGCGACACGGCCCTGGAACAGGCGATCCGCACCTTCTGGGAGCACGGGTACGAGGGAACGTCCGTCTCCGACCTCACGCGGGTCATGGGCATCGGCGCCCCCAGCCTCTACGCCGCCTTCGGTGACAAGCGGACCCTGTTCGACGAGGTCGTCGTGCGGTACGGCCTCACGCACGGCGCCTTCACCAGCCGCGCCTTCGAGGAGGAGCCCACCGCGCGCGGCGCCGTCTCGCGGATGCTGCACGAGGCGGCGGCCGAGTTCACCGACCCCGCCCATCCCCGCGGCTGCCTCGTCATCTCGGCGGCCGCCAACTGCACGACCCCGGAGGTGGAAGAGGCCCTGCGCGAGCGGCGCAACGCCAACGTGGCGGTCATCGAGACCCGCATCCGCACGGGCGTCGCGGCCGGCGAGCTGCCCGAGGGCACCGACCCCGCCGCCCTCGCCCGCTACACGGCGGCGGTCTTCCAAGGGATGTCGCAGCAGGCCAGGGACGGTGCCACCCGCGATGTCCTGGAGGCGGTAGCCGATCTCGCCATGCAGGTGTGGCCGCCGGTCCAACCCGCGGGGAACGAGCCCTGACCTTCGGAGAAAGAGACGACAACAAACATCCGCACACGCATAGACATGGGAGAATGGTCTAGTCCACAATGCGTGGGTAAAGCCTCCGCTCTTCCCGCACAGGAGAGCGGACCGAGGACCCGGCGCTCTCTGCCCTGACCGCGTCGGATCCTCCCGATCGGCCGACCAGTACCGCACATTCTGGCGGCCGATGCACCTGAAGGGCTGCGGTGCCGTGGGCGGGTTGAGGGTCCCGCCCTGGCGCCGCGGCTCGTCGGGACTCTCCGGGCCCCCGCGGGGGCGACCCGGATTCCCGGCGAAATCCCAGGGGAGCGGGCCCGCCGGACGCGAAAGGTACGCTCGCACACGTGCCCTCCATGAACGACCTCGTACGCCAGCACACCGCCCTCGGTGACTCCGACCTCGAGTGGCTGCATCTGCTGGTCTCGGAGTGGCAGCTGCTCTCCGACCTCTCCTTCGCCGACCTCGTGCTCTGGGTCCCCACGCGCGACGGCACCCGCTATGTCTCCGTGGCGCAGATGCGGCCCAACACCGGGCCCACCTCCTACCAGGACGACATGGTGGGCCACCTCGTCCCGCGCGGTCGCCGCCCGCTCCTGGACGCCGCCCTGGACGAGGGCCGCATCGTGCGCGAGGGCGACCCCGAGTGGCGCGAGGAAGTCCCGGTACGGGTCGAGTCCATCCCCGTACGCAGGGAAGGGCGCGTCCTCGGCGTCATCGCCCGCAACACCAACCTGCTGACCGTGCGCACGCCTTCGCGACTGGAGCTGACCTACCTCCAGTCGGCGTCCGACCTGGCGCAGATGATCGCCGCGGGGTCGTTCCCGTTCCCGGGCCAGCAGGTCGACATGGACGCCTCCCCGCGCGTGGGTGACGGTCTGCTGCGCCTCGACGCCGACGGCATCGTGCAGTACGCGTCGCCGAACGCCCTCTCCGCTTACCACCGCCTCGGTCTCGCCGCCGACCTCGTCGGGCACCACCTGGGCACGGCGACGGCCGAACTCGCACCGTCCCGCGGTCCGGTGGACGAGGCCCTGGCCAAGCTCGCCAGCGGCTGGGCGCCGCGCGAGTTCGAGATCGAGGGCGGCGACGGGGTGATCCAGCTGCGCGCGATCCCGCTCAAGCCCAAGGGACCGCGCATCGGTTCGCTCGTACTCCTGCGCGATGTCACCGAACTCCGCCGTCGCGAGCGGGAGTTGATCACCAAGGACGCGACCATCCGGGAGATCCACCACCGGGTGAAGAACAACCTCCAGACGGTCGCCGCGCTGCTGCGGCTCCAGGCCCGCCGGATCGACTCGGCCAAGGGCCGCGAGGCGCTCGAAGAGGCCGTGCGCCGCGTGGGTTCCATCGCCATCGTCCACGAGACGCTCTCGCAGAACCTGGACGAGCGCGTGGAGTTCGACGAGATCGCCGACCGGGTCCTCGCGATGGTCGCCGAGATCTCGCCCGGCAAGGTCACCGGCCGGCGCACCGGCCGCTTCGGCATCCTCGACGCCGAGGTCGCGACACCGTTGTCCATGGTGCTCACGGAGATCCTGCAGAACGCCCTGGAGCACGGATTCCGCGAGGGGGACACCGGTACGGTCGAGGTCTCCGCGGTGCGCGGCGGCACGACGAAGGACGCCCGGCTCCTGATCACCGTCCAGGACGACGGCGTCGGCCTGCCCGACGACTTCGACCCCCACCGCTCCGGCAACCTCGGCCTGCAGATCGTCCGCACCCTGGTCGAGGGGGAGTTGGGTGGCACCTTCGACATGGTCCGCGCCCCGGAGCGCGGCACGCAGGTGCTCCTCGACGTACCGGTGCGCGGCGACAAGTAGCGCCGGCGAACGGGCGCGGGCGCCGACGAGGACGGAACGCGCCCCGCACAGACGAAAGCAGTGAGCCCCGGACCGATGTGGTCCGGGGCTCACTGCTCACGTTGCGATGCGCATCGGGGGTACTGCGCGGCTGCGGCTCGGGGGCGGGAGTTGCGTACTCGCTGTACGCGCCGCCAAGCTCAGGCTCGTCAGGGGTGTGGGCGTCAGGCGCTGGCCTGGCGTGCACGGTTGCGAGCGGCGCGGCGCTTCATCGCGCGGCGCTCGTCCTCGCTGAGGCCACCCCAGACGCCGGAGTCCTGGCCGGACTCGAGCGCCCACTGCAGGCACTGCTCCATGACGGGGCAGCGGCGGCAGACGGCCTTGGCTTCCTCGATCTGCAGCAGCGCAGGACCGGTGTTGCCGATGGGGAAGAAGAGCTCGGGGTCTTCCTCGCGGCAAACGGCGTTGTGACGCCAGTCCATGGCTGCTACCTCTCCTTGGTATTACATGCGGGTTGCTTGTGAATGTGAACGCTTTCACGAATCCCCCCGCACGGGAAGGGCCGACAACCAGTCGCCTGGTGTGGACCTGTGGTGGAGGAGGGGTTCTGGCTCTCTGTGGGGCCGATGTTGCGGGCCGTCCCGATCGCCATGTAGAGATTCGCAAACCTCGGCGGCGGATACAACCCCTTCCGGAAAGTTTTTTTTGATTCCTCAGTGTCGACTGGGTCACAGCCGTACTTCCATGGGGTGGATCCTGGCCTAAACGTTCGAGTGAAAGGACTTTAGGCCCTTCCACTCACACAATCACACGCAGTGCACGGCGTACGCCTGTGAACGTCACGCTTGTCCGCAGCCCCAGGTGGTCACCGTCCATCTGGAGGGGCAGGGGCACCTTCGAATGCAAGGTGAAGTCCGTGAGGTCGTGGAGCGTGACCGCGTGCTTACCGTGCGGTCCGCGCTCCGGCGTCGACGTCAGCAGCTGGGTGCCGTAACGGGCCACCGCGGCGGTCGAGAGCTTCTTCAGACCGAGCACGTCCAGGCCCGTGTCGAAGGAGGCCTGCGGGGACGCGTACAGCGGGCGATTGCCCAGGTAGGAGTACGGAGAGGTATTGCAGACTATCGACATCACCAGGTCGGTCACCGGGTCCTCGCCGGGCCGCTCCAGCGTGATCATGCCGTGCCTGCGGTGGGGCTCGTCGAGGAACTGACGGAGCACTTGGCGCACATAGAGGGCGTGCGTCGAGCGCCGGCCGAGCTCCCGCTGCTGTTCGACCCTGCCGACCACGCCGCCGTCGAAACCGAGCCCCGCGCAGAACGTGAACCAGCGCGAGGGCACCGCCTCGTCCTCCGTGCCCGGAGTGCCGCCCGCGATGCCGAGGCCCACCGTGCGCTCACTGCCCTCGCGCAGGGCGTCCAGCAGGGCGCCGGTGGCCTCCACGGCGTCGTTCGGCAGGCCGAGGGCGCGCGCGAAGACGTTGGTGGAGCCGCCGGGGACGACGGCGAGGCGGGGGAGGCGGTCCGGGTCGGGTCCGTGGTGCAGCAGGCCGTTGACGACCTCGTTGACGGTGCCGTCGCCGCCGAGGGCGACGACCAGCTCGATGTCCTTGCTCTCCGCGGCCTGCCGGCCGAGGTCCCTGGCGTGCCCGCGGTACTCGGTGGTGACCGCCTCGAGCTTCATCTCGCTCGCCAGCGCATGGACCAGTACGTCACGCGTGCGCGCACTGGTGGTGGTTGCCGCCGGGTTGACCACGAGGAGTGCACGCATGCGCAGCAGACTACCTAGCGCTCTTTACCCGGCCTAGACCGAGGTCCCGGGGCGGCCCGGACCGACGTGCCGGGGCGGGGGCGCGCGGGGCTACCCTGCTGGAGTGAGCACTGAGCGGAAAACCACCCCCCAAGCCCCGGAACCGGCCGCGTCGGGCCCGCGTCCCGGACGGCTGACGGCCGCCGCGGCCCTGGCGGCGCTGGAGGGCCTCGCCCTCCTCGCCGGGGGTGTGTACATGCTCGTGATGGGACTCGCGGGCTCGCCCGACGACCCGCGCCAGGCCGAGACCGGCGGGATCACGCTGATCGTCCTCGCGCTGCTGCCGCTGCTGGCCGCGCGAGGGCTCCTGAAGATGCGCCGGTGGAGCCGCGGCCCCGCGATCATCACGCAGATCATGGCGCTTCCGGTGGCCTGGCAGCTGCTTCAGGCCGACAGCGCGGCGATCCCGGCCGGCATCGTCCTCGCGGTCGTGGCGGTCGCCGCGCTGGTGCTCCTGGTGAACCCGGTGACGACCGAGGCCCTCGGCATCCGGGGCCCCGGCGACGTACAGGATCAGAAGTAGCCGCCACTGGTGCGGCAGTGCCGCCAGTGACGCGGAAGTGAGCTCTATGGATCGGGAGCGACCGCTACGTCGCTACGGAGGGTGACTACTCCTCGACGAGCAGCTTCTCCCGCAGCTGCGCGAGCGTGCGCGCGAGGAGCCGGGAGACGTGCATCTGCGAGATGCCGACCTCCTGCGCGATCTGCGACTGGGTCATGTTGCCGAAGAAGCGCAGCAGCAGGATGCGCTTCTCGCGCGGAGGCAGGTCCTCCAGGAGGGGCTTGAGGGACTCGCGGTACTCGACGCCCTCCAGTGCCTCGTCCTCGGCGCCCAGGGTGTCCGCGACGGCCGGTGACTCGTCGTCCGTGTCGGGGACGTCCAGGGACAGCGTGGAGTAGGCGTTCGCCGACTCCAGGCCCTCCAGGACCTCCTCTTCGGAGATGGCCAGTTTCTCGGCGAGCTCGTGCACGGTGGGGGAGCGGCCGTGCAGCTGGGAGAGCTCGGCCGTGGCCGTGGTCAGCGCAAGACGCAGCTCCTGGAGGCGCCGCGGGACGCGGACCGCCCACCCCTTGTCGCGGAAGTGCCGCTTGATCTCGCCGACGACCGTCGGGGTCGCGTACGTGGAGAACTCCACGCCGCGCTCCGGGTCGAAGCGGTCCACCGACTTGATCAGACCGATCGTGGCGACCTGGGTGAGGTCGTCGAGCGGCTCGCCGCGGTTGCGGAAGCGGCGGGCCAGGTGCTCCACGAGCGGCAGGTGCATGCGGACCAGCTGGTTGCGCAGCTCCGCGTACTCCGGAGTGCCGTCCTTCAGGCCGCGCAGCTCGACGAACATCGCGCGTGCGCCGCTGCGGTCCTGTGGATCGTGCCGGCTGTGCTCGTGCTCGTTCATGTTTCCCGCCCGTCGCCCGCCGCCCCGGCCGGCGAGCCGCTTGAGCTCGTCCTTGGCGGTCGGCTCTGCCTGCTCCGACACATCGGCCACCGCCGGCGGACCCGACTGCTCGGGGTCCTCCGGGTGCGGTTTGGCCTGCTGCTCGGGGATCCCGGTGGTCATGCGGCGCGTCCCCTCCCTGCCGCCGACGGGCAGACTCCGTGTGCCGCGCTCATCGTCCCGCACCGGCCCGTCCCCGTTCCTCACGCCGGCCCGGGTCCCGCGCCGCGCTTCTTGTAGAGGCTGATCGAGACGGTGTTGTCCTCGGCGACGGTGGAGTCGACCTGGCCCGCGAGGGCCGACAGCACAGTCCAGGCGAAGGTGTCCCGCTCCGGGGCCCGGCCGTCGGTCGTGGGTGCCGAGACCGTCACCTCCAACGAGTCGTCGACGAGCCGGAAGACGCAGCTGAGCACCGAGCCCGGCACGGCCTGCTGAAGCAGGATCGCGCAGGCCTCGTCGACCGCGATGCGGAGGTCCTCGATCTCGTCGAGAGTGAAGTCCAAACGCGCCGCGAGGCCGGCCGTCGCCGTCCGCAGCACCGACAGGTAGGCGCCCGCAGCCGGAAGGCGGACCTCCACGAAGTCCTGATTCCCGGGCTCGCCTGCGATCTGGGACACCCTCACCTCCAAGGTGGTACAAGCACTTTCGGGGCTCCGGAATCGCCGTCCAACGGCGGTCCGGACTGCGTCACACGGGTAACGCACCACGTAGTTCCGCGGGTGACGCTACCGCGCTCCCCAGTTCCGTGTCCCGGGGACCCCGCCCCGATGCTGTCACTCATAGTAAGCCCATGAGCACGGACAGTGGCTAGGGGTCTCGCACGCCCAATTGGAAAGAACAGGCGTCGGGTTGACGTACCCAGGGCTCAGACGATCGAACCGTCCGCGAAGCACCAGCGCCAGCTCTCGCCCGGTTCGAACGTCCGCATCACAGGGTGACCGCTCTCCTTGAAGTGTGCCGTCGCGTGCTGGAACGGCGAGGAGTCGCAGCACCCCACGTGTCCACACGTCAGGCACAGACGAAGCTGGACGGGGTGGCTGCCGACGGCCAGGCACTCGAGGCACGTTTCGCTCAGCGGGGGCACCTCGGGGTGGGGCAGCCCCGCGACGTGCAGGCACTCGTTCATGATTGCCAGGTTACGACGCGAACACGGAGGGCGGAGGGGTCTGCCGATGGATGTATTGCCGCTGGTGGCACTGATCGCGGCAAGCGCCGCGGTGGCCGGGGCAGCACGCAGGACCCCGGTGCCCGCACCGCTGCTCCTGGTCGGCGTGGGACTCATCGCCGCCTACGTCCCCGGAGTGCCCGACTACCACCTCGACCCGCACATCGTGCTGCCGCTGATCCTGCCCCCGCTGCTGCACACGGCCGCCCTGGAGAGCTCGTACCTGGACCTGCGCGCCAACATCAGGCCCGTCGCGCTCCTCTCGGTCGGTTACGTCCTGTTCGCCACGGTCGCCGTCGGCTGGCTCGCGTACCTGCTGATCCCCGATCTGCCGCTGACCGCGGCGCTGGTCCTCGGCGCGGTCGTCGCGCCGCCGGACGCGGTCGCGGCGACCGCCATCGCGCGCAGGGTGGGGCTCCCCTCGCGGATCACCACGATCCTGCAGGGCGAGTCCCTGGTGAACGACGCGACCGCGATCACCGCCTACAAGGTGGCGCTCGCGGCGGCGATCGGCGAGGGCGCGAGCTGGTCGGGCGGCGTGCGGGAGTTCCTGGTGGCGGCGGTCGGCGGAGTCGGCGTCGGCCTGCTCCTCATGGTCCCGATCCACTGGCTGCGCACCCATCTGAAGGAGGCGATGCTGCAGAACACGCTGTCGCTGCTGATCCCCTTCGTCGCGTACGCCGCAGCGGAACAGGTCGGTGCCTCCGGAGTGCTCGCCGTGGTCGTGGTCGCCCTCTACCTGGGGCACCGTTCCTGGCAGGTCGACTTCGAGACGCGGCTCCAGGAGGCCGCCGTCTGGAAGGTCGTGTCGTTCATCCTGGAGTCGGCGGTCTTCGCGCTCATCGGGCTCCAGCTGCCCGTCGTGCTCAAGGGGCTCGGCGAGTACAGCGTCGCGCAGGCGGTCTGGTACGCCGTCGGGGTCTTCGTGGTCGTCGTCGTGGCCCGCTTCGTGTGGTCGTACCCGGCGACCTATCTGCCCCGCTGGCTGTCCGGGCGGATCAGGGACCGCGAGGACGACATGGACTGGCGGCGGCCGCTGATCGTCAGCTGGGCGGGGATGCGGGGCGTGGTCTCCCTGGCCATCGCCTTCTCGATCCCGCTCGTGATGGACGACGGCGAGCCGTTCCCGGCGCGCAATCTTGTCCTGTTTCTGACGTTCACCACCGTGATCGGCACGCTCGTCGTGCAGGGGCTCTCGCTGCCGTGGCTGATCCGTGTCCTGAAACTGCCCGGCCGTGACGCGCAGGCCCAGACGCTCGCCGAGGCGCAGGCGCAGAACGCCGCCTCACAGGCCGCGGAGGCACGGGTGGAGGAACTGATGCGGGACGAGCGCAACAGCCTCCCACCACCCCTTCAGGACCGTCTGCGCACCGTTCTGGAGCGGCGCCGCAACTCCGTGTGGGAACGGCTCGGCCAGTCCAACCCGGTGACGGGGGAGTCGGCGGACGACACCTACCGCCGCCTCGCGCGCGAGGCCATCGCGGCCGAGCGCGAGGTGTTCGTGAGGATGCGGGACGAGCGGCGCATCGACGACGAGTTGATGCGGACGCTGCTGCGCAAGCTGGACCTGGAGGAGGCGGCCGCCTACCGGGAGGTCGAGGACTGACCCTTCGGCCCCGTCGGCGCGGGGTCATCGCGCGTGCCGGTGATCACCGCGGTGAGACGGGTCCCGGGCGGGAAGGCGCCCTCTTCGGAGAGGACGGTCAGGGCGTACAGGAGCTTGGCGACGTAGAGGCGCTCCACGGTGAGGCCGGTCGCGGCGCCGTGGCGGGCCTCGAAGTCCTCGGCGAAGTCGAGCAGTTCGGGCGGGGTGCGGGCGTAGCCGCCGTGGTGGAAGCGCTCGTCCAGGCGCCAGTTCCCGGCAGGCCCGCCGAACGTCCGCCGCTGCAGGTCCGCTATGTCGGGGCCCAGGAAACCGCCCTTGAGGACCGGTATCCCAAGGGCCCGCCGGTCCGGCCCGAGGCCCGCGGCCAGGCCCGCGAGCGTACCGCCGGTGCCGCAGGCCACGGCCGCCACGTCGGTGTGCGCCCGCAGCTCCTCGCCCAGGGCCGTGCAGCCCTGTACGGCAAGGGTGTTGCTGCCGCCCTCGGGGATCACGTACGCCCCCTCGGCGCCGCTCTCGCGCAGCAGCGCGGCCAGCGTCCCCGGCTCGGTCTTGCGCCGGTACGTCGACCGGGCGACGAAGCGCAGGCGCATGCCGTCGGCCGCGCAGCGGGCCAGGGAGGGGTTCAGGGGGCGGTCGGCGAGTTCGTCGCCGCGGACGACGCCGACCGTGGCGAGGCCGAGGAGGCGGCCCGCGGCGGCGGTGGCGCGCAGGTGGTTGGAGTAGGCCCCGCCGAAGGTGAGCAGGGTGTCGTGGCCCGCCTCGGCGGCGGCCCGCAGGTTCAGGACGAGCTTGCGGTACTTGTTGCCCGGCAGGTCCGGGTGGATCAGGTCGTCCCGCTTGAGGAGCAGCTCCACGCCACGGCGGCCGAAACGGTCGTCCGTCACGCGCTGCAGCGGCGACGGCAGCCGGGGCGGCCGGCCGAGCGGGGCGGGTGGGACGGGCGGGGTGGGGTGCACCCCGCCATTGTCACTCGCGGGTCACTTCAGACGCTCGCCGATGCGCTCCCGCATCCAGTCCATCGTGAAGCCGCGGGGGTCGACCTTGCCCGGCTGCCACTCCAGGTGGCCGATGACCGAGCGCTCCGTCCAGCCGTGGACGCGGCAGACCGCCGCCGCGGCCCGCGCGATGGCCTCCAGCTGGGCCTCGGGCCACGGGTCCTCGCCGTCGCCGAGGTTCTCGCACTCGAAGCCGTAGAAGTGGCGGTTGCCGTCGGTGTTCGCCTCGTTGTCCGGCGGCAGGCGCTTCTCGGCGATGACGGCGCGCAGCACGTCGTCGTCGCCGAGGCCCGCGTGGTTGGCGCGGCCGTAGCCCACGAGGTGGACGCGGCCGTCCTTGGTGATGACACCGTGGCAGAGCGGCCCCGGCAGCGAGGCGAAGCCGTCGCGGCAGATCTCCACCGTGCGCTGGCTGCCCGACGTCACGGTGTGGTGGATCACCACACCGTGCACGGGACCCCAGGGGCCTTTGTGGTTGCGGTTGTGGTGCTCCCAGTCGCCGACCTCGACGACGGTCACGCCTTCGTCCCGCAGCGCGTTCAGGAAGGTGCTCGCGGACATGGGTGGGGCCATGGCCGCCTCCTTTGCAGGGCGCGACGGCCGCCGGTCGCGGGCCGCCTCGTACGCCCTGCTTGTACCCGCAACCACGGTGCCCGGACCAGCTGTTCGGAGGTGATCCGTGGCTTGTTCGGGCACCGTGCGAGCCGATCCGGTCAGTTGCCGCGCAGGAAACCGTCGCCGTTCGTCGCGATGTGGGACTCCAGGGCCTGCAGCGCCTGCTGGGTGGCCTGCGGGGAGCCGGTGCCCCGGCGCTCCTCGTAGTACGCGGCGCCGAGCTTCTTCAGGAGGGCGTCGCCGGCGCGCTTCTCCTGGACCTCGTCCAACTTCTGCTTGCCCTGCGTGAGGCCCCGCTGCGCCTGCTCTTTGGCGCGGTCCAGGAAGCCTGCCATTGCTGTCTCCTGCCGTTGATACGAAAGGTGCGGGCGGTGCGGTTGCCCCGCGAGGGGTGAACGGACGCGCAGATCTTGGAGTTCCCGGGCACCCGCTCGGGCCCCGCGCCTCACCCGGATGCCGCCCTCACCCGGATCCCGCCCCCGCCGGGGCCCGCCCCGCTCGCGCCCGCGCGCTTCCCGCCGGGCCTAGGCGGTGAGCTTGCGCATCAGCCGGACGCCCTGCGCCGGCTTCATGTGCGGCAGGTACGCCTTGCCGATCGCGCGCGTGATGCTCGGCAGGGCCGCCGGGTCCGGGTAGCACATGTACATCGGACGGTATTCGGGCTGGAACTTGGCCTTGAAGTTGAGCAGCGAACGGAAACCGTAGACCGGCTCCAGGGTGCGGCCCGCGTAGTCCAGGAGGCGCTGCAGCGCGGCGGGCGGCGCCCCGGTGTCGGAGCGGGCCAGCGGGGCCCCGGAGAGACTGAGGAATCGGGCGCCCTCCTCCTTGAAGCCGAGCGCGGCGGACGCGATCAGGAACTCCATCGAGCCGCGGAACCCGTCGGAGCGGCGGCGCATGAAGTCCAGGGTCCAGCCCACGGGTTCGCGGGCGGAGCCTTCGGAGGAGGAGTCCCCGTACACCGGCATCCAGCTCGTGATGCCGTGCACCGTGCGGTCCTCGTCGACCGCGAGGAGGCACCGTACGTCCGGGTCGTCGAGCTCGTCGAGGCCGCCGAGCGTGAATCCCATCTCCGGGAGGCCCTTGTCGGCGACCCACTCCTCGGAGATCGAGCGGACCTGGTCGGTCAGCGCGATGGGCGCCTCCGGGAAGGTGTGCCACTCCGCGGTGATGCCCTGCTTCTTGGCCTTGTTGAGGGCCGTGCGCACGTCCTGCCACTTCTTGCCCGTGAACGCCAGCTCCGGGAGCGGTACGACGGTGTCCTCGGCGACCTGCACCGAGCTCCAGCCCAGCGCGTCCGTACGGGACTTGGCGTCGGCGGTCACGCTGTAGAAGCACGGTGTCCAGCCGCGCTCGTCGCAGTACTCGGCGAAACCGTCGACCGCGTCCGCGCGCGCGGACGGCACCCCGAAGGGGTCACCGGTGGTGAGCGCGACCGTGGAGTGCACGCGGTAGGCGACCGCGGCCCGGCCGTCCGCCGAGAACCAGTAGTGGTTGCCCGGCCAGGTCGTCAGATACGAGAGCGTGGACCCGCCGTGCGCGCGGAGCAGGGCACGCGCGCGTGTGGCCGCGTCGGGATCGGCGTGCATCTGGGGGCGCCGGAACGCCACGAAGAGGGCGATCAGGGTGACCACCCAGAACAGCATCCCGCAGTACTCGTACAGGGACAGGGCGGTGCCGCCGACCGGGACGGGGGCCTGGCCCTGGAAGAAGAACGGTTCGTAGCTGGGCGGGAAGAACTGCGTGGGCAGGCCCGACACCAGCTTCGCGAACGTGGCGTCCGGAGTGAACTGGTCGCGCACCGCGTAACCGATGCCCACGTACGCGGCACAGGCGAGCAGCAGCGTGCCGCCGACCGTCCCCGCGAGCCAGGTCACGGTCGCGCGCGACACCCGCTGGTCGAAGACCCTGCGGGTCAGGAAGAGCAGCACCAGGACGAGCAGCGGCAGCATCATCTGCTCGACGACCGCCTGGACCATCGCGGCCTTCTGGTCGGACAGGTCGCTGCCCTCCAGGACGTACCGGTCGGGGTGCGAGACGATGTCGCTCAGCAGGAACGCCATGAGCCCCAGCCACAGCAGCTGCGCGGCCACCGTGATCCGCCAGGACAGCCGCAGACCGCGCCGCAGCCCCTCCGCGAGCACGAGCAGCAGCAGGGGGATCGCGATCCCCATGAGCATCGCCGGGGAGCCGTAGAAGTGGTCCTGGGCGTGGATGCGGGCGCAGTCCGTGCTGGACGCCCGCACGCAGGCATTCGCGATGTCCTGGGCGCTCGGCCCTCCGGAGACGTACAGATCGAGGACGTTGAACGGGCCGAGCGAATCCTTGTAGAGCGTGGCGATCAGGGGGCCGAGGGCGGAGGCGGCCACCACCAGGGCGACCAGGACGCGGCCCTCGGAGTGCGAGGCGTGCGGCATCCGCAGCCGGTGCGTGTGCCGGTGCGCGAGGGCGCCCAGGCCCAGACCCACGACCGTGCCGGCCAGCCGCAGCACCCCCTGGAGATGCCCGACGTACAGCGCGAGCATCAACGGGAACACGATCAGGCACAGCTGGAGCCTGCGCCGCCACAGGGCGCTGAGCCGGAAGCTGAGGAACGCGCCGACGGCGCAGGCCCCGATGCCGGGGGTCGCCGTCAGGTCCTGCGCGAGGTCGTTGAGCCAGTCCTCGCCGGCCAGTTCGCCGAGCTTCACGACGCCGGTGCCGAGGAGCGCGCCGAGCACCTGGCCCGCGACCAGGACGACGGCGGTGCGCACCGAGCCCATGCGCTGCTCGGCCGCCGAGCCGAGCAGCAGCAACAGCAGCGTCGAACCGATGTAGTTGCCGATCCCCGAGCACCACAGGATCGAGGTCAGCGGCGTCCACCAGCGGCCGTCGGCGAGCGCGGGCACGCCCACGCCGACGTCGTCCAGGAGCGAGGTGGGCGGACCGCCGCCGAGGCTGCCGGTGAAGGCGCCCACGGCCCACAGCGCCACCACGGCGAACACGGTCACCGGCGCGCGGCGGACCGGCTCGAAGGCCCGGCCCGCGGCGCGCAGCCAGCGCACCGGGCCGCGCTCGCCCGGCGGGGCGAGTGGCGCCGCCGGGGCCGGCTCGGGCGCGACGGCGTCGGCGGAGGCCTCGGAGGTGTTCATTTCCCGAGCCCACCAGCCTGCCCTGCCGGGCACATCCCGAGTTGGGCCGAACGAGTGGAAACGCCCCTCCTGCCCCGCCGAAGCGTGATCCATTCCCGCTCTTTTGTGTAATGGCGCGGGCACGTTCCGTGCTGGGAGGCTGCTGTGTGCAGATCATCCTCGGCACTCGGGAGGCACAGTCCATGTCGGTAGGCGAAGAGATCCGTACGGAGTCGGAGAAGCCGCAGCAGAGCCTCGGCACATCGGCCGCACGGAATCTGGCCACGACCACCAAGTCGGCGCCGCAGATGCAGGAGATCAGCTCGCGCTGGCTGCTGCGGACGCTGCCCTGGGTGGATGTGCAGGGCGGCACCTACCGCGTGAACCGAAGGCTGAGCTACTCGGTCGGCGACGGCCGGGTGACCTTTGTGAAGACCGGCGACCAGGTGCAGGTCATTCCGGCGGAGCTCGGTGAGCTGCCCATGCTGCGGGACTTCGAGGACCAGGAGGTCCTGGGGGAGCTCGCCCAGCGCTGCCAGCAGCGCGAGTTCGCCACCGGCGAGGTCCTGACCTCCTTCGGCAGCCCGGCCGACGAGGTCTTCCTGCTCGCGCACGGGCGCGTCGAGAAGATCGGCACCGGTCCGTACGGCGACGACACCGTGCTCGAAACCCTCGCCGACGGTGCCTACTTCGGAGAGCAGTCCCTCCTCGACTCCGAGGCCATCTGGGAGTACACCGCGCGCGCGGTCACCGCCTGCACCGTGCTCGCCCTGCCCCGCCAGGAGCTCGAGCGGGTCGCGGAGCGCAGCGCACCGCTGCGCGACCACCTCCAGCAGTTGCGCTCCATCCCGGCCCAGCGCACCAACACGTTCGGTGAGGCGTCCATCGACCTCTCGGCGGGCCACGTCGGCGAGGCCGTGCTGCCCGGCACCTTCGTGGACTACGAGGCGCACCCGCGCGAGTACGAGCTGAGCGTCGCCCAGACCGTGCTGCGCATCCACACGCGCGTGGCCGACCTCTACAACCAGCCGATGAACCAGACCGAGCAGCAGCTGCGGCTGACCGTCGAGGCGCTCAAGGAACGCCAGGAGCACGAGCTCGTCAACAACCGCGAGTTCGGCCTCCTGCACAACTGCGAGTACGACCAGCGGATCCAGCCGCACGACGGCGTGCCCGGCCCGGACGACCTGGACGAGCTGCTCAGCCGCAGGCGCGGCTCCAAGCTGTTCCTCGCGCACCCGCGCGCGATCTCCGCGTTCGGCCGCGAGCTCAACAAGCGCGGTCTCGTGCCCGAGACCATCGACATGGGCGGCAACCGCATCCCCACCTGGCGCGGTGTGCCGATCTTCCCGTGCAACAAGATCCCGGTCACCGAGGCCCGGACGACGTCGATCATCTGCATGCGTACGGGCGAGGAGGACCAGGGCGTCGTCGGTCTGCGCCAGAGCGGCATCCCGGACGAGATCGAGCCCAGCCTGTCGGTGCGGTTCATGGGCATCAGCGAGCAGGCGATCATCTCGTACCTGGTGTCGACCTACTACTCCGCCGCGGTGCTCGTGCCCGACGCGCTCGGCGTGCTGGAGAACGTCGAGATCGGCCGCTGGAGGTGAGTCCCGGCCCGTGTCCCCGGCCGCGACACGGGGTACACCCTCTCCGTACGCGCCCACAGGCCGAGGAACCGCCACCGTCCGCATCCTCTTCGGGGTGAGTCCATGACGGACACGACGACGACAGGCGCGGTGGACGCGGCGGGACACGAGGCCGCGGAGATCCTGGCGTCGGCGCGGACGCACGTCGATCCGGAGCTGCGCAGGGCGATCGACTCGCTGCCCGGATCGATGCGCCGGATCGCGCTCTACCACTTCGGGTGGGAGCACGTGGACGGCACACCCGCGGCCGGGCACCCGGGCAAGGCCGTCCGGCCCGCGCTCGTGCTCACCGCGGTGCGCGCGCTCGGCGGTGAACCCGCCACGGCCGTGCGGGCCGCGGCGGCGGTGGAGCTGATCCACAACTTCACGCTCCTGCACGACGACGTGATGGACCGCGACACCACGCGCAGGCACCGGCCCACCGCCTGGACCGTGTTCGGCGACGCCGACGCGATCCTCGCCGGTGACGCGCTCCAGGCACTGGCGCAGCGGCTGCTCGCCGAGGACCCCCACCCGGGGGCCCCGGCGGCGGCCGCCCGCCTCGCCGCCTGTGTCGTGGAGCTCTGCGCGGGCCAGCACGCGGACTGCGCGCTGGAGCGGCGCGGCCCGGACGAGGTCACGCTCGACGAGTGCCTCGCCATGGCCGAGGCCAAGACGGGGGCGCTGCTCGGCTGCGCCTGTGCGCTTGGGGGGCTGTACGCGGGCGTGGGCCAGGAGGAGGTCGACGCGCTCGACGGGTTCGGCAGGGAGGCCGGGCTCGCCTTCCAGCTCATCGACGACGTCATCGGCATCTGGGGCGACCCCGGGCGCACCGGCAAGCCGGCGGGCGCCGACCTCGCGGCGCGCAAGAAGTCCCTGCCCGTGGTCGCGGCCCTGGCCTCGGGCACGCCCGCCGGGGCGGAGCTCGCCGAGCTGTACGCGCGCCCGGCCGCCGGGGGCGGGCCGGGGAGCGAGGCGGCGCACGCGGCGCGGGCGGCCGGTGCCGTGGAGCGGGCGGGCGGCCGCGACTGGGCGCAGGTGCACGCCGCCGACCGGATGTCCCGGGCGGTGGGCCAGCTCGCCCGGGCGATCCCGGACCCGGAGGCGGCGGGCGGGCTGCTGGCACTCGCCGAGTTCGTGACACGGCGTACGCACTGAGGGTGCGGGGACGTGGGGGCGCGGGGGGACGTACGGACGCGCAAGGGGGCGCGGCGCGCGGCGGCGGAGCGGGGAAGGCCCCGGCCGACACCCCGGTCCTTGCGAAAGCCAACAAGCCAATCGCGGCGGATCGGCCGGTGCCGGTCCGGGCCGCGGCGCGGACGGCGGTCGACGAACGGGCGACGGACCGCGACGGCACACGCGCCGGGAGCGTGCCCGGCGATTCGCTCTGCGGCGTCCGAAAGAGCCCCGCAGTCCACCGGGATCAGGCCACGCTGTGAGGCCCCTCGGTGTGTACGGATGCGATCACTTAGGCTTCAACCGGCGTGCCGTCGTGTGGACTTGACGGATGGATATGCGCGCCGTCGGGCGAGTGAGAGCGGTAAGGGGCGGGCTGTGGGTGTGGCGATACGGCGGGCCGGGGAGGGTGACCGGGAGGGCGTGGTCCGGCTGCTCGACGCGGCGTTCATGCAGGACCCGGTGAGCAGTTGGGTCCTGCCCGGCGAGGAGTACCGCCTGCGCACGCACGGCGCGTTGATGGGGGCCTTCTTCGACATCGCGCTCGACGAGGGGTACGTCGACATCACGGAGGACGGCACGGCCGTCGCGCTGTGGTGGTCCGTGCCCGCCGGGGCGCGCGAGCCGGGCGATGCCACGGATTCCGAGAGCCCCGGGAGCGCCGAGAACGCCGAGAACTCCGAGGTCGGCGCGGCCGCGGAGGACGCCGAGGACGGTCCCGTACTGCTGCGGCAGGCCGTCGACCCGGACAACGAACGGGTCGAGCTGATCGGCAGGCTGACGGACGCGATCCACCCGACCGACCGGGCGCACCAGTATCTGCACCTGATCGCCGTGCACCCCGACCGGCAGGGCGAGGGCCTCGGCACCGAGCTCGTCGCCGCCGTGCTCGCACGGTGCGACCGGGAGGGCCTGCACGCCTATCTGGAGGCGAGCAACGCGCGTAGCCGTGACCTGTACGCGCGCCTGGGCTTCTCCTTCATGGGCACGGCGCTCGACCTGCCCGACGGGCCGCGGATGTGGCCGATGTGGCGTGAGCCGTGTGTGGCGGGGAGCGACGGCTGACGCCGCTGTTGCACCTGCGAACTGTCGTAGTCGTTCAGGATTCGGAGGGTGGCGTGGAGTTCCTGCAGGATCTGACCGTCCGCTGTGTGGATCTGCTCGGGGTCTCGGGGGCGGTGGTGCTGCTGGAGAGCGGTGCCGTCGAGGCCTCGGACGAACGGACCCGGGCACTTGAGGTGTCCGCCGTCCGGCAGGGCGAGGGACCGTGCCTGGAGAGCTGCCGCTCGGGGGTCGCGATGATGGACGTCGACATCGGCGGGGCGGAGTCGGTCGCGCGGTGGCCGCGGTACGCGGAACAGGCGCGGGCGGCCGGGTTCGTGGCGCTACAGGTGCTGCCGTTGCGGCAGGAGACGCCGGCGCCGGAGGACGCGCAGGCCGTGGGCGCCCTCGGTCTGTTCCACGCCGAGGACGCGGAGCCGGTGGTCGGCGCCCAGTGGCTCGCTGGGTGCGCCGAGGGCGCCGACCGGGCCGGTTCGCTGAGCGAGGACCGGGTCGCCTTCGCGCAGACCCTCGCCGATCTCGCGGCGGCCGCGGTCCTGCGCCAGCAGTCGCTGGAGCGGAGCCTGGTGGAGCGCGGGCAGTTGCAGTCGGCGCTCACCAGCCGTATTGCGGTCGAGCAGGCGAAGGGCGTGCTCGCCGAGCGGTGGCGGTGCTCCGTCGACGAGGCGTTCTCGGCGCTGCGTGCGTACGCGCGCTCCCGGCGGCTGCGGCTCGCGGAGGTCGCGCGGCAGGTGGTGGCCGGTGAGGACGACGCCGTGGAGATCCGGCGGCGCTGGGCGGAGGAGGGGGTCGGGCGGCGCTGAACGGCCGCGGTGTCCGGGCCGGGTGAGGCGAGGTCGCGCATCGTGGTGCTCGGGCGGCGCGCGGCCGGGTGGACGGCGCTCCGGCGGCGCCCACGAGCCGGTACGAGCCGTGTCGTAGGGCTGCCCCGGCGGGCCGGACCGGCCTAATCTGGCCGTATGGGCAACGAAGGGCCTCGGCCCGGCCCCGCCCCGCAGGACGAGCCGGTCTGCGGCGGCTGCGGGCGGCCGGTGGGCACGGCGATCCGGCGGCGCAAGGTGCTCGGGGTGTTCGTCCCCGAATGGGGCCCCGGGCCGTGCCGCAACGACCAGTGCGCGCTGTACGTCACCGAGGACGCCGAGCGCGCGGCGGGCGCACGGCGCTCCCGGTCGCGGCACGTCAGGAGGCGTCTCGCCGCCGGTGGCGACGAGCGCAAGCGACGCTCCGACGAGGGTGGTTGACGTACCCCTGTGCTGTCGTGCCACGCGGCGCGGCGGTAGGGTCCCACGGTTCGGTTGAGCCGCCTGGGGAGGGGTCCGATGAAGGCGCGGTGGGGTGTACTCGCCCTGGTGGGCGCGGTGGTGGTGGGATTCGGCTCCGGCGCGTTCGGCGAATCCGCCTCTCCGGAGGGTTTCGCGGGCGGGCCCGGCGTACCGCGCGTGAAGACCACGAGTGACTTCCCCGAACTGCCCCTCGACCGCTACGAGTTCAGCAGGCGCGACGACAAACGGATGGAAGAGGCGGCGGCGCGCCGCACGCAACAGTGCATGCGCTCCTACGGGTTCGCCGACTTTCCGCTCCACCCCGCGCGGAGGACCGCGCAGAGCCTCGGGGGGAGCACCTTCTCCATGACGGTCTCCACGGTGTCCCCGTACGGCATGCTCGACCTCGCCCACGTCCGCCGCTGGGGCTACGGATTCGACCCGGACCGCGTGACGTCCTGGCGGGAGGAGGCATTCCCGGAGGGCCGGGCCCTGAAAGAGGGGGAGCACGAGGTGCTGTACGGCCCCCTCCGCGGGGACGCCGTCGAGGTGAAGGGCCGCGAGGTGCCCAAGGGCGGCTGCTCCGGGCGGGGCCAGCGGGAGGTCATGGGTGACCCGGTGAAGACGATGCGCGTGCGCGGGTACGTCGGCGAGCGCACCCGGGAGCTCGACAAGGCCGTCGCCAAGGACGCGCGGGTGCTCAGGGCCTTCCGCGACTGGTCGCGCTGTGTCCAGGGCAGGGGCCTCGGGCGGTACGAGAGCCCGGTCCAGGCCTTCCACGACAAGGCGTGGCGCGAGGGAGTCCAGGGCGGCAACACCGCGCGTACGAAGCGGGAGTTGGACACCGCCGTCGCCGACGTCGAGTGCAATCGGAAGCTGAACACCGCCGGGGTGTGGTGGGCCGTCAGCAACGAGAAGCAGCGCGCCGACCTGCGGCGTCACGCGTCCGGGTACGCGGCCGTGCGCGCGGACCAGGAGCGGGTGCGGGCGGCGGCCGACGAGGTGCTCGGCGAGGAGTGAGCCGCGCCGGGGGACGGTCTCAGCCGCGCCCGCGCGCCCGGTGCCGCGCCACCGCGTCGTTGTTGGCGCACCGCACCGAGCAGTACGCGCGCCGTCCGTTGCGCGAGGTGTCGACGAAGGCGAGCCCGCACCCGGCGCGGGCGCAGCGGCCGAGCCGGTGGGCGTCGGCGAAGCAGACGACGTAGGCGAGGCCCGCCGCCGTGAGGGCGCGGACGTGGGCGGCCGGGTCGGCGGCGGGCGCGCTGTAGTGGAAGTGCGGGCGGCCGTCGTGCAGGGAGATGCGCGGGGTGCTGGAGGCCTGGGCCAGCAGGGCGTTGACGGTCTCGCAGCGCCTCGGGAGGTCCTGCGGCCCGAAGCACTCGGCGAGCCGCGCGGCCCAGTCGCGCAGGGCGGCCTCCTGGGCGGCGGTGAGGGCGTGGTCCACGACGCCGTGCGCGGCGAGCAGCGGTGCCAGGGGCGGTGCCGTCGGCAGCGAGTTGACCAGCGCGGCGGCGAGCAGCGCGGCCTCGCCCCCGTAATGGTTGAAGTGCACAAGGCCATGACATCACGCTGTGGCCCGTGAGACGCGCCGAGCGGTGAAGAGCGGGTCCACACCGACGGATGCGGGGCGGAGGAGGCGTGGTGACGGGTGGGGCCGGGTCGGACGGTGGGGGGACGGCGGCGGATGGTTCGGCCGGGCCGGATGGTGGGGCCGAGGCAGTCGGGGAGGGGAGAAGCGGCACCCGGATGGGGCGCCGTGGCGGTTCGGCGCGGGGCGCCGTGCCTGGCGGGGGAGCCGGGGCGGACACGAGCGCTGGGGTGCGGCGACGGTTCGGTGCGGGCCGAGGGCCGAGTGCTGGACGGGAAGGCCGGGTCGCAGGGGGCGGGCGAGCCGGGGCGGGTGGCGGGGTGGCTTCTGCGGTGGGTGAGGGACGGGACGTGGGGGCGGGGCGGAGCCCGGATGGGGAGCGGCAGGGCGGTGGCGCTTCGGCTCGGGGAGCCGTTCTGCTCGTACTCGCGCAGGTCGTCAGCCTTCAGCTCGGGTCCGCGGTCGCCAAGGGCGCGTACGGGCAGGTCGGGCCCACCGCGCTCGCGGGGATGCGGCTCGGCTTCGCCGCGCTCGTCCTGTGGGCGCTCGTCAGGCCGCGCCTCACGCGCCTCACGGCGGACCAGTGGCGGGCCGCGGCCGGCCTCGGCGTCGTCCTCGCCGGTATGAACGCCGCGTACTTCCAGGCCATCCGGCACCTCCCGCTGGGCGTCGCCGCCACCCTCGAACTCCTCGGCCCGCTCGCCCTCGCGCTCCTCCTCGCCCGCAGGGCCGCGCACCTGATGGCCGGGCTGCTCGCCCTCGCCGGGGTGCTCCTCCTCGCCGTGCCCGGCGGCACGCTGTCCGGCGCGGGCATCGCGGCGGGCGCGACGGCGGCGCTCTGCCGCGCCGGGTACGTGGTCCTCAACCAGCGGGTGGGGCGGCTCTTCCCCGGCTGGGACGGGCTCACCGTGGCCCTCGGGATCGGCGCCTGCCTGCTGGTGCCGGTGGCGGCCGTGGCCGACGGGCGGTCCGTCGCCGCGCACCCGGCCGTCCTCGGCACCGGGCTCCTGGTCGCGCTGCTCTCCTCGCTGGTCCCGTACTCCCTGGACCTGCTGGCGCTGCGCCGCATCGGCGCGCGGAGCTTCGGCGTCCTGCTGGCGCTCGGGCCCGCGGTGGGCGCCGCAGTCGGATTCGCGGTGCTGGGGGAGCGGCTCGGGCCGCGCGAGTGCGCGGCGACGGCGCTGGTGGTGGCGGCCGGGGTGTGGTCGGTGCGGACGGCGGAGTGAGACGGTGCGCGGCGGTGCGCGTGTACGCCGCCGGGCCCGGCCGTCCGGCCCGTGGGGCGGCTCGGCATGATGGGGCGATGAGTGAACTCAGCCGCACGCCCGAGCAGATGGGGTCGGAGCTGCCGGAATCCGTGGACTTGGCGGGGCTTTTCGACCTCGCGGAGGCCCATCACGCGCGTGCGGTACGGGCGTTGGGGACCCGCGAGGCAGGCGGTCACCTCGTGAAGGTGTACGCGGTCGAGGCGCCGGGCCGGACGGTGACGGAGGAGGCGGAGGCGACGGCGCTCGGGCTCGCCGGGTCGCATCTGGCGCTCGGCCGCGCGCGCGGCTCGCTCGGCCTCGCCGTGCTGATCGTGCACGCGGGCGGTGACGGCGACTACGTCCTCGTCCACACCTGGATCGAGGGGTACATGTCCGACCTCGCGGTCTTCGTCGGTCCCGCGGGGCAGTCGGGCGAACTCCGCCCGGGGCGGGCCGGGTTGGCGCCCTGCGTCTGGGAGGCGGCCGTCCTCGCGCACGAACGGGACGCGTTCGCGCGGCACGTGCTCGACGGGACGGGACCGATGGCGGAGCGCCTCGCGGCCTGGCGCGTGGACGTCGTCGAGGGCGAGGCCCGCTGACCGCCGGAGCGGCCCACCAGCACCGAAGGGGCGGTGTGCGGAGCCGCAGGACAGCCAGCCGTAGGGCAGCAGTGACTCAAGTGACGCAGCGGCCCGCGGCCCCGCGGCCCCCGACGGCCCCGCGGCCCACCACCGTCTCCCGGCCCACCACCGTCTCCCGCTCCACCCGCGACAGCTTCTCTGGGTTCCGCACCGCGTACAGCCCGGTGATGAGCCCGTCGTCGACGCGCACCGCCAGGACGGTGTCGACCTCCTCGCCCCGCCGGAGGACCAGCGCGGGACAGCCGTTGATCCGGGCCTGCCGCACGGACAGCCCCCCGTCGAGCCTGCCCAGCACCGCCGCCACCCGCTCCGCGCCCACGACGGGCGCCACCGCGGCCCGCACCACCCCGCCGCCGTCGGTCAGCAGGACGACGTCCGGCGCGATCAGGTCGAGCAACTGCCGCAGGTCGCCCGTCTCGATCGCCTGCCGGAACGCCGTGAGCGCGCCGCGGGTCTCGGCGGCGGAGACGGTTCCGCGCGGCCGTCGCGCCGCGACGTGGGCCCGCGCGCGGTGCGCGATCTGGCGGACCGCGGCCGGGCTCCTGCCGACGGCCTCCGCGATCTCCGCGTACTCCAGGCCGAACACCTCGCGCAGCACGAACACCGCACGC
The DNA here is from genome assembly GCF_040680155.1 of Streptomyces sp. NPDC052114. Taxonomy (NCBI): domain Bacteria; kingdom Bacillati; phylum Actinomycetota; class Actinomycetes; order Kitasatosporales; family Streptomycetaceae; genus Streptomyces; species Streptomyces sp. NPDC052114. The sequence goes on along the minus strand of NZ_JBFAWC010000003.1, from coordinate 636,102 downwards.
TCGGTCGGCGCGAGCGTCTCCAGGACCAGCAGCATCGCCATCGAGACGCTCTCGGCCAGCTCGACGTCCTCCGCCACGTCGGGCGCGGTCAGCAGCGGCTCGGGCAGCCAGGGGCCGACGTAGGACTCCTTGCGCCTGCTGAGCGTACGCAGCCGGGTCAGCGCCTGGCGCGTGGTGATCCGGACCAGGTACGCGCGCCGCTCCCGCACCGTGCCGAGGTCGACGTCCGCCCAGCGCAGCCAGGTCTCCTGGAGGACGTCCTCGGCGTCGGCCGCGGAGCCGAGCATCTCGTAGGCGACGGTGAAGAGCAGGTTCCGGTGGGCGACGAACACCTCGGTCGCGGCGTCGGTCCGCCCGTCGTGCCCGGTTTCTGGTTCCTTCATGACCGGCTCCCGCCTGTTCGACGTTCCTGTGGACCGTTGGCCCGTGTCACGCACAGGACGCCGGCCCCCGCCGTCCTGTGACAGCCCGGCGCGGTGGCCTGCGTCACACCGTCGTGCTGTCACAGGAGCCCGGCGGCCGGCATCTCGTGTTCGTCAGGACGCCGGGCGGACGAGCCGCCCGGCACACGACGTCACCCGTGAGGACACCGTCATGGAACCCCGTATGGACCTGTTCGCCCACGAGACCGGCGCCAGGATCGGCAAGCGGATCTACGCCGTCAGCCTGGTGATCCAGGAGTCGTCGCTGCCCAGGGCCACCCAGGAGCTGGTGCAGCTGCGCGCCAGCCAGATCAACGGCTGCGGCTTCTGCGTCGACATCCACGCCAAGGACGCGGCGGCCGCCGGTGAGGGCGCGGCCCGCCTCGCCCTGGTGGCCGCCTGGCGGCACTCCACCGTGTTCACCGGGGCCGAGCGGGCCGCGCTGGCGCTCACCGAGGAGGGCACCCGCATCGCCGACGCCTCCACGGGTGTGGCCGACGAGACCTGGGCGGCGGTGCGCGCGCACTACGACGAGGAGCAGACCGTCGCGCTGGTCTCCCTGATCGCCATGATCAACGCGACCAACCGGCTCGGCGTGATCCTGGACAACCAGGGCGGTGCCTACGCGCCGGGCGCGCTCGCCGGGGTCGCCGGCTGAGGTTCCAGCAGGGCCCCGCGCAGCGCGTCGACGAACTCCTCGTCCACTCCGAGGAGTTCGGCGGCGTACCCGCGGACGGAGCCGTGCCGGCGCGTCAGCTCGGCGAGGAACAGGCGCATCACCTCGGCGGGCGCGTGGGGGTACGCGGGCCAGATCTCCCCGGCGTCGGGGTGCGCGGCCCGCCAGTCCGCGAGCAGCCGCTCCGAGGCGAGTTCGGTGAGCGCGAAGTCCGCCACGACCTCGTCCTCGGGGACGCCGAGCAGTGCCAGGACGAGGGCGGCGATCAGGCCCGTGCGGTCCTTGCCGCCCGCGCAGTGGAAGACGAGCGGCGCCTCGTCGGCGGCCGCCGCCACGATGACGTCGAGCGCGGCGCGGATCTCCTTGACGCCGTCGTGCGCCACCTCCATGTACCGCTCGGCGAGGTACGGGCCCGGCAGCACCTCCGGGCCGAGGGAGGGCTGGTCGTACGGCCGGTGCTCGATGCTCAGGTGGTGGTAGGCGGCCTCCGCCCGCTCCGGTAGGCGGCCCCTGGCGTCGATCTCCCAGCCGTGCCGCAGATCGATGACCGCGCGGACGCCGAGCGAGCGGAAGCGCGCCCAGTCCGCGCGCTCGGCCTCGTCGGCCCCCTCGTCGGCGCGCAGCTTGCCGAGCGAGTCGGCGCGGTACAGCAGCCCCCACCGCACGGCGCGGCCGTCGGCTGTCCGGTAGCCGCCCAGGTCACGGAAGTTGTGCAGGCGGGCGAACGGTATGTGTCTGTCGTCGGTGCTCACACCGTCGGACGGTACGTGAGGCACCGGCATCCCGTCCCGGGACCGCGTGATAGACACATGCGATGACGACGATCTCCGGCCGGGCGTTCGACGCCGTACTGAGCGACCTCGACGGCGTGATCCGCTTCTACGACATGGCGGAACTGGAACAGGCCGAGCGCGACGCCGGACTGCCGCGCGGCGCCACCGCCGAGGTCGCCTTCGCGCCCGGGACCGATCTGCCGCTGATGCGCGGCGAGATCACCAAGGAGCAGTGGATCGAGGCGATCGCCGACCAGCTCGCGGACCGGGTGCCCAGGGAGCGCGGGCGCGCGCTCGGGACGACGCTGGCCGAGGCCAAGTTCCGCGCCGACGAGACGGTGGTCGGGCTGCTCCGGCAGGCCCGCGCGGCCGGACTGCCCGTCCTGCTCGTCACCAACGCGACGCCCTGGCTCGCCGACGACCTCGCCCTGCTCGGCCTCACCGGCCCCGACGGGCTCGTGGACGACGTGATCGGCAGCGCCGACCTCGGCGTCGTCAAGCCGGACCGCCGCATCTACGAGACGGCGGCGCGGCGGGCCGGGGTCGCCCCGGACCGCTGCCTCTTCGTGGACGACCGCGAGGAGAACGTGACCGCGGCCGAGGCGCTCGGGATGACCGGCCTGCTGTACCGCGAACCGGCCGACCTGCGGGCGGTGTTGGCGCCGGTCATCGGGGCGTAGACCTGCGCGGTGGCCGGCCGGCCGCCGTCCCGGCACGGCCCCGCGGCGGCCGGTCCTAGCCGCCCGCGTGCTCCGCGAAGTCGTCGAGCACCGCGCCGAGATGGCGCAGTGACGCCGTCACCCGTTCCGGGATCGCGAAGAACGGGTCGTCCGGCACCGGCAGCGACCCGGCGAGCGCCAGGCCGCGGGCCCGCGCCCACGTCGCGTCGTCCATGTCGACCGCCGCCCGGAAGGCGTCCCGTGCCGACGCGGGCAGGAACATCCAGGCGGGGATCAGATCGCAGGCGGGGTCGCCCACGGCCAGCGTGCCGAAGTCGATGACGGCGCTCACGTGCCCGTCCACGGCGAGCAGGTTGCCGGTCGCGAGGTCCCCGTGCAGCCACACCGGGTCGCGGTCCCACGCGGGTGCCGCGAGCGCCGCCTCCCACACCGCCGTCACGGCGGCCGTGTCGACGATGCCGTCCAGCTTCGCGATCTTGGCGCGGACGAGCGAGTCGGCGGCCAGCGAGTCGCACTCGGTGCCCACGCGCTCGCCGCGGAAGGCGTTGCTCAGGTTCGGCGCGGGGCCGTCCGTCGCGTCCGCCTTCTGCAACGCCCTGATGAACCCGGCGAGTTCGGTCGCCGTCCGCACCGGGTCGGCGAGCCCGTCGGTGGTCGCGGCCTCGCCCTCCAGCCAGCGGTAGACCGACCAGGGGAAGGGGTAGCCCTGGCCGGGTCCGCCCCGGGCGACCGGCGTGGAGACGGTGAGCGGGAGCTGCGGGGCGAGCCACGGCAGCCACCGCTGTTCGCGCTCCACCTGCCCGATCCACCGGGAGTGCCCCGGCAGCCGTACGGACAGGTCGTCGCCGAGCCGGTACGTCGCGTTGTCCATGCCGGGGCGCGGCACCGGGGCGATGGGCAGGTCCGCCCACTGCGGGAACTGTTCGGCGAGCAGCCGGCGGACGAGGTCGGCGTCGATCTCCATGGGTAACTCCTTGGGCCAGTACTGGTCGTGAGGGTTGCGGAAGTGGTCATTACTGTTCATCCCGGTCGTCACGTGTGTGGGGGCAGATCCGTCACCGTGGTGACGGAACGCGACGGGAGAATGTGACAGATGAACGAGAAGGCATCGGAGCAGGCCGTCCTGGCGGCCCGGTTCGAGGAGCACAGGCCCCGCCTGAACGCGGTCGCGTACCGCATGCTCGGCTCGCTGAGCGAGTCGGAGGACGCGGTCCAGGAGGCGTGGCTGCGGCTGAGCCGCACCGAGGGTGCCGCGGGCCGTGGGGAGGGCTCGGGCGAGGTGCAGAACCTCGGCGGCTGGCTGACGACGGTCGTCGGCCGGATCTGCCTGGACCTGCTGCGCTCGCGGCAGTCGCGGCGCGAGGACCCCCTGGACACCTCGGAGCGGTCCGCCCTGGAGGCCCATGTGCCGGACCCCGTCGTGAGCCGGGTCGACGCCGTGGACCCCGAGCAGGAGGTGCTGCTCGCCGACTCGGTCGGCCTCGCGCTGCTCGTCGTCCTGGAGACCCTCGCGCCCGCCGAGCGCCTCGCGTTCGTGCTGCACGACATGTTCGCCGTGCCCTTCGACGAGATCGCGCCCGTCGTGGAGCGCTCGACGGCCGCGACCCGGCAGCTGGCCAGCCGCGCGCGCCGCCGGGTACAGGGCTCGGCCCCCGCGCCGGAGACGGACGTCGCCCGGCAGCGCGAGGTCGTCGACGCCTGGATGGCCGCCACGCGCGCCGGCGACTTCGAGGCGCTGCTCGCGCTCCTCGACCCGGACGTCGTGCTGCGCGCGGACACCGGCGAGCTGTCCTCGGGCCTGTCGAAGGTGATCCGGGGCGCGGCGACGGTGGCCGGGCAGGCCGCGATGTTCGCGGCGATCGCCGACCACCAGTACGTGGTGCTCGTCAACGGCCTGCCGGGCCTGGCCGCGGCGCCCGGCGGCGAGGTCGTCTCGCTCGGCTCCTTCACCGTCGTCGACGGCAGGATCACGGAGATCAACATCATCGCGGACCGGGACCGGCTGCGGGAGCTCGGCATCCCGGCGGCGGGCGCCTGAGCGACGGCGGCCGCCTGAGCGGCGGCCCGCGGCGGGAGGAAGGCGTCAGACACCGACACCGGCCTCCCGCCCCCCGCCGCTCGTGCGGCGCACCACCCGCAGCAGATAGTCCTTGCGGTGGAGCGGGTCGTGGTCCGTCCGCTCGCGCGTGGGGACCGTGCCGCCGCGCACGGGCTCGTAGTGGTCGAAGGCGGACTCCAACTCGCCCTCGCCGCGCGTGAGTCCGGGCAGCTGCTGCTCCAGCGCGTGCACCTGCTGCGCGGGGACGTCCCCTTCCAGGAGGTACGCCGCCCCGCTCGCCGACTGCGTGTGCGGCACCGCCCGCAGCCGCGCGAGCAGGGGCAGCACCGCCCCGACCGTGTCGGCGGGCACCTCCAGGCGGAAGCGGTGCATCGGCTCGTGCACCACCGTGCCCGCCGCGCGCAGCGCGTCCATCAGGACCAGCGGCGTCAGGTTCCGGAAGTCCCCGGCCGTGCTCGACATGCTCTTGTCGAAGGTGCCGTGCGCATGGCTCTGGCGCGGCCAGTACCCGGCGTGCGTCATCGTGACCACGCAGTCGGGGACGCGCCAGCCGTGCAGGCCCTGGTGCAGCGTCTCCCGCACGGTCTCCTCGACCGCGCGGAAGAACGCGTACGGCATCGAACCGAGCTCGACGCCGAGCCGGAACTCCACCCCGGCGCCGACCGGCGCGGGCGCCACCCGCAGGCCGACCGTGGCGAGGAACGGGTTGGGGTCCTTGTCGATGATCTCGAACGCCGAGCCCGTGCCCGCGACCCGCTCCACGCAGATCGTCGTCGTCTCCCGGAAGGAGACGCCGAGCCCGAAGTCCTCGGCGAGCGTGGCCTGGATGACCTCCTTCTGCACCTCGCCGTAGAGCGAGACCGACACCTCCTGGCGCACGTCGTCCTGGCGCAGGCCGATCAGCGGGTCCTGCTCGGCGAGCCGGGTGAGCGCGAGGTGCAGGGCGCCCCGGTCGGCGCGGCGGAGCGGGGCGACGACGGTCTCCAGGGTCGGCGGGGCGAAGAAGTGCCCACCGGGGTCGACGCCCGCGCGCGGGACGCCGATCACGTCGCCGATGCGGATGCCGCCGAGCCCCCAGAGCCTGCCGATCTGCCCGGCCCGCACCTCCGCGCGCCGCACGTCCGTGCCCCGCTCGAAGACGCTGATGCCGGTGACCTTGCCCTCGCGGACCGGACCGTCGGCGCCGCCCGCCGCCACGATCTCCACGCGGTCGCGCGTGCGGACCGTGCCCGAGAACACGCGGACGCAGGCGATCTGCTCCCCGGCCGCGCCGCGCTCGACCTTGAACACGGTCCCGGAGACGGGGCCCTGGTCGTCGCCGACGGCGGAGGGCAGCAACTCCCGGATGCCGTCCGTCAGTTCGCGGACGCCCTCGCCGGTCGCCGCCGAGCCGAAGAACACCGGGTGCACCAGCGCGCGGCGGGTCTGCCGGGCCAGTTCGGCGCGCAGACGGTCGTACGAGAGGGGGGCCGCGTCCTCGACGTACGCGGCGAGGACCGTGTCGTCGTGCCCGGCGAGCAGTTCGGTGAGACGGGCGGTGAAGCCGCCGTCGCGGGTGTTCTCCGCGGTGACGCGGGTGTTCTCCGCGGTGAAGGGCACGAAGCGCGCGTCGCGCGTGCCGATGCCGCGGACCGTGCCCATCGGGACGACGTCCGGGGTCAGCCGCTCGGCGATGTGCCGCAGCACGCCCTCGTACCGCGCGCCCCGCCGGTCGGTCTTGTTCACGAAGATCAGCGTGGGGATGCGCAGCCGGCGCAGCGTCCGCAGCAGGACGCGGGTCTGCGCCTGTACGCCCTCCACGGCGGAGACCACGAGCACGGCGCCGTCGAGCACGCTCAGGACCCGCTCCACCTCGGCGATGAAGTCCGGGTGGCCGGGCGTGTCGATGAGATTGACCGTGACGCCGCCGCTGTCGCCGTCGTCGGTGCCGCTCGCGGAGGCGCCGATGACGAAGGAGACGACCGCGGACTTGATGGTGATCCCGCGCTGCCGCTCCAGGGCGAGCGTGTCGGTCCGGGTGGTGCCGTCGTCGACGCGGCCGACCTCGTCGATGACCCCGGCGGCGTGCAGGAGCCGCTCGGTCAGGCTGGTCTTACCGGCGTCGATGTGGGCGAGGATGCCCAGGTTCAGTGTGTGCGGAGCAGATGAATGCACGTACCGTCATGTCCTTTGAAGAGGGGGGAAGTCCTTTCGCGTGGGACATGCACGAACGCCGCATTACCTTCTCCTTCGTCGACTCCGCCGGGCTCTCCCCGGCCCCGCCAGTGGAGCAGTCGGTGATCGGGCGCCGCAAGTGATTAAGACCGCCGAAGCGACCCTGGAGGACGGCACGGCGAAGAAGCCGCTGTGCGCGTACAGGCTGAAGCAGCGGGCGACGCGTGGGGCCGCGGGCCGGGGTGCGGTGGGCCGGGTGAGGTGGGTGCCGCCCGGCCCGGCCCGGTGAGCGCGCCCCTCCGCGATCAGCGGGAACGCCGCTCCGCGTACCGCGCCCAGAGGCCGAGACCCGCCGCGGCGGCCAGCAGCAGCCCGCTCGCGGCGGGCGTCGGCAGGTCGACGAGGGAGGTGCTCGCCGGACGCACCGCGCAGGCCCAGGCGACCGCGCTCACCGCCAGGGCCGCGGACTCCCCGGCGATCCACCGGGCCGCGCGGTCCTCCTTGCCGCGCAGGAGAGCGGCCCCGGTCACCCACACCGTGACCGTCACGAGCCCGGCGACCAGGCCGAGCGAACTCACCGGTGTCCGCTCCTCGCCGTGCACGAGCCACCGGAACAGCAGCAGCCACACGGCGACGCCGAGGAACACGTCGCGCACGCTCCGGCGGATGAGCGGGCGCCGTGGCCGGTCGTCGGCCGGCGTCTCGGCGCCGACCGTCTCCGTCGTCGGCACGGCGGCCACGTCGGTCTGCGCGGTCCGCGTGTCGTCGGAAGTCTCCAGGACCGTCACCGGGCCACCCCCGAAGCAGCCCCTGCCACAGAACCCGCCTCCGCGCCCGCCTCCGCCCCCGGCGACACCGCCGCGATCCGGCGGCGCCGCGCGAGCCACAGCACGAGAGCCGCGTAGCCGCAGAGCATGGCCACGTCGACGGCGACGGCCGGCGCGCCCATGTCCGCGGCCGTCTCCTCGGAGGCCAGCGCACCGGCGATCGCGGCCGAGAGGCCCATCGCCAGCAGGTTGTTGACGACGTGCAGGCCGATCGCGGCCTCCAGCCCGCCCGTACGGACCGTCAGCGCGCCCGCGACCAGGCCGAACACCGTCAGGTCCACGAAGCCCCACGGCGTGCCCCACCCGTGGGCGGCGGCGAACAGCAGGGCCTGGGGCAGGACCGCCACCCACGGCGAGCGGCACCAGGCGCCGACCGCCTGGACCAGCCAGCCCCGGAACACGTACTCCTCCGCCGAGGCCTGGAACGGCACGAGCACGCACACCATCGCGAGACCGAGCAGGAAGTTCGGCAGCCCCGCCCACACCAGCTCGTCCCGCGTGCCGCCGCCCGACGGCTCGGGGAGCAGCAGCATGATGCCCAGCGACGTGGCGACCAGCGGGAGCGCCACCACCAGACACCGCCCGAGCCAGCCCCACCGCAGCCGCCCGGTCACCGACGACACGGTCCCCGCCGGACGGCGCTGGGCCCAGCGCGCGGCCAGCAGCACCAGAGGAGTGAGCAGCGCGAGCGACAGCAGGGCGAGCCCGGTCTCCCCGATGCCGCCCCAGACGCGGAAGCCCTCCTTGTCGACGGGCCGGTTCAGGAACGCGCCCGCGATCTCCCCGCCGGCCATCACCGCGACCGCCGTGACGAGGGTCCCGCCGAGCACCAGAGCGGTCCCCGCCACCGGCCGCCACCAGCGGTGCCGCCCGGTGGCCAGGGCGAGGCGGTGGTAGGGGAGGGGCGGTGCGGTGTACGGGGGCCAGGGGGCGGGCGGGGCGTACGCGTGGGGGTACGCGGGGTACGGGGAGGGGGCCTGGTGGGGCGGCGTGGTCATGCCCACCAGCATTCCGGCGGCGCGGGGCCGAGGCGTCGGCCGTCCGTACGATCACGCTCTCCAACCAGAGATAGACGCGGACCCTCCGGCGGCAGGGACCGGGTGCCCCGGGCGCGGCAGGCGGGAACACGCACCTCCTCCGTATCATCGAGGCCGATATGGAGCGGATACGGAACTGGCTGCTGCCCGTCCTGCTGGCGATCCCGCAGCTCGCCTACTGGCCGGGGCGCGTGCTGCGGGAGGGCGAGCCGGTGGGCACCGCCCACCTCGTGGCGGCCCTCGCGATCGCGGTCGTGGTCACGGCCGGGCTCGGCGTGCGCCGCAGCCGTCCCGTCGCCGCCGCGCTCGCCGTCGAGGCCGGGATGCTCGCCGGGCTCCTCCTGCCCGAGGACGCGACGCTCCTGCACTCGCTGGGCCTGCTGATCGCGCTGTACTCGGTGGCGGTGCGCCGCCCCGGGCGGACGGCCGCCCTGGTCGGCGGGGCTCTGCTCGTCGTCGACACGGTCCGTTCGGTGCTGGTGCTCGACTCGGGTCTGGAGGCGGCCGGCGAGACCGCCGTGAACGGCGTGCTCTATCTGACCGTCGTGGGCCTGGGCCGCAGCCGCCGCCGCTGGCACGCCGGGCGCCGGGCCGCCGCGCGGGACCTGGCGCGGGCCGAGGCCGAACGCGGCCGGGCCGCCATCACCGAGCGCGGGCGCCTCGCCCGCGAGCTGCACGACGTCAGCGCCCACCACCTCACCTCGGTGGTGGTCACCGCGGACAGCGCGCTGCGGCTGGCCGGGCGCCGACCGGAACTGACCGAGCAGGCGCTGCGGTTCGCGGCGGAGACCGGCCGCGAGACCCAGGCGGCCCTGCACCGCCTGGTGGCGATGATGCGGACGTCTGCGGCGGACGAGGAGAGCGCCCTGGCGGAGCGCGTCGACGAACTGGCCGCCGGGTTCGCCCGGCTGGGGCTGCGGCCCGCCGTCGTCGTGGCGCCGGAGCTCGTGGCGCTGACCGGACCGGTGGCCGATGCGGTGTTCGGCATCGTGCGCGAGGCCCTCACGAACGCGCTGCGGTACGCCCCCGGGGCGGCGGTCCGCGTGCGGGTCCGCGTCATGGACGCGGACCCGGGGGCGGACGCGGACCTGGACGGCGCGGTGGAGCTGACGGTCGAGGACGACGGGGCGGCCGCGCGCACCGGGGCGGCCGAAGGCGGCGCGCCCGCGGGGCGGCAGCGGCTCGGCTCCGGGCGCGGCACGGCGGGCATGCGGGAGCGGGCGACCGCGCTCGACGGCACGCTGACGGCGGGGCCGCGCACGGACGGTCCCGGCTGGTGCGTACGGGCACGGCTGCCGCGCACCGGCGTGCTCCCCTCCGCCTCTCCGGCCCTGCGCACGCTGCGCCACCGGGTCGCGCGCCACCCGGCCCTGCGCTCCCTCGACCTGTCCGACGCGGCGATCACGCTGTCCGTCGCGGTGTTCCCGCTCTTCGTCGTCCTCGTCGAGAGCCCCGCCGAGACCGCCCTGGCCTGCGTCCCCGCCCTCGCGCACGGGCTGCCGCTGCTGTGGCGGCGGCGCGCGCCCTGGGCGGTCCTCACCGCGGTCCTCGCCGCGGCCTGGCTCGCCCCGCTCGCTCTCGCCTTCGGGCTCCTTTCGCCGACCGTGGCGCTGAGCCTGGCGGCGACGGGCGGCGTCGCGGAGTGCGTGGCGGTGTACGCGGTGGCGGCGTTCGCGGGGTGGCCGCGCGTCACCTGGCTCGCGATGCCGGCCGGTGCCGCCGGGCTGACGCTGTCCTCGCTCGCCCTCGCCGCGGCCTACGGGATCACGGAGCTGGAGGACGACGGCGGCTTCGGCCTGCTGCTCTTCCTCGCCGTGTTGCTCGGGACGGTCTTCCTGTTCCCGATGGCCGGGGCCTGGGGCCTGGGCGCGGCGGTGGGGACGCGGCGTGAGCGCGTCAGGGCCCGGGAGGACCACGCGCTCACGACGGCGGTCGGGTCGGCGGTGGCGGAGGCGTACGAGGAGCGCCGCCGCATCGCCGTGGAACTGCGGGGCGAGGTGCTCCGGCACGCGGGCGAGGTGGTCGCGCGGGCGGAGGCGGACGACCTCAAGGGCGTCGCGGCGGAGGCGCGGGCGGGCCTGGCCGCGATGCGGGAGCTGCTGGCCGCGCTGAGAGAGGTGACGGGCCCGGGCGACGTACGCGAGCCGCGGCGTCCGCCGGAGGAACGGCACCCGCCCGAGGAACGGCACCGGCAAGAAGCACCGCATCGGCCGCGGGAGCGGCCCCCGCACCCGACGTCCCACAAGAGCCCGAAAGAGGCACCGCCATCAGTACGGACACCGGCACCGGCGCCCACGGCCGCGACCCCGACCCCGGTACCGACCCCGGTACCGATCCCGGCACCGGCACCGGTACTGACTCCGGCACCGAGCCCGGGACCGGCACCGAGCCCGACTCCGGCCCCGGCGCCGATCCCGGCACCGGAGTGATCCGGGTGATGGTCGTCGACGACCAGGCCGTGGTCCGCGCGGGATTCGCGGCGATCGTCGACGCGGAGCCGGATCTCCAGGTGGTGGCCGAGGCGGCGGACGGGGCCCGCGCGGTGCAGCTGGCCTCCGCGCACGCCCCGGACGTCGTCCTGATGGACATCCGCATGCCCGGCATGGACGGCCTGACGGCGACGCGCCTGCTCACCGACCCGGGCGCGCGGGCCCAGGGCACCGTCCCGCGCGTGCTGGTCCTGACCACGTTCGACCAGGACGTCTACGTCCACGACGCCCTGCGCGCCGGGGCCTCCGGGTTCCTCCTCAAGGACGCGCAGCCCGAGGAACTCCTCGCCGGCATCCGCGTGGTGGCCTCCGGCGAGGCCATGCTCGCGCCCACCGTCACGCGCCGGCTCATCGACGCCTTCGCGGACACGGCCCCCGCTCCGGACCCCGCGCTCCTGGAATCCCTCACGCCCCGCGAGCGCGAGGTCCTTGCGCTGGTCGCGGCGGGCCACACGAACGCGGAGATCGGCGCGGCCCTCGGCGTCACCACGGGCACGGTCAAGTCCCATGTCAACGCGCTCCTGAGCAAGCTGGACCTGCGCGACCGCGTCCAGGCCACGATCCTCGCCTACGACCTGGGCCTGGCCCGTCCCCGGGGCACCCGCTAGCCCCGGTCCCGCACCGCGCTCTCGTGCGAGGCCGCCGTCGGCTGCGCGGGCACCCGGGGCTTGGCCCCGTCCGGCTCCCGCGAACGGCGTTCCTTGGCGGCCGGAGCCTGGGCGGGCGCGTGCGCCCCGTCGGCCCGCAGGACGTCGAGCTCCCGCTGGAGGGCGCACGTGCGCCGGTACGACTCGTACAGGTAGCGCACCTTGGTCCGCAGCATCCACGGGTCGACGGGCTTGAGGACCACGTCGGCCACGCCGAGGAGGAAGGCGGCGGCGGCCAGGTCGCGGTTCATGCCGAAGCCGGTCAGAAGCAGGATGGGGATGTGCTGCGTCTGCTCCAGGCGCCGCATGTAGCGCACCACGTCCAGTCCGCCGGAGCCGGGCATGCGGACGTCCAGCAGTACGAGGCCGACGTCGCCGCGGAGGATCTCCTTGAGGGCGTCGTCACCGTTGGTGACGCAGGTCAGCTCGTAGTTGAGGGCGGCCAGCGCGCTCTCCAGCGCGAACAAGGTGTCCTTGTGGTCGTCGACGATGAGGATCTTCGAATCCGGAGGCATGGTCTCAGGTCCTCTCACTCCCTCAACCAGCGTATGTCAGTGCGGAGTTGTGGACGCCCCTCGGGGCCGGAGACCATGGCCAGGACATGTCGAACGGACTCGGGCCGGAAGCCTCTTGCCGGCGGCCCAACTGATCTCGACCGGCTGGCAGGAGAAGGGCGCCTCGCTGACGCCGGTGACCGTGCCGACCGGACGGCGACCGTCGAAATAGGCCAGATTTCCCTCCGTCGTCCGGAGGCGGTGAAGTCGCCCATGGCTCTCTTGTGGTGACCCGGGAACCGTAGGAGAGTGAAGATCGACCTGCGAGAACGCACTTCTTGGTGACGGGGGACCAGATGGTGACCAAGCACGAGCTCAAGGACCTGCCCGAGGACGCGGATCTGCGGCGCGCGGACTCGCTGGCGCGGGAGATCTTCGCCGACGTCGCCAACAAGTGGGCGCTCCTGATCATCGAGGCGCTCGGCGAACGCACCCTGCGCTTCAGCGAACTGCGCGACGAGGTCGAGGGCGTCAGCCACAAGATGCTCACGCAGAACCTGCGCATGCTGGAGCGCAACGGCCTGGTCGACCGCGAGGTCCACCCCACCGTGCCGCCCCGCGTCGAGTACACCCTGACGCCCCCGGGCCGCGGCCTGCGCACGGCGGTCGACGCCCTCTGCGGCTGGACCCAGGAACACCTCGCCCACATCGAGGGCGCGCGCCGCGACTTCGACGCCTGAAGCGCTCGAAGGGGCCCGGCCGGGATGACCGGCCGAGCCCCTTCGGGATGCTCGCTGTGCTCGCCGACCTGCGGAGGTGCACCGTCCGCAGACCGTCGCGAAGAGAGCCTGGATCAGGCCTTCTTCGTCTCCAAGTAATGGGCCGGGTTCGTGACCTGCAGCGATCTCTGCTGTGGGTCGCTGACCTGGCCCTTTGGTGATTGCTAGCGACGGGTCGCGACGGTCTTGATCGGGTGTCTTGCGGACTGCTTGCGGACTGGTCTCGCCTCCAGAGCATGATCCTGCAGCAGCCCCCTCCCAGCGCCGAACGAGGCTGCGGCCACTTGCCGCCGATCGGGAGGGCAGGGCCTACTGCCTCCCAACAAGCACTGCGAGTCTGGGCAAACCGCAGCCGGGCAGACGTGAGTTGCCTATGCTGCTGGACTGGGCAATGGGAGGGCGATGACCACACCGGGGGAGACCAGTCCAGAAGCGACTTCGGTCCAGAACGAGTTCGCGTTGGAGCGGTATCGATATGTCTTGCAGCAGATCCACGCTGTTAACGAGAACACTCACCGCTTTCTCGCCCTGTACCAAACGCTCGCCACTGCACTAGTCAGTGCAGCCCTTGCTGTTTTCGTAGGTTACCGCGAGTGGGGATTGGAACCTGCCACCGCGCGAGGTGGAGTAATTGGGCTATTGGTTCTCGTCACTCTGGTAGCGGCTTTCACGAGTATGTTGATTGTGGTTGGTGCGCTGGCCTGGCTGGACTATCGAAACGAAGAGTGCGATATCACCGAAAAGCATGTTGGTCCTGGCTTCCGCGCACGCCCCCGGCCAGGCAATTTCATGCGTTGGTACGAGACGTACCTACTGCTATTTATCATTGTCTCAATGATCGTTATGTGGATGATCGCAGCCGTATTTCTTCTGCCGGCAATGAGGTGAGTATTTCCTGTGTCCGAGCATGACTACACAAGCACATCTCTGTGGCAGAACGCACTGGCTGTACGCTCAGATGATGACCCGCACCATGAACAACGCGAGAGGCTTCGAGTTTCGTACCTTGGACTCAGGAAGGCGGCTGCGGTGCTTCTCCAGGAGAACGCACGCAGCATGCCGGAATTTACTGTGCACGACATCACGCACGTAGACGCGTTATGGGAGACCGCGGACCTCGTATGTGGGAACGCAGTCACGCTGAATCCTGCGGAAGCCTATGTGTTGGGTTGTTCTTTCGTGCTACACGATGCTGCGATGGGGGAGGCGGCATATGGCACGAGTGTCCCTGAGACGCTAGGGGAACAACGGTGGCGCGATCTTCTGTCGGTGGCCTATTATCAAGAGCAGGGGTGTTGGCCAGAGCAAGATCAACTCGACTCGCCCCCGGCTGAGCTGGTCGCTGCTTGCCGAGCAAGCGCAATCCGTGAATCACATGCCGAGCAGGCGCGCCGGCTAGTCGATCACTCTTGGCAATCTGACACGGGCAACGAAATTCACCTCATTGGGGATGTCTTGCTGAGGGAGGCGTACGGTCCACTGATAGGTGACTTGGCTGCTAGTCACTGGTGGCCAGTGGACCAGCTCGCCGGCCAGTTCCGCCGTGAGGCGAACTCTTGGCCTTGGCAGCCGCGCGACTGGACGATTGATCCGCTCAAACTCTCCTGCATTCTGCGACTTGCAGACGCCACGCAAGTCGACGGGCGTCGCGCGCCGACGCTGCTATTTGCACTGCGTAATCCTCAAGGTGTCCCACGCGAGCATTGGCGGTTTCAAACTCACGTCAGTCGCCCTGACCTGACTGGAGATCGAGTCACCTATACAGCGCTGCGACCGTTTCTTGCCCAGGACGCACCCTCGTGGTGGCTAGCGCTCGACTACCTTCGTGGTATCGACCAGGAACTCAAGGCGGTCGATGCGCTTTTACATGACCTTGGTCGAGATCGGTTCGCAGCTCGGGCTGTCGCGGGAGTCGACTCGCCCGAGCGATTTGCTGAGCATTTTCGCGTGCAGGGTTGGAGGCCCATCGACGCGACCGTCACAGTCTCGGACGTGTCCGCCTTGGTCAGAGGGCTGGGTGGGGAGCAATTGTATGGCGACGAACCCGAAGTCGCCGTACGGGAACTCATTCAGAATGCTCAGGATGCCGTGCTTGCACGCCACGCGCTGCAGCCCGATTTTCCTGACGGCCGCATTGATGTGCTGCTCACCGAGGCTGATGGCTCCTGGTGCCTGGAGGTTCGCGACAACGGCGTCGGTATGGACGAGGAGACTCTGATCCATGGCTTGCTCGACTTTGGCAAGAGCGGATGGAGCTCTCCCAGTCTCCGGAATCGTCTTCCGGGCCTGGCTGGAGGCGGGTTCAAACCCAGCGGCCGGTTTGGCATCGGATTCTTCTCAGTTTTCCTCCTGGGTGACAAGGTCGAATTGACCACCCGACGCTACGACGCCGCAGTAAAGGATGCCCGACGCCTGAGCTTTGACGGGACGTCTCGCCGTCCCCTGCTCACACCCATCAGTTCGGAGGGCTGGGTGCCGGAGGGCACGACGGTTCGTGTATTTCTGAAGAAGAGCCCCAATGACATCCAGGGTGTCTTGTACCGTACTGAGGACGACCGGCTCAGTCAGTTGATTCAGCGCCTGGTGCTCGAAAACGCAATCCCGATTCAAACGCGTGAGCCAGCCGCCCCTGAGGGAAATGTGCTCGAGCCATTTTCCTTGGCTACAGGTTCGCCTGAAGCGGTGTTCGATCGCCTCTATCCGCCTGCTCTCGGAAACCTCCGCCTCGGCGATGAAAAGCAGCGCTTGCTGATGAGAGATGACTTCATCGCACGCGCGACAGAACTGCTCGATGATGAAGGTAGACGGATAGGGCTGGCGACACTCTGGGGAAATTCAGACATCATTGGTCGCAACCGATACGCCGGGATCGTGACGCTCAGTGGATTCTTCGCTGATGGATCGCGTAACTTTGTCGGGTACCTCTGCGGTCAGCCGAATCGTGCTTCACGGGACCGTGTCGCACTGTCCGCGACCCAGGAGCAGGTGAGAAAATGGCTTCGAGCTCAGGAACTCTATCTCCGCGACACGAGTCAGTTCGACGAGGGTTTGCAACTTGAACTGGCAGGGTCCCTCCATCAAGCCTTCAAAGCCCTTCCGGAAGACATGGCTTTTGCGCTGACGTCGCAGGGGCCAATGTGCCTGTCTCGGATCGCTGAATGGGCGGCCCAGCGCGACAGGATATTCTTGGCTTCGGGAGCCCCCTTGAGCTGGCATTCGAGCCCGCCGAGGGCCTATCATATATTCTCGCTTGAATCAGTGGAATTGCCTGATGACTGGGTCCTTATTTGTGAGAGGTGGGCGGGCCCACCGCTGTCAGATGTCTTTCCTTATGGGGGGAATCGTGACGCCGAGTACGAGTTCGCTCGTAACCACGCCACGGTAACTTGGGAAAAGGGATGGTGGCGCATTTCAAGCACGCTCACGGGATCTTTCATGCGCATGCTGTGCACCACCTGGTCCTGCACGCTTGAGTCGCTACTGCATCCAATTGCGCAGCGCGATTGGTCGGACGAGCTTCAACTGGGCGATGGCGGTTTGAGCTCGGTGTCGGGATATTTGCTTGTTCGGCCTCCAACATCAACGACTGCCTGATCGGGCATTGGTGTCGCGGTCGTCACGTTCCTTGGATTTCGATTGCAAGCGCACCTAGAGCCTCCTTCTCTGGTGGATAGATGGCGCGGATGCTGGCGAGCTGAACATCATGGGCGGCTGTCGGATTGACGTTTGCTGGTCCCTCGCCAGTGAGTAGGGCTTCGAAGTCGGAGTACTCAGTAACCCGTTTGACGTGGACCTCGCAGGCTTCGTCGGTGCCTTTGATCCGGAAGCGGATGATGTCGCCGGGGGCCAAGTCTTCGAGGTGCGGGTACTTCACCCGTACCTCGATTGTTTTGGCGCCCGTGGCAACCAGGTCGAAGTACTTGCGGTAGAGGTTGAGTTCGTGGACGCGGGCGGTGGTGTCGGTCATGGGGCGGGAACGCTCCTGGGTGCTGGTGTGGTCATCATGCGGCCGATCGCGGCGGCTGAGTACGAGCGGAAGAAGTGGCGGGGGTCGGACAGCAGAGTCTCGTTCAGGGCGAGCAGACGGTCTGCGTACTCGGGCAACGAGCCGGGCCACTGCCGGGTATCGAGCATCCAGTCGGCCGCACCGTGGGGCAAGGGCGAGTGACCCTCGCGTATCAGGGATTTGGACAGCTTGGCGCCGGTGTCCGTGACGATCTGGGGGCAGAACAGCCGGGCGGGAAGCTGGGCTCGGGTGAGGCCGACGGCTTGGAGGGCTTCGTCGACGAGATGGGAGCCGAAGACCCAGTCACCACCCTTGACCATGACGTGAAGCGCTCCGCGCGGGCCGGCCAGCGCGAGCTCCTTCACGAGGTTGCGGTAGAGGGTGGCGAGATCTAGATACGACCCTGCGGTGGGTGTTACGGCAGTCTCGTAGGGGCCGTGGTGGAGGCACACGGCGGTCACCGTGGCAGCCTCTGGACCGGTGAGGCGCACCCGAGTGCGGTCGGCGTATTTCTCGGCCCACCCGCAGTTGAAGCGGGGGCACGGAACCCGTACGTGAGGCGTACCAGTCGAGGGGGCGAGCCACCAGCGGGCGGCATCGATGCGCGGCAGGACCCGTAACCAGGTGCGGCGGAAGTGCTCGCCGGCCTGCTGCTGGGTGTACGTCTCGATCCGGTACGGGATGCCCAAGCGGCGAGACAGTGCGGTGAACAGCGGCTCGTAGAGCGCGGCAACGAGGTCTGACAGGGCCCGCGCGCCGAGAGCCTGGGCGTACGCACGCTGGTAGCGATGACCGGTCACCGGGTCGTTGGCCAGGTCGTACGGCGCGTTGTCGAGGGCGCTGAATAGGACCTCTGTGACCAGGCCGAAGCGGCTTCGGAGGCGGGCGGCCATGGCGAAGGCGAGGGACTGGACCAGGGAGGTGCCGAGGTGTGGGGCGCCGTTGATCTGGGTGCCGACGACGAGCACGATCCGTTCCGGTGGTTCGGCCAGGATGCGCGGAGTGAGGACGTCCTCGGCGTGGTGGAGGGCGTTGGCGAGCACGGTATTCGGTGAGACGGGGTGCATGGTCACGGCGGATTCCCTTGCGTTGGGGAGCAGTTCATTCGGCCTGGGTGCGGCCGAAGAAGAGCCGTTGCTGGAGCGTGGAGTGGTCGAGGTACGCGTCGATCTCGGCGGGTGAGGCGGCGCGTGAGAGGGCGTCGAGGCCCAGTACGAGGGCGGCCGGGGTGCGCTGCCGAAGCAGCAAGGTCCAGGGCCTGCCTGCGGGTATGCGCTTGCGGTACGCAGTTCCGTCGAAGCGCAGGGCGACGTTGGTCGGGCTGAGCGGGTGCAGGCGTGTCCCGATGTCGGGCGGTGGCGCGGTGGCGGGGCCGAGGCCCAGTGAGGTCGCGACGGCGCGCATGCGCTGCTCGATGATCACGGGTGTCTCGTACGAGCTTCGGGGTGGCTGTGGCACGAGGAGCAGGCAGCACAGGGTGGCGCCGGCCGGATCGGTGTCGATCCAGGTGGCGGTCGCGAGGGAGGCGATCAGGCTGGCGGACAGCGTGGGGTGAGCGGCGCGGGCAGGCGTCAGCATCGCGTCGCCTCCGTGTAGTGAAAGGCAGCCCACACACGTTTGCCAGGGCCTTGGCGGGTGGCCACGCCCCAGTCGTCGGCGATGGCTGCGACGAGGAATAGCCCACGACCGTCGTCGCTGGTGTCCGGCACCTTGTGTCGCTTCGGGATTCCGTCGCCGGCGTCGTGCACTTCCAGCAGCAGGTGGGTGGTGTGGAGCTCCAGGCGTACGAGGATCAGACTTCCGGCAGGGCCGCCGTGCAGCAGGGCGTTGGTCACCAACTCCGAGGCGCACAACCGGATGTCATCGAGGCGTCGGGTCATCGCCCACTGGGTAAGGGCCTCGGCGACGAACTCACGGGCGGCGTGCGCTGCGGGCCTGTGCCGGATGAGAAGTGTCGAGCGGTGCTCGCCGGCACCACCGCCCTCGGCGTCGTCCGGCGAAGGTGTCTCCGGCTTCTCGCGTGCTCTGCTGGCCATGCCAACAGCCAATCGGCATCGCTCGTTTGGGTCGGGAGCCAGCGCGGGGGCCAAGCGGGGGGCCACTATGGGGGCCAGGATCCACATGCTCCGAGGAGATGGGATGGGCGACACGGGTATCGGTGCCCTGCTCCTCCGCCTGCGCAAGGAGCGCGGCTGGACCCAGCAGAAGGTCGCCGACGAGTACAACGCCCGCGAGGGCCGCGCTGCCGTAACCGGCAAGGAGATCGGGCGCTACGAGCGTGAGGCGCGCATCCCGGTCCCCTACACCCGAAAGCACTTGGCTCAAGTCTTAGCGGTCGAGGTGGGTGTCCTCGACCGCGCAGTCGCGCTCACCCAGCGGCGCCGTGGCGATCAGGACGGGGCGGAGGGAGCGGATGGCCTGGCGGCAGTGCCAAGTCCGGCCGAGCGTTCCGTAGCCGCCGCCGTGTCGGCGGACGCCTCGTCGTCGGCCGAGTTCGCCCGGTTCATCACGCAGCGCAACGCCGACGAGCTGGTCGTCGAGCAGCTGGAGGCCGACGTGGCGCGGCTCGCGCGCTCGTACGTCAGCCACCCTCTGCTGGAGCTGTACGTCGAGATCAAGCAGTTGCGGGATGGTGTCTTCGACCTGCTTCGAGGGCGCCAACGGCCACGGCAGACGAGCGACTTGTATGTCTCGGCGTCGCGGCTGTGCGGGCTGTGCGCCCACGTCTGCCTGGATCTGGGGCACTACGAGTCGGCGGCCACCCATGCCCGTACTGCCCGTGCGTGCGCCGAGGCGGCCGGGCATGAGGGAATGCTGGCCTGGGTGCGGGCGGTGGAATCGCTGATCGCCTACTGGGCGGGGAACTACGAGCAGGCGGCCCAGCTCGCCCAAGCGGGGCGCCAGCATCGAGCGGGAGGAAGCATTGGCGCCCGCCTCGCGAGCCTGGAGGCGCGTTCACTGGCGATAGCAGGTGACAAGGCGGGCGCCGCAATCGCCCTTGCGGACGCGGAACGCTCCCGCGAGGGGATGCTCGGCCACGATGACGCTCCAGGAGTCTTCGCCTTCCCAGCCGCCAAGCAGTTCGCGTATGCCGGGACGACTCATCTGGCCATTGGCGGTCGCGGCCATGTGCAGCAGGCCATCGCCAGCGCGGACACGGCGATCCGGCTCTACCGTGGCGCCGAGGCAGATGACCAGTCGGTCGGTGACCTCTTTGCGGCCCACCTCGATCTTGCCCGTGGACACATGCTTCTGGGTGACCTCGATGGCACCGAGGCGATGGCCGGGTTCGTGCTCGAGGCGCCCGTGGAGCGTGTGTCGGCGAGCATTGTTCGGAGGCTCGTTGATCTCTGCCGGGAGCTGAGCGGGCGCCAGTACGGTGGAGCCGCGCAGGTGTCCCAACTGTGCGAGCGCATCCAGCACACAGCCGTCCTCGCGGCATCTCCCGCCGCCCGTCCTCCGGAGCTGCCGACGTGACAGACCTCTCCGCTGCCCACGACGCCGCTGTGACCGACCGCGACCGCCTCGCCGGAAGCGCCTACAACGGTGACCGAGACCTTGCCGCCCGTCAGTCGCTCTATCAATGGCAGACGCCGCGACACGACTTGCCCGGCATTGTCGCCGAGCAGCTGAGCGCCGTCCGCGGGCGGGTCGTTGATGTCGGCTGCGGGAACGGCAAGTTCATCAAGCGGCTGCGCCAGGGCCGATCTGATCTCAAACTGCTCGGCCTGGATATCGCGCCCGGCATCCTCGCCGACGTGCCCGGTGCGGTCGCGGTGGCGGATGTGGCGAGGCTCCCACTGGCCACGGCGAGCGTGGACGCCGCCTTGGCGCTGCACATGCTCTACCACGCCTCCGACATCGCCCAGGCTGTGCGAGAGCTCTCCCGAATCGTCACTGCGGACGGCCTGCTGATCACCTCCACCAACAGCGACCGCGACAAGGCCGAGCTGGACGAGCTGTGGGTCCGCGCGGCCGGCGAAGTCCTCGGCACCGGTCGTGGCCCGGCACGGATCTCGCTCAGCGCCCGGTTCTCCCTGGAGAAGGCGCCGGCCTTGCTCGGAGAGGAGTTCGGCCGAGTCGAGACGGTCGAACTGCCCGGCACCATCACGGTCCGCGATGCCGGACCTGTCGTTGCGCACATGGCCTCGTACCAGGCGTGGGCGGATCAGCATGAAGTGCCTTTCGAGGCCACGATCGAGCGGGCCCGCACCATTCTGGAGCAGCACATCGCCCGGCATGGGGCATTCGAGATCCACTGCCTGGGCGGCATCCTCGTCTGCCGCCGCTAGCGGGGCAGACGAGGATGCGCATGGTGTCCGAGTACGGGTCAGACCGATCCGCGCTCGGGGTGTTGTCAGAAGAGTTTCCGTACCTTGACGGCCTCGACCAGCCGCTTGATCTCCGCCTGGTCGGCATCGGTCATCACGTCGCAGATATCGCCGATGCTGAACGGGCCGGCGCCGGGGACCTGGTCGATGTACTTCGTGATCAGGGCGTCGACCGCCTTCTGCAGCGCGGGGAGTTCACTCACCCAGTCGTTTTCCAGACGTATCTGCGCGGCCGCGGCTTCCCTCTCGGCCTGCGTGGCGCTGGAGAGCAACTCCAGTTCGGCGGCGGTGAACGGGGCCCCGTCACGGTGCTTGTGGCGAACAGTGCCGTAGCGGGAGGCGTCCGAATCGGTGAGGAGGACGACCACGTCGGGGCGAATGGAGGTGTGGGGCATGCAGGGGGTTCCTTCCAGAGTGGGGTTGGGGATGTCAGCGCCGCCGCGCTGGGGGCTGCTGGTGGGGCGGGACGGTGGTCCTGGGGCGGACTGGGGTACCGGTGCGTTGTGTGGTGCTGCGGGTATGGGCTGCGTGGGCGCGCTTGTTCGACTGGGCGGTGATGTGCCAGTTGAGGACCTCGGCGGGGCGTTCGGCGGTGTCGAGCTCTCGCTGGGCGACGACTTCGGCGAGGAGGCGCCGGGCGTTGTGGCCGGCGGATTCCGCGCGGGCGAGGGTGGTGGCCAAGGCGGGCCAGGCGGCGTCGGCCAGGATGCGGTCGGCGTGGTCGGGTGCGGCCTGGCGTACGGCAACCTCGAAGCGTTGGACGGTCTGGGGACGTGGGGCACGCTGGGCGAGGTCCGCCAGGGCGGGCTCGGCGGTTTGGCGGTAGACCTCCTGGAGGTGGCGGAAGGCTTCCTCGGCCGCTGCGGCCTGCTGTTCGTGGCCGCGCTGCTCGTGCCACTTGGCGGCGGCGCGCGCCAAGTGCAGGGCGGCGAAGACGAGGGCGATGGCGAGGCCGCCCGGAACGTTGGCGGCGTAGGTGAGTTCCCTGGCGGCCTGGCGTAGTTCGCCAGCGGCCTCGTGGTCGGCCCGGATCGCGGAGCGGCGTGCACGATTGAACGCTGTTGCCGCTGCTCGTAGTTCGCCCTGGTACGGGCCGGGAGTGGCGCGGGCGAGGTTGTGCAGGGTGTCGGCGAACGCGTCAAGGTGGCCCTGGGCGCTGGCGTCGTCGCCAGAGTCGAGGAGCGTGCGCGCTGTACGCACGGCGGATTCCGTACGGCGCCACGAGTCGGCCGGGTCCGCCACCTGCTGGGGTCGGTCGGCCACATCCTGGGTGGGGAGGCGCTCAGCCAGGCGGTTGTACGACAGGTCGGGCGCGAGCGCGGAGCCGCCGAAGAAGATGGTTTCGCCGGGCGCGGCCAGGCTGTATCCGTCCACCTCGTTGGTCTTGGCGCTGACGCGCGGCCTGACCTGGATGCCCAGAGACGTGAGCACGGCGAAGTAGTCGTCGACGCTGTGTACAGCGGCGGCGACCGCGTACGCGCGCTCGCGCAGCCATTCCCGCGTGGTCTTGTCCTGGCCGAGGCGTTCGGCCTTGGCCCGCTCGGCGCCGGTGGGCGTCTTGGGCGCGGTCAGGTCACCGGACTTGAGCTGGCGCAGACCGAACTCGGCCTCGATCTTGCGGCATTCGCGCTGGGCCCGCCAACCGTCCCGGTTCGAACGCGGGCGGCGGCCGTCGGCGCGGACGGTGGTGGCGAGAATGTGGATGTGGTCGTCCGCGTGCCGTACGGCGATCCACCGGCACGCCTTGTCGTCGCCCTCGGGGGCGATGCCGGTGGCAGCCACGATGCGGCGGGCGACTTCGGCCCACTCGGTGTCGGTCAGGTAGGGGTCGCCGGGTGCGGTGCGTACCGGGCAGTGCCACACGTGCTTAGGTGGCGCCTTGCCGAGTTCGCGGGTGCGCAGGTCGACGTGGTGGTCGAGACGCTGGGCGAGCTGGGTGTAGGTGGCGGTGGGGTCGCGGCCGGGGTCGGGGGCGCCGGCCATGTCCCAGGCAGCCACGATGTGCGGGTCGGTGTGCTCATCCCGACGGCCCTTGCCGAAGAGGTAGTTGATCAGTCCTCGGGTGTCGGATCCGGTGGAGACGTCAGGAACCATGTGCGACGCCTTCCGCCAAGAGCTGGTCGAGTAGCTCGTAACTGGCTTGAGCGGCCTGCTCGATGTGGTCGAGGACGGTCTTGGTGCGCTCGGGTATCGCGCCGGAGTGGATGGCGCCCATGATCTGGTTGAGGTTGGTGCCGTTCCGGTTCAGCGCCTGGGTGTGTGCATCGATGGCCTCTACGAGCGGGCGGATGGGGTCGTCTTCCGGGCTGCCGGCCATGGTGGCCTTGCCGAGGGCGACGGCCAAGGCGGCGTCGCCGACGAACCCGGCGAACTTCTGACGTCGCCGCGCGGCTGCCTCGTCGATGATGCGGACGGCGGTCGGGGTGAAGCGGATCTTCTTCTCTTGGTCGCGGTTCTCGCCTGTGCGCTTGCGGTTCATCCGGGCGGGCAGCGTGGGGGCGTCGGGCTCACGCCACGAGGGCTGCTCAACGGGCAGCGGAGGATGGGCGGGAGGCTCGGGTTGCGAGGCAGCCGTGTCGGCGGGCAGCTCGTCGTGCGCGGCGGGAGCGGCGTTGGGCTGCTCGGCGCTGTAGGCGGCAGACGTGGCGCTGGGCTCGGCCACCCCCTCCTCCGGCTCGGGCGCCCGCTGGCGCCCGGCCTCTTCCTCCGCCACCCCAGGGGCGGGGGCAAGCGCGGACGTAGCCCCTTTAGGGGCTCGAACGCTCCAGCTTGCTGCTGTTCGTCGGGCCGGCCCGAACCATCCCCGACGGCGGTCAGCGGGATGGTGGTCGTCGGTGTCAGTGACATGCATGTGGGCGCTCCAAAGGCATGGGTGGGGTGGTGTCGCGTGCGTCGCATGCGTTGCATGCCTGGTCAGCGCAGGTACGGACGTCCGGGCAGGTACGGAGACGTGCGTCCCGGCGACGGAGTCCGTCCCCGCGCTGACCTGCGCGGGGACGGACGCGACGCAGTGATACGGACTACGACCGGATGGGGTCAGCGAGTCCGCTTGGCCCCGGTGGGACCGCTGGGCGGGCCGACGGGCAGCGCCCCCGTCGGCGCGGCGGGCTGCTTGCCTGGAGCCGGACGCGTGGGCTCAGTGCCGTGTGTCGGCTCGGGTGCGGTGCCCGCCTCGACGAGGTCGGGGCAGTGGCGGGCCCAGGCGTCCAGGAACCGGTTGCGGGCATAAGCCTTGGCCTGCCTGCCCTTGTCGAAGCGGTAGTTGGCCGGGCCGATCCCGAAGTCGCGCAGCAGGTTGCCCAGGTGGTAGGCGTTCAGCCCCTTGGCGCCGTGCTCCGCCCAAGGGGCGTCAGCGTCCTGGATGAGGGCGGCGACCAGGTCCTGGGTGGGCAGGGCGTCGGGGTTGTGTGCCTGGGCGAAGATGCGATGGATGTCGCGCAGCAGCCGTGTCTTGAGGCTGGTCTGCTCGTCCTGGACGGCCTCGTGCCGCGTCATCGCCAGGCAGGAGGCGCGAGCCTCGGCGGGCCAGTGACCGCCGGCCAGATCGGCGACGATCACCAGCGGCTCCCAGGTGTCCGCCGCCCGGTCCTCCACCGGCATCACCGGAACCATCCGGGCAGCGGTGCCACGCAGGGGGCCCAGCCAGGCGTTCAACCGGTCACGTAGCGCGTTGAGTTCCGGTGCCGCGTACCGCGTCCGGAACGGGGCGACCTTCTCACCGGGCTTGCGCTTCTGCATCCGCAGCACGACCGACCGGTCGGTGATGGTGTCCGGCAGGTCACCGATTCCCGCGATCGCGGCCATCGCGAAGGTAGGGAACGGGGTGGGCTTGTGCTCGGGGCCGGAGATTCGCCAGGCAGGCCGGTTGCGCTGATGGCCCGCGTTCAGCAGCCCGCGCAGAATCTCGCTGTCCCCACTGGCCTTGGGGCCGAAGATTGTGTCGGCCTCGTCCACCAGCAGGGTGGGCGGAATCTTGCCGATGGTGCGGAAGATGACCGCCGGCGAGGTGTTCACCGTCATCATCGGGTCGTGGACGGTCTCGTAGAGCACGTCCAGGACACGGGACTTGCCGCAGCCCTTCGTCGGGCTCATCACCGCAAGGCGGGGCGCGTGCTGCAGCACGGTCTGGATGTGGGTGGCCGCCACCCACAGCGTCACCGCGGTCAGCGCCTCGTCACTGGGGAGCACGACGTACTTGGCGATCGCCGCCCGCAGCTCGTCGAGCAGCACGGCCCCGTCACCGGCTGCGACGGGACTGACATCGGCGTGGACTCCAGCACCTGGCCCGTCATCGGGGACCGGCGCATCGTGCTGCACGGTCCCCTTCACCAAGCCGCCCGTCCCCGGTGACAGATGGGGACGGTCATCACCGTCCCCATTACGGTCCCCTGGCGCAACCTCGGAGCGTTGGGGACCGGTCCCCAATCGTGCGCCGGTGACCTGCGCGTTTCCACCGCTTGTGGATACCGGGACCGTGACGTGTGGGGGCTCGGGGACGGGCACCGCGAGGGGACCGTCTCCTGTTCCCGGATCAGCCGAGGGCTGGTCCCCGTTTCCCGGCAAGGCCAGTTGGCCGGGTATGGGGACAGGGGACGGGGTGTCCTGCCGGTCCCCGCGCTGCCAGGGGATGCCCTGACCGGGGACCGCCGCAGCAGGCCAGACGGTAGCGGGGGATGTGTTGGTGGTGTCGGGGGACGTAGAGTCCTCCATAGACGTTCCTCTCCGGGAGAGGCGGGGCGGGCAAGCCCCACCTCTCCCCAGCTCATTTATCAGCGATGGGCGATCAGTTGGGGAATCTCCGGCCCTCGGCGACAGCTCGCCGAGGGCCGTTCCCATGCCGGGGACAGTCGGTCCCTCATGAGGCCAGCCCCCACTCGCTCGACCCCTGCGCCAGCGCCTGCTCGTAGCGCTGCAGCTCGGCCTCGGCGTAGAGCACGCGCTTCCCGATCTTCATGCCGCGCGGCCCCTTCCCCATCTGGCGCCAGTAGCGGACGGTGCTCTCGGCCGTGCGGTAGCGCTCGGCGACCTCGGTGGTGGTGAGGTATCGACCCATGCAGTTTCCCAATCGACTAGGTGGCAAATCAATCTGCATAAGATGTACCTCGCGATCGCCGATTACCCAAATCGGCTAGCACATGTTTCAATTTGGATAGCGATGATGGCGAGAAGGAGGTTCGATGGCAGGCGGCAAGGCAGATGGCGGCGAGGTGCCACTGCTCTACAGCGAAGGGAACGTCGCGGCGCGCGTGGCGCTGGAGCGCGAGGTTCGGGGCTGGAGCACAACCGAGCTGGCGGAGCGGGTGACCAAGGCTGGCGTGAAGCTGAACCAGACCGCGGTCTGGCGCATCGAGAACGGCGAGCCCCGTCGCCGCATCAACCTCGACGAGGCACTCGCCTTCGCCCGGGTCTTCGAGCTCCCCCTCGAAGAGCTCATGTCCCCGCCCCTCGAAGGCATCGACATGGAAGGTCGGCGCCTCGTCCAGGAAACGGTCGAGGCGTTCTACGAGTCCCGCGACGCCCAGGACCGCCTCCACGACGCGGTGGTGGCGACCGCTGAATACATCGAGGCCCACTCGGAGAGCTCACGGGCCATCCACGAACAGTGCCTTCGCCTCACCGGCGAAGAGCGCGATGCCCGCGCCCTCACCGAGTACATCGAGGGTGGCGGCTACTACCACTGACCAGCCCAAAGGAGAACGAACTTGGCCAACATCCAGAAGCGCCCCAACGGTAAGTGGCGGGCCCGCTACCGAGACCTCGACGGCAAGGAGCACGCCCGCCACTTCGAGCGCAAGGTTGACGCCCAGCGGTGGCTCGACGAGGTCACGACCAGCATGGTCACCGGCCTGTACGTCGACCCGCGTGCCGGAAGGATCTCCTTCGAGAAGTACGCGGCGAAGTGGGAAGCCGAGCAGATCGCGGGTGAGGCCGGCACCCGGATCACGGACAACGCGCTGCGGGTGCACCTGACGCCCGCGCTCGGCTCGTACGCGATGGCATCCCTGCGACGGACCCATATCCAGGCCCTCTTCAAGAAGCTCTCCGAGCAACTGGGGCCGGGCAGCGTGCGCAACGTCTACGACGTCCTTGTCCGCGTCATGACGGCCGCCGTCGAGGACAAGGTGATACCTGCGAGCCCCTGCAAGCGGATCACCCTCCCGCCCATACCCGACGAGGAGGTCACTCCGCCCACGGTCGCGCAGGTCGAGGCGATGGCCACCGCCATGCCGCCGTACATTCGCGCGGCGATCATCGCCCTGGCCGGATCAGGCTTGCGCATAGGTGAGTTGCTCGGCCTGAAGGTCTCGGACGTCGACTTCAAGAACGGCGCGATCCGCGTCGAGCGGCAGCGCTTGCAGTCCGGCCTGATCGGTCCACCGAAGACCGGCAAGTCCAGGCGTACGGTGCCGGTCGGCGAGGTCGTCACCGACGCGCTCCTGGCGCACCTCGCCGCACGCCCCTCGAAAGAGTGGCTGTTCACGATGGAGGAGTGCGAGCCCCTCAACTACCGCCGCTGGAAGACCGAGTGGAACTGCGCTCGGAAAGCGCTACAGCAAGCGGAGAACAAGGCGGCCGAGCGCGAGGGCCGCAAGCCCGTCGAACTGCCGCACATGACGACCCACGACCTGCGGCACTTCTTCGCCTCCGCCCTCATCGCCGGCGGGGCAAGCGTCAAGCAGGTCCAGCTCGTTCTCGGCCACGCGTCCGCGGTCATCACCCTTCGGACGTACGCACACCTGTGGCCGGGCGAAGAAGACCGCACCCGGTCCGTCATGGACGCCGTTCTCGGCGGCCTGCGGACCGGGTGCGGACAGGTAGGCGATACGACCCGCGAAACCGCAGGTCAAACGGCCTAGCCAAAGATCAAGCCTTCTTCGTCTCCCAGAAGATCTTGTCGATCTGGGCGATGTAGTCGAGCGCCTTCTGGCCCGTGGCCGGGTCCGTGGACGCCTTCGCGGCCGAGAGGGCCTTGAGGGCGTCGTTCACCAGCTGGTGCAGCTCCGGGTACTTCTCGAAGTGCGGGGGCTTGAAGTAGTCGCTCCAGAGCACCGAGACGTGGTGCTTGGCCAGCTCGGCGCGCTGCTCCTTGATGACCACGGCGCGCGCCTGGAAGTGCGCGTCGTCGTTGGCGGCCATCTTCTCCTGCACGGCCTTGACCGACTCCGCCTCGATGCGGGCCTGGGCCGGGTCGTACACACCGCAGGGCAGGTCGCAGTGGGCGCTGACCTTCACCTTGGGGGCAAACAGGCGGGAAAGCATGGTGCTGTCCTCCTCGTGATCGTCTTCTCAGGTGGGACATTACTCCGTGAGAGACGGGTTTTCGCGAGGGCCCCCATGGGCTTAGGACAAAAGTCCAGGGTCAGACTGGGACTGGTGGAGGATGGAACCGGGGAGGTGCCGGTGATGCCGGAGCTGTCGCAGGAGTCCGAGCACGGAAGGGCCCTCGTGCCGTGGGGCGCGGCGGAGGTGACCGGTCCTTCGATGGTGCCCACGCTGTACCACGGGGACCGGCTGCTGGTGCGGTGGGGAGCGCGGGTGCGCCCGGGTGACGTGGTGGTTCTGCGCCATCCGTTCCAGCAGGACCTGTTGGTCGTCAAGCGGGCCAAGGAGCGCCGCGAGGGCGGCTGGTGGGTGCTCGGCGACAACGCGTTCGCGGGCGGGGACAGTACGGACTACGGCGTCGTTCCCGAGGAACTGGTCCTCGGGAAGGCGAGGTTCCGCTACCGTCCGCCCGCACCCGGCCGCCGCTCGCCGCTGGCGGTGGTGCGCTGGGCGCTGGCCGCGGTGCGTCCGGTGCTCGCCGAGCGCTCCGTCTCCAGGCGCTTGCGGGCGCGGTAGGCGGCGACGTTGGCGCGGGTCGCGCAGCGGTCCGAGCAGTAGCGCCGGGAGCGGTTCGTGGACGTGTCGAGGTAGGCGTTGCGGCACGGCGCCGCCTCGCACAGGCCGAAGCGCTCCACGCCGTGCTCGGTGAGGTGGAAGGCGAGGCCCATCGCGGCGATCGCGGCGTACCCGGCGGTCGCGTTCGACGAGTGGTCCGCCAGATGCATGTGCCACAGCGGCCGGCCGTCCTCGTCCCGGTGGTCGTGGCCCGAGATCTGCGGGCTGACGGGGAACTCCAGGAGCAGCGAGTTCAGCAGGTCGACCGCGAGCGTCTCGTCGCCCTCGTCGGCCGCCTCGAAGACCGCCCTGAGCCGGGCCCGTACCGAACGGAAGCGGGTGAGGTCGGACTCCGTGGCGCGCCGGGCCATCTGCGTGCTCGGCCCGAACAGCTCCCGGATCACCTCCACCGAGGTCAGCCTGTCCTTGTCACGGCCCGGCTCCTCGCTGTTGACCAGGCGTACGGCGAAGTCTGAGTAATGGGCCAGTTCCACTTGTAGTCCTTACGGGAGCGGGCTATCGTCGGGTCGTCGGCCGGTAATGGCCGCTTGCGGTACCAGGGTATTACGGAGTGGAGGGGTTCTGATGACGGAAACGGGGACGGGAGCCAAGACCGGGGACGGGCTCGGCACCGACTGGCGCGCCTGGCAGGAGAGCTGGGACCGGCAGCAGCAGTGGTACCTGCCCGACCGCGAGGAGCGCTTCCGCATCATGCTCGACATGGTCGAGGCCGTGGTCGGAACCGCGCCACGCGTGCTCGATCTGGCGTGCGGTACGGGAAGTATTACGGACCGGCTGCTCCAGAGGTTCCCGGACGCCACCAGCGTCGGCGTCGACCTGGACCCCGCGCTGCTCACGATCGCCGAGGGCACCTTCGCGGGCGACGACCGGGTCACCTTCGTCACCGCCGACCTGAAGGACCCCGACTGGACGGCCGCGCTGCCGCACGACGCGTACGACGCCGTGCTCACCGCCACCGCCCTGCACTGGCTGCACAGCGGTCCGCTCGCCACGCTCTACGGGCAGCTCGCCGGACTCGTCCGCGACGGCGGCGTCTTCATGAACGCCGACCACATGCCCGACCCGGGGACCCCGCGGCTGAACGCCGCGGAGAGCGCGCTGCGTCACCGCCGGATGGACCGGGAGAAGGCCGAGGGCGTCCTGGACTGGAAGGAGTGGTGGCAGCTGGCCGCGCAGGACCCGGTCCTCGCGGGGCCCACGGCCAAGCGGTTCGAGATCTACGGCGACCACGCGGACGGGGACATGCCGTCGGCCGAGTGGCACGCGCTGACCCTGCGGGAGGCGGGTTTCGCCGAGGCGCGCTCTGTGTGGGCCTCGCCCGCGGACGCGGTGGTGCTCGGCCTGAAGTAGGAGTCCCGGCTGCGGGTTCGTCGTGGCTGGTCGCGCAGTTCCCCGCGTCCCTTACGGGGCACGCCGAAAGGCCGGCACGGATCAGGGATCCGTGCCGGCCTTTCGTTCAACCCGGTGGCGTCAAAGGACCTTGGACAAGAACGACTGCGTCCGCTCGTGCCGCGGGTTCGTCAGGACCTCCCGCGGGTTGCCCGACTCGACCACCACGCCGCCGTCCATGAAGACGAGGCTGTCGCCGACCTCGCGTGCGAAGCCCATCTCGTGCGTGACGACGATCATCGTCATGCCGGACTCCGCGAGGTCGCGCATCACGTCGAGCACGTCGCCGACCAGCTCGGGGTCGAGCGCCGAGGTCGGCTCGTCGAAGAGCATCAGCTTCGGGTCCATCGCCAGCGCGCGGGCGATCGCCACGCGCTGCTGCTGGCCGCCGGAGAGCTGCGAGGGGTAGTTGCCCGCCTTGTCGGCGAGGCCCACCCGCTCCAGGAGCTGGCCGGCGCGCTCCCGGGCCTGGGCCTTGGGGATGCCCTTGACCTGGACCGGCGCCTCCATGACGTTTTCAAGCGCCGTCATGTGCGGGAAGAGGTTGAAGCGCTGGAAGACCATGCCGATGTCCCGGCGCTTCAGGGCGACCTCGCTGTCCCTGAGCTCGTAGAGCTTGTCGCCCTTCTGCCGGTAGCCCACCAGGTCGCCGTCGACGTACAGCCGGCCGGCGTTGATCTTCTCCAGGTGGTTGATGCAGCGCAGGAACGTCGACTTGCCGGAGCCGGACGGGCCGATCAGGCAGAACACCTCGCCCTGCTCGACCTGCAGGTCGATGCCCTTGAGGACCTCTACGTTGCCGAAGGACTTGTGGACGCCCTCGGCCTTCACCATGGCGGTCATCAGCGCACGCCTCCCGCTCGGTTGCTCAGGGACAGCAGGTTGGCCTTGATCTTCTGGAAGGGGGTGTCCGGCAGGGTGCGGGACGAGCCGCGCGCGTAGTACCGCTCCAGGTAGTACTGGCCGACGCTGAGGATCGACGTCATGATCAGGTACCAGCAGGCGGCGAGCAGCAGGGCCTCCACCGTCGCGCCCGACGAGGTGCCGATGTCCTGGGCGTACTTGAGGAGTTCGTAGTACTGGACGGCCGCGACCAGCGAGGTCGTCTTCAGCATGTTGATGAACTCGTTGCCGGTCGGCGGCACGACCACGCGCATCGCCTGCGGCAGCACCACGCGGCGCAGCGTCTTGCCGTGGCTCATGCCCAGCGCGTGCGACGCCTCGGTCTGGCCCTCGTCGACCGAGAGCAGACCGGCGCGGCAGATCTCCGCCATGTACGCGGCCTCGTTGAGGCCGAGGCCGAGCAGCGCCGTCAGGAACGGCGTCATGAAGTCCGACCACTCGTCCTTGTAGACGGGGCCGAGGTTCACGTAGTCGAAGACGAAGCCGAGGTTGAACCAGACGAAGAGCTGGACCAGGACCGGCGTGCCGCGGAAGAACCAGATGTAGAACCAGGCGATCGACGAGGTCACCGGGTTCTTCGACAGGCGCATCACGGAGAGGATCACACCGCCGACGACGCCGATGAGCATCGAGAGGAAGGTGAGGACCAGCGTCTCGCGGACGCCCTTGAGGATGCGCTCGTCGAAGAAGTTGTCGGGGATCGCGCCCCAGTTGATGTCGCCCTGCGAGAACGCGTAGACGATCGCGGCGAGGACGCCGATCGCGAGGACCGCGGCGAAGTACCGGCCGACGTGCCGGACCGGGATGGCCTTGATGGCCTCCGCGGGGCGGGCCGTCGGGACGTCGTCCTCGGGGCCCTTCTTGGAGATGTCGGGGGTCACGTGAGTGCCCTTTCAGCGACTAGGAGGGATGCGGTCACTTGCCGCCGTTGACCTTGGCTTCCTTGACCGCGCCGTCCTCGACGCCCCACTTCTTGATGATCTTCTCGTACTCGCCGTTCGCGATGATCGCGTCCAGCGCGGCCTTGATGGCGTCGCGCAGCTCGGGATTCTTCTTGGACACCGCGATGCCGTACGGAGCCGCCTCGACCTGCTCGCCGACCAGCTGGAAGTCCTTGCCGCCGCCCGAGGTCTTCACCGCGTACGCGGCGACCGGGAAGTCGGACGAACCCGCGTCCGCGCCGCCGGAGCGCAGCCGGGTCTGGGCCTGCTGGTCGTTGTCGAACTGCTCGATCGCGATCTTCTTGCCGTCCTTGCACTTCTTCGACTCGGCCTTGGCCAGGTCGTGCGAGACGGTGCCGCGCTGGACGACGATCTTCTTGCCGCAGAGGTCGGCCCAGGTCTTGATGCCCTGGTCGTCGCCCTTCTTGGTGTAGATCGAGACGCCCGCCGTGAAGTAGTCGACGAAGTCGACGCCGGTGCCGACCTTCTTGCCGGTGTCCTCGTCGACGCCCTCCTGGCGGTTCTTGGTGTCGGTCATGGCCGACATGGCGACCTGGTAGCGCTTGGAGCGCAGACCGCCGAGGAGGGTGTCGAAGGTGCCGTTCTCGAACTCGAACTTCACGCCGAGCTGCTTGCCCAGCGCCTCGCCGAGGTCGGGGTCGATGCCGACGGTGTTGCCGGACTTGTCCTTGAACTCCACCGGCGGGTAGGCGATGTCGGAGCCGACCTTGATGACGCCCTTGTCGCGGAACTCCTTGGGCAGCTTGTCGGCGAGCGGCGCGTTGCTGACCGAGTCGCTCTCCTTGTCGTTCGTCTGGTCGCCGCAGCCGGACAGCAGCAGCGAGCCGGCGACCGCGAGCGCGCCGACCGCGGCGATCCGGGACTTCGCGGACTTCGCTGCGGTCTTACGACAAAGGGGGCTTGCGGTCATGGTGGGTCCTCCGGCGGATGAGGGAGTTGCCGATGGGTCGGGCACACACCTTCGGGTGTCGCGACCTCGTGTGATGACGGCATCTTGCCATTCGGACCGTCCGATTCTGGGTGCCGGAGATGTCAAAATCGGATAACGGGAGCGCCTCGAATGCCGACAGCCCGGTACTGGCGGGGCAAAGCGGGGCGTGGGCGAATCGGCGCCAACCGATTGATATCCGTCGAATCTCGCGATGTGGACCTCCGAGGGTCACTATTCGGAGAATTCGGGCATTGTGCGCCGGGGGCTGTCGACGAGGTGTCGAAGGTTGCCGCGGGCTTCTTTTTCTTCGTGGGCGAGTGTCCCGATGTCGGAAATGCCGGTCGAAGAATTCTTGATCGCGTCGAAACGTCCCCGAGTGCGCTGAACCGCCCCTGAGTGCGCTGAACCGTCCTTGTTGGCGCCGAAAGCCTCTTGGTCGCCATGAAGCGCGCTTGATCATGCCGAACTGCCCTTGATCACGGCGAAGCCCCCTTGATCACGGCGAAGTGCTCCCGGTCGCGGCGGACCGTTCCCGGCCGCGCGGTGGCCCGGGACCTTCGGCAGTGGCGTCCTGCAACCAATGTCACTCGCCCGGGCGCACTCCCTTCGGGTAGAAAGAGTGGTTACACCCCTCATCCGGGGCCCAGGGCGCGTGTGCGGCGCGCCCGCGTGTCCGTACCTCCCTCCGCCGACAGGCGGGGAACGGACGCGGTGCCCGCCCACTTCTCAACCGGGAGTGGACACCCTCAACGAATGATTAAGACTTAAGGGGTAAGACAAGTGGCAGCGGAGATCGTCAATCCTCGCAGCGACAGCAGTACGGATCACGAAGGAGCAGACGAGCCCTTCGATCCCGCCTTCGCGCTGCACCGTGGCGGCAAGATGGCCGTGCAGGCCACCGTGCCCGTCCGCGACAAGGACGACCTGTCCCTGGCGTACACGCCCGGCGTCGCGAAAGTGTGCAGCGCGATCGCCGAGCAGCCGGAGCTCGTCCACGACTACACGTGGAAATCCAATGTCGTCGCCGTGGTGACCGACGGGACCGCCGTGCTCGGTCTCGGGGACATCGGCGCCGAGGCCTCCCTCCCGGTCATGGAGGGCAAGGCCATTCTGTTCAAGCAGTTCGGCGGCGTGGACGCGGTGCCGATCGCGCTCGCGACGACGGACGCCGACGAGATCGTCGAGACCGTGGTCCGGCTCGCCCCGTCCTTCGGCGGCGTGAACCTGGAGGACATCTCGGCGCCGCGGTGCTTCGAGATCGAGCGCAAGCTCCAGGAGCGGCTCGACATCCCCGTCTTCCACGACGACCAGCACGGCACGGCCGTGGTGACGCTCGCGGCGCTGCGCAACGCGGCGAAGCTGACCGGGCGCACGCTCGGTGACCTGCGCGCCGTCATCTCCGGCGCCGGCGCGGCCGGGGTCGCCATCGCCAAGTTCCTCCTCGAGGCGGGGCTCGGCGACGTGGCGGTCGCGGACCGCAAGGGCATCGTGAGCCGGGACCGCGACGACCTCACCCCGGTCAAGCGGGAGCTCGCCGAGCTCACCAACAAGGCCGGGCTGAGCGGCTCGCTGGAAGCGGCGCTGGCCGGTGCCGACGTGTTCATCGGCGTCTCCGGCGGCACCGTTCCCGAGCCGGCCGTCGCGTCCATGGCGCCGAACTCCTTCGTGTTCGCCATGGCCAACCCGAACCCCGAGGTCCACCCGGACGTCGCGCACAAGTACGCGGCCGTGGTGGCGACCGGTCGTTCGGACTACCCGAACCAGATCAACAACGTCCTCGCCTTCCCGGGCATCTTCGCGGGCGCGCTCCAGGTGCGGGCCTCCCGCATCACGGAGGGCATGAAGATCGCCGCCGCGGACGCGCTCGCGGACGTCGTCGGGGACGAGCTCTCCGCGGACTACGTGATCCCGTCGCCGTTCGACGAGCGGGTCGCCCCGGCCGTGACGGCCGCGGTGGCCGCCGCCGCCCGCGCGGAGGGCGTCGCGCGCCGCTGACGCCGGTCCCGTGGTGTGTGCCGCGCCCCCTGTCGTGCCTCGTCGGCGCGGCAGGGGGCGCGGCGCGTGTCACAGGCGTACGAGGTTCCGCCGGGGTGCGCCTCGCGCCTAGGGTCGGCTCATGTTCGCTGCCTACGCCGCCCGCATCAACCGTGACCAGCCGCTCGACGGCCTTGAGTTGGGGGAGCGCCCCGCCCCCGAGGCCCGCCCCGGCTGGTCGACCGTGAACGTCAGGGCCGCCTCCCTCAACCACCACGACCTGTGGTCCCTGCGCGGCGTCGGCCTCGCCGAGGACAAGCTGCCGATGATCCTCGGCTGTGACGCCGCCGGGATCGACGAGGACGGGAACGAGGTGGTCCTCCACTCCGTCATCGGGCAGTCCGGGCACGGCGTCGGGCCCCGTGAGGGCCGGTCCATCCTGACCGAGAAGTACCAGGGGACCTTCGCCGAGCGCGTGGCCGTCCCCACCTGGAACGTGCTGCCCAAGCCGAAGGGCCTGTCCTTCGCCGAGGCCGCCTGCCTGCCGACCGCGTGGCTGACCGCGTACCGCATGCTCTTCACCAACGCCGGTGTGCGCCCCGGGGACTCGGTCCTCGTGCAGGGCGCGGGCGGCGGTGTCGCCACGGCCGCGATCGTGCTCGGCAAGGCGGCGGGCCTGCGCGTCTTCGCCACGAGCCGGGACGAGGCCAAGCGGAAGCGGGCGCTGGAGCTGGGCGCCGTCGAGGTGTTCGAGGCGGGCGCGCGGCTGCCGGAGCGGGTGGACGCCGTCATGGAGACGGTCGGCGCGGCGACCTGGTCGCACTCGGTCAAGTCGCTGAAGCCGGGCGGCACGCTGGTCATCTCCGGAGCCACGAGCGGCGACCGCCCCTCGCACGCCGAGCTCACCCGGATCTTCTTCCTGGAGCTGAAGGTCGTCGGCTCGACCATGGGCACCAAGGACGAACTGGAGGACCTGCTGGCGTTCTGCGCGGCCACGGGGGTGCGCCCGGTGGTCGACGAGGTGCTCCCCCTGGACCGCGCCCGGGAGGGCTTCGAACGCCTGGAGTCGGGAGAGCAGTTCGGGAAGATCGTGCTGGAGGTCTGAGAGACCCGACGCGGAGCGGAGGGGGAGGGGCGGCCGTCACGGCCGCCCTTTTCTGTTGCCTTCCGCCTTCCGCCCTCTGTCTTCCGCCTTCTGCTGTTCACCTCTGCCTTGATGTCAACCATGGTTGACACCCTCGGGCGCGTCAACGTAAGTTGACAAGCATGACCGAAGCAACGGATCTCGCCGCGCGTGCGGGCGATCGTGACCCACGGATCGGGCTGCGGGCCGTCACCGCGTTGCGGAAGCTCGTGGAGCAGTTGGAGGCCGTGCAGGTGCGCAGTGCGCGTCGGCAGGGCTGGTCGTGGCAGGAGATCGCCGGGGAGCTCGGCGTGAGCAGGCAGGCCGTGCACAAGAAGTACGGGAGGCAGTGATGTTCGAGCGATTCACCGAGGACGCCCGAGATGTGGTCGTGGGCGCCGTCGAGCAGGCGCAGCGGGCGGGTGCCGCCTCGGTCGACGACGGCCATCTGCTGCTCGCGCTCCTGGCGCGGCTCGACGAGGGCGCCGGCAGCCGCGCCGCGTTCGCGCTGACGGCCCTGGGGGCCGCGGACCGGCGCGCGTCGATCGAGCGGGCCCTGGCCGAGGCGCGGCGCAGGGGAGGGCTCTCCCAGGCCGATGCCGAAGCGCTCGCCGACCTCGGCATCGACGTCGAGGAGATCGTCTCCCGGGTCGAAGAGGCCCATGGGGTCGGGGTGTTGGCGGGTGCTGGTGCTGGTGCTGGTGGTGGTGGCGCTGGACCGCGTGGTGGTGGTCGTAGGGGGCTGTTCGGGCGGATGGGGCATCTGCCCTTCACGCGCGATGCCAAGGAGGTCCTCGTGAAGTCGCTGCGCATCGCGAGCGCGCGCCGCGACCGGGCCATCGGGGGGCAGCATCTGCTCTTGGCGCTCACCGTCCGGCCCGGCGTGGTCTCGGAGGTCCTCGCGGATCACGGGGTGACGTACGCGGAGCTGGAACGGATCCTGTTCGCGGGGGCGACGCCCTCCTCCTGAGGTGCCCCGCGCGGTGACCGTGCCCCGGTCGTCCCGGGGGAGCGGAGGGGTGCGGTCACCGCGCCGTCGCGCGGATGTCAGGGCCTCGGTGTGCGCAGGGCGGCGCCGATGTGTGCCGCCGCCTGGGACAAGTGGCGCCGGGCGTCGCGCAGTTGGTCCTCCGACACGCCGTGGTCGCGGGCCGCGTCGCGGATGTCGTCCCGGAAGCGGTCCAGCAGGCGGTCCAGGTCGCGGGCGGGATCACCCGTCGAGTCCTCGCGGGCCCACTCGGGTGCGTACTCCACGGGGAGGTCCTCGCGGGCGGCGCTGAACTTCGGCCCGGCGCCGTCCGAGGGCTCCGCACCGGCTGAGGGCTCCGCACCGACTGAGGGCGCGGCTCCGGTCCCCGGCGCGGACTTGGCCTCAGGTGCGGACTCGGCCCCTGGTGCCGACCGGTCGCCCGCCGTCTGCGTGGCGGTCGGCCTCTTCGTCCCCGCGTCCGGCCCGGACTCGGTGTCCGCCTCGGTCCGGCCGCCGCCGAAGCCCTTCCCGAAGTCCTTGCCGAACTCGCCGAACTCCTTCGCCAGTTCGGTCAGACCCTCACGCACGCCCGTGGGCCAGTCGCCCCGCGCGAAGTGGTCCTGGACCTGCTCCTGCACGCGTCGCGCGATGCGCTGGACCTCCTCCTGCGCCTGCGCCCGCGCCTGCTCCTGCGCGTCCTTGGCCTGACGGCGGGCGCGCTGGGCCTCCTCGCGGGCCCGGCGGCTCTCGTCCTTCGCGCGCCGCGCCTGCTCCTTCCACTCCTGCTTGGCCCGCTTGAACTCCTCCTTCGCCTGGCGCCAGCTCTCCTTGTCGCCCCAGGTGCCCTCGAAGAAGTCGGCCGGGTCGGGGAAGCCCTTGCCCGTGCCGGGGCCGCCCGAGGAGCGCGCCTCCCTGGCGGCCGCCCGCATCTCGCGGCGCAGGTCGCCCGCCGCGCCCTGGACGCCGTCCCGGATCTCGGCCGCGAGTTCGGCGACCGACTCGCGGATCTCCAGCTCCAGGTCGGCCAGCTCGCCGCTGCGGTCGGCCAGCTCGGCACGGCCGGAGTCCGTGATGGCGTAGACCTTCCGGCCGCCCTCGGTGGTGTGCGTGACCAGGCCCTCGGCCTCCAGCTTGGCGAGGCGGGGGTAGACCGTCCCGGCGGAGGGCGCGTACAACCCCTGGAAGCGTTCTTCGAGGAGACGGATCACCTCATAGCCGTGGCGCGGGGCCTCGTCGAGCAGCTTGAGCAGATACAGGCGCAGGCGGCCGTGGGCGAACACGGGGGGCATCTCAGAGCACCTTCTTGTCGGTCGGGCCGTCGGTCGGGTCATCGATCGGGCCGTCGGTCGTGCTGTCGGTCGGTGTGGGGGTGGCGTCGGCGGGAGCGGCTTCGGCGGGAGGGGCCGTGGACGTCTCGCCGCTGTCCGTCGGGTCGATGTCCAGGGGGACGTCGTCCCGGGGATCCTCCTCCATCGGGGGCCTGCGCAGCAGCGCGATGGACCCGGAGACCGTCGTCGCCTTGAGCCTGCCGGCGCCCGATCCCAGCCGGCCCGTGATCCGCTTGGCGCCCCACTGGCCGCTCACCCGCAGATCCTCGAAGGCGTTCGACACCGCGCCGCTCGCGGTGTCCACCTCGACCTCCGCGTCCGCCGGGTGCGGCAGCCGGATCGCGATCTCGCCCGAGACGCTCGTCAGGGCGACGTCGGTGGGGCGGCCCGCCGGGTCGAGGTCCACGATCATCGAGCCGCTCACGGACTCGGCGCGGACGGAGGAGCCCGCCGCCTCGACGACCGTGAGGTTGCCGGACACCGAGTTGAACCTCAGGGTGCCGGTGACGCCCTGCGCCTCCACGTTCCCGGAGACCGTGTCCGCGCGGACCGGGCCCGCTATGCCGAGCAGCGTGGTGTCGCCGGATACGCCCCGCACGTCCACGCGCTCCTCGATGCCGGAGACCACGGCGCCGGCGCCGACCACGCCGACCTCGACATGTGTCCCCGCGGGCACCGCCAGGGAGACCACCGCGCTGCGGCGCCAGCCCTTGCGGTCGAACCACTTGAGGAAGCCCTTCCAGGGCAGGTCGTCATAGGCGACGGTGAGAGTGCCGCCCTCCTGGGTGACGGTCAGGGGAGGGCCCTCGATCGCGGAGACTTCCAGACGGGCGGAACTCTCGTCCGTACCCACCACGTTCACCGTGCCGTTGACCACGCGGACGTTGAGCGTGCTGACGGGGGCCTCGAAGGTGAGCTTCCGGGGCTCGGTGACGGACCACTCTGGCATGAGCTGACCTCCTTGGCCTGCGGGACGCGACGCGCCATATCGCGTCTCTGATATTCACGATATATCGCGGCCCTCGGAAGTCAAGGCAATTGCGGGACGAACCCCTCGAACGGGCTGCCGTGGGCTGCCGTGGGCTGTCGCAGGCTGCGGTGGGCTGCGGTGCCGTGGGCTGCCGCAGGCCCCGTCGGGCTTCCATGTGCCATCCCGTATGCGCCGATCCAGATGTTTTGTCCTAGCGTGGGGCCATGTCGTCCGATGCTTCTGAGCGTGCCGGGGCCGTCAGCGCCGCCAAGGCTCCCGGCGCGCTGCTCCTGTGCCGGGCCGAGCCCGAGTTCGTCGAGCCCGTGGCCCAACTGCTCCGTGAACGGATGCTGCTCGTGCCGGCCGGCCCCGGCTGGAGCGTGCTGGTGCCCGAGGGCAAGCCCTGGCTGCACGGCGAGGAGCCGGTCGACCGGGTGCTCACCGGGTGGGCGACCGCGCTCGCCGTCGGCTCCGGCTGGCCCGTGCTGGCCCTGTGGTGGGACGCCGACCGGTCCGGCTACACGCTCGCGGCGGGCTTCCGGCGCACCGTCGGCTACGTATGGCTGGCGAACGGCACGCCCGTGGGGGAGGACGAGGCGATGCGGACGTTCGCGGCGCGCCTCGGCCTCGACCCCGTACTGGACGTGCAGTCCCTGGAGGCACTCGCGCGGGACGACACGGAGGCCGACGCGCGCGCCAGGATGCGGGGGCTGCTCGCCGTCCTCACCCGCACGGGGCTCACCCTGCCGCCCGG
The DNA here is from genome assembly GCF_040680155.1 of Streptomyces sp. NPDC052114. Lineage (NCBI taxonomy): Bacteria > Bacillati > Actinomycetota > Actinomycetes > Kitasatosporales > Streptomycetaceae > Streptomyces > Streptomyces sp. NPDC052114. Next base: position 595,525 of record NZ_JBFAWC010000003.1, on the reverse strand, counting down.
CCTCGCCCCCGGCGAACCCGCCGACCGGCTGCGCGAGGTGGCCCGGGTCCAGAGCGGTGTGCGCCAGGTCGAGTGGTCCGGGTGGCGGGACGCGGTACGGGCGGAGTTCGGCGCGGTCGAGAAGGGCCCGCTCGGCCCCTGGGTGCGCGGACCGAAGGCGCGGGCGCTGGCCGTGGCCCAGGTGGCGGCCGGGCTTCCGCTCGCCGTCTGGGCGGTACGGCGGCGCAGCGGCGGATGGGCCACGGCGGCCGCGGTGCTGCTGGCGCAGGGAGCGTTGGGCCTCGCGTACGACCGGATGCGGGCGCGGGACTGAGCCGGCTTCTGGCGGGGCGCCTGGCTGGTGCCGCCGGGCGCCCGTCTGGTCCGGCGGGACCGGTCAGGCGCCCGGCCGATCTCGTGGCGGCGGTCTGAGGGGTGGTCCGAGGGGCGGTCTCGCGGAGGGGCTCGTGGCGGGTCTCGCGGAGGGTCTCGTCGTGACCCCGCCGAGTGGCCTGTGCGGACGGTCGGCGACTGGCTTGGCGGCCCGCCGGTGGGCCCGCGCTGCCGGTTCCCGGCGGCCCGTCAGGGCACGGCCGGACTCGCGGCGGCGGCCCGCAAGGTCGTGGCCGGACTCCCAGCGGCGGCCCGCCGAGCCGGTCCCGTGGCGGCCCGCCCTGGCCTCACCGCGCGGCGATCCCCGCCTCGTCGGCCTCGCCGCAAGGCGATCCACCCCGTCGGCCGCGTCGTCCGGCGATCCGCCCCCTCGGCCTCGCCGCCCGGTGATCCGTACGCCGTCGGCCTCGCCGCAAGACGATCCACCCCGTCGGCCTCGCCGCCCGGCGATCCGTACGCCGTCGGCCTCGCCACCCGGTGATCCACCCCCCCCGTTGACCCCGCCCCCCTCGGGGTGACCCGCCCCCTCACCTCCGCCGCACGGCGTCCAGGACCAGGGCGAGCAGGCGGTCCGGCTGGTTCGGGTCCGCGGTCGTGTGGGTCGTCGACAGGGCGATGCCGACGACCAGTTGGACCAGGTCGGCGGCCGTGAGGTCGGGGCGGGCCGTGCCGGAGTGCTGGGCGCGGGACAGGAGGAGCCCTGCCGTCTCGCCGATGCGCTGATGGCAGTCGAGGCCCGTGGCGTCCGGCTGCTCCAGCTCCTCTATCAGGAGCGTCCCGCCCAGGCCCTGGTTCACGCGCGCGTGGGCGAGGAGCGCGCGCAGCCACTCGGCCAGCGCCTCGTCGGGGGAGCCGGTCGCGACCAGTTCTTCCGCGCGCCCGCACAACGTGTCGATGCGGTCCTTGAGTACCGCGGTCAGCAGGGCGGGCCGGGTCGGGAAGTGGCGGTAGAGCGTGCCGGGGCCGACGCCCGCGCGGCGGGCGATCTCGTTGAGGGATGCCTCGGGCCCCGCCTCCGCGAACGTCTCGCGCGCCGCGGCGACGATGCGCTCCCGGTTGCGCCGGGCGTCCGCGCGGGGCTGCCGCCCGGCGGCCCCCTCGTCCGCGTCCCGTGACCGCTGGGAATTCGTCATCGGGCCATCCTCGCGTCCCCGGCCGCCCGGGGCTAGCTATCCGGAGAGCTTCTCCGTATCGTTCTCCGCAGATGAACCGGAGAGGTTCTCCGGAAAGTGGGGAGGGGTGTGCGCATGAGCGGGGCACGGGAGCGCGACGGGCTCGGACGGGTGGGCGTCTGGACGTTCGCCTTCGAGGGTCACCCGGCGGCGGGGGTGCGGGAGGCCGCCGCGGAGATCGAGGAGCTGGGGTACGGAGCCCTCTGGTACGGGGAGGCGTTCGGGCGGGACTCCGCGGGGCAGGCCTGGCTGTTGCTGTCCGCGACCCGCCGCATCGTCGTCGCGTCGGGCATCGCCAACATCGCGTACCGCCCGCCCGCCACCATGGCGGCGGCCGCGCGCACGCTGGGCGAGGCCTTTCCGGGGCGCTACCTGCTCGGCCTCGGCGGTCACCGGGTCGACGGCGTCCCCGTCGAACCCGGCGGCGTCCCCGTCGAGACCGGCGGCGCCACCGCGGAGGCCGACGGCGCGCCCGTCCCCGCGCGCGGGAAGGCACTTCCGACGATGCGCCGCTACCTGGACGCCATGGACGCCGCCCCGGCGCACGGCCCGCTCGCCGACGCCGCCCCGCCCCGGGTCCTGGCCGCGCTCGGTCCGAAGATGCTGGCACTGGCGGCCGAACGCACCTGGGGAGCCCATCCGTACTTCGTCCCCGTCGAGCACACCGCGCTCGCCCGCCGGATCATGGGGCCCGACGCGTTCCTCGGCGTCGAACAGGCCGTCGTCCTCGACACGGACGTCGACCGCGCCCGGGAGGTGGCCGCGCGGCACGTCGCGGGCTACGTCACCCAGGCGCCCCATCAGGCGGCGAACGTGCGCCGCATGGGGTTCGGTGACGCGGACCTCGCCGGCGGGCGGCCGAGCCGTCGGCTCGTCGACGCGATCGTCGCCTACGGAGACGTCGACGCGCTCCACGCGCGCGTGCGGGACCATCTCGACGCGGGGGCCGACCACGTCTGCGTACAAGTGCTCACCGACGATCCGGCCGCACTGCCGCTGCCGCAGTGGCGGGAGCTCGCCCCCGCCCTGGTGTGAGCCCCGCCCTGGAGGGGGCCCCGCCCTGGCGTGGGCCCCGCGGTGTGTGAGCCCCGCGACTACTCGTCGTCGTCCTCGTCGTCCAGCCGTGCCAGCCAGGTCGCCAGGCGTTCGACCGGGACCTCGAAGTCGGGGTTCAGGTCCACGAAGGTGCGGAGCTGCTCGGCGAGCCACTCGAAAGTGACCTCTTCCTCGCCGCGCCGCTTCTCCAGCTCCTCGATGCCACGGTCGGTGAAGTACAAGGCGTTCTCCGTCGGAATGCGGTGGATGTGCTCCGCCAGGTTAACCGGCGCAGCGGTCTCGCCCCTCGGGGGTCGGGCGCCCGATAATCACCCCTACGGTCAAGTGCCCTCGCCGGAGGGCGGGTTGGCCGCACACGGGGAGGCGGGCCGATGGCCGACGAAGTGATCCAGGTGGAACTGCCCGACGGCACCGTCGTCGACGCCCGGGTCTCCGACTCCGATCTGCTCCCGCAGGGGACGGGCGACTACACGGACACCGGCCTCGCGGAGTCGTTCACCGCCAGGGTCGAGGGGCTCACCGAACTCGTCAAAGGGATCGCGACGAACCTGCGGGAGGCCACCCTGGCCGCCGCTCCCGACGAGGTGACCGTCGCCTTCGGGGTGGAGCTGGCGGCGAAGCCCGGAAGGGTCGTCAGCGTGCTGGCGGACGGTGAGGCGAAGGCCTCGGTCACCGTCACCCTCACCTGGCGCGGCAACGGGGGCTGACGGGGCACCAGGGACCACGGAGTGGCTGCCGCCGACGAGATCCTGCGCGACCTGGTGTACGACGCCACGGTCTGGATCCACGGCGCACGGACCCCCGGCGCACGGACCCCCGGCGCAGGGGACCCCGGCGCACGGGACCCGGGCGGGGGCACGTCCCACGACCTGTGGGGCAGCGGCTTCTTCGTCGCTCCGGGCAAGGTGCTGACCTGCGCGCACATCTTCCAGCGCGGGAACAGGTGGGCGGGCGGCACCGAGTGCGGCGTCAGCTACCGGGCGGGCGGCCGGCTGCGGACGGCCGCGGCGCGGCTGAGGCACTGTCTGCCCGCCGCCGGGGAGAGGCCGCGCTCCCCAGGGGCCTCCTGGCCCCTGCCCGACCTCGCCGTCCTGGAGCTCACCGAGCCCGTCGACCACTCCTGCGCATGGCTCTCGGACCTGTCCTCCCGGCCGAACGGGGCGAGCGGCAGGCTGCTCCTCCAGGGGTTCGTGCCCGACGGCGACGGCGAGGTGGAGAGCTGGACGGGCGAGTGCACCGTCGCCGGTGTCGTCGGCGACCTCGCCTTCCGGCTCGGCGGCGAGGCCGGGCAGATCGAGCAGGGCGTGTCGGGCGGACCGGTCGTCGACCTGGAGAAGGGCGCCGTCATCGGCGTCATCAAGGCCCAGCGCAACAGGGCGGACGGCGGCAAGGCCGTGCAGCTCACCGCTCTCCGGAGGCTGTCGGGAGACGGGCGGGGGGCCGACGGCCCCGGCCCCGACCCCTACCAGGAGCTGGTCGCCGACCACGACCGATGGCACTGGGAGAGCCAGCGCCCCCACGAGGACGCGGGCCCCACCTGGGCCGACGTGCAGACCGAGCTCGCCCCGCCGCACCGGCTCTGGCTGCCCACCGACCGGGCCAGGGCGCTGGCCATGCTCGCCGAGCTGCCCCACGCGCCGGACGTGGGCACGGTCGAGCGGCTGGTGGCCGAGACGTGCGCGGACCAGCTGCCGCCCCGGGCGGCGCCGCCGCGCAGCTGGCGCGACGGCGCGGGGCTGCTGTACGACCCGCCCGCCAAGGACGAGCTGGGGGTGTTCCTCTCCTATCTGCTCCGGGTGGCCCGCAGCGTGCACGCCGAGCGGCCGCGGGCCGCCGAGGAGCTCCAGGCGTGGGCCGTCGAGCGGGGCCACGCGCTCCGGCCGGTCTGGCGCAGGGAGCTGTCGCGGCTGGCCACGGTGCCGGTGGTGGTACGCGCCACTCGGCCCCCGGCGGCTTCGGAGGCCACGTCCCCGGCGGCTTCCGAAGCCACGTCCCCAGCGGTTTCCGAGGCCTTGTCCCCGGCGGCTCCCGTAGCGACGCCCCCGGCGGGCCCCGCAGCCGCGCCCGCGCAGGCGCCCACAGCCGTACCGGCCACCGAGCCCGCCCTGGTACCGGTCACGGAACCCGCCCCGGTACCGGCCACCGATCTCGCCCCGGTACCGGCCACGGAACCCACCCCTCTACCCGCCACCGACCCCGCCCCGGTACCTACCGCCGATCCCGCCCCCACCCCCGCGCCCGCCGCCCAGCCCGCCGCCCCCGAACGCCCCGCCCGAGTCCCCCAGCCCGCCGCCCGCGTCCCCGAGCCCGCCGCCCCCACACGCACGGCTGCCGCGCCCGCACCACCCCCCGAACCTGACATCGAGGTGTTCGAGGTCGGTGAGCGCGGCGCGGCCGTACTCGAACTGCGTGCCGACTGGTGGGCCGAGCGGCGGTACGCGTGGAGCGTGCGCCTGGTCGACCAAGCGGGCGGCGTCGAGGTCACGGCCCTCGCGGAGGGCGCCGGGGCCCTCGACGTACGCGCGCTCGCCGAGCCTCCCGAGCGGCTGGCCAGGGCACTCGCCGGCGCCTTCCTGCGGGCCGACGCGGGCAGCCATGTGGCACCCCTGCACGTGCTGCTGCCCCAGGAGCTGTTCGACCTGCGCGTCGACCGGTGGCCGTCCGGCGGCCCGCGCGACCGCGGGACCCCGGTGCCGCTCGGGGAGGTCCGGAGCGTGATCGTGGTCGACCAGGCGTACGTGGACCGGCTCGCCTCGGGCGAGGAGCGGCCCGCGCCGTACCGTGCCACGTGGCGGGGCACACCCGGCGCCGAGCAGCCGACCGCCGTACCCCTGGGCGAGTTCGGCCGCCGCACGCCACCCGGCGCCGTGCTGATCCACTGCGGCCCCGTCGCCGCCGGACACGCGGCACGGCTGCTGCGCACGGCGCTCGACGCGGGTGCCACCACCGTGCTCTGGCGCAGGAGCGCGGGGACACCCGAGGAAGGCGCCGCCTTCGAGAACGCGGCCCGGGACTGGGTGGAGAGCAGCGGGGTCCTCGCCCGGCTTCCCCACCAAGTCGTCCAGTTGCGCGCCCGGGCCCGCGCCGGTGACCCGGCGGCCCGCTGGGCGAAGGACGTCGCGCTGCTGCACCACGACTCCGGCGAGCGCCTCTCCGGCGTTCTCGACCTCCTGAGCACACCATGACGACCGCGCCGACAGCCGAGGAGCGACAGTGACCGAATGGCTCATCTACCGGGGAGCGGGCGAGCCGCACGACGGCATCGACCGGCTGCCGCCCCCGCCGCCCTGGCGGGACTTCGACGGCGGGCCCCCGCTCCCGCCGGACGCCCCGCTCGACTCCGCGTCGTCGCGGCGCCTCGGCGCATGGCGGGGGATGGTCGAGGCCTTCCGCCCGCGCGCGGAGGAGGTGGAGGTCATCAACGCGGCGCTGTACCTCCGCCGCCCCCTCCTGGTCACCGGGCGCCCCGGCACGGGCAAGAGCACCATCCCGCACGCCGTGGCGTACGAACTGGGCCTGGGGCGCGTGCTGCGCTGGCCGATCACGAGCCGCAGCACGCTCCGGGACGGGCTGTACAACTACGACGCCATCGGCCGTCTCCAGGACGTGCAGCTCAGGAGCACGGCCCACGGGACGGGCGAGAGCTACATCGGCAACTATCTCCGGCTCGGCCCCATGGGCACGGCGCTGCTGCCGTACGCACGGCCGAGGGTGCTGCTCATCGACGAGATCGACAAGAGCGACGTCGACCTGCCCAATGACCTCCTCAGCGTCCTGGAGGAAGGCGAGTTCAGCATTCCGGAGCTGGAGCGCGTCGCCGACCAGGCGGGCCAGGAGTCGGTGGAGGTGATGACCGACGACGGCCGCCGGGCGCGGGTCGAAGGGGGACGGGTCCGCTGCCACGCGTTCCCGTTCGTCGTCCTGAGCAGCAACGGCGAGCGCGACTTCCCGGCGCCGCTGATGCGCCGGTGCCTGCACCTGGAACTCGCCCCGCCCGATCAGCACCGGCTCGCCGCCATGGTGCGGGCGCACCTGGGCCAGGAGGCCGAGCAGAGCGGACAGGACCTCATCGAACGCTTCCTCTCGCGCGACCCGGACGAGCTGCTGGCCGCCGACCAACTGCTCAACGCCCTGTACCTGACGGCCTTCACCGGCGACCGGCACGGCGGCAGGGAGCGCCTCGCCGAGATGCTGCTGCGCCCCCTGAACCAACCGAGGTAGTCACCCATGGAGCGGGCGACACTCACCGAACTCATCCGGCGGCTGCGCGGGCTCGGCCTCGACCCGGACGCCGAGTCGCTCGCCGACGCGCTCTGGCTGGCCCGTTGGGCGGCCCCCGGACCGGGACGGGCCCTCCCCGAGCCGTCCGAACAGCCCGTGCCCTTCGGTGAGCCGGGTGCCGGTCCCGCTCCCGCTCCCGAAGAGCCCGACCCCGAGAGCCTCCTCATACCGCTCCGCCCGCCGTCGGGGCGTCCCCACGAGCCCAGGACCCCGCTCCGCGCGGGCGGGGATCCGCCGCGCCCCGTGCCCTTCACGGCCGCCGAGGTGCCCAGCGCGCTGCCCGGACTCCTGTCCGCGCAGCGGGCCCTGCGTCCGCTGCAACGCCACCGGGGCGCCTCCCGGCCCTCCTGGCGGGTCCTGGACGAGGAGGCCACGGCCGAGGCGCAGGCCCGCACCGGTCTGCTCACCCCCGTCTTCCGGTCCAGCCGGCAGCGCAGGGCCGCGGCCATGCAGGTGATCCTCGACTCCTCGTCCTCCATGGTGGTCTGGTCCCGGATGGCGGAGGAGCTGCGGCAGGCCTGCGCCAGCACGGGGGCGTTCCAGGACGTACGGCTGTACCGACTGCACCTCGGTCCCGACGGCGGGCTGCTGGTGGGGGCGGGGCAGGGGAGGAACCAGGTGCTCGGCTCCGCCGACCAGCTCCGCGACCCCACCGGGAACACGTTCACCCTGCTCATCAGCGACTGTGCCGGGCCGGTGTGGCGCGCCGGCAGGGCGCAGAGGTTCCTGCACCGCCTGGCGGCGCTCGGCGCGCCCGTCGCCGTGTTGCAGCCACTGCCCCAGCGCCTGTGGTCGCGGACCGCCCTGCGGCCCTGCCCCGGCACCCTGCGCCTCGCCTCGACGGTCGGACTGGGGCTGCACTTCACCCCCGAGGGCCCCTCGCGGACGGCCGGTGGCGGGCTGCCCGTCCCCGTCCTGCCGCCCACGGTCGAGGCGCTCGGCGTCTGGGCACGGCTGCTCACCGGAAAGGCGCCCACCCGGGTCAGGGCCGCGGCGGCCTGGGTGCGCCCGGACCATCCGCCGGTCCCGGGCGCCGGGCAGGACCGGCCGTCCCTCTCCGCACCGGACCGCGTGGCCCGGTTCCGCGCCGGAGCCTCACCCGGGGCGCAGCACCTGGCCACCTGTCTGGCGGCCGTTCCCCTCGTCCTGCCGGTGATGCTGCTGGCGCAGCGGGTCATGCTGCCGGACACCGGCCCCGAGGCGATGGCCGAGGTCCTGCTGAGCGGGCTGCTCTCGCACTCCAACCCCGACGGCACGGACGGCGCCCAGTGGTACGAATTCGCCCCGGGCGTCCAGGAGGTGCTGCTGCGCAGGCTCCGCAGGGACGAGGCGGCGGCCCTCCTGAAGGCCTGTTCGTCCTACGTCGAGCGGGCGATGGGACGGGGCGCCCCGAACTTCCCGGCGCTGGCCGTGGCCCAGCTGACCGGCGCCGGGCCCGACGGCGACGCGCGGTGGCGCGGTGCGCCGTCGGACGAGGCCCCCCACGACCGGGCTCCGGCGCCGTTCGCGTGGGTCTCCGCTCGGGTGCTCCGCCGGTTCCTGCCGGCCCCCGGCGTTCCCGACGGGGCCCCGGACGACGGTCTGGCCCGTGCCCGTGAGCTGCTCGCCCGCCACAGCCGGGGCGAGGACCCCGGTGCCCTCTCCGAGGCGGTGGACGGCCTGCGCGCCCTGGTGGCCGACGCCACGGACGACGAGGAACGCGCGGAGGCCGCCACCGAACTCGCCGGAGCGCTGCTGGGTCTCTGGGCGCGGCAGGGCGGGGCGGCCCTGCTCGAAGAGGCGCAGGAGGCCGCGGCGAAGGGGGCCGGGCCGGACGCGGCCACGGAGGACTGCCGGGCCAGGGCGCGGCAGCTGACGGCCCGGCTGCTGCGGGCCAGGGCGCGGCACCGGCGGGACCTGGGTGACCTCCAGGGCGCCGAAGAGCTCCTGGAGTCCGCGATCAGGGAACTGGACCGGGCCGCCCGGCTGCCCGTGCCCGGTACGGAGGCCGCGCTGGAGTCCGTACTCGAAAGGGCCGATCTCCTCCGGGAGCTGTGGGAGCTGCGCCCCGACGACGTCCAGGCGCTGCACGAGGCGGTGGGCGGGCTGCGCGCCGTGGCCGTGGCCGGGGCGGTCTGGGCGCCGCGCATGGCGGACGTGCACCGCAGGCTGGGGCAGACGCTGCTCTCCCTGGCCCGCGCGGAGCGGCGCCCGGACCGCGCGGCCCGGTACGCGGCGGACGCCGTGGAGGAGCTGGCCCTCGCCAGGGACCTGCTCGCCGCCGAGCCGGACGGGCTGCGGCACAGCGCCGCCCTGCTGCTGGAACTGGCGCAGGCCCACGACCTGAGCGGTGGTCACGAAGCGCTGGCCCGGACGCTCGCCGAGGCCCTGCACGACGTGGCGTACGCCCGCCCGGACACCCGGGTGCCGCTCCTGCTGCGCATCGCGCGCCTCACGCGGGCCCCGTACCGACCCGGCACAGCGGACCTCGAACCGCTGCGGCGGGCTCTCGCCGTCTACGCGGCGGCGGGGGAGCAGGCGGCGGAGAACACCCCGGAGTCTGCGGACGTGGGGGAGCCCTGGGGCGAGACGCTGCTCGACCTGGCGGCCGGGGACGGCGCGGGCGACGGCACGGAGGCGCGGGACGCGGTGGCGCGGGCGGTGGTGGTCCTCAGGGAGTGCCTGCGCGCCACGCCGGACCGGGACCCGGCGGCCGCCCGGCGCCGCCTCCTGTTCGGCAGGGCGCTGCTGGCCCGGTACGACGGGCACGGCGACCGCGCCGATCTGGAGGAGGCGGACCAGCTCATGCAGGTCCTGGTGCGCGAGGCCCACGACCCGGGCGTGCTCGCCCGGGCGTGGCTGGTGCGGGCGTCGGTGATCCGCCGCCGCCCGGTGTGGCAGGGGCACGAGGTGGCTCCCGACGAGCTCGCGCACTGCTTCCGGAGGGCGGGCCGGCACGCGGTCGAGGCGGGCGAGCCGTTCCTGGCGGCCGGGGCGCTGCGGGAAAGGGCCGGGGTCCTCGATGACGCGGGGCTGCCGCGGGCGGCGGCCGACTCCCGCGAGGAGGCACTGGCCGTGCTGGTGGCCGCCGGGGAAGGGGCCTCGGAGACGGCCGCGGAACTGCGTGGGGAGATCGCCGTGACGGGCGGACCCGGGCACCCCTGAACATGCCGGTGGGCCCGGCCCCGAGTACGTGACTCGGGGCCGGGCCCACCGGCCGGGAAGCGTCGAGGCGACTGCTTACGCCTCGAAGACCTCGCTGATCAGCTGCTCCTGCTCGGCCTGGTGGCGCTTGGCCGAACCGACCGCCGGGGACGAGCTGTGCGGACGCGAGATGCGGCGCAGGCGCTCGTCGTGCGGGATGTCCGCGCCGACCGCCAGGTCGAGGTGGTCGATGAGGTTGAGGGCGATGAAGGGCCACGCGCCCTGGTTCGCCGGCTCCTCCTGCGCCCACAGGTACTTCTCGGCGTTCGGGAACTTGGCGATCTCCGCCTGGAGCTCGGCACCCGGCAGCGGGTACAGGCGCTCGATGCGGATGATCGCGGTGTCCGTGGCGCCGCGCTTCTGGCGCTCGGCCTCCAGGTCGTAGTACAGCTTGCCCGCGCAGAAGACGACCTTGCGGACCGCCGACGGGTCGACGTGGCTGTCACCGATGACCGGACGGAAGCCGCCCGTCGTGAACTCCTCCGTCTTCGAGGCAGCGGCCTTCAGGCGCAGCATCGACTTCGGGGTGAAGACCACCAGCGGCTTGTGGTGCGGGTTGTGCACCTGCCACCGCAGGAGGTGGAAGTAGTTCGACGGCAGGGTCGGCATGGCGACCGTCATGTTGTTCTGCGCGCAGAGCTGCAGGAACCGCTCGATGCGGGCCGAGGAGTGGTCCGGGCCCTGGCCCTCGTAACCGTGCGGCAGGAGCAGCGTGACACCGGAGTGCTGGTTCCACTTCTGCTCGGCGGCGGAGATGTACTCGTCCACCACCGTCTGCGCGCCGTTGACGAAGTCGCCGAACTGCGCCTCCCACATCACCAGGGACTCGGGGCGGGCCAGCGAGTAGCCGTACTCGAAGCCCATCACCGCGTACTCGGAGAGCAGCGAGTCGTAGACGTTGTAGCGCGCCTGCTCCTCGGAGAGGTACATCAGCGGCGTGTAGTCCTCGCCCGTCTGCCGGTCGATGAGGACCGCGTGGCGCTGGCCGAACGTGCCGCGGCGGGAGTCCTGGCCCGACAGGCGGACCGGGGTGCCCTCCAGGAGCAGCGAGCCGATGGCGAGGGTCTCGCCCATGCCCCAGTCGATCGTGCCGTCCTCGACCATGGTCGCGCGGCGCTGCAGCTGCGGCAGCAGACGCGGGTGGACCGTGACGCGGTCGGGGATGTTGACCTGGGACTCGGCGATCCGCTTGACGACCTCCTGGGAGATCGCGGTCTCGACGTGCACCGGGAACTCGGCCTGCGGCGAGGGCACCTCGGCCTGAGCGGGCTGCGAGACGGCCTCGCGGACCTCGGTGAAGACCTTCTCCAGCTGGCCCTGGAAGTCCTGGAGCGCCTGCTCGGCCTCTTCCAGGGTGATGTCGCCGCGACCGATGAGGGACTCGGTGTAGAGCTTGCGCACCGAGCGCTTCTTGTCGATCAGGTCGTACATCAGCGGCTGCGTGAACGCCGGGTTGTCCGACTCGTTGTGACCGCGGCGGCGGTAGCAGATGAGGTCGATCACGACGTCCTTGTTGAACGCCTGACGGAACTCGAAGGCGAGGCGCGCGACGCGCACCACGGCCTCCGGGTCGTCGCCGTTCACGTGGAAGATCGGCGCCTCGATCATGCGGGCCACGTCGGTCGCGTACATCGACGAACGCGACGACTCCGGGGCGGCGGTGAAGCCGACCTGGTTGTTGATGACGATGTGGACCGTGCCGCCCGTGCGGTAGCCGCGCAGCTGCGACATGTTGAGCGTCTCGGCGACCACACCCTGGCCCGCGAAGGCCGCGTCACCGTGCAGGGCGACGGGCAGGACCGTGAAGTCCGTGCCGCCCTTGTTGATGATGTCCTGCTTGGCGCGGACGATGCCCTCGATGACCGGGTCGACCGTCTCCAGGTGGGACGGGTTGGCGGCCAGCGAGACCTTGATCTGCTCGCCGTCCAGGCCGGTGAAGGTGCCCTCGGCGCCCAGGTGGTACTTCACGTCGCCGGAGCCGTGCATGGACTTGGGGTCCATGTTGCCCTCGAACTCGCGGAAGATCTGGGCGTACGACTTGCCGACGATGTTCGCCAGGACGTTCAGGCGGCCGCGGTGGGCCATGCCGATGACGACCTCGTCCAGGCGCGACTCGGCGGCGCTGTCGAGCACGGCGTCGAGCAGCGGGATGACGGACTCGCCGCCCTCCAGGGAGAAGCGCTTCTGGCCGACGTACTTCGTCTGCAGGAAGGTCTCGAAGGCCTCGGCGGAGTTCAGCCGGCGCAGGATGCGCAGCTGCTCCTCGCGCTCGGGCTTGGTGGCGTGCGTCCGCTCGATGCGGTCCTGGAGCCACTTGCGCTGCTTCGGGTCCTGGATGTGCATGAACTCGACGCCGGTGGTGCGGCAGTACGAGTCGCGCAGCACGCCGAGGACGTCGCGCAGCTTCATCATCGACTTGCCGGCGAAGCCGCCGACCGCGAACTCCCGCTCCAGGTCCCACAGGGTGAGGCCGTGCTCGGTGATGTCCAGGTCGGGGTGCTTGCGCTGCTTGTACTCCAGCGGGTCCGTGTCGGCCATGACGTGGCCGCGGACGCGGTAGGAGTGGATCAGCTCGAAGACGCGGGCGGCCTTCGTGACGTCGTCGTCGTGCGAGGCGTCGATGTCCTTGAGCCAGCGGACCGGCTCGTAGGGGATCCGCAGCGCCTTGAAGATCTCGTCGTAGAAGTCCTGGTCGCCCAGGAGCAGGTTCGCGACGATCCGCAGGAACTCGCCGGAGGCGGCGCCCTGGATGACCCGGTGGTCGTAGGTCGACGTGAGCGTCATGACCTTCGAGATGCCGAGCTTGTTCAGGGTGTCCTGGGAGGTGCCCTGGAACTCCGCGGGGTAGTCCATCGAGCCGACGCCCATGATGACCGACTGACCGGGCATCAGACGCGGGACCGAGTGGACGGTGCCGAGGCCGCCGGGGTTGGTCAGCGAGACCGTCACACCGGTGAAGTCGTCCATGCCCAGCTTGCCGTCACGGGCGCGGCGGACGATGTCCTCGTAGGCCTGCCAGAACTCGAAGAAGTTCAGGGTCTCGGCCTTCTTGATGCCCGCGACGACCAGCTGGCGGTCGCCGTTGGGCTTCACCAGGTCGATGGCGAGGCCGAAGTTGACGTGCTCCGGCTTGACCAGGGTGGGCTTGCCGTCCTTCTCCGCGAAGGAGTAGTTCATCGACGGCATGGCCTTGATGGCCTGCACCATCGCGTACCCGATGAGGTGCGTGAAGGAGATCTTCCCGCCGCGGGCGCGCTTGAGGTGGTTGTTGATGACGATGCGGTTGTCGAAGAGCAGCTTCACCGGGACCGCGCGGACCGACGTGGCCGTCGGGACCTCGATCGAGGCGTTCATGTTCTTCGCAACGGCGGCGGCGGGGCCGCGCAGCGTCACGAACTCGGGACCGGCCGGGGCTTCCGTCGCGGGCTCCGCCTTCGCGGCGGGCTTGGCGGCGGCGGGCTTCGCGGCGGGGGCCGGAGCGGCGGCCGCGGGCTTCGCGGCGGGCTTCGCGGCGGCCGGAGCTGCCGGGGCAGCCGGAGCGGCGGGCGCGGGAGCCTTGGCGGCGGGCGCGGCCGGGGCGGCGGGAGCACTGGTGGACGCGGCCCCCGCGGCCGCGTCACCCGCCGGCTTCACCGGGGCGGCGGCTGTGGAAGCGCCCACCCCCGGCTTGTAGTCGGCGAAGAAGTCCCACCAGGCTCGGTCGACCGAATTCGGGTCCTGGAGGTACTGCTGATAGATCTCGTCGACGAGCCACTCATTGGGACCGAAGGCGGCGGCAGGGTCCTTGCCCTGCCCGTCTTGGTCGGTCGAGACGCTCGAGTTACTGGGGGACTGTGGCGACACGGCGGTAACCGCCCTCTTCCGCTTCACAAGGTGATGGACAGCGGAAATAAAGGCTACGCCCCCATCGGCGCGAGGTGCAGGCCGGGCCCGGCATCCGTCGCGTAAGTCACACTGGATCAGGGGTTTCGGGGCGGTAAATGGCGGGAAACAAGCGAGGTTCCGCAACGCCAGATGGCCGCGTGGGTACGCCAAAGGGGCGTCTCCGCGCGGCGGCGGCCTCCGGGCGGGCCGAGCAGGTGCCCGTGAGTCGCTTCCGCTTCGAACCCTACGTCAAGTTCACGCTTCGGGCAGGCCCGGAAGAGTGACCTGGATCCGGCAGCCCCGAGGGGATTCGGCCACCCCGATGTGACCGCCGTGCAGATCGACCGCCCAGCGCGCGATGGCGAGGCCGAGGCCCGTGCCGCCGTCGCTGCCGGGGCCCTGCGCGGGGGCGCCCGCGTGGCTGCCGCGGTTGAAGCGCTCGAAGACGCGGTGCCGCTCCGACTCCGGGATGCCGGGTCCCTCGTCGAGCACTTCGAGGTCCAGGGACTCGGGGTAGGGGCCGCGCCGGGCCCGGACCGTCACGCGGCCGTGCGGCGGGCTGTGCTTGACCGCGTTGTCGATCAGGTTCGCCACCACCTGGTGCAGGCGCTCCGCGTCGGCGTGGGCCGTCAGCTCGGGCGGCGAGACGTCCAGGTGCAGATGGACGTCCGTACGGGTGTGGCTGCCGGAGCCCGACGCGATGCCCGCGCGCGCGGAGGCGACCATGTTGGCCTCCTTGAGGACGCCCGACAGATAGGGCCAGACCTCGAAGCGGCGGGCCTTGAGGGGGACGACGCCGTTGTCGAGGCGGGAGAGGTCGAGGAGCGTCTCGACGAGCCGGCCGAGCCGCTCGGTCTGCTTCAGGGCGGTGCGCATCGTCTCGGGGTCGGCGGCCGAGACGCCGTCGACGACGTTCTCCAGGACCGCGCGCAGGCCGGCGATGGGGGTGCGCAGCTCGTGCGAGACGTTGGCGACGAGCTCCTTGCGCTGGGTGTCCTGGGCCTCCAGGTCGTCGGCCATCGCGTTGATCGTGGAGGCCACGTCGCCCAGCTCGTCGCGCCGGTCGGCGCCGCGCACGCGGCGCGTGTAGTCGCCGTGCGAGACGGCGCGGGCCACCGCGTTCATCTCGTCCAGCGGCGCGGTGAGGCTGTGCGCCACGAACTGCGTGATGAGGAGCGTGGCGATCACCGAGAAGACGGTGATGAAGCGCAGCTCGGTCTCGGTCTTCATGGCCACCAGGAGCAGACCGGTGGTGATGAACACCGAGACGACCACGAGGGCGCCGAGCTTGGTCTTGATGGAGAACGGCCGCAGTCCTCCGAAGGGCCCGCTCATCCCGCGACCCGCCTCACGGGGTGGGGGTCTCCAGCGCGTACCCCACGCCGTGCACCGTGCGGATCCGCTCGGCGCCGATCTTCCGGCGCAGGGCCTTGATGTGGCTGTCGACGGTGCGGGTGCCGGACGCGTCGGCCCAGTCCCACACCTCGGCGAGCAGCTGCTCGCGGGAGAGGACGGCGCGCGGGGTGTTGGCCAGGCAGACCAGGAGGTCGAACTCCGTGGGCGTCAGGTGGACGTCCTCGCTGCGCACCCGCACCCGGCGCTGCGCGTGGTCGATCTCCAGCTCGCCCAGGCGCAGGATGCCGCTGCGGGGGGTGGTCGCGGCGAGCGCGGCCCGCTCGACGCGGCGCAGCAGGACGTGCACGCGGGCGGCGAGCTCGCGCATGGAGAACGGCTTGGTCATGTAGTCGTCGGCGCCGACGCCGAGCCCGACCAGCATGTCCGTCTCGTCGTCGCGCGCGGTGAGCATGAGGACCGGGACGGGGCGCTGGGCCTGCACCCGGCGGCACACCTCCAGGCCGTCGAAGCCCGGCAGCATGATGTCGAGGATCAGCAGGTCGGGCTGCCAGGCCTGGGCGGTGTCCACCGCCGAGGGGCCGTCTCCGGCCGTTTGCACGACGAAACCCTCGGCACGCAGCCGGGCGGCGATGGCGTCGACGATCGTCGGGTCGTCCTCGACCACCAGCACCCGGCGCTGGGCGCCCGGCGTCGCCGCCGTCGCGCCGTTGTGGGAGGTGTGTGTCTGCTCCATCGCCCGCCCCTGACACTGATCGCTTGTGTTCGGTCAGCAGAGTACGGGTCGCGAAGGCACCTCGGCTACGCAGCCCGGACGCCGAGGTGGACCACGTCGGGGACGCCTCGGGCAACGGGGATCTCTTCCGTCCGTACCCGCTGGAATCCGGCATTCCGTAGAGCGTCGTCGAAAGCGGACGAGGGCTGGGCGGACCACACGGCGAGCACTCCGCCGGGGTTCAGGCGGGCTTTGCAGGCGGCCAGACCCGCTGCGGAATAAAGGGAGTTGTTGTCCTCCGTCACCGTCCAGTCGGGGCCGTTGTCGATGTCCAGACAGAGGGCGTCGTACGTCTCCGGGGCCTCGGAGACGTACGCGACGAGGTCCGTGTGAAGAATCTGCGCACGTGGATCGGTGAGAGCGGCGCCGGACAGTTCGGCGAGGGGGCCCGCGCGGTGCCAGTCGATGATCGCCGGCTCGCGCTCGACGACGGCGATGCGTCCCCAACGGGGGTCCGCGGCGGCGTGCGCGAGGGAGAAGCCGACACCGAGACCGCCGATCAGCACCGCGGGGGCCGGCCGGTCGTCGAGGGCGTCGCGCGCGGCGTCGACGAGCAGGCGCTCGGAACGGCCGTCGGAGGTGTCCATCAGGAAGCAGCCATTGGCGATGATCTGCAGCAGCTCACCGTGGCGCCGCAGCACGACTTCGCCGTACGGTCCCTCGCGCCGGTCGAGGACGACGGGAGCGGTGGTGTGGGTGTGCATGGCCCTCAGGGTAGGGGCGCCGTAGGGCCCTTCGGGGGACGCGGAAGTCACCCGAGAGGTTGCTGTGAATCGGGCCTCACGTGGCGCCGGTCATAGACAGGGCCGGAAAAGAGGACAAAGGGTGGGCCGGGACGGAAGGAGCGCCTCACCCGTGAACCAGAGCGTGCGGCCCGCCGAGGTCGCGCCCGACGCCGAGACGCCGGGCACCCTGAACGCCATTCCGCGGCAGTCCCCGCCGGGGGAGGGCCGCGATCCGGACGCGGGGGAACGCGCCGGTCCGTCCGCGCGCGGTGCCCAGGCGCCGACGCGGGCGCCGGACCTCGTCCCCGGGGCCGCCGAGCGCACGCGGACCGACGGGTGCACGCGGGCCGACGAAGGGCGGACGTCCGACGCCGGGCGCGCGCCGTCCGGCGCCGTGTGCGCGGCACGGGCCGCCAAGGGCACGCGGGCCCGCGCCGCGAGCCGCGGGCCGCGGCCCTGGCGGCTGCTGCCCACCCCGCTCGGCACGCCCTTCACCTTCGGGTACGCCCTCGTGCTCGCCGCCACCTCGCTGCTCGCCGAGTACGCCGACCCGGACCTCGTCTCCGATCTGCTCCACGGATCGAGCACCGACGTCGCCCATCTCGCGCACAGCCCCGTCCTCGTCCTGGTCGCCAGCGCCCTGTGGATCGCGGGCGGCATCACCTCGCCGTACGCGATCGGCTTCCTCCTCGTGCTCACCGCGCTGGAGCGCCGCATCGGCGGCCTGCGCACCGCCGGTGTCTTCCTGCTGGGCCATGTGGTCGCCACGCTCGCGACGGAGGTGCCCGTCGGCCTGTCCGTCCTCGCGGGCCATCTGCCCGACACCTCGCTGCACCGACTCGACTACGGCATCAGCTTCGGCGTCGCCGCGAGCGTCGGCGCGCTCGCCGGTCTGCTCACGCCGTGGCTGCGCTGGGCGGTCCTGGCCGGTTTCGGCTGGATGCTGGTCGACGACCTGATCGCGTTCACCGACCCGATGACGAACTGGGGCCATCTGATGGCGCTCCTGATCGGCGTCGCCACCTGGCCCCTGCTGCGCCGCCGCCGGCGGACGCGGGCCCCGTCCGCCTAGCGGCGGTCGGGGGCGCCGGGGCAGGTCAGCGGAAGGCGGTGTCCGACCCGAGCTCCTCCACCGCGTCCAGCTCCTCGATCCGCGACCGGAAGTGGGCACGGATCCAGCCGAACGCCTCGGCGCCCAGCGGCAGCCGCAGCGGCGGCTCGGCCAGGCCGACCGCGGCGACGATCGCCTCGGCGGCACGGTCGGGGTCGCCGGGCTGGGAGCCGTGCGAGGCCTCCAGCGCCTTGCGGGCAGGGGCGATGATCTCCGTGTACTCCGCCATCGGCGTGCCCCAGCGCAGCGAGCGTCCGCCGAAGTCGGTGCGGAAGGGGCCCGGTTCCACGATCGTGACGCGGATGCCGAGGTGGGCGACCTCGGCGGCGAGGGCCGCGGAGATGCCCTCCAGGGCGTACTTCGTGCCGACGTACGCGGTGCCGCCGGGGCCCGGCACCACGCCGTTCACCGACGACATCTGGACGACGTGGCCCGAGCGCTGCCGCCGCATCAGCGGGAGCACGGCGCGGGTGACCGTCATGACGCCGAAGACGTTGGTCTCGAAGTTGTCGCGCAGCTGCTCCTCGCTCAGCTCCTCGAAGGCGCCGAGGAGTCCGTAGGCGGCGTTGTTCACGAGGACGTCGACGCGTCCGAAGGCCTCCTCGGCGGCGGCGACCGCCGCCCGTACCGACTCCGCGTCGGTCACGTCCAGGCGCAGCCCCCTGACCCGGTCCGGCGCGAGCGCCACCAGGTCGTCGACGGCCGCCGCGTCCCGGGCGGTGGCCACCACCCGGTCCCCGTGCGCGACGGCGGCCCGCGCCAGCGCCCGCCCAAGACCCGAACTGGTCCCGGTGATGAACCAGACCCGGCCGTCCCCGTCCTCCGCCGCCCCGGCGCGCTGCTCGGTCATCATGCTCCCCACCTGCGATGTCGTCGTGTTGCCGGGGGAACCGTAGGGCCCACCCCCAGGGGTGCGGCAACGGGTTTTCCGTGATCGCTCACAGCGAACACGCCCCGGGGAACATCCCGAAGCTCATAAGCATTGAGTCCATACAGCTCAACTTGAATGCCGAAGGGGAGATCATGGCTTCGACGTCCACACCGCTCACTCTGCCTGTGCTGCCGCTCGACGACGAGGTCGTCCTGCCCGGCATGGTGGTTCCGTTCGACCTGTCCGATGCCGATGTACGAGCCGCCGTGGAAGCGGCGCAGGCCGCCGCGCGGTCCAGTGGCGACAGCAAGCCGAAGGTGCTCCTTGTTCCGCGGATCGACGGGACGTACGCCGCGACCGGCGTCCTCGGCACCGTCGAGCAGGTCGGGCGGCTCTCCGACGGCGACCCCGGCGCCCTCATCCGCGGCCGGAGCCGGGTGCGGATCGGCGCGGGCACGACGGGGCCCGGCGCGGCCCTCTGGGTCGAGGGCCTGGCGATCGACGACTCCGTGCCCGAGCCGCTGCCCGGCGCGGTCACCGAGCTGGTCAAGGAGTACAAGGCGCTCGCCACCAGCTGGCTGAAGAAGCGCGGCGCCTGGCAGGTCGTCGACCGCGTCACGCAGATCGACGACGTCTCGGCGCTCGCCGACAACTCCGGCTACTCGCCGTTCCTCACCACCCAGCAGAAGATCGAGCTCCTGGAGACCGAGGACGCGGTCGCCCGCCTCAAGCTCGCCACGGCGCAGCTGCGCGAGCACCTCGCCGAGCAGGACGTCGCCGAGACCATCGCCAAGGACGTCCAGGAGGGCGTCGACAAGCAGCAGCGCGAGTTCCTGCTCCGCCGCCAGCTGGACGCCGTCCGCAAGGAACTGCGCGAGCTGAACGGCGAGCAGGAGGGGGAGGAGTCCGACGACTACCGCGCCCGCGTCGAGGCCGCCGACCTGCCCGAGAAGGTCCGCGAGGCCGCCCTCAAGGAGGTCGACAAGCTGGAGCGCGCCAGCGACCAGTCGCCCGAGGGCTCCTGGATCCGCACCTGGCTGGACACCGTCCTCGAACTGCCGTGGAACGAGCGCACCGAGGACGCGTACGACATCAAGGGCGCCCAGTCCGTGCTCGACGCCGAGCACGCGGGCCTGGAGGACGTGAAGGAGCGCATCACCGAGTACCTCGCGGTCCGCAAGCGCCGCGCCGACCGGGGCCTGGGTGTCGTCGGCGGCCGCCGCGGCGGCGCCGTGCTCGCCCTCGTCGGCCCGCCCGGCGTCGGCAAGACGTCGCTCGGCGAGTCCGTGGCGCACGCCATGGGCCGCAAGTTCGTGCGGGTCGCGCTCGGCGGCGTGCGCGACGAGGCGGAGATCCGCGGCCACCGCCGTACGTACGTGGGGGCGCTGCCCGGACGCGTCGTGCGGGCGATCAAGGAGGCCGGGTCCATGAACCCGGTCGTGCTCCTCGACGAGATCGACAAGGTGGGCTCCGACTTCCGGGGCGACCCGGCCGCCGCCCTCCTCGAAGTCCTCGACCCGGCGCAGAACCACACCTTCCGCGACCACTACCTGGAGGTCGAACTCGACCTGAGCGACGTCGTGTTCCTCGCGACGGCGAACGTCCTGGAGGCCATCCCGGAGGCCCTGCTCGACCGCATGGAGCTGGTCCGCCTGGACGGCTACACCGAGGACGAGAAGGTCGTCATCGCCCGCGACCACCTGCTCCCGCGCCAGCTGGAGCGGGCGGGTCTGGGCGCGGACGAGGTGGCCCTGGACGAGAGCGCGCTGCGCAAGCTCGCCGGCGAGTACACGCGCGAGGCGGGCGTGCGCAACCTGGAGCGGTCGGTCGCACGGCTGCTGCGCAAGGTCGCGGCCCAGCACGAACTGGGCACGCGGGAGCTGCCGTTCACCGTCACGGACGAGGACCTGCGCGGGCTGATCGGACGGCCGCACCACGTGCCCGAGTCCGCCCAGGACCCGGCCGAGCGCCGCACCGCGGTGCCGGGCGTGGCCACCGGGCTCGCGGTCACCGGGGCGGGCGGCGACGTCCTCTTCGTGGAGGCCTCGCTCGCCGACCCGGAGACCGGTGCCTCGGGGCTCACGCTCACCGGCCAGCTCGGCGACGTCATGAAGGAGTCGGCGCAGATCGCGCTGAGCTTCCTGCGCTCGCACGGTGCCGAACTGGAACTGCCCGTGGGCGACCTGAAGGAGCGGGGCGTGCACGTCCACTTCCCGGCGGGCGCGGTCCCCAAGGACGGTCCGAGCGCGGGCGTCACGCTCACCACGGCCCTCGCCTCGCTGCTCAGCGGGCGCCTGGTCCGCACGGACGTGGCGATGACCGGTGAGGTCTCGCTGACCGGCCGGGTGCTGCCGATCGGTGGCGTCAAGCAGAAGCTGCTGGCCGCGCACCGCGCCGGGATCACCACGGTGATCATCCCGAAGCGGAACGAGGCGGACCTCGACGACGTCCCCGCCGAGATCCTGGAGAAGCTGGACGTGCACCCGGTCACCGATGTGCGCCAGGTGCTCGAACTGGCGCTGACGGAGGCCGAGGTGAAGGTGCCGGCCGCCGCGTAGGGACAGCGCGAAGGGTGGCCGCCCCGGTGTCGGGGCGGCCACCCATCACGTGTTCGGCGGGTGAAGCGGCCAGTGGCTCAGCCGTTGGCGAGCGCGACGACCCGGTCGAGGGCGCCGTTGAACTTGTTGTGGTCACCGACCGTCGGCCCCGACGAGGTGTACTGCCACATCGTCTGGAAGCCCCAGCCGGCCGGGAGTTCGCCCGGCGAGGTGTTGTAGCGGGCGATCCACAGCGGGTTGCTGGCGCCGAAGCCGCTGTAGTTGCCGGTGCACTGCTTCCACCAGCTCGTCGCGGTGTAGATGACGGCGTCGCGCCCGGTGCGCGCCTTGTACGTGTTCAGGAAGTCACGGATCCAGCTGACCATGTCCGCCTGGGACTTGCCGAAGCAGGTCGCCCCGTAGGGGTTCCACTCGATGTCCAGCGCGCCCGGCAGCGTCCTGCCGTCGCGCGACCAGCCGCCGCCGTTGCTCGCGAAGTAGTTGGCCTGCGTCGCGCCGCTGGAGGTGTCGGGCGTGGCGAAGTGGTACGCGCCGCGGATCATGCCCACGTTGTAGGAGCCGTTGTACTGCTGGGTGAAGTAGGGGTTCTTGTACGAGGTGCTCTCGGTGGCCTTGACGTAGGCCCACTTCACTCCGCTGTTCCACAGCGTCTGCCAGGCGACGTTGCCCTGGTGGCTGCTGACGTCCACGCCCTCGGTCTGGGCGGCGTCACCGCCGGCGGGCCGGCCGCCCTGGCCGTCGTGTTCGACGACGCCCTGGCCGAGGCGGGCGGTGCCGCGCTGCGGGACGTCGTCCGCCTGGGCCGCTGTGGGGAGCGTCAGGAGGAGGGAGAGGGCGGACAGTACTGCGAGGACAACCCCCGCCGGCGACAAGCGCGAGCGGCGGGCCGGTCCGGGTCTGTGCACGGGCATCTGCGTGCCTCCGAAGGCCTCGGTGGTGCTCGGTGGGGACCTGTCGACATGCCATGGTGTGAACATGTCAGTTGAAAAGCTACGCACGTAGACCCGCGCTAGGGAAGAGGGCCAGGGTTCTGCCGTTGGTCCACTCCTGTGGCGGTGTCACTGCGGCGGCACCGTCGCGACCTTGCGAAATACTGGTCAGGCCGCTTCCGGTACGGCCGCGGCGCGAGGGCCTTCGGGCGATAACTTTCAGAAGCGGGAAAGCGGGACATGGGTGCTGCAGAAGAGGGTGTGACGTGCGGGGAGCACGGCGACGCGGACCAGGGGGCGGACCGTGAGTTCCTCGCCCTCGAACGGGAGTTGTCGCTCCTGATGCGCCGCGCGCGGGCCTCGTCGGGCGAGATGGCCCGCCAGGTCCACCCCGACCTGGAGCCCGCCGCGTACGGCCTGCTCGTCCGCCTGGACGACTCGGGGCCCCAGCGCGCCACCGACCTGGCCGCGTTCATCGGCGTCGGCAAGGCGACGATGAGCCGCCAGCTGCGCGCGATGGAACAACTCGGCCTGGTCGCCCGCGAGCCCGACCCGGCCGACGGGCGCGCCTGGCTCATCACGCTCACGCCCGAGGGAAGCACCCGCTTCCGCACGGTGCGCGCCGCACGGCGCGCCCAGTACGTGCGCCGCCTCGCGGGCTGGGACCGGGCCGAGGTCGCCGAACTGGCCCGGCTGCTCGGCCGGCTTAACGACAGCGCGGACGCCTGAGCCCCTCCCCAGGACCCGGCGCCCGCGCGTCACCCCCCCGTCCCCTGCGCCGCCCTACTTCGCGCCGAAGACGACCGCCAGCGGCTGCTTCTCCTTGTAGACCTCGGAGGGCTCGCTGACGTGGTCGGCGCCGAGGTAGAGCCGCTCACCGGCGAACAGCAGCCGCCGGTCCGTCTCGAAGCGCGCCTCCATCTCGTAGCTCCCGCCCGGGTTCCGCAGGACCATCGTCTTCTTGTACGTGGCCGGGTCGATCCGCCAGACCGCGCCGCCGGCCTCGCCGACGACGTCCGCCTCCTGGTACGCGACGACCTGGCCGTCCTCGTCCGTCCCGACCGGGATCAGCGAGCCCTCGGCGGTCCCCTCGGCGGTGCCCTTCTTCTTCCCGGTCCTCAGGTCGAAGGCGACGATGTCGTTGTCGCCCTCGGAGCCCGCGCCGGCCTCCCGCGTGCCGAGGAAGAGCGTGCCGGACTTCCTGTCGACGGCCAGCTGCGTGCAGTCCGTGACGTTCGTGGAGGGGCACTCGGCGTCGTACTTGCCGTACTTGCCGCCCTTCGTGCCGATCGTGCCGAGCAGCTTGCCCCGCGCCCCGGAGTCGTCGAGCGACAGGAACGCGGTGATGCCGGACCCGCCGGGGGAGTCCCCGTCGTCGGTGGCGACCAGCAGCGGGTCGACGGAGACCACGTGCGCGTACTCGGTGCCCCGCGCGAACGCGTACGACGACTTCACCGCGCGCGTCGCCGGGTCGACGGTCTGCACGGTGAGCCTCGGGGCGTCGGTCGTGCCGCAGTCGCGCACCACGGCCAGCTTCTCGCCCTCGCCGGCGAAGCCCTGCGCCGGGCACTTCTCGTCCTCGGTGGAGGCGGGCGACCACAGGGGCCTGCCGCCCGTCGTCCAGCCCGCGCTCGCCCCGGTGCCCGCCGCCGCGACGGTGCCGCCGCCGATGGTCACCTCGTCGAACATCTGGCGGTTGCCGTAACCGTCCAGGCCCTGCTTCTGCCAGAGCATCTTCCCCTTGTCCAGGTCGACGAGACCGACCTCGGTGCAGACCGCGGGGTCGTCCTCGTCGTTCTGGAAGAGGACGGCGACGAGTCCGTCCTTCGTGGCCTGCGGTGAGGACCAGCAGATTTCGCCGCCGAGCGGTATCTCCCACTCTGCTTTTCCGCCGGTGAGGGGATAGCCGGAAATCTTCTTCAAGCCGGATTTCACGAAGTGCTTTTCCGTGGTCCACATCCCCATGGCGCCCGCCAGCTCGCTCACCTCGGGCGTGGGCACCCGGCCGAGCACCTGCGCCTCGGCCGCGGTGGACGCGGTGCCACCGCCTCCGTCACCGCCGGTGTCCCCGCCATCGCTCGGTCCGCAACCGCCGACGACCAGCGCGGCCGCGAGCACGGCGCCGAAGACGGGCGCTCTGCGCGACATTCCGTTCTCCTCCTGTGCGTGGGCGCACGACCGGGCCCGGCCGTGCGTTCTCCTCGCATTCGATCCTTCCCTTTCGGAGAACGGGATTTCAACAGTGAATTCCTTATCTCTGCCTCAGTTGAAATGATCCGGAGATCATGAGGAGAGAGGGGGTGAAACCGGAGAGAGGGGAATTCGCTCCCCTTTTCCTCTCCGCCGCCCGCCGCGCCGAAACGCCGCTCACCACTGCGCGTACACGACCGCCGCGTCGTCGTGCCGCTTCCCGCGCGGGAAGGCCATGCGGTCGGGGTCGGCGAGCTCCAACTCCCGTACGCGGTCCACCAGGTGCTGCGGCCCCTCCTTGCGCAGCAGCGCGAAGCACTCCGCCCAGTCGCCCTCGCGGAACGTCTCCACCCAGCGTCCGGCGCCGTCGGTGAGCGCCGCCACCGCCGCGACGTCCGCCCGCGGGCGCTCGCCGGTGACCGCGCGCCCGGCCGAGGCGGGGTCGGCGGCGGCGGTGAAGAAGCCGTCCTCCGCGTTGCGCAGCGCCTCGACCGCCGCCGCGTACGCACGGCCCGCCACGTCCCGCTCGGCCGAGCCGCGCGGCAGGGCGCGCACCTGGTCGCGCAGGGCCCGCACGGCGGGCGGCAGTTCGGCCAGGCGCCGGTCGAGGACGGCGGTCACCTCGCCGTCCGGCGCCGCCATGAGGAGCGCCGAGTCGGACAGGACCAGATGCTCGACGCGCTCCGCGTCCCACCGCACGAGGACCACCGTCGCCTGAGGCGTACGCGGGTGAGAAAGGTCACAGGTTGAACGATGGGCGTCGGCGGTACGCGCGATGGCGGCCGCCAGAACCTCAGTGAGCGTCATATCCCGTCGTGAAACGGACAGTTCGCCCAGTGCTCCGCCGAGCCGCGCGGTGAACCAGGGGACGGAATGCAGACAGCCCACCGTCCCTTCCGGCGGGGTCACGCCGTCCAGGACGACGAGCGATCCGCCCTGTCCGGACGCGGGAAGCGCGACCGACGCGTAGTCCTCGTTGGGGCGTGCGGGGTCTCCGGGCTCGATGGCGAGTTCGATGCGCATCCGGCCAGTCTGCACGACCCCTTCACAAGGTCCACCAGAAGCCGCAAAGGGGTGGAGGGATGGCTTGTACGGGCGGGTGGCGCGCCGGAATTCGACCGGAATGATCACCTCCGGCGGGGGTGTGGCGGCGCATCCTGCCAAAGCCCGTCGGAGACGTCCAACCGGCGCACCGCATATGCCCCGTGGCCGTAACGTCGGGACTTGCCCGCCAACTCCCCGCCGATGTTCACTCCTTCGGGTGGCCGGGCAGGCGATGCGCGACCGCCACTCAACGGCACTGGAAGGGTCGGGAGCCGTACCGGGGGAGCGCTCGCGTTGACAGATCGTCACCCGGGCCCAAGGGCAGACGAAAACAAGAATGCGAGCACCGGTGCAGAAGATGCCGCCTCGGCGCAAAGGCAAGCAGTCGGCTCCGGAGGGGACCGCGCCGGGCGCGACCGCCCCGGCCGAGGGTGCGCCGGACCCCTCCGCGGGCACGGGTGCCACTCCCTCCGCGGACGCGGGCGCCTCCGTCGTTCCCGGGGCGTCGGACGCCTCTGGAGCCTCCGTCGATTCCGGTGCGGCCGGCGGGTCCGGGGCGGCCGCGACGACGCCCCCCGTGCCCAAACCCACCGTCGTCAACAAGCCACCCACCGCCCGGGTCCGCAATCGGCTGATTCTCGCCGTGACGGTCGTGGCCGCCGCCGTGGCCGGCGCGGGCGCCCCCGCCATCGTGGCCGCCTCCGGGCAGCTGAAGGACGCACAGAGTCTGGTGACCCTCGCCGGACAGACCCAGCAGGCGGTCTCCCTCGGTCACTCCCTGGCCGACGAGCGCGACGAGGTCACCTCGTACATCGCCTCGGGGCGCCCCCGGGGCAAGGGGCTGTCGGAGAGCCGCAGCGCCCGCGTGGACCGGCAGATCGAGGAGATCCGCGCCGCCGACGCGCCCGCCGGTCTGCGCAGCGACCTCGCCGAGATCGCCGCCGTGCGCAGAGCCGCGCTCACCGGCAAGAGCACCGCTCTGGAAGCCCATGAGGCGTACACGAAGGTCATCGCCGAACTCCACGGCCTCACCCGCGACCTGGCCGCGCAGCTGCCCCCCGAGGCCAACCAGGGCGCCCTCGCCCTCGCCGACCTCGACCACGCCGTCGAACAGGCCGCCGCCGCCCGCGGCCTCCTCCTCGCCGCCCTCGCCGTGCCCCGCGCCCCCTCGACCACCACCGTCGACCCGGTCACCGGCCTGCCGGCCACCACCGAGGAGTCCCCGGCCGACGCCAAGCGCCGCGACGAGCTCAGCACCGCCGCCCAGCAGGCCCACCTCCGCGAGCTCGCCGCCCTCGCCGACTTCCGCGACGCCGCCAACGACCCCGCCCGCGCCGCGTTCGAGTCGACCGTCACGGGCCCCGAGGTCGCCACCGCGGAGAAGTACCTCGCGCGCCTCACCGACGAGCCCAAGCTCTCCGCCGCCGAGCGGCGCTACGACCCCAAGAAGGTCGACGCCGCGCTCTCCGCCCGCATCGAGACGATGCGCGGCGCCGAGTCCGCGCTCGGCGTCGAGCGCACCAAGCGGCTCGCCCAGCTGCGCGACGACGACGTCACGGCCCTGGAGATCCGCGTCGCCCTCGTCGGCGCCTGCCTGCTGCTCGCCGTCGGCTTCGCCATGGCGACGGCCCGTTCGCTGACCCGGCCGCTCGCCGTGCTGCGCCTCGGCTCGGCCCGCCTGGCCGCCGAGCCCGAGCCCCAGGAGCCGATCCGCTTCACGGGCCGCGACGACGAGTTCGCCCAGGTCGTCCGCTCCGTCAACGCGCTGCACGGCCACGCGGCCGCGCTCACCGAGCGGCTCGGCACCCTCGAATCGGACCGCAAGCACCTCATCGGGCAGCGCCGCTCCATGGCCGAGGAGCGCGAGGCCCTGCGCGCCGAGCTGGCCGAGGCCTCCGCCCACCTGGACCGCGTGCGCCAGTCCATCCACGGCACCTTCGTCAATCTGGCCCTGCGCACGCTGGGTCTGGTGGAGCGCCAGCTCGCGGTCATCGAGAACCTGGAGGACCGCGAGCAGGACCCCGACCGGCTCGCCACGCTCTTCAAGCTCGACCACCTCGCCACGGTCATGCGCCGCCACAGCGAGAACCTCCTGGTCCTCGCCGGTGCCGACCACGGTCATCAGCACCCCGGCGCCGTGCCGCTCGTCGACGTCGTGCGGGCCGCCGTCTCCGAGATCGAGCGGTACGAACGCGTCCGCATCGCCACGCTGCCGCCGCACGCGCACGTGGCGGGCTTCGCCGCGGACGACATCAGCCACCTCACCGCCGAGCTCCTGGAGAACGCCACCTCCTTCTCGCCGCCGGACGCCTCCGTCGAGGTCTCCGGCTGGCTCCTGGAGAACGGCGAGGTCATGCTCTCCGTCCAGGACGAGGGCATCGGTGTCACCCAGGACCGGATGCGGGAGCTCAACGCCCGGCTCGCGGACTTCGACCCCGACGACGCGTACGACCAGGAGAGCGGGGACGGGCTCGGGCTCGGCCTCTACGTCGTGGCGCGGCTCGCCGCGCGGCACGGGGCGCGGGTGCGGCTGCGGGAGCAGAAGCAGGGCGGGGTGGCGGCCGTCGTCGTGCTGCCCACGGGAATCCTGGCGGAGGCTCCGGCGCCCGCTGTCGTCGCGCCTCCTCGGGGCGGGGAGCCCCTCGTCCACCTTCCCGGCTCCGAGGCCGAGGCGAACTCCAATGTCATTCCGGGGCGGTCGGGCGGTGGGGCCGGCGAGGACCCGGACCCCTTGATCGCCGCCGCGGAGCGGACCATGGAGCTCGCCGCGCCGTCGGCCCCGCCCGCCCCGGCACCGCGGGCACCGCGGGACGACGCCCCGGAGCCGGAGCCGGAGCCGGAGCCGAAGCCGGAGCCGGAGTCGGCCCCCGAGCCCGAACCCGAGCACGAAGCCGCTCCGGAGGCCGACTCCGAGGCCGCTCCCGCCAAGTGGGAGCGCGTCACCGACAAGGGCCTGCCCAAGCGGACCCCGAAGATCAGCGCGCCCACGGGGGGCGCGCCGGCGCCGCGGAGCGGGGCCGTGGACGCCGAGGCGCTCCGGCGCCGCCTCGGCGGGTTCCATCAGGGCGCGCAGAGCGGCCGACGGGACGTGGAGGCCGAGCTCGCCACGGGGACGGATCCGGCGAACCCGTCGGAACGTAACGAAAAGAACGCACAAGACGCAGAAGTAATGGGGGACTCAGTCGAGGAGGCAAGCAGTTGACTGCGCCCATGCGCACGCCCGGTTCTTCCGTCGAAACCGCCGCATCCGCCGAAGCCGCAGCACCCGTCGCATTCGGCCTGAGCAGCGAGGCCCGCAACCTGCACTGGCTGCTGACCAACCTCGTGGAGGAGGTGCCGGGGCTGCTCTCCGTCGCGGTGGTCTCCTCCGACGGGCTCCTGCTGCTCTCCTCCGACCCCGGGCGGAACGCCGAGCGGCCCGTGGCCAACCCCGCGGGCCCCAGGGGCTCCAGCGCCGACCTCGCGACCATCGTGTCCGGGCTCGCCTCCCTGACCATCGGCGCCGCCAAGCTGATGGACGGCGGGGCGGTCAAGCAGACCGTGGTCGCGATGGAGGAGGGCAGCCTCTTCGTCATGTCGATCAGCGACGGCTCGCTGCTCGGCGTGCACGCCACGCCGGACTGCGACATGAGCGTCGTCGCGTACCACATGGCGCTCTTCGTGGGCCGCGCCGGACACGTCCTCACCCCCGAACTCCGCAGCGAGCTGCGCCAGTCGATGGAGAGCGCCCGATGAGCAGCAGCAGCCGTACGACGCCGAAGCTGCCGCAGCGGGGCGGGGACCGAAAACCCGCCCGCGTGCGCCCCTACTCGCTGACCGGCGGCCGGACCCGGTTCGGGCACGTGCTGCTCGTCGAGACCTTCGTGGCCGCGCTCGAAGCGCCCGAGGAGCGCCTCGAACTGCCCAAGGGCTCGCTCGCGAAGGTGATGCCGGAGATGCGGGCGATCGTCGAGATCTGCCGCCGCATGCGCACCGTGGCGGAGATCGCCGCGCTCCTGAAGATGCCGCTCGGCGTGGTCCGCGTACTGCTCAGCGACCTCGCCGACCAGGGAAAGATCCGCGTGTACGGAACGGGCCACGGCCCGGGACAGCCTGACCGCGCACTGCTGGAAAGGGTGCTGAGTGGACTCCGCCGTCTCTGAACTCCTCGACAACGAGGATCAGTTGCAGGCCTGGCAGACGGACAGGTCACGTGCCCCGATCGCCACGAAGATCGTGGTGGCGGGCGGTTTCGGCGTCGGCAAGACGACGCTGGTGACCGCCGTCTCCGAGATCACGCCCCTCCAGACGGAGGCGCTGATGACGCAGGCGAGCGCCGACACCGACGACCTGAGCGGGACCCCGGAGAAGACGACCACGACGGTCGCCATGGACTTCGGCCGCATCACGCTCGACGACGACCTGGTCCTGTACCTCTTCGGCACGCCCGGCCAGCAGCGCTTCTGGTTCATGTGGGACGACCTGGTGCGCGGCGCGATCGGTGCCGTCGTGCTCGCCGACACCCGCCGCCTCGCCGACTGCTTCCCCGCGCTCGACTACTTCGAGAGCTGCGGCCTGCCCTACGTCGTCGCGGTCAACCACTTCGACGGCAGCGAGGAGTTCGAGGCGGCGGACGTGCGCGAGGCGCTCACGGTGCCGCCGCACATACCCGTGCTGATCATGGACGCGCGGCGGCGGATCTCGGTCATCGAGTCCCTGCTCGCGCTGGTCGGCCACGCGCTCGACGTCACCCCCGAGTAGAAGGACCCCCATGCGCAGAATTCTTGTCGTCGGAGCCGGCCAGTCCGGGCTCCAGATAGCCCTCGGACTCCAGGCGCAGGGGTACGAGGTCACCCTGATGTCGAACCGCACGGCGGACGAGATCCGGTCCGGCCGGGTCATGTCGACGCAGTGCATGTTCGACACGGCGCTGCAGAACGAGCGCGACATCAAGGCCAACTTCTGGGAGTCGCAGGCCCCCAGGATCGAGGGCGTCGGCGTCTCGGTCGCGGGCCCCGACTCCTCCCGCGTCATCGACTGGGTCGGCAAGCTCGACGGGTACGCCCAGTCCGTCGACCAGCGAGTGAAGATGGCGGGCTGGATGGAGACGTTCGCGCAGCGCGGCGGCCAGCTGGTCATCCACGGCGCGGCGGTCTCCGACCTCGACTACTTCTCGCGCACCTACGACCTCGTGCTCGTCTCGGCGGGCAAGGGCGAGCTGGTCTCGATGTTCGAGCGCGACGCGGCCCGCTCCCCGTTCACCGAGCCGCAGCGCGCCCTGTCGGTGGCGTACGTCCACGGTCTGGGCCCGCGCCCCGAGCACCCCGAGTTCGACGCGGTCCGCTGCAACCTGGTGCCCGGCGTCGGCGAGCTGTTCGTCATGCCGACGCTCACCACCTCCGGCCGCGCCGACATCCTCTTCTGGGAGGGCGTCCCCGGCGGCCCCCTCGACGCCTTCCAGGGCATCAAGGACCCCAGCGAGCACCTGGCGCTGACCCTCGAACTCCTGGAGAAGTTCCTGCCCTGGGAGTACGCGCGCGCCACGAAGGTCGAACTGACCGACGCGGGCGGCACGCTGGCCGGGCGCTACGCCCCCACCGTCCGCAAGCCGATCGGCCGCCTTCCCGGCGGCGGTCTGGTCCTCGGCGTCGCCGACGTGGTCGTCGCCAACGACCCGATCACCGGCCAGGGCTCCAACTCCGCGTCCAAGTGCGCCGCTTCGTACCTCTCCTCCATCGTCGAGCACGGCGACAAGCCGTTCGACGAGGCGTGGATGCAGTCCGCCTTCGACCGCTACTGGGACACCGCGCAGTGGGTCACCAAGTGGACGAACGCGATGCTGGGCGCCCCGCCGGAGCACGTCCTGAACATCCTCGGCGCGGCGGGCCAGTTGCAGCCGGTGGCGGACCGGTTCGCCAACGGCTTCAACGACCCGGCCGACTTCGAGAACTACTTCTACGACCCGGAGAAGGCCGCCGCCTACCTGGAGTCGGTCGCCCCCGGCGCCTGATCGCCGCCGAATCCGAGGTCGCTGCCGTCGGTGGCGCCCTCGGGCAGCTTCGGCGGGACGTACCCCTGCACGGCCCGGCCCCCGGGGTCGGGCCGCACCGCCCCGAGGACCGGGTTCGCCGCGATCGGCGACACCTTCACGCGGGAGCCGGGGCGGGGCGCCTGGACGACCTTGCCGTCGCCCAGGTACAGCGCCACGTGCGTGGCCTTGGGGAAGTAGACGACGAGGTCGCCGGGGCGCAGCTCGGAGAGCGGGATGCGGCGCAGCCCGGCCCACTGCTCCTGGCTGGTGCGGGGGATGGTCCGGCCGGCGTGCGCCCAGGCCCGCGAGGTGAGCCCCGAGCAGTCGAACGCGTCCGGGCCCTCCGCGCCCCACTCGTACGGCCGCCCGATCTGCCGCACCGCGTAGTCGAGGGCCGCGCCGCCCTGGCGTGACGGGGCCCGCGTGCCGGGGGCGCCGCCGAGCGCGCCGGAGTCCATGAACTGCCGCTGGGCCTCGGCGGCCCCGGCCTCCTCGGCCTGCCGCAGCGCGACGAGCTGGTCGACGGTGAGCGAGGAGAGCAGCTCCTCGACCTCCTTGAGCTGTCCGTCGACCGTGTCGCGCTGCTTCTTCTGGCGGGCGGCGAGGGCGACGTGGGCGTCCAGTGCCTTCTTCGCCGCCCCGGCCAGTTCGTCGGCCTTCTTCTCGCCGCCGACCAGCCGTTCGACGGTGGCGGCGCGCCCGGCGGCCACCCGCCGGATCACGTGTCCCTGGTCGGCGGCGTGCTGCGGATCGCGGGCGAGCAGCAGCCGTACGTAGGGGGAGAGCTCGGAGGTGCCCTGGTACTGCTGGCGGGCGAAGCGGCCCGCGTCGCCGCGGCTCTCGCGCACGGACGCGCGCGCCTTCGCCAGCTTCCGGCCCAGGTCCGCGGCCGTGGCGCGCTGCTTCGTCAGCTTCTCCTCGGTCGCGTTGTACGTCTCCGCCGCCTCTTCGGCCGACTGGTAGAGGCGCCGCAGATCGGTGAGCAGCTCGGAGACGGGGCGCTCGCCGGGTGCGGGTGGTGCGGGGGCGGGTCCGGCACCGGCCGGGGGAGCGGCGCCGAGCAGTGAACCGACCACGGCCCCCGTGCACACCCACCGCAGCAGCGTTCCTGACACCTCATCACCTCCGGTGCGGGGTGGGCCCTCCACCTCGCACCGCGAGCATCCGGCCGGGGCGCGGGCCCCGCCTCCGGGCGCTGGGCGGTTGGCGCAATGGGGTCACTCGTCCAGGGCGCGACGGGCGCGGTGAGTTGCGGCCGCGCCCGCGGGTGCTCTCCCGCGGGTGCCGCGTGGTTGCCCGCGCGGTTCCCCGTGCCACTACGGGGCACTGGCCGGAGCGCTCAGGCCTTGTCCGGCTTCGACCACGGCCACTTCAGGCCGCTGCCCTTGTCGCCCGTCTCGTCGTACTCGTACCGCCACTTCGGGCTGAGCGACAGGCGCCTGGTGGGGTCCGCCGCCACCCGGCGGTAGACCAGGACCGTCGGCTCGCCGCCCGCGTCGTCGGGGACGGGGACGCGGTACACCTTCGGCGGGTGCCCGGTCGGGCCGAGCAGGACCGGGAGCACACGGCCGTCCAGGGGGCCGCCGACAAAGGGGGTGTCTTCGCTCTTCACGCCCCCAGTGTCACACCCGCGCCGACCGCGCCCCGCGCGTCACAGCAGATGGGCCGCGTCGCTCACCACGGGCAGCACCCGGCGCGCCAGATCGCCGACGGGCCCGTCCGGCGTCTCCAGGGTCAGCGCCCACCGCACGACGTCCGCCGTCTGCGGATCGCGCCCCGCCGTCGCCACGAGCACCGCCATGAACTGCTCCACGAGCATGTCCCGCAGCTCGTCCAGGGGCGGCTGCTTGTCCTCGTCGAGCCAGATCAGCGAGGCCGCCTCGACCGCCGTGATCCACATCCGCACGGTCATCCGGAGCCGGGGGCCGGGCTCCGGCACGTCGAGGTGGCTGAGGATGTGCTGGGCGGCGGCCCGGCGCACGCCGTCCACGATGGCGGTCGTCCGCGAGGTCTCCACCACGCTGCCGCCCTGGAGCAGCGCGCTGAACCCCGTGTCGTGCTCGTCGACGAAGGCCAGATAGCGGTCGAGGGCCCGCGAGAGCCGCCGGGTGAGCGGGCCGTCCGGCGGCTCGGCGAAGCACTGCTCCAGCTCGTCGGCGGCGGACCGCAGCGCGGCCTCGTACAACTGCTGCTTCCCGCCGGGGAAGTAGCGGTACACGAGGGGCCGCGAGACCCCGGCGGCCTCCGCGACGTCGTCGAGGTTGACCTCCTCGGGCGCGCGGTGCGCGAAGAGGGTCAGCGCGGACTCCAGGAGCTGCCGCCGCCGCGCCTCGACGCTGAGGCGGCGGTACGCGGGCGTGGTGGCGGGCGAGGTCATGCTCGCAGCGTAACTCGGGGTGCGTCCCCTCAGGGGCGGGAGGAACCGCGCGATCAGCCACATGCGGCCCCCGCCGCGCGGCTCAGGCCAGCAGCCCCGAGGACCGCCAGAGCCGTCGTCCGACCCCTCGCATCACGCCGATGTCGTCCAGGAAGTCCGTCAGCCGCTTCGCCCCGGTCTGCATGACCTCCCTGCGGTGCCCGCTCGCCTTCACCTGCGCCACCGCCTCCCGGCGGTCGAGGCCGACGTTCGTGTAGACCTCGGGGTTCACGAAGGCGATGGAGAAGACGCGCGCGGCCTCCCCGCAGCTGAGGCGGGTGAGCTGCCGCTCCCAGGCCGGCGCGGTCACCATCTGGCGCCGCAACTCCTCGCGGGCGTACCGGACATGGCGCGCCTCCTCGACCACGTGGATGCGGGTCACCCCGCGGACGAGGGTCTGGACGCGCTCGTCCGGGAAGGTCAGCCGCTGCATCCAGTCGAGGATCTCCTCGCCGAGCAGCGTGCAGGCGAAGGAGCCGGGGGTGGTGGAGACGGTCTTCAGGACGCGCGCGAGGTTGTGGTTGAGGCGCGTGACGGGGTACGTCGGCGCCCCGCCCTTCTGGATCATCCGCGCGAACATCATCGAGTGCCGGCACTCGTCGGCGATCTCGGTGAGCGCGTAGCGCACATGGGCGCTGGTCACCGACTTGTCGTAGATGTGCCGGACGAGGAGCTGCATCAGGATGATCTCGAACCAGATGCCGAGCGAGGCGAGCGAGGCGGCTTCGTGCCGGGCGAGGTCGAACCTCTGCTCCTCCGACATCCGCTTCCACATCGGGGTGTCGTAGAGGGAGACGAGCTCCGGCGGCCAGAACCACTTGCCCTCCTCGACCGGGGCCTCCCAGTCGAGCTCCTCGTCGGGGTCGAAGGAGTGCTTGGCGGAGGATTCCAGGAGCCGCAGGGCCACCTGCTCGCGGTCCTTGAGCAGACCGAGCGCGTCCCGCAGGCCGTCGAGCGAAGCGTCGTGCGTCACGGTCGTCATGGCTGTCCCTGCCTCGTCGCGGGTTACCGGCGGTCACCACTTATGAGACTGCTTGTCAGCAAGGCCGTCAATCCCTTGCGCACGACTTGTTGACCCCTTGTCCAACGCCGTGTGAGCCTGCCGTCATGTCGACTCAGGAGCTCTACACCAGTCCACCCGGAGATCCCAACTGGCAGGTGCCGTCGACCGGTTCGGCCCGTTTCAGCTGGGAGTACGACGAAGGGCGCGAGCGTCTCCTCGCCCTCTACCAGAAGGGCAAGGACAAGCAGTGGGACGGTGCCACGCGCATCGACTGGGACCTGGAGGTCGACCCGCTCGACCCCCTGGGCACCCCCGACGAGTCGCTGTCGCTGTACGGCACGCCCCACTGGGCGAAGATGACCGGGAAGGACAAGGGGGAGCTGCGCAAGCACTACGCGTCCTGGCAGTTCAGCCAGTTCCTCCACGGCGAGCAGGGCGCGATGGTGTGCGCCGCCCGCATCGTCGAGTCCGTCCCCGACCTGGACGCCAAGTTCTACTCCGCGACCCAGACCATGGACGAGGCGCGCCACGCGGAGATCTACGGCCGCTTCCTGCACGACAAGATCGGGATGCTCTACCCGATCAACGACAACCTCCAGGCGCTGCTCGGCGACACGCTGCGCGACTCCCGCTGGGACATGCCCTACCTCGGCATGCAGGTCCTCATCGAGGGCCTCGCGCTCGCCGCCTTCGGCATGATCCGCGACACCACGGACAAGCCGCTGCCCAAGCAGATCCTCGCCTACGTCATGCAGGACGAGGCCCGGCACGTGGCCTTCGGCCGGATGGCGCTGCGCGACTACTACAAGCAGCTCACGGACGCCGAACTGCGCGAGCGCGAGGAGTTCGTCATCGAGGGCTGCTACCTGATGCGCGACCGGCTGCGCGGGGTGGAGGTCCTGGAGAACTTCGGCATCCCCAAGAAGCAGGCCGAGGAGTACAGCGAGCAGTCCGAGTTCCTCGCCCTCTTCCGGCAGCTGCTCTTCTCCCGCATCGTCCCGTGCGTCAAGGACATCGGCCTGTGGGGCAAGCGCCTCCAGGAGGCCTACGTCGACATGGGCGTCTTCGAGATGGGCAACGCCAACCTCGACCAGCTCATGGCCCAGGACGAGGAGATCGCCGAGAAGCTGGACGCGGAGCGCTTCGCGGCCGAGGAGCAGGAGCGCGTGGCGGAGGTGAGGGACGCGATCGCGTCCGGCGGCTCGGACTGACGCCGCCGGTCAACGGGTGCTGATCGCCGCCTCCATCACGGCCTTCGCGATCGGCGCCGCGCTGCCGCCGCCGCTGATGTCGCCGCGGTCCGCCGCCGCGTCCTCCACCACCACCGCGACGGCCACCGAGGGCTCCGGGTCGCCCTCGGCCTGCGCCCAGGAGATGAACCAGGCGTACGGCGTGCCGGTGTTGTCGACGCCGTGCTGGGCGGTGCCCGTCTTGCCGCCGACCGTGACGCCGGGGATCGCCGCGTTCGTGCCGGTGCCCTCCTCGACGACGTCCGTCATCATCTCCCGCAGCTGCACCGCCGTGCCCGGGTTCATCGCCTGGCGCAGGGACCTGGACCCGGTGGTGTCGACCACGTCGCCGTCGTCCGTGGTCGTCCGGTCCACCAGGTAGGGGGACTTGACCGAGCCGCCGCCCGCGACGGCCGCCGAGACCATCGCCATCTGCAGCGGCGTCGCCCGCGTGTCGTACTGCCCGATGGCGGAGAGCGCGAGCTGCGCCTTGTCCATGGACGTGTCGAAGTTGCTGGCGGAGACGGACGAGGGGATCCGCAGGCCGCTGTCGTTGAAGCCGAAGTTCCCGGCCGTGTCCACCATGCCGCTCAGGCCCGTGTCGACGCCGAGCTTGGCGAAGAAGGTGTTGCAGGACCACTCGAAGGCGTAGCGCAGGCTCGCGTTCGTGCAGCCGTCGACCTCGTTGGTCAGCTGCGTGGTCGTGCCGGGGAGCGTGTACGGGCTGGGCGACCTGGTCGGCGCGTCGAGGTCCGTCACCACGCCTTCGTCCAGCGCCGCGGCGGCCGTGACCACCTTGAACGTCGAACCGGGCGGGTACGTCTGGCGGATCGCGCGGTTCAGCATCGGCTTGGCGGCGCTGCCGTTGAGCTCCGCCCAGGAGTCCGCGACCGCCCGGCCGGTGCCGGAGAGCCGTTCCGGGTCGTACGAAGGGGTGCTGACCAGCGCGAGGATCTTCCCGGTCGACGGTTCGATCGCGGCGACCGCGCCCTTCTTGCCGCCGAGGCCCGTGTACGCGGCCTGCTGCACCGGCGCCTTGATGGTGGTCTCGACCTTTCCGCCGGGGTTCTGAGCGCGGGTGATGTCGTTCCACAGGGGGAGCGGGGCGAGCATCGGGTCGGTGCCGGAGAGGATGTCGTCCTCGGCGTTCTCCAGGAAGGTCGTGCCGTACACCTGCGAGGCGAAGCCCGTCACGGGCGCGTACAACGGCCCGTTCTTGTACGTGCGTTCGTAGCGGAGCTGCTCACCGGTGTCCTTGGAGCCGGTGACCGCGCGGCCGTCGACCATGATGTCGCCGCGCGGCTGGTCGAAGCGGACGATGGCCTTGCGGCGGTTGGCCGGGTTGTCGTCGAGGGAGTCGGACTGGACGACCTGGACGCGGGTGGCGTTGACCAGCAGGGCCAGCAGCAGCAGCGCGCAGAACGCGGCGGCGTGCCGGATGTACCGCGTCACGCGATCCCCTCCTCGGCCGGCCCCGGCTGGCTGCGCGCCGAGTCGCTGATCCGGATCAGCAGCGCCACGATGATCCAGTTGGTGACGACGGACGAGCCGCCCTGCGCGAGGAACGGCATCGCCATGCCGGTCAGCGGGATGAGCCCCATGACGCCGCCGGCGATCACGAAGACCTGGAGGGCGACGATCGAGGCGAGCCCGATCGCGAGGAGCCGCCCGAAGGGGTCGCGCAGGGCGAGACCGGCGCGGTAGCCGCGCTCCACGAGCAGCGCGTAGAGCAGGAAGATCGCGCAGAGCCCGGTGAGCCCCAGCTCCTCGCCCGCCGTCGCCAGGATGAAGTCGGACTTCGCGGCGAAGCCGATGAGGATGGAGTGCCCGAGCCCGAGCCCGGTGCCGAGCATCCCGCCGGCCGCGAACGCGAAGAGGGACTGGGCGAGTTGGTTGGGTCCCCGGCCCGCCTCGATGGACGCGAAGGGGTGCAGCCAGTCCTCCACCCGGCTGTGCACGTGCGGTTCCAGCGAGCCGACCGCGAACGCGCCGAGCCCGGCGAGCAGCAGGCCGACCGCGATCCAGCCGGTGCGGCCCGTGGCGACGTACAGCAGGATCACGAACAGCCCGAAGAAGAGCAGCGAGGTGCCGAGGTCGCGCTCCAGGACGAGCACGCCGACGCTCAGCAGCCAGATCGCCACCAGGGGGCCGAGGACGCGGCCGGTGGGCAGTTGGAGGCGCTTGACGCGCCACAGGGTGCGGCCGGTGTACGCGAGCGCGGTGCGGTTGGCCGCGAGGTAGCTGGCGAAGAAGACCGCCAGCAGGATCTTCGCGAACTCGCCGGGCTGGATGGAGAAGCCGCCGATCCTGATCCAGATCCGGGCGCCGTTCACGGCGGGGAAGAAGATCGGCACGATCATCAGGACGAGCGCGGCGACGACGGAGAGGTACGCGTAGCGCTGGAGCACGCGGTGGTCGCGCAGGAAGAGGACGACGGCGATGAACAGGCCCACGCCGATGGTCGACCAGATCAGCTGGGTGGGCGCGGCCTCGTCGCTCGGGGTCTCCAGGTCGAGCCGGTAGATGAGCACCAGGCCCAGGCCGTTGAGGAGGACCGCGATGGGCAGGAGCAGCGGATCGGCGTACGGCGCCCGGAAGCGGACGACCAGGTGCGCGACGAGCGCGAGCACGCCGAGCCCGGCGCCGTATCCGGCGGCGCCGGGCGGAACGGTGCCGTTCTTGGCGAGCCCGACGTCGCAGTAGCCGTACACGGAGAGCAGCACGGCCACGACGAGCAGGGCGAGTTCGGTGCCACGGCGCCGGGGGACGCGGACCGCGGGGATCGCCGGGCGTGCGGGGCCCGCGGGGGGTGCGGGGCCCGCGCTTGTTCCGGTCATGCCGGGAACGTAGCAAGCGACCGGCCCTAAAGTCCGCTTATGTCGTCTATGTCGGTGCTCAGCACCAGCGCGGGGCGGGCCCGATGTTGGCGATGTAGTGCGCGGCGCCCCAGGCCCAGGTCCCGTCGGTGAGCAGGTACCAGAGGTTGTTGCCGCCCACGTGGTCGCCCGTGGTCTTGCAGTAGATGGTGACGACCTTGCCGTAGGGCTCGCTGCGGATCACCTTGCTGCCGCGGGTCGGTGCGTCGCGGAGCAGGAGTCCGGTCTTGGCGGTGACGCGGCCCTTGTAGACGGGCGGGTGGTTGTTGGCGTCGTCCAGGGCGGCGGCGGGACCGGCGGCGGCGAGCGCGGTGAGGGCGCCGCCGGCGGCGAGTATGCCGAGCCGGGTGACGGTGGTCCGCGGGGACATGGGGCCTCCTCGGGGGAAGGGCGGGTCGAGCGGCTTCTGGCGGATGCTCAAAAGCCGCACCTCACACTAAAAGCGGCATGATGCGCGCGCAAAGGCGCCCCGAAAGGGCGCGGGGAACCGCGCGAGCCACCACGAGGCATCCGCGGACGGCCACGCGGCCTAGCGCGGCTCGCCCCCGTCGCCGCCCTCCGCGGCCTCCTCGAAGGGCAGTTCCAGCGTCGCCACGGCCCCGCCGTCCCCCGCGTTGGCGAACGTCAGCCGCGCCCCCAGAACAGCCGCCTGCCCCAGGGCGATGGTCAGCCCGAGACCGTGCCCCTTGGTCGTGCCCTCCGTGCGGAACCGCTGGGGCCCGTGCTCCACGAGGTAGTCGGGGTACCCGTCCCCGTGGTCCCGCACGGTGACCACGGGCCCGTCGACGGTCACGAGCACCGGCACCCGCCCGTGCTTGTGCGCGTTGGCGACGAGATTGCCCAGCACCCGCTCCAGGCGGCGCCGGTCCGTCTCCACGCACACGTCGCGCACGACGGCGAGCTCCGTGCCCGCCCCGGAAGAACGCACGACGCGCTCCGCCAGTGGAGCGAGGTGGTGGGCGTCGAGGTCCACCCGCTCGCTCTTCGCGTCGAGCCGGGAGATCTCCAGGAGGTCCTCGGTCAGCGTGCGCAGCGCGGCGACCCGGTCGCGCACCAGCTCGGTCGGCCGGCCCGGCGGCAGCAGCTCGGCCGCCGCGTGCAGCCCGGTCAGCGGGGTGCGCAGCTCGTGCGCCACGTCCGCGGTGAACCGCTGCTCGCTCAGCAGCTTGCCCTGGAGCGTCGACGCCATGGTGTCCAGGGCGCCGGCGACCGCCGCGACCTCGTCCTGATGGCGCGGCGTACCCTTGGCGGACGGCCCCGAGTGCGGGTCGTCGACGCGGGCGTCCAGGTCGCCCGCGCTGATCTTCCGCGCCACCTGCGCCGTGGTGTGCAGGCGCCGGGTCACGCGCGTCACGGCGAACGCGCCGACCAGCAGCGTCGCCCCGATCGCGAGCACCGAGGAGCCGAGGATCGCCCGGTCGAGCCCGTCGATGGTGCGGGCGCCCTGGGCGTAGTCGACCCGCACGGCGATGGCCTTGCCCCCGTCGGCGGGGCCCGCCGCCCACATCGTCGGCCGGGACTCGTGGTTCGCGACCATCGTGCCGCGCTGCCCGTTCGCCGCGAGGTCCCGCAGGCCCGACGGCAGGCCCGCCGGGTCGACGCCCGCGTCGGGGCCGAGCCGGTCGCCCGCCTCGTACCGCTCGGTGACCTCCTCCAGGTGGGACAGGGCGCGCTCGCGCGCCTGGCCCACGGTCTGGTTGGTCACCGAGACGTGCACGAGCGCGCCGAGCAGCGCGGCGAGCGCACAGCACATGACGGTGATGAAGACGGCCGCCTTCCAGGTGAGCGTGGCCGTCCAGGCGGGCAGCCGCGGCCCGCGCGGCCCCCGGCGGCTCATCGCCCGCCGCCCGACGAGGAGGGGGCGGGCGAGGGGTGCGGCGACGTGGGACGGGACTTCTTCGCGGAGCGAATGATCTCGTCGCTGGTCGGCAGCATCGCCTTCTGGTGCGCGTCCCAGGACCAGACCGTGTGGTACTCGTACCCGGGCAGGCTGGAGACGGCGCGGATGATCAGGTCGCGCCCGGCCAGCTCGACGCCGAGCACGGCGTCGCTCATCTCCATGATCTGCGTCAGCTGCCGGTCCTCCTCGGCATAGACGCGGATGTCGAGGTTGTCGTCGGGCGTGGAGACGCCGACGATCAGGTCGTCCCTGCCGTCGCCGGTCAGATCGCGGTAGTACGCCTGGAGGACCGGGCAGGTCCCCTTCTTGCCGGAGTCGTCGCCCGCGCAGTCCTTCAGTCGCTCGACGGTCTTCTGGTACGCCGAGTCAGAGGGCTCGTACGTCCCCGGGTTCTCCTCGAAGTCCGCGCGCACGACGTCGACCGGGTCCACCTTGTGCAGATCGCCGCCGGGCACGGCCACGC
Source organism: Streptomyces sp. NPDC052114 (assembly GCF_040680155.1). NCBI lineage: Bacteria > Bacillati > Actinomycetota > Actinomycetes > Kitasatosporales > Streptomycetaceae > Streptomyces > Streptomyces sp. NPDC052114. Next base: position 554,144 of record NZ_JBFAWC010000003.1, on the reverse strand, counting down.
CCGTGACCTTCACGGCCTCTATGGCGCCGTAGTCCTCGGCGGGCGCGGACGGCGGCGGCCGGTCGGGCCACAGCCGCGTCGGCCCCTCGGCGGTCGGCGTCGCGCCGGCGCTCCGCAGGCCGCCGGGGTCGCCGCAGCCGCCCGCCAGCAGTGCGGCGAAGGCGACGAAGGCAGCGGCGAGCGCGAGGCGGCTGCGGTTCACTGCACTCCTGCCTGCCGCGGGGCGCGGCCTGTCGTGGCACCAGGCCTGCTGTTACGACACCAGGTCGGCGAAAAGGATGATGTTGTCCGAGCGGTGACCGTCCACGATCGGCCCGCCGCAGGTCAGCAGGCGCAGTTCGGGTCGGTCGGTCGCCCCGTACACCTTATTGGTGGGGAAGTCCTTCTTGTCGACCTGCTGGATCTCGCGCACCTTGAACGTCGCCGTGCTCCCGTCCGCGCGCGGTACCTCGATGGTGCCACCGACCTTGATCTTCGCGACGTTCCTCATCAGCGCCGGGCCGTTCGCGGTGTCGTAGTGCGCGACGAGCACGGCGGGTCCCTTCTCGCCGGGCGTGACCCCGCCGGTCCACCAGCCGGGCTCGTCGGCCTTGTCCGCCGGCGGCACCTGGAGCTCCTGGTCCGCGCCCACGCTCAGGTGGAGCATCGACCGGGCGTCGACGCCCGCCGAGGGAATGCGCAGACCGGTCGGCTCGGACGCCTTCAGCGGGGCGACGGCCTGCTTGGCCTGCGCGGTGGCGGCGTTGTGCACCTTCACGTCGGGGGCCGGGTCGCCCTTGCCGCCCTGGCCGCAGGCGATCAGGCCGATGCCCAGGGTCGCGAGGAGGGCCGCGGACGCGGCGATGCGGGTGGTGTGGCGGCGCCGGGCGGCGGGGGTCTCGACGGGCTCGTAGTCGGTGGGGGTGCTCACGAGGACTCCTGGGAGAGAAGGGACGGCAGGGGGTGGCCGCCGGACGGAGGGGGAGCCGTCCGGCGGCCTGGGGGAGGGGGACGGGGGTCAGGAGTCCGTGCGGCCGCGGCGCAGCATCGCGAAGCCGAGCCCCGCGGCACCGGCCGCCGCCATGCCGCCGCCGGCCACCAGGAACGCCGGGTCGCCGGCGCCGTGCACGTCCTCGGCGCCGGCCTTGACGCCGCCCTTGGGCGTGACGGTCTTGTCGCCGGTGCGGTGCTGCTGCTTCTGGTCGTTCTTCGGCTGCGGGGTGACCTTCTGGTCCTGCTTGCCGGTGTCCTTCTTGTCCTTGCCGTTCAGGTACGTGATGCCGATGTGCCCGTTGGAGGAGTACAGCTCGTAGCGCACGCCGTCCGCGGTGACCGTCGGGTGCGTGGAGGAGAGAGTGGCGATCTGCTTGCCCTTGACGGAGATCGTCGCGACGTACGCGCCACCGCGGTTCTGGATCTTGGCCTTCGCGCCGTTGCCGAGGGTGACCTCGTAGACCTCGGCCTGCTGCGTCGGCTTCTGCGACGGGGTGCCGGTGGTGTCCGGGGTCTGGGTCCGTGAGGCCGTCGGCTCGGGCGCCGGTGAGTCGGCGAAGGCGCCCGCGGCCGGTATGAGCAGGGCTCCGCCGACGAGGGTGGAGACGGCGGCGGTGCGGAGGAGGGTGTGGCGGCGGTGGGTGCTCACGGGACGTTCCTTACCTTCGGTCGGCTGGTCACTCCGGTGGGATCGGGTGGACAGCTACGAAGTTAGATGTCCGCCGTTGCGGCAATTCGGCAGCTATGTAACAGCGCGCCATAGCTGTGCAGGCGGTGCCGTTACGGGACCGGAGGGACGTCACGGCCGGACCGTCCGGAGTCGGCGCAAAGACGCCCCAACTTCCGCCCGGCGCGGACGGGTTCTTGCCCCGGGCGCACAGGGGCTGTTCCCATGGTCGGGGGGTGATGCGGCATGACCGGACTGCGCGTCGTACCGGCTTGGCGGCACGGGCAGGAGCGGTTGTACGTGTATCAGGCCGACGGCAGGAGCGTGGCCTGGTACGACCGTGAGTCGTCCCGCGTCAATCTGCTCAGCGAGGACCGCGAGGCGGATGTCCTCGACGTCCTCGCGCCCTTCCTGACCGGCCAGGTCGCGGTGGGTCCGCCGCCGGTGCCCACCCCCGCCGAGCTGGCCCGCCTCGCGCTGCACCCGGACGACGACCTCGCCCCGAACCGCCCCGGCGAGGCCCTGCACATCGCCCTGGAGCGCGACCCCGTGCCCGCCCGCAGGCTGCGCTCCGATCCCCGGCACCGGGCCCTCGCCGCCGAGCAGACGGTCGGCGACGCCCTGGACGCCCTGGAGGGCGCGGGCTGGCGCGTGCTGCACTCCGTGCCGCTGCCCGGCGAGGCCCGCATCCACCATCTGCTGATCGGCCCCGGCGGGCTGTTCTGCGTGGGCACCCTCGCCGTCCGCAAGCAGCGGGTGCGCATCGCCGACCCGATGGTCACCGTCGGCCGGGGCGAGCCGGTGCCGCTGCTGCGCACGATCCGCTCCGACGCGGGCCGCGCCTCCTTCGCGCTGACCGCCGAGGTCCGTCCCGTCCTGGTCCTGGTGGGGACGGGGGCGGCGGACCTGGACGTGGCGGCGCCGCCACGCGACGTGCGGGTGCTGCGCGAGGGCGAACTGCCGGCGCTGGCCCGCCTCGGCGGCGTACTGAAACCGGCCGATGTGGAGGCCCTGCACGCCCTGGCGAGGGACCGTCACACCTGGCGCAGGGTCTGACGGCGGGCCGCAACCGGGGCCGGGGGCGGCCCGCCGTCGGACCGGCCGGGGCTACAGGTTGTCGCCCCAGCCGCCCTGGATCATGGTCTGGAAGGCCCAGGAGCCGCCGCGCCTGATCAGGATGTCGGCGTAGCGCAGCTGCTGCGTCTCGCCGTTCGCCGTCATCACCGAGTCGGTGAAGACGACGGCCATGGCGGGGGAGAGGAAGACGGGCGTCCGCGTGGACTCGAAGGTGATGTCCTCGCTCCCGTCGCCCATCACGTGGGTCATGGTCCCCACGTACTGCTCCCGGTCCCACTGGGCCGCCCGCCCGTCGCCCGCGGAGTCGTCGCTGACCAGGTTGAGCGGGAAGACGGCCAGGTCGGCCATGCGCTCCACGTCGCGCTTCGCGCTGTGGGCGTCGTACGCGGCGAACCAGGCGTCCAGGCTCGCGCGGTCCTCGTCGGTCGGGACGTATCCGGTCTCGGGAAGAAGGGTCACGCGGTCTCCTCTGCGGTGCTGCGGTTAATCAAGTTTGACTACTAATGGAGAAGGTATGCCGCGAAGTCCGGCTAGTCAAACTTGATTAACGGTGATGCCGGTCACAGGGCCACGCGGACCGGCGCGTCGCCGGCCGGGGTGAACGCTTGTGCCCGCCCGTGCTCAGTGAGGAGCGGTGTCGCCCGGAGGCTCTGCTTCCAGGAGGGCGAGCAGCCCGGGGAATCTCTGCTCGATGTCCGTGCGTCGCAGGCGGACGCCCTTGCGGTTGCCGTAGTCGATCTCGTCGATGAGGCCTGCCTCGCGCAGGACGCGGAAGTGGTGGGTCTGCGTCTGCTTCGAGATCGGAAGATCGAACGAGTTGCAGCCCCGCTCGCTGTCGCCACGGTCGGCGGCCAGCTGCGTCAGCACCGAACGGCGGTGCTCGTCGGCGAGGGCGCGGAACACCGCACCCAGATCGAGCGCGTCGGCCTCCGGCCCTGCCAGGTTCTTCCCGGTCACGCGGCACCCCCTTCAGGTACGACTTGAATCGTACCTGAGCGATGTGCTCCACTGAGGTACGAAAATTTTCGTACCTGGGTCGATGGCGCTGCCCCGTGCCGCCGCGCCCTGGGGCCCGGCCCCGGCACTCGCCGGGGACCCGGCCATCGACACTCCAAGAGGTCATCGTCATGAAGAAGCCCGAGGTGCTGATCGTCGGTGCCGGAATCGCGGGGCCCGCACTCGCGTACTGGCTCTCCCGGAACGGCTACCGGCCGACGGTCGTCGAACATGCCCGGCAACTGCGCTCCGGTGGCAGCGCGATCGTCGTGAAGGGGCCCGCGATCCCGGTCGCCGACCGCATGGGGATCCTCCCGCGGCTCCGCGGGCTCGCCACCCGCAATCGGTCACTGACCCTGCTCGACCCCGACGGCAGGCGCATCCTGCAGCGCCCGCTCACCTCGGACAAGGCGCCGACGGTCGAGGTGACCCGAGCCGACCTGTCCGAGGTGCTCCACCGGTCGGCGCGGACCGAGGCGGAGTTCTTGTTCGACGACACGGTCACCGCTCTCGACCAGGACGGAGGCGGGGTCGACGTCACCTTCCGGCGGTCCGCGCCACGGCGCTTCGACCTGGTGGTCGGTGCCGACGGGATGCACTCCACCGTGCGGCGCCTGGTCTTCGGGCCCGAGCGGCAGTTCGCGGGCGACCTGGGCCTGTACGGCGCGACCGTGCCGCTGGAACCCGACGCCGTCGAGGACCCGAGCGAGATGACGATGCTGACGGTGCCGAACCGGATGCTGGTCGTCCACCCCTCGCGGACCACTCCGCTCGCGATCTTCACCTTCCGCGCCGCACGGGCGGCGCCCCACGACCGCAAGAACATCGCCCTGCACAAGCAGACCGTGGCCGACGCCTACGCCGACGTGCGGTGGCGGGCACCGGAACTCGTGGCGGCGTACCTCGACCACCCGGCTCCGTACTTCGACCCCCTGACCACCATCCGGGTGCCCTCGTGGTCCCGCGGGCGGGTCGTCCTGCTCGGGGACGCGGCGGCGGCGACAGCCCTACTGGGGGACGGGTCCAGCATGGCGATGGCGGGCGCGTACGCCCTCGCGGAAGAGCTCGCCGCCCATCCCGGTGACCACGCCCGCGCCTTCGCCGCCTACGAGTCGCGGCTCCGCCGTGAGGTGGGTCCGCGGCAGCGGCGCGTCGGTCCGCTCTCCAGGCTCATGGTGCCCCGCACCCGGTCGGGCCTCGCGGTGCGCAACGCGGTGGGCCGCGCGGTCGGCCGCACGAGCCGGACCGCCTCGCGCGAAACCGCGAACCGGTAGAGCGGGGCTGCCCCGTCCGACGAGCCCGGCCCGCACCGGCCGGGGCAGGCTCACCGGCCGGCCCGGGAGGGCAGGGGCCGGGCGCGGTTGAGGTTGATGAGGGGGCCCAGCAGGTCGCCGTGGCGCCGCAGCCGGGGCGCGATGTCGGCGGCCGTGAAGACCAGCTGCTCCGGCTCCGCGCAGGCCTCGACCTCCGCCCAGGTCACGGGCGTGGAGACGGTCGGCTCGGGGCGGGCGCGCAGGGTGTAGGGGGTGGCCGTGGTCTTCGCGGCGGCGTTCTGGCTGAAGTCGACGAAGACCTTGCCGGGGCGCAGGCTGCGCGTCATGCGGTGCACGACGAGGTCGGGCCGCTCCCGCTCGGCCTCGACGGCCAGCTCCTTGGCGTACGCCGTGACCCGTTCGGAGGGGGTCGGCTCCAGCGGTACGAGCAGGTGCAGCCCCTTGCTCCCCGACGTCTTGGCGTACACGTGCAGCCCGTCGGCCGTCAGCCGCTCCCGCAGCCACAGCGCCGCCAGGCAGCACTCCACGACGGTGGCGGGCTCGCCCGGGTCCAGGTCGAGCACGAGGCGGTCGGCCTGCCCCGGCGCGTCCGCCTGCCACTGCGGCGTGTGGAACTCGGTGACCAGGTTGGCCGCCCACATCAGCGTGGACAGGTCCTCCACGAGGATCTGGCGGGCGTTCCCCTCGGAGCGCGGCACCTCGGCGGTCCGCACCCACGAGGGTGTGCCCGGCAGCACGTTCTTGGTGAAGAACCGCTGGCCGCCGGGCCCGTCGGGGTAGCGCAGGAAGGAGACGGGCCGGTTGTGGAGGTGGGCGAGGAGGGCGCCGGCCGTGCTCGCGTAGTAGTGCAGCAGCTCGCCCTTGGTGAAGCCGGCCGCCGGGTACAGGACCTTCTCCAGATTGCTGAGCGCGAGCCGCCGCCCCTCCACCTCCGTGATCGGCGTCATACGATGAGAGTCCCACAAATCACCACGAACCGACCGTCCCCCCATCCCAGTGAGAGGTGCCGGACGTGCGATCCATATGGAACGGTGCGATCTCCTTCGGCCTGGTCAGCATCCCGATCAAGCTCGTGAACGCCACCGAGAGCCACTCCATCTCCTTCCGCCAGATCCACACGGAGGACGGCGGCCGCATCCGCTACCGCAAGGTGTGCGAGCTGGAGGACCGCGAGGTGACGTCCGCGGAGATCGGCAAGGGGTACGAGGACGCGGACGGCTCGATCATCCCGATCACGGACGAGGACCTGGCCGCGCTGCCGATCCCGACCGCCAGGACCATCGAGATCGTCGCCTTCGTCCCCGCGGACCGCATCGACCCGCTCCAGATGGACGCCGCCTACTACCTCTCGGCGAACGGCGTCCCCGCCGCCAAGCCGTACACGCTGCTGCGCGAGGCGCTCAAGCGGAGCAAGAAGGTGGCCATCGCCAAGTTCGCGCTGCGGGGCAAGGAGCGGCTCGGGATGCTGCGGGTGGTCGATGACGTCATCGCCATGCACGGGCTGCTGTGGCCGGACGAGATCCGGGCGCCCGAGGGGGTGGCCCCCGACTCCCACGTCACCGTCCGCGACGCCGAACTCGACCTGGCGGACGCCCTGATGGACACCCTGGGCGAGGTCGACATCGCCACCCTCCACGACGACTACCGCGAGGCCGTCGAGGAGATGGTCGCCGCGAAGGTCGCGGGCACCGCCCCGGCGGAGCAGACGCCCGCGGCCGAGGCCGGCGGCGGCAAGCTGATCGACCTGATGGCCGCCCTGGAGAACAGCGTCCGCGCGGCCCGCACGGCGCGCGGCGAGGCTCCCGAGGGCGACGCGGCACAGGACGGGAAGGTGGCGGAGGTGACGCCGCTCCCGGCGCGCGGCGGCCGCGCCAAGAAGGCGTCGGCGCCCGCGCGGAAGTCGGCGCCCGCGCGGAAGTCCGCCCCGGCGACGCCCAAGCAGGTCGGTGGCAAGAAATCGACGTCGTCGGCTTCGTCGTCGGCGTCGTCCGGAACGAAGAAGAAGGCGGCCTCCGCCAAGAAGACGGCGACGAAGACGACCGCGCGGAAGACGGCGGCCAAAAAGACGACGACGCAGAAGAAGACGGCGACCGCCAAGAAGACCACGGCCAAGCGGCGGGCGTCGGCGTGAGCTCCGCGGCGTCCGCCTGAGCCCGGGGGAGGGCGTTCTACACGCCCGGGATTGACACGGAACGGCAAATTGCAAAGCGCGGATGCCGAGGGGCTGGGGATGGTTCCCGGCATGCCCTGGGGCTGGCTTGATAAGACCTCCGAAAGAATTCGGTCAAACCGCACTCTCTCAGCCTTTTGCGCCCTGTGATCAATGTCACAGTCGCTTGATGGAATTAGTCCTTCCGCGCAATGATCCCTGCGGACGCAATGGGATTCTTTGGAATTTCCGGGGGGTTAAAGGTAAATGGCCGGTAATCCATTCGAAGATGATGGTGCGCAGTACCTGGTGCTCGTGAACGAAGAGAATCAGCACTCGCTCTGGCCCGCCGGGACCGACGTCCCGTCCGGCTGGACCGTGGCTCAAGAGGCGAGTTCACGGGCCGATTCCCTGGCTTTTGTCGAACAGAACTGGACGGATCTGCGTCCCGCGAGCCTGATATCAGGCTCCTGACGTGGCCGATCGTCACAGCCGAAAAGAAAATTCCGAGCCACGGGGCGGGGCGGGGATGGAGAGCGGCGAAAGAGTGCGGCCGGGGCGCTTCGAGGGCACCGGTCCTTTGATGCTCGTCTGGTCGGGGCAGGCCATCTCACTGGTTGGAAGCGCCGTTCTCAGATTCGCTTTCATCATCGAGGTCTGGTCCACCGGTGAGCAGGCGACCGCCGTCACCGCGCTGTCCCTGTGCGCCCTGCTTCCGCAGGCGCTCTTCAGCCCCTTCGCGGGCGCGATAATCGACCGGATGCGCAAACGGTCGGCGTTGCAGATCGCGGACGTCATCGGCCTGGTCACCATCGGCGCGCTCACCCTCATCCACTTCTTCGGCGGCGGCCTCGAACCGTGGCAGGTCTACCCCGCCACCGTGCTGCTCGGCATCGGCGCCGCCTTCCAGCTGCCCGCGCTCACCGCCGCCATCCCCCTGCTGGTGCGCAAGGACCAACTGGGCCGCGCGAACGGCCTGTTGGCGGGCGCCCGCAGCGCCGCCGGCATCTGCGGCCCGGCGCTCGGCGGCATCATGGTCGCCCTGTCCGGGATCGGCGCCGTTCTCGTCGTCGACCTGGTCAGCTACGCCTTCGCGCTCATCGGCATCCGCGTCGTGCGGATGACGGGCGACAAGGTCCCCGAGGGGGCGGGCGCCCCGCGCACGAAGATCGTCGCCGAGGCCGTCGAGGGCCTGCGCTTCCTCTTCCGGCAGGCGAGCCTGCGCGACATGACCGTGAACTTCTGCACGGTCAACCTCGTCATGGTCTTCGGCTTCGCGGTCATCCAGCCGATGGTCCTGCTCAAGTCCGGCAACGGCGCGCTCGCCGCCGTGAACAGCGCGATCGGCGTCGGCGGAGTCGTCGGCGGCCTGCTGATGGCGGCCTGGGGCGGGCCGAAGAACCGGGGCCGGGGCATGATGCTCGGCATCGTCGGCATGTGCGTGTCCGCCCAGATCGGCATGTCCCTGGTCGGCGGCGTCGCCGGCTGGTGCGTGGCCATGCTGCTCGGCTCGCTGCTCATGACGGTCGTCAACGCCTCGATGCAGGCCATCGTGCAGACCAAGGTGCCCCAGGACTGGCAGGGCCGGGCCTTCGGCGCGGTCATGTTCCTCTCGCAGATCTCCGTGCCGCTCGCCACGGCCGTCTCCGGCCCGCTCGCCGACCAGGTCTTCGAGCCCCAGGCCGCCGAAGGCAGCGGCGTCTTCGCCCTGCTCGGCCCGCTCTTCGGCGACGAACCGGGCAGCGGCATGGCGGGCATGCTCTTCCTCGCCGGCGTCGCGGGCCTCGTGGTCGCGCTCTGGGGCCTGGCGAGCCGCTCCATCAGGCACATCGACGTACTCCTGCCCGACATCGACGAGGAGTCCGAGCGCAAGGGCGGTGAGAAGGATGACGCGGTCCGTGCCTGAGCCGGACGTGAGCGAGTCGCGTGTGCCCGAGCCGGACGTGAGCGAGTCGCGCGTGCCCGGGCCGCGCGAGGACCGCTGCGTGCACGAGCTCTTCGAGGAGCAGGCCGCACGCACGCCCGGCGCGACCGCCCTCGTGTACGCGGACGAACGGCTGACCTACGCCGAACTCGACGCGCGCGCCGACCGGTTGGCCGCCCTGCTCGCGGCGCGCGGCGTGCTGCGCGGCGCCACCGTCGGCGTGTACCTGGAGCGCTCCACCGAGCTGGTGGTGGCGGTCCTCGGCACGCTGAAGGCCGGTGCGGGCTACGTGATGCTCGACCCGGGCTTCCCGGCCGGACGGCTGCGCGGCATGGCCGCGGACGCGGGCATCACCGCGCTGCTGACCCTGAAGGAGGCGGCGCCCCCGCCGCTGGACGCCGGCGCGGTGGCCGCGGTGCACATCGAGGACGCCGTGGACGCACGGCCATGGGCCCGCGGGACGGTGCGGGCCGCGCCCGACGACACCGCGTGCGTGATGTTCACGTCCGGGTCGACCGGGCGTCCCAAGGGCATCGTCGCCCCGCACCGCGCCGTCACCGCCACGCTGACCGGCCAGGACTTCGCCTCCTTCGGGCCCGGCGCGGTGTGGTTGCAGTGCGCGCCCGTGTCCTGGGACGCGTTCGCGCTGGAGCTGTGGGGGCCGCTCATGAGCGGCGGCACGTGCGTGCTGCACCCCGGGCGCCGCCCCGACCCGGTGGTGATCGCCCGCCTCGTCGCCGCGCACGGCGTCACGTCCCTGTATCTGTCCGGCTCCCTGTTCAACGTCGTCGTCGACGAGTACCCGCGCGCTCTCGACGGACTGCGCGAACTGATCGTCGGCGGCGAGGCGCTGTCGCCCCCGCACGTGGCGCGCGCCCTGGAGCGGCACCCCGCGCTGTGCCTGAGCAACGGCTACGGCCCCGTCGAGTGCATGGTCTTCCTCACCACGCACCGGATCACGCCCGAGGACGTGCGGGGCGGCGGTCCTGTCCCCATCGGCCGCCCGCTCGCGGGCAAGCGGCTGTACGTCCTCGACGAGCGGCTCGCGCCGGTCCCGGACGGCGGGATCGGCGAGCTGTACGCCGCCGGGGCGGGCGTCGCGCGTGGCTACTGCGGGGCGGTGGCGACGGCGGAACGGTTCGTCGCCGACCCCTGCGGCGCGCCGGGCGACCGCGTGTACCGCACCGGCGACCTCGCGCTGCGGCGGCCCGACGGGACCTTCGCGTACCACGGCAGGGCCGACGCACAGGTGAAGATCCGCGGCTTCCGGGTGGAGCCGGGCGAGGTCGAGAACGTCCTGGCCCGCCACCCCGGAGTCGACCGCGCCGCCGTCCTCGCCACCCCCGCGGGACCGGACGGGGAGCGGCGGCTCGTCGCGTACGTCGTACCGGCACCCGGTAGCGAAGAGCCGCCCACCGCGCAGGAGTTGCGCGCCCACGCGGCCGGCCTCCTGGCCGACTTCCTGGTGCCCGCCGCCTTCGTGCCGCTGGCCGCGCTGCCGCTGACCGCCAGCGGCAAGCTGGACCGGGCGGCCCTGCCCGCGCCGGACGCCGTGGCGGCCGGGGACCCGCGGCGCGCCGCCGAGGCCGAGGGGGCGCCCCGGAGCGCGACCGAGCACGCGCTGTGCGAGCTGTTCGCCGACGTGCTCGGCGTCGACTCCGTCGGCGCGCACGACGACTTCTTCGCGCGGGGCGGGCACTCCCTGCTCGCCGCACGCGTCCTGGGCCGCGTGCACGCGCGGCTCGGCGCCGAGCTCGACCTGCGGACGCTCTTCGAGGCGCCCACCCCGGCCCGGCTCGCGCCGCACGTCGACGCCGCCCCCGCGTCCGCGGCGGCTCCGGCGGAGCAGGCGCGTGCGGGCTCGGCTCCGCTGCCCGTCTCGCCCGCCCAGCACCGCCTGTGGTTCCTTGACCGGCTGGGCTCGGGCGCCGCGTACAACCTGCCGATGCTGGTACGGCTGCGGGGCGCCGTCGACCCGGACGCGCTGGCCGACGCGCTCGGGGACGTCGTCGAGCGGCACGAGGTGCTCCGCACCGTCTTCGACGAGGCCGACGGGGCGCCGGTGCGGCGCGTGCTGCACGGGGTCGACTCGCGGCCGCCGTTCCGTCATCTCACGCTCTCCGAGGACGAGATGGCGGCGGAGGTCGAGGAGGCCGCCCGGCAGCCGTTCGACCTGCGCGGTGAACTGCCCGTGCGCGGGGCGCTGTTCAGCGTCCGCGAGCGGCCGGGGGAGCACGCGCTGCTCGTACTCGTCCACCACGTCGCCGGTGACGGCTGGTCGCTCGCGCCGCTCTTCCGCGACCTGTCCCGGGCGTACGCCGCCCGGGTCCGGGCCGACGGCCGGGCCGTCCCCGCACTGCCGCCGCTGCCGATGCCCTACGCCGAGCACGCCCGCCGCCAGGCCGAGCGCCTCGGCGCGCCCGCCGACCCCGACTCGCTCCTCTCCCGCCAAGTCGCCTACTGGAAGGAGCGGTTGGCGGGACTCGCGCCCGGCGGGCCGCTGCTGCCCAGGAGCCCGGAGCGGCCCACCGTACCGGGCCCCGGCGCCGCGACGGTCGTGCGCCGCCTCGACGCGGCGGCCCACACCCGGATCGTCGACGCCGCCCGCGCCCAGGGCGCGACCCTCTTCATGGCCCTGCACGTCGCGCTCGCCGCCGCCCTGGTGCGGGCCGGCGCGGACGAGGACCTCGCGATCGGCGCGCCCATCGCCGGGCGCGCGGCCGACGGGGGAGTCGAGGACGTCGTCGGGTTCTTCGTGAACATGCTCGTGCTGCGCACCGACGTCTCCGGCGACCCGAGTGCGCGGCAGCTCCTGGCCCGGGTCCGCGACACCGACCTCGGCGCCTTCGCCCACCAGGACGTGCCGTTCGAGCACGTGGTGGGCGAGCTGGGTCCCGTACGGGCGCGGGGCAGACAGCCCTTCACCGACGTCGTCCTCGCCCTCCAGAACAACGCCCGCGCCGAAGTGGACCTGCCCGGCGCCGACACGGGCGTCGAGGTGGTCCGCACCGGCTCCGCCCGCTTCGAACTGCTCGTCGACGTCACCGACGCCACGGGTCCCGGCGGCGCCCCGGAAGGCCTCACCCTCACCTTCGAGTACCGCGCCGACAGCCTGGAGGAACGCTTCGTCACCTGGCTCGCGGACGCGCTGCCCGAGGCCCTGGAGACCGCGGCCGCCGCGCCCGGCACCCCGCTCTCGCGGCTCGTCGCCGCCGGGCCGCCGCGCCGCGCGGACGACGGCGACCGGATCGCGCTCCCGGCGCCCGCCGCGCCGACGGCGGGCGGCGGCGGAGCGGCCACCCCACTGGAGCGGGAGATCGCCGCCGTCTGGCGCGACGTCCTCGCGGGATCCGGGTCCGGACCCCAGGACGGCCCCGCCATCGGCAGGGACGACGACTTCTTCGCCCTCGGCGGCAACTCGCTGCGCGCGGTGCGCGTCGCGGCCCGTCTGACCACCGACGCACGGCCGGTGACGGCGGCCCAGCTCTTCGAGTCGCCCACCGTCGCCGCGCTCGCCGCCGCGCTGGAGCGGACCCCCGCCGCCCCCGCGCGGCCGGGCCCCGCCGCCATCACCCGGCGCCCGCGCGTGCCCCGCCAGCAGGATCAGCAGCGCCACCTCGGCAGCCAACAGGAGGAGAGGCCGTGGACCTCAGCGTGATGTTCTTCGGCGCGGACAGCAGCGCCACCGCGACGGGGACCGGAGCCCGGCACTCGGACACCTACGAGGACATCCTCACCGTCGCCCGCACCGCCGACCGCCTCGGCTTCCACGCCCTGTGGACGCCCGAGCGCCACTTCCAGCAGGTGGGCCAGGTCTTCCCCAGCCCGCCCGTGCTCTCCGCCGCGCTCGCCGTCGCCACCGAGCGCATCGGCCTGCGCGCGGGCAGCGTCGTCCTGCCCCTGCACCACCCGCTGAAGGTCGCCGAGGACTGGGCGGTCGTCGACAACCTCTCGCACGGCCGCGTCGGCCTCTCCGTCGCCACCGGCTGGCACTCCGCCGACTTCACCCTGGCCCCCGGCCACTACGAGGACCGCAGGGCCCGCACCCTGGAGACCATTCCCGAACTGCGCAGGCTCTGGGCGGGCGAGGCCGTGGAGTACCCCGACGGCACCGGACAGCCCGTCGCCGTCGTGCCGCAACCGCGCCCGGTGCAGAGCGAGTTGCCGCTGTGGATCACCACGTCCGGCAACCCGGAGACCTGGGAGGCGGCCGGCCGGCTGCGCGCCGGAGTGCTCGGCGCGACCGTCGGCCAGAGCAGGGACGAGCTGGCCGAGAAGATCGCCCGCTACCGCGCCGCGTGCGCCGCCGCCCCCGACCAGGCGGGCACCGACGCGCACGGCCGCGTGACGCTGATGGCGCACACCTACGTCGGCGCGGACGACGCCGAGGTGCGCCGCCTGGCCGCCGCGCCCCTGAAGACGTACCTCTCCTCGTATCTGCGCCAGACCGCCGCCAACCGGGGCGGCGGGGGCGAGGAGCTGACCGAGGAACAGACCGCGATGCTCGCCGAGTTCGCGTTCCAGCGCTATCTGAACTGGGGCAGCCTCCTGGGCTCGCCGGGCACCTGCGCCAAGATGCTCGCCGACCTGCGCGACCTGGGCTGCGACGAGGTCGCCTGCTTCATCGACTTCGGCATCGGACGGGACGAGGTCCTCGCGGGGCTGCACCGCCTCGCCGAACTGAGAGAGGCCGCACTGTGACCCCGAACTCCCCTTCCGCCGCCGACCGCTTCAGCGCGCTCAGCGGCGAGCAGCGGGTGCGGCTCATGCGCCGCCTCGTCGAGGCGGGCCGGGCCCGGGAGATCCCCGCGGTCGTGCCGCCCCGCGACACGGCCGGGCCGGTGCCGCTCAGCCCCGCCCAGCGGGACCTGTGGGTGTACGAGTCGCTGTATCCCGGCACCCCGGACCTGAACCTGTGCTGCGCCTACCACTTCGACGCGCGGGACGGCACCGTCGACCCGGCCCACCTGGAGGCCGCGCTCACCCTCATCCAGCGCCACCACGACATCCTGCGCACCCGCATCTCCGGCACGGCGGACGACCTGCGCGTCGACTTCCCCGACGAGGGACCCTTCGTCCTGGAACGCGAGGACCTGCGCGGCACCGGCACCACCATCGAGGAGGCCTTCCGCGCCTTCCGCAGGCGGCCGTTCCGCCTCGGCGCGGGCAGCGACGGCGACCACGGCGGCGAGGCGGGCGGCGAGCGGCTGATCCGGGGCCGCTTCGTGCGCGTCGACGACACCCGTACGACGCTGATGCTGAGCCTGCACCACATCATCACCGACTGGTGGTCCTTCGACGTCCTGCAGACCGAGTTCGCCGAGGCCTACCGCGCCGTGCGCGAGGGCACCGAGCCGACGCTGACCCGCCCCGCGGTCCAGTACGCCGACTTCGCCTCCTGGCAGGCCGAGCTGGAGGAGGCCGGGGTCTTCGGCGAGCGCCTGGACTTCTGGCGCCGCTACCTCGCCGACCCGCCGGGACCGCTGACCGTCCCCGGCCACGGCAGCCCGGACGCCGGAGAGGACGGCATCGTCCAGATCCGCTTCCGCGTCGACGCGCCCACCGCGCGGGCCGTCCGCGCGCTGGCCCGCGAACGCGGCGCCTCCGTGTACGTCGTCCTCATGACGGCCTTCGCGATCCTCGCCCACCGGGTGTCCGGCGCCGACGACCTGGTGCTCGGCACCCCCGTCGCCAACCGCTCGGCCAAGGGCCTCGAACGGGTCATCGGATACGTGATGAACGCCGTGCCCACCCGCTGGCGCGTCGCCCCGGACGACTCCTTCGCCGACGTCCTGGCCCGCTTCGGCACGGACTTCCCCGCGCTGATGGCGGGCGCCGACCTGCCGGTGGGCCGCATCGTCTCCGCCGCCGCCCCGGAGCGCAGCGCGGGCCGCTCCCCGCTGTTCCAGTGGGTGTTCATGCACCTGACGGAGCAGCCGAGCGTGTCGGCCGTACGGGAGTTCGCCGAGCCCGAGCGCATCCACACCGGCGGCGAGCACGACCTCGTCGGCGTCGTGCGGGACAACGGCGACGGCATGGACGGCAGCTTCGAGATCCGCACCGAGCTGTTCACGCCCGAGGCCGTGACGCGCTGGGCGGACAGCTATCTGACCCTGCTCCGGCAGGTCACCGCCGACCCGTCCGCGCTCCTGCGCGACCTCGACGTGCTGCCCGCCGACGAGCGCGACCGCCTCCTCGGCCTCGCGTCCGGCCCCGCCGCGCCGGAGCCCGAGACGCTGCCCGGCACGGTGGCCCGGCACGCCGCCCGCACCCCGGACGCGCCCGCCGTCGAGGCGGACGGCCTGTCCCTCACGTACGCGCAGCTGAACGACCGCGTCGAGCGGCTGGCCGGACTGCTCGTCCGGCACGGCGCGGGCCCCGAGCGGACCGTCGCGCTCGCGCTCGGGCGCGGCGCCGAGCAGGCGGTCGCCGCGCTCGCCGTGCAGCGGGCGGGCGCCGCCCACCTTCCCGTCGACCCCGACTACCCGGCGGACCGCGTGCGCCGCACGCTCGACGACGCCGCGCCGGTGCTGCTCGTCACCGACGCGCGCACCGCCGACGCGGGCGTGCTGCCGCCGACCGACGTGCCGGTGCTCCTGCTGGACGAGGACGCGTACGCGGGCGAGCCGCTGCGCGCCGCCGGACCCGGGGCGGGCCGCCCCGCCTACGTCATCCACACCTCCGGCTCCACCGGCACCCCCAAGGGCGTCGTCGTCACCCACGCCGGCGTCGCCGCGCTCACCCGCAGCCTCGTGGACCGCTTCGCCCTGGACGCGGACACCCGTGTCCTGCAACTGGGTTCACCGGCCTTCGACATCTCCGTCGCCGAGCTGTGCATGGCCTTCGGGCCCGGCGGCACCCTCGTCGTGCCGCCCCCGGGGCCGCTCGCGGGCGACGCGCTCGGCCGGGTCCTGACCGAGCGCCGGATCTCCTGCACGATGGTGCCGCCCTCCGTCCTGGCGACGGTGCCCGAAGGAACGTATCCGCACCTGCGCGCCCTCGCGGTCGGCGCGGAGGCCTGCCCGCCCGCCCTGGTGGCGCGCTGGGCCGTCGGCGGCCGCCGCTTCCACAACGCCTACGGGCCCACCGAGTCCACCGTCGCCGCCACCCTCTCGGAGCCGCTGGCGGGCGACGGCGCGGCGGTGCCCATCGGCACGCCCGTCGCGGGCACCACCGCCCACGTCCTGGACGCCCGGCTGCGCCCGGTGCCCGTCGGGGTCGCCGGCGAGCTGTACCTGTCCTCGGCCGGTCTGGCGCGCGGCTATCTCAACCGGCCCGCCGCGACCGCCGAACGCTTCGTCGCCGACCCGTACGGCGCACCCGGCTCGCGCATGTACCGCACGGGCGACCTGGTGTACCGCGACGACGACGGCACCCTGCACTACCTGGGCCGCACCGACGAGCAGGTCAAGCTGCGCGGCCTGCGCATCGAACCGGGCGAGGTCGCCGCCGCCCTGACCGGCCACCCGGCGGTGGCGCAGGCCGCCGCCGTCGTCCGCGACGACGCGGCGGGCCGCCCCCAGCTGATCGGCTACGCGGTACCCGCCCCCGGACACGCCCTCGACCCGAACGCGCTCCTCGCGCACGCCGCCACCCGGCTGCCCGCGCACATGGTGCCCTCGGACGTCGTGGAGCTCGCCGAACTGCCGCTGACCCGCAGCGGAAAGCTCGACCGCGCGGCCCTGCCCGCCCCGCGCGCCGCCACCGCGACCCGCGCGCCCGCCTCCGCCCGCGAGAAGGAACTCTGCGACCTCTTCGCACAGGTCCTCGGCGTCCCCGAGGCCGGGGCCGACGACGACTTCTTCCGGCTCGGCGGCGACAGCATCATGGCCATCCAGCTGGCCGGGCACGCCGCCGCGGCCGGGCTCGCGCTGGCCCCGCGCGACGTCTTCACGCTGCGCACCCCCGCCCAACTGGCCCTCCACGTCAAGGCGTCGACCGACGAGCCGGACGGCCCGGCAGGCCCCGAGACGGGACGCTTCCCGCTCACTCCGGTCATGCGGTGGTGGCTCGAACAGGGCGGCGACCCCTGGGCGTTCACGCAGTCGATGGTGTTCCCCGTGCCGGCAGGCACCGGCGGCGCGCGCGTCGGGGCCGCCGTGCGCGCGCTCGCCGAGCGGCACGGCGCGCTGCGGATGCGGCTGCTGCGCGACGACCTGGAGGTCGAGGTCACCGAGGCGCCCCCGGTGGGGGCCGAGGTGGTGCGCGTCGCGGTCGACGACACGGCCGAGGCCCGCTCGCGCGCCCGGGAGACGGCGGCATCGACCCGCCTCGCCCCCGAGGACGGCGAGATGCTGCGGGCCGTCTGGTTCGACGCCGGACCGGAGCGCCAGGGGCTGCTGCTCCTGACCCTGCACCACCTGGCCGTCGACGGCGTCTCCTGGCGCGTCATCGGACCGGAGCTCGCCGCCGCGCTCGCGGGGGAGGGCGGCGCGCCGACGCGTCCCGGCACCTCCTTCCCGCGGTGGGCCGCGCTGCTCGCCGAGGAGGCGGGAAGGGACGAACTCGTCCTGACCGAACTGCCCTGGTGGCGCGGTCAGTTCAAGGGTGCGGACGACGCCCGCATCGCCGGGGGGAAGGGAGCGGGCGCCCGCCGGGCCACCGTCACCGTCGACCTGCCCGCCGACCTCACCGAGGCCGCGCTCACCACGCTGCCCGCGGCCTTCAACTGCGGCCCCGACGCCGTCCTGCTCTCCGCGCTGACCGTCGCCGCCGTACGCCAACGGGGCCACGGCACC
The DNA here is from genome assembly GCF_040680155.1 of Streptomyces sp. NPDC052114. Lineage (NCBI taxonomy): Bacteria > Bacillati > Actinomycetota > Actinomycetes > Kitasatosporales > Streptomycetaceae > Streptomyces > Streptomyces sp. NPDC052114. The sequence goes on along the minus strand of NZ_JBFAWC010000003.1, from coordinate 536,347 downwards.
GGCCTCCTCGTCCACCTGGAGGGCCACGGCAGGGAGACGCTGTCCCGGCCCGCGGACGTGTCCCGCACCGTCGGCTGGTTCACGACGCAGTACCCCGTGCTCCTGGACGTCGGGCAGCCGGGCGACGGCACGGCGGGCGAGGCGCTCAAGGCCGTCAAGGAGCGGCTGAGGGCGGTGCCCGGCGGCGGCATCGGCTGGGGCCTGCTGCGCCACCTCAACCCGCACACCGCGCCCGGCCTCGCCGAACTCCCCGTGCCCGACGTGCGGTTCAACTACCTGGGCCGTCTCGCCTCCGGCGACGCGGCGGGCGGCGAACTGCTCGACGGCGCCCCCGGCGCGGTGCCGCTCGGGCACGCCGTCGAGATCGACGCCCTCGCCAAGGAGGGCCCGCACGGACTGGCCCTGGAGGCGACCTTCTCGTACGCCGAAGGGGTCGTCGCCGAGGACGACGTACGGGAACTCGCCCGGCTGTGGCGCGCGGCCCTCGCCGCCCTCGCGGACGAGACGGAGCGGGGCGGCCCGGTCGGCGCGACGCCCTCCGACTTCCCGCTGGTGAGCCTCTCCTCCGACCAACTGGCCATGCTGGAGGGCGACATGGCGGACTTCCTCGACGACGGCGACGAGCCGTGGACGGAGGGGGACCGGTGAGCGGGCGCATCGCGGACGTCCTGCCGCTCACCCCCGGCCAGGAAGGCATCCTCTTCCACGCCGTGCGCGACACGGAGGGTCCCGACCCGTACCTGGTCCAGCTCCGTCTGGGCATCGGCCCCGCGACCGGCGCGGACGCGGTGCGCACCGCGCTGGCCGCCCTCATGGACCGCCACCCCCACCTGCGCGCCTGCTTCCGGCACGAGCGCCTCGACCGCCCCGTGCAGGTGGTCCCGCACGCCGTCAGGGTGCCGTGGACCGAGGTCGACCTGACGGGACGCACCCCGGACCAGGTGGAGTCCGGCACGGCGGAGTTCCTCGCGCGCGACCGCGGGATCCGCTTCGACCCGGCGCGCCCGCCCCTCGTCCGCGCCGCGCTCATCCGGCACGACAGGGGCCGGGAACTCGTCCTGACCTGCCACCACATCCTCATCGACGGCTGGTCGGTGCCGATCCTGGAGCGCGACCTCGCGGCGCTGGTCACCGGCGCGCCCCTGCCGCCCGCCGTGCCCTACCGGCAGTACGCGCTCTGGCTGAGCCGCCAGGACCAGGGCCTGGCCAGGGAGGCCTGGCGCGAGGCCCTCGCCGGCCTGGAGCGCCCCGCCCCCCTCGTGCCCGACCGCGCGGCGGACACCACGGCGCTGACCGACACGCTCAGACTGCCCCTCACCGCCGGGCTGACCACCGCCCTCGTGCGCCGCGCCGCCGAGGCGGGCGTCACCCTCAACACCCTCACCCAGGCCGCGTGGGCCCTGGTGCTCGCCCGGCTGACCGGCGCGCGGGACGTCGTCTTCGGCGGCGTCGTGGCGGGCCGCCCGCACGACCTGCCCGGAGCCGGCGAGATGGTCGGCATGTTCATCAACACGCTGCCCGTACGGGTCCGGCTGCGCGACGAGGAGACCGTCGCCGCGCTGCTCACCCGCGTCCAGGACGAGCAGTCGCGCCTCGGCGCCCACCACCACGCCCGCCTCGCCGAGGTGCAGCGGCTCGCCGGGGGCGGGACGGGCGAACTCTTCGACTCCGTCCTCGCGTTCGAGAACTTCCCGCGCGGCGCCGAGGACGCGGAGGACGCCCCGGACGGCGTGCGCGTCCTGGACGTACAGGACGCCACGCACTACCCGGTGACGCTCGCCGTCGTCGCCGGAGAGCGGATGCTCCTCGCCGTGGGCTGCCGCCACGGCATCCGCGCCGACACGGTCGCCGCCCGCATGGTGCGGGCCTTCGAGCAACTGACGGGCGACCTCGACACGCCGGTCGGCCGGATCGACGTGCTCCCCGAGGCCGAGCACCGCGCGCTGCTCGCCCGGTCCGCGGGCGCCCCGGCGGACCGCACCGCCGAACCGGCCACCGTACCGGTCCTGTTCGCCGCCCAGGCGGCCCGCACCCCCGACGCCCCCGCCGTCGAGGCCGACGGCGAGACCCTCACGTACGCGCGTCTCGACGCCGAGTCGGACCGGCTCGCCCGGCGCCTCGCGGGGGCGGGGGTGGGACACGGCGCCACCGTGGGCCTGCTGCTCCGCCGCTCGCCCGCCCTGGTCGTCGCCCAGCTCGCGGTCGCCAAGGCGGGCGCGTGCTGGCTGCCGCTCGATCCCGCGCAGCCGGGGGACCGGCTGTCCCGGCTCGTCGAGAAGGCGTCGACGGACCTGGTCCTGACGGACGGCGAGGAACCGGGGCAACTCCTGCCCGCGATACGTCACTTGTCCGTACGCGGGGACTCGCCGGAGGCCCCGATCGGCGCCCCCGCGCGACCCGGGTCCGCCGCCTGCGTGATGTACACCTCCGGGTCCAGCGGCGAGCCCAAGGGCGTCGTCGTCCCGCACCGGGCCGTCGTCGCGCTCGCCGCCGACCGCCGCTTCGGGAACGGCGCGCACCGCCGCGTCCTGCTGCACAGCCCGCACACCTTCGACGCCGCCACCTACGAGACGTGGGTCCCGCTCCTGAACGGCGGCACCGTCGTGGTCTGCCCCGACGAGCCCGTCACGCCCGCCCTGCTGGCACGGGTGCTGCCCGAGCGGCGCGTCAGCGCCCTGTGGCTCACCGCCGAACTCTTCCGTACGGTCGCGGAGCTGGCGCCCGAGGTCCTGCGCGGGCCGCGCGAGGTGTGGACCGGCGGCGACGTCGTGGACCCCGAGGCGGTGCGCCGCGTCCGGGAGCACTGCCCCGGTCTGGCCGTCGTGAACGGCTACGGCCCCACCGAGACCACCGTGTTCGCCACCGCCCACCGCGTCACGGAGAGTGCCCCGGGCGCGCCCGTGCCGATCGGCGGCCCGCTCGACGGCACCCGCGTCCATGTCCTGGACGCCGCTCTGCGCCCCGTCCCCGACGGCGGCGTGGGCGAGGTGTACGTCGCCGGGACCGGGCTCGCCCACGGCTACCTCGGCCTCCCCGGCGCCACCGCCGAACGCTTCGTCGCCGACCCGTACGGCGACCCCGGGACCCGCATGTACCGCACGGGCGACCTGGCCCGCCGCGCCCCCGACGGCGCCCTGGAGTTCGCGGGCCGCGCCGACGACCAGCTGAAGATCCGCGGCTTCCGCGTCGAACCGGCCGAGATCGAGGCGGCCCTCGCCACCTGCCCCGGCGTGACCCGCGCGGTCGTCGCCGCCCGGCCCGCCCCGGACGGCGGCAAGCGGCTGGTGGCGTGGGTGGTGCTGGCGGACGGGGACGGCGCGGGTCCGGTGGGGGACGGTCCTGAGGCGGTGTGGCACGGTTCTGAGCTGGTCGGGCGCGGTCCTGGTCCGGTGGGGCACGGTCCGGAGCCGGTCGGGCGCGGTCCTGGTCCGGTGGGGCGCGGTCCTGAGGCGGTCGGGCACGGTCCCGGCCCGGCAGGTCCCGGTCCGGCGGGGGACGGTCCGGAGCCGGTCGGGCACGGTCCCGGTTCCGCGGGGCACGGTCCCGACCCCCTGGAGCGCGTCCGCGAGGCCGCCGCCCTGATCCTGCCGAGGCATCTGCTGCCCACCGCCTGGGCCCGCGTCGACGCCGTGCCGCTGACCCCGCACGGCAAGGCCGACCGGGCCGCCCTCCCGCAGCCCCGCACCGCGCCCGCCCCTTCGCGGGTGCCGCGCACCGCACGCGAGAAGGAACTGTGCGAGCTGTTCGGCGGGGTGCTCGGCCTCCCGGACGTCGGGCCCGACACCGACTTCTTCGCGGCCGGCGGGCACTCGCTCAGCGCGCTGCGCCTGGTGGGGCGGATCGAGAAGGCCTGGGGCGAACGCGTCCCGGTCGCCACGCTCTTCGCGGCGCCCACGCCCGCCGCCCTCATCGCCCGCCTCGACACGCCGGACGCGGACCTGGCAGGCAGCCTCGCCCCGCTGATCACCCTGCGCGCACAGGGCGCGGACACCCCGCTGTTCTGCGTGCACCCGGGACTCGGCGTGAGCTGGGCCTTCACCGCGCTGCTGCCCCACCTGGCCCCCGGCCGCCCGGTCCACGCCCTTCAGGCCGCGGTCCTGAGCGAGGACACCCCCCGGTTCCACCACAGCGTCGCCGACCTCGCCGAGGAGTACGTCGGGCGCGTCCGCGCCGTCCGGCCGCACGGCCCCTACCTCCTGCTCGGCAGGTCCTTCGGCGGGCCCGTCGCCCACGAGATGGCGGTACGGCTGCGGGCGGCGGGCGAGGAGGTCGCGCTGCTCGCCGTGGTGGACGCCATGCCCAAGCCGCCGGAGATCGCCCGCACCCCGCTGGAGCCCGCCGTCGCCGACGAGGAGGCGCGACGGATCCTGCGGGAGGAGGGCGCCGTCCTGGACGGGATCGGCGAGCACCGCCTCGCCGCCCTGACCGAGTCCGTCGCCCACCACCTGGCCCTGGCCCGGCGGTGGATCCCGTCCCCCTACGACGGCACCGTGACCCTCTTCGCCGCGTCCCGCGACGCCGAGGCCGTCCCCACCGAGGTCAAGGCCGCGGCCTGGCGGCGCTTCGCCGCCGGCGTCGACGTGCACGAACTGGCCTGCGCACACGTCGAGGTGCTCGACCCGGACCAGGCCGCCCGCATCGGCGCGGTCCTCGAACAGACCCTTCAGGGAGAGTGACCCAGTGGACGACACACTGGACCCGGCGGCCCCCGTGGCCGTCGAGGAGTACGAGTTCCCCGTCTCCGACGCCCAGAGCCGGCTCCTGGTCCTCGACCGGCTGAACCCCGGCACCGCCCAGTACAACGTGCCCGCGGCCTTCGCCGTGCACGGCCCCTTCGACCTCGGCGCGTTCACCCGCGCGCTGGACGCCCTCGTGGCCCGCCACGAGTCGCTGCGCACCGTCTTCCGCACCGCGCCCGACGGCACGCAGACCCAGCTCGTGGCCGCCACCGGCCGCGCGCACCTGGCCGTCGAGAAGGACGTGCCGGCGCACGAGGTGCCCCGGCGGCTGCGGGCCGACGCCGCCCGCCCCTTCGACCCGGCGGCCGGGCCGCTGCTGCGGTGCGCGGTGTACGCCGTCGACGACGGCAGCCACCGCGTGCTGCTCGTCGCCCACCACCTGGTCTGCGACGGCTGGTCCCTCGGCATCATCCTGCGCGACCTGTCCGCCGCGTACGCCGCCGAGGCCCGGGGCCTGCCCCACAGCCCGCCCGAACTGCCCATCCAGTACCCGGACTTCGCCGTCTGGCAGCGCGAGCGGCAGGCCGCGGGCGGCTACGCCGACGCCGTGGCCCACTGGGCCGGGGCGCTGCGCGGGGCGCCCGAGGTCGTCTCGCCGCCGCTGGACCGGCCGCGCCCCGCGGTGCGCACCGCCGACGGCGGCGCCGAGCGGTTCCTGCTGGCCGACGCGGTCCGCGCGCGGCTCGCCGAGGCCGCGCGGACCCGGGCCGGCACGCCGTTCATGGCGCTGTTCGCCGCGTACGCCGCCTACCTCGGCCGGCTCAGCGGACGCGACGACCTGGTCATCGGCTACCCGGTGTCCGGCCGCGACCGGCCCGAACTCCAGGACCTGGTCGGCATGCTGACCAACACCCTGGCCCTGCGCGTCGACCTCTGCGACGACCCGTCCTACGGCGAGCTGATCGGCCGCATCCGCGCCGCGCTGCTCGCCGGGCAGCCCCACCAGGACGCGCCGTTCGAGTCCGTCGTGGACGCCGTCGCCCCGGCCCGCGAGACCAGCCACGACCCGCTCGTGCAGCTGGTCTTCTCGTACGACGACGACACCGAACTGTCCCTGCCGCTCGCGGGCGCCGACGTCGAGCGCGTCGAACTCGCCCTGGAAACCTCGAAGTTCGACTTCCACCTGCACGTCGAGCGGTGGGGCGACGACGCCCTCGCCGCGCAGTTCATCTACCGCGGCGACCTCTTCGAGGCCGCCACCGTCCGGCGTTGGGTGCACGGCTTCGAGACGTTCCTCGACGCCGCCCTCGCCCGCCCCGACGCGCCGCTGTCCACGCTGGACGCCGTCCCCGCCGAGGAGCGCGCCCGCGCGATCGCGTCCGCCGACCGCACCGACGAGGCCGCGCCCACCGGCCGCCTGGTCCCCGACCTCATCGCGGACGTCGCCACCGCACGGCCCGATGCCACCGCCCTGGTCTGCGGCGACGTCCGGCTCAGCTACCGCGAACTCCTCGCCCGGGCCGACGCGCTGGCCCTGCGGCTGCGCGCGGCCGGGGTGCGGCCCGGCATCCCCGTCGGCCTGCTCCTGCCCCGCTCGCCCGAGATGGGCATCGCGGCCCTCGCGGTGCTCCGCGCGGGCGGCGCGTACGTCCCCCTGGACCAGGCCCACCCGCACGCCCGCCTCGCGCACATGGTCGAGGCCTCCGGGACCCGGCTGCTCATCACGGCCGAGGAGACCGCGCCGAAGGGAGAGGCCCTCGGCGTGCCCTGCCTGCGGGCCGACGCGACGGCGGCCGACGCGCCCGGCCCGCTGCCCGCGGGCGAGCGGCCCACCGCGCAGGACCTCGCGTACATCCTGTTCACCTCCGGCTCCACCGGGGTGCCCAAGGGCGTCGCCGTCGAGCACCGCGCGCTGCTCAACCTCACCCTGGCGGTGCGGCCCGCGTTCCCGGTCACGGCGGGCGACCGCGTGCTGCAATTCGTGTCGTTCGGCTTCGACGTCGCCGTCTCCGACCTGTTCTTCCCCTGGGTCGTGGGCGCCGAGCTGCACATCGCGCGGGACGACGAGCGGCTCGGCGACGCGCTGTTCGCCCGGCTGCGGGACTCGCGCATCTCGTACGTGTTCCTGCCGCCGTCCGCCGCGATGCTGCTGCCCGACGTGGCCGGGCGCCTGCCCGACCTCGTCACGCTCGCCGTCGGCGGCGAGGCCTGCCCCGCCGAACTCGTCGAGCGCCTCGCCGAGCCGGGCCGCCGGATCGTCAACGCGTACGGCCCCAGCGAGGCCACCGTCTACGCCACCACCGCCGACCTCGTCCCCACCGAACCCGTCGTCATCGGCCGGCCGGTGCCGGGCTCGCGCGTGCACGTCCTCGACGACCGCCTGCGCATCGTCCCCACCGGCGTCACCGGCGAGGTCTACATCGCGGGCGCCTCGCTGGCCCGCGGCTACGTCGCCCGGCCCGGCCTGACCGCCGAACGCTTCGTCGCCGACCCCTACGGCCCGCCCGGCGCCCGGATGTACCGCACCGGCGACCTCGCCCGCATCGACGCCCGCGGCCGCATCCACTACCTCGGCCGCTCCGACTCCCAGGTCAAACTGCGCGGCATCCGCATCGAACTCGGCGAGATCGAGGCCCTGTTGGCGGGCTCCCCGGACGTGGCCGTCGCCGCGGCGGCCGTGCGCGGCGACGGCGCCGACCAGCGCCTGGTCGCCTACGTCGTGCACCGCGAGGGCGCGGCCCCCTCGGACGACGACCTGCGCGCCCACCTCGCCGAGCGCCTGCCCGGCTACATGCTGCCCGAGGTCTACGTCCACCTCGACGAACTGCCCCTCAACCGCTCCGGCAAGATCGACCGGGCCCGGCTGCCCGAACCCTCGGGGGAGCGGCACGACCAGGGCCGTGCCCACGTCGCCGCGCGCACCGCCACCGAACGGCGCGTCGCCGAGGTGTGGGCCCGCGCGCTCGCCCGGGACCAGGTCGGCGTCCACGACAACTTCTTCGACCTGGGCGGCAATTCGGTGCGGATGCTCGGCGTCCTCGCCGCCCTCCGCGAGGCGACGGGCGACGCGGAGCTCTCCCTGGTCGACCTGTTCCGCCACCCCACCGTCGCCTCGGTCGCGGCCCACCTCGACCGGACCTCAGGGCAGGCCCCCGACCCCGGGGCCGACACCCCCGCCGCCACCGCGGCCCAGCGCAGGGGCAGTGACCGCCGCGCACGCCAGACCGCCGCCGCACAACGGCTCCGCTCCAGAAAGGGCACGCCACGATGACCGAGCCAGCCACCTGGGACCCGGCCGCGGACGCCGGATCCGCCCTCGACCCCGCCCTCGACTCGGCCCTCGCCGTCGTCGGGATGAGCGGACGGTTCCCCGGCGCCCCCGACCTGGACGCCTACTGGACGAACCTGCGCGACGGCGTCTGCTCCATCGCGGACTTCACCGAGGCCGAACTCCTGGCCGACGGAGCCGAGTTGGGCGAGGTGCGCGGACCCGACCACGTGCCCGCCAAGGGATACCTCGCCGACGCCGACCGCTTCGACGCCGACCTCTTCGGCTTCCACCGCACCGAGGCCACCGCCCTCGACCCGCAGCACCGGCTCCTGCTCCAGACCGCCTGGGCCGCCCTGGAGGACGCGGGCCACGACCCGCTCGCCGCTCCCACCCGCACCGGCGTCTACGTCGGCGGCAGCCCGACCGAGCACATGCTGGCCGCCCACACCGACCGGCGGCTGGCCGCGTCGATCGGTGCGATGCAGATCCGCATCCTCACCGACCGCGAGTTCCTCGCCCCCTGGATCTCCTACCGCCTCGGCCTCGAAGGCCCCAGCCTCACCGTGCAGACGGCCTGCTCGACCTCGCTCACGGCGGTGCACCTCGCCGCGCAGGCGCTGCTCCTCGGGGAGTGCGACACGGCGCTCGCGGGGGGCGTCAGCGTCGACACCGTACGCAGGCAGGGATACGTCCACTACGAGGGCGGCATCTTCTCGTCCGACGGCCGCTGCCGGCCCTTCGACGAGCGCGCCGGCGGCACGGTGCCGGGCAGCGGCGTCGGCGTCGTCGTGCTGCGCCGCCTCGCGGACGCGCTCGCCGACGGCGACCCGATCCGCGCGGTCGTCCGGGGCAGCGCCCTGACCAACGACGGCGCCACGAAGGTCGGTTTCACCGCGCCCGGCGTCGAGCAGCAGACGGCGGCCATCGTCGAGGCGTGGTCGGCCGCGGGCCTCGCGCCGTCCGCCGCGCAGTACGTGGAGACGCACGGCACGGCGACGTCGCTCGGTGACCGGATCGAACTGGCGGCGGCGACGGAGGCGTTCAGGAGCGACGGCCAGGGGCTCGACGCCGGTACCGGCGAGCGCGTCGGCATCGGCTCCGTGAAGTCCAACATCGGGCACCTGGACGCGGCCGCGGGCGTCGCCTCGTTCATCAAGGCGGTGCTCATGCTGGAGCACGCCACGCTGGCGCCCACCGTCAACGTCACCGGCCCGCACCCCGAACTCGCCCTGGACGCCTCGCCGTTCCGTGTCGTGGACCGTGCCGCGCCCTGGCCGAGCCCCGCCGCGGGGCCGCGCCGCGCGGGCGTGAGCTCGCTCGGCATCGGCGGCACGAACGTCCACGTCGTCCTGGAGGAGGCGCCGCCCCGCCCCGGGACCACCGAGGCCGCCGCGCCCCGGCGCACCGAGATCCTGCCCCTCTCCGCCCGCACGGAGACCGCCCTCACCGCGCTCGCGGCCCGCCTCGCGGCCGCCCTGCGCGCCCCCGGCGCCCCGTCCCTCGCCGACACCGCGCACACCCTGCGCACGGGCCGCACCCCCATGGACGTCCGCGCGTACGTCCTGGCCTCGGACACCGAAGAGGCCGCCGAGCGGCTGACGGCGCTCGCCGAGGGCCGCTCCCCGTACGCCGAGGACGGCGGGCCCGACGAGGCCGGGCTGCGCGGGCTCGGCGAGCTGTGGCTGAAGGGCGGCACGGTCCTGTGGCCGGGCGGGCCCGCGGGGGCGCGCCGGGTGAGCCTGCCGACGTACCCGTTCGCGGGGGAGAGCTTCGGCGCGCTCACGCTGGCCCGTTCCGTGGAGGTGCCGCAGGACCCGGCGCCCGCCGCGCCCGGCGACGACCTGACCCGGGCCGTCTCCGCGCTCCTCGCCGAGGCGCTCGGCCTCGACGGTCCGGCGGGCCCGGAGACGACCTACTTCGCGGCCGGCGGCGACTCGCTGACCGCCGTGCACCTGGTCGGCAGGCTCCGGGACGACTTCGACATCGACGTGCCCATCACGCTGTTCCTGGAGGAGCTGACCCTCCACGAACTGGCCGACCGCATCGTCGAGTCGAAGGAGCAGGGCGCGGGGGAGGACTCGCTGGACGCGCTGCTGTCGGAGTTCGAGGCGGAGTAACGGGGCGGGGCGCCTGCCGGGTGGCGGGGTGCCTCCCCGGCAGGGGCGGGGTGCCGGGGAGGCACCCCGTCCCCGTCACGGTGTGGCCGCGCTCCGGTCCGGCAGCGCGGAGGCGATGACGTCGGCGACGTACGGAAGGTGGTCGTCGAGGAAGAAGTGCCCGCCCGCCAGCACGTGGTAGGAGAAGGCGCCCCGCGTCTCGCGCTGCCAGTCCTGCGCGGCCTCGACCGTGACGCGCGGGTCGTCGTCGCCGGTCAGGGCAATGACGGGGCAGTCGAGGAGGGGCCCCTCGCGGTACTCGTACTCGTCGACGATCCGGTAGTCCGCCCGCACCGGCGGCAGGAAGAGCGGCAGGAGCTCGGGGGAGGAGAGGACTTCGTTGTCCGTGCCGGACAACCCCCGCATGTCCTCGATGAGTTCGGCGTCGGACATCTCGCGCACCGGGCGCCGCCCCGCGGGCCGCCAGGGCAGCGAGGGCCCCCGCCGGCCGGAGACGAACAGGGCTGCGGGCGGCCGTCCCTCGGCCGTCAGACGCCGCGCGGTCTCGAACGCCAGCAGCGCGCCCATGCTGTGCCCGAACAGGACCACCGGCCTGCCGTCGTCCCACTGGGACCGCACGCCGAGCACCGCGTCGACGACGTCGTCCGCCCGCTCGGCGAACGGCTCGCCGTACCGGTCCTGGCGGCCCGGGTACTGCACCAGCCGCGGGTCGACGACGCCCGTGACGGCGGCCGACAGGGCGTGGTAGGCGCTGACCGAACCGCCCGCGTGCGGGAAGCAGAGCAGGCGGGTCCCGGCGGCGGGTGCGGGGTGGAAGCAACGTATCCAGTCGCCCACGAGCGCGCCCTCCTTTCGTGTTCTCGGGGCCGTGTCCGATACACGGCGGCCCCGGTCAGCATGCCGGAGATGCGCCCGCCGTGGTGATCCTTTCCGCGGAGCGCGGCGCAGATCACGGTCCGAGCTCCGGGCGGGCCCCGGCGCGCACCCGCCTAGACTTGGCCGGGCCCCAGGACGACGGAACACCGAGGACGGAACACCGACGACGGAACACCGAGGACGGAGCACCGAGGACGGAGCACCGAGAACGGCGCACCGACGACGGAACTCCTGGGCGCGACGTAATCAGGCGGCGCGACCGATGCGGCAGCGCGGAATCCGAGACGAAGGACGAAGGACGACGGTGGGCGGAACGGGAGGCCGGCAGGCGGTCACGGGCGTCGGCGGTCACGACGACCCGCCCGCCGAACTGCTCACGGAGGCGGCGGCCGCCTTCGGGCTGCTCGCCTCGTCCGCGCGGCTGCACATCGTGTGGGCGCTCGCGCAGGGCGAGAGCGACGTCAGCGGTCTCGCCGAGCGGGTGGGCGGCGCGCTGCCCGCCGTCAGCCAGCACCTGACCAAGCTGAAGCTCGCCGGGCTCGTGGGCGCGCGCCGCGAGGGCCGCAGGATGGTCTACTTCGTCGCCGACCCCGACGTGGTCACCGTCGTACGCCTGATGGTCACCCAGCTCGCGTCCCGCGCCGAGGAGGCCGGGACCCCGGCCCGCCGCTTCCGTGGAACCGGTGCCTGAGCCCCCTGCGGCCGCGGTCGAGGCGACCCCGCTCACGGTCCTGCGCTCTCTGGACACCGGACCGCGCGGCCTCACCGAGGAGGAGGCCGAGGCCCGGCTGGCCCGCCACGGCGAGAACACCGCGCCGGTCCGCGCGGGCGCGGCGTGGCCCGGCCGTTTCCTGCGCGGCCTGCGTGACCCCTTCACCGCCGTCCTGCTCTGCCTCGGCCTGGTCTCCGCGACCGTGGCCGCGTGGGGCACGGCGTGCGTGATCACCGTCCTGGTGGTGGTCAGCTGCGCGCTGCGCGCTGCGGGCGAGCACCGCGCCGACCGCGCGATGAGCGCGCTGCGCGAGCTGGTGGCGACGACGGCGACGGTGGTACGCCGCCCGCACGACGACGCGCCGGCGGTACCCCGTGAACTCCCCGTGGACCAGCTCGTCCCGGGCGACGTCGTCCGCCTCGCCGCGGGCGACCTCGTCCCGGCCGACGTCCACCTGCTCCGGTCGCAGGGCCTGCACGTGAACGAGGCGCCCCTGACGGGGGAGTCGGCGCCGGTGCGGAAGAGTCCCGGGCCCGCGGGCCCCGGCTCGGCGCCCGCCTCGCACCTCTGCTTCCAGGGAAGCAGTGTGACGTCCGGGAGTGGGACGGCGGTGGTGGTGGCGACGGGGGCGCGTACGCGGTTCGCGGCGGCGTACGAGGGAGTGGGGCCGCGCCCGCCCAACGCCTTCGACCGCGACGTGCGGGGCATCTCCTGGATCCTCGTCCGCTTCATGCTCCTGACGCCCCCGCTGGTGCTCATGGCGGACGCTGCGCTGCGCGGCCGCGGCCTGGAGACGCTGCCGTTCGCCGTCGCGGTCGCGGTCGGGCTCACGCCGGAGATGCTGCCGGTCGTCGTCACCACGTGCCTGGCGCGGGGCGCCGCCCGCCTCGCCCGCGTCCACGGAGTGATCGTCAGACGGCTGCCCGCCCTGCACGACCTCGGCGCCATGGACGTCCTGTGCGTGGACAAGACCGGCACCCTCACCCAGGACCGTCCCGTCGTCGAGCAGAGCCTCGACGCGGACGGCCGCGCCGCGCCCGAGGTCCTGGAGTGGGCGGCCGTGAACGCCTGGTGGACGCTGCAACTCGCCGACCTGCCGGCGCCGGACGCGCTGGACGAGGCGATTCTGGAGGCGGCTTTCGGGGGCGGGGCGGGCGGTACGGGGGGTACGGGTGCTCCGAGCGGCTCGGACGGCTGGGAGGACTCGGCCGGTGAGGGGGACGCCGTCACCTCGGGACGCGCCGTCGACGCGGACGCCGTCCTGCGCCACGACGGCATCGCGGCGCTCCCCTTCGACCCGCTGCGCCGCCTCGCCACCGCCGTCGTGACGCGCCCCGGCGCCGCCCTCGGCGTCCACACGCTCGTGGTCAAGGGAGCCGTGGAGGACGTACTGGACCACTGCGCCCTGCCGGACGACGAGCGCGCCCGACTCCGCGCCCGCGCCGCGCACCACGCGGACCAGGGCCTGCGCGTCCTGGCCGTCGCCACCGCCGACCGCCCCGCCCGCCACCGCGACTGGACCCCGGCGGACGTACGGGGCCTGACCTTCCGCGGCTACGTCACCCTGCGCGACGCGCTCGCACCGGCCGCGGGACCCGCCCTGCGCACGCTCGCCGAGCGGGGCGTCACCGTGAAGGTCCTCACCGGCGACCACCCGGGCACGGCGGCGCGCGCCTGCCGCGACCTGGGCCTGCCCCTCGCCGAGGACGCGGTCCGCACGGCCGCCGACATCGAGGACCTCACGCCGTCCGAACTCTCCGCGCTGGCCCACCGCACCACGGTGTTCGCCCGCTGCACCCCCGAGCACAAGGCCCGCATCGTCACGGCCCTGCGCGCCCACGGCCACACCACGGGCTTCCTGGGCGACGGCGTCAACGACCTGCCGGCGCTCCGGTCCGCCGACGTGGGCGTGGCCCCGCACGACGCGGTGCCGGTGGCCCGTGAGGCGGCGGACGTGGTGCTGCCGAGGAGCGGGGCGGGGGAGTGGACCGACGAGGAAGGCCACCGGTCGACCGGTCCTGCCGACCTGACGGCCATCGACCACGCCATCGCCACCGGCCGCGGCAGCAGCGCGAACATCGCGACGTATCTGCGCAGCACCCTCTCCTCGAACCTCGGCAACGTCATAGCGATGCTGACGGCGGGCCTCCTGCTGCCCTTCCTGCCGATGCTCCCGGCCCAGGTCCTCGCGCAGAACCTCTGCTTCGACGCGGCGCAGCTCGCCTTCGCCTACGAACGCCCGGCCCCGGCCGCCCTGCGCCGCCCGTCGGCGCTGCGCCCCCGCGCCCTGCTCCGCTTCATCACGGGATTCGGCGTGCTCAACGCGGCGGCGGACCTGACGACCTTCGCGATCCTCGCCGCCGCGGTGCCGGGCCCGACGGGCACGGAGGACGAGTCGGTCTTCCACTCGGGCTGGTTCACCGAGAACCTCCTCACGCAGGCGCTGGTGATGCTGCTCCTGCGGACGACGCGCGCGAAGGCCACGCCGGTCACCTGGGCGGCGGCGGCCCTGGCGACGACCGGCCTCCTGCTCCCGCTCTCCCCCCTGGGCCCGCCGCTGGGCATGACACCGCTGCCGCCGCTGTACTACGCCCTCCTGACGGCGGTCCTCGCGCTCTACGCGACGGCGCTGCGCGTGCTGCGGGGCCGCTTCGCCAGGAGGGACGCCGACGCGTACGCGCAGGATCACCCGTAGGAGAGATCGGAACAGGGATCGTCATCGGCGGACCGGGCCTTTGACTCCGCGGCACCGGAGCCGACACCGGAGTCGGCACCAGATTCGGCACCAGCGGGTGCCTGGGATGCCGAACCGGCCGAACCGGCCGAACCGGAGGGCCGCTCGGCGAACGCCCGCCCGAGAACAACACGGATCTCTCCCGAACCGACGCCTCCCCCCTCATCGCCCCCGGCTCGTACGCGCGCCCCGGGAAGCACCCCGGCAACGGCCTCGGCCCGAGCCTTCTGCCCCGCACCGGAGCCGTACTCGACGACGGTGGTGGCGTGGTCCTGACGGTCGGCGGTGGCGGTACGGGTGACGGTGAACCCATGGGAGGTCAGCGCGTCGGCGGCCTCGGCGGCGAGCCCGTCGACAGAGGTCCCGTTGTAGACGCCGACGGAAATCCCCCGCCCAACGGAATCCCCACTCTCCCCGCTCCCGCCCCCCTTTCCCCGCCCGGTAGGCGAACCCTCCAGGGGCCGATCCTCCTTGAGAGCGGCCCACAATTCACTGGCGTCGGGTTCGACGACGTCGACGCGCGGACCGTCGTAACGCCAGGGCAGGGTCACGAACTTGGTGTTGCCGAGATCGATGTCCTTCAAGGACATGGCGAAGGAGATCAGTTTGTCGGCGGAACCGAGCCCGGGGTCGACGGTCATGGACTGAACGGCGGCATCGGCGAGCGGAAGAAGCTTCCCGGGACTGAGCCCCTCACCTTTGATCTTCTTCAACAACGCGCCGACGAAGGCCTGTTGCCGCTTGATGCGTCCGATGTCGGACCCGTCGCCGATGCCGTGCCGAATCCGTACGTAGTCCAGGGCGCGCTGCCCGGAGACCTCCTGCACCCCTTTGCTGAAGATCCGCTTCCCGCGATCACCGCGGTTCGGGTTGAGATCCTTCTGGTACACGTCCTTGGGCAGGCAGACCTGAACACCCCCCACCACATCGGTGAGTTCGGAGAAGCCCTTGAAATCGACGACAACGGTGTGATCGACGCGCAGCCCGCTCAACTTCTCGACGGTGTTCTGGGTACAAGCGGGATTCCCTTGGGCGGTCTCGCCGACGGAGTAGGCGGAATTGAACATGACGTGACGCTGAGGCTCGGTCCACTTGCCGTCGGGGAGCTTGCAGGGCGGTATGTCGACGAGGGCGTCGCGGGGTATGGAGACGGCGACGGCGTGACGCTGATCGGCGTACACATGGAGCAAGAAGGCGGTGTCGGACCGCCCGACGTCCCCGGGATCCCCGCCCCCGAGATCCTCGTTGCCACCGGTCCGGGCGTCGGACCCGATGACGAGAACGTTCTGCGCCCCGGACCCCCCGGCGGCAGGCCGATCACCGGAAACACCGTCGGCACTGAAGGTCTGAATGCTCCCGTTCAACTTCACATAGACCCACCCGCCCGCACCTACCGCGAGAGCGACCACACCTCCCACCAGGGCAAGCCCCACGCGCCCCCGCCCCCGCTTTCGCCTCTGCCTCCGCTGACGCCGGACCCCAGCCATAGCCACACCTCACTGCCCGAACCGCGACCAACAGTTGTACAGTTGCGCAATGTAGCAAGTGTTGAAGAGGCGGAAGCCCAAGGAACCTCCCCCGAGGCACCACAGCGAGAAGGTGAGCCCCCCCCATGATCCGCAACGCCCTGGAACCCTGGCACCTACTGATCGTCGCGATAGTGGTCCTGGCCGTCTTCGGCTCCAAACGCCTCCCGGACACGGCCCGCTCGCTGGGCAAGTCGCTGCGCATCCTCAAGAGCGAGACGAGGGCGCTGAAGGAAGAGGATGCGCGACACGAGCAGCCGCCCCAGGAGACACCCCGAACCCCATAGAGGAAGGGGCCGGGTCCTACTCCACGGACCGAATGGCAGAAATGTCGAACTGCAGCCGCACCTTCTCGCTCACCATGGTGCCGCCGGCGGCGAGCCGCTGGTTGTAGACGAGCCCCCAGTCGGTGCGGTCGATGGTGGTGGTGCCGTCGAAGCCGGCTCGCTCGAACCCGAAGGGATCGAGGACGGAGCCGAGATAGTCGAGCTGCAACTCGACGGGCCGGGTGACGTCACGGATGGTCAGATCCCCGGCCATGCGGAACGTCTCCCCACCTTCATGGACGGTGGAAGTGCTCCGGAACACCATCTCGGGATAACGCGCGGCGTCAAAGAAATCGGCACCGACGAGATGGGCGTCCCGCTGCTCCACGCCGGTGTCGACGCTGCCGACACGAATGACGAGCTCGGCCCGAGAGGCGGAGGGCCACTCCCCGTCGAAGTACAGGGAACTCTCGTACTCACCGAAAGCGCCGCGCACGGTGGTGACCATGGCATGCCGCACGGAGAACCCGATGCGGCTGTGGGGCCGGTCGATGGTCCACTGCCCGGTCAAGCCCCGAAGCGCAGGATCAAGCGCGACCCCCGACGCACCGGCCCCTACCCCCACCGCACCGGCCCCGCCGACGGACGTCGACTCGACGGTGGCGCCCTGCCGACGACTGAAGATACCCACGAACTCGTACCCTTCTCCGAAAATCGATCACACCGTGTTACCACGCCCCTCGCACGCACTCCCCGGCAAGATGACCCCGCTCGTCCGCCTTCCATCTGCCCGACGGCAAAGATGCACAGAATCCCCCACATGTGAAACCCCACCCAACCCACCCCACCCTCACCCAGAGTCACCCCACGCCACCTGCTGTCTCGCGCCGATCCTCATATGCGAACGACGGGCTCCATATCCCTGAATCACTGCCAAACTGCACATGTGGTGATGACCAAGGAGTTCGCGGCAACTGCGGCAGTCGTAGTTCCTGTCATCCTTCTTGCGGCAGGCGCTGCGGCCAGAGAGTTCGAAAAAGCGACCCGCACCAGCAGAATGCGACCGAGCGCACAGCGGGTTCGCGCCCTGCAGGTCCTCGAATATCTTCAACGGCTTCCGGACCTGGAGAAATCAAAAGAGAACGTACGTGATCGGAGAATTCGCGCACTCGTCGATCTGGCCGAGATCCTGAACACGCCGCCGAGCAAGGCGGAAACTCGCGCCGAGGGCAAGGCTTTCGCGCAGGCGTTGATCGGCCTGCTGTGGATCGGGGCGCTCGTGGTCCTCGGCGTCGTGCAGGTGTTGACGCTCCAGTGGCTGGCGGAAGAACATCCGTCACCGGACAGCGGCCTTGTCTACACGTCGCTGTGTGGCATCGCCTTCGGCCTGCTCATGCTGCTCGTGACCCCCATGGCATACCTCTGGTGGTCTTCCTGGAGGAGAGAACTTCCGCCGATTCCCACGTACTTCTCAATCTGGAGGGAAGCGCGCCGAGCGAAGGTACGAATCTTCTCCCCGACCCGCACCCGGGGGCGCAACGCCACCCCAAGCGATGAGGACGAGGCGCCCGGAGAGGACTGACGCGGCAGAAACCGGACCGACCACTACACCGGCCGCCACAGGGAGACCTCACGAGCAAGGCGGCCCACGGACGACATCGGGTGGCGCGCGGCGCGCAGGACCACAGATACGCGAAGACCCCGGCCTCAGCGTTTCCGCTGGTGACGGGGTCTTGGGCACCCAATACAAGGTGCCCCCGGCAGGATTCGAACCTGCGCACACGGCTCCGGAGGCCGTTGCTCTATCCCCTGAGCTACGGGGGCGTGTCGTTCGCGGGTGGCGCGGCGACGGGTAGAACCCTACCAGCTCTTCGGGGCTGTCCATGAACAGGTATTTCCCTGCTCCGGAGCGGGGGAGGGGAGCGGTTCCGTCGCCCCTGGAGAGGGCGTGCGTCACTGTCGGCACCCCCGCACAGGGCGGAAGTGGGGAAAACCGGGACGCGGCGGTGGGCGCGGACCTACTCTCGAGTTGTGTCAGGCGTGCCCGGCCGCGTGCTTGTTGTGGACGACAACAAGGTCATCCGGCAACTGATCAGGGTCAACCTCGAGCTGGAGGGCTTCGAGGTCGTGACCGCGGCCGATGGTGCCGAATGCCTGGACGTCGTCCAGCAGGTCCAGCCCGACGTGATCACCCTCGACGTCGTCATGCCCCGCCTCGACGGTCTGCGTACCGCCGCCCGGCTGCGGTCCGACCCGCGGACCCGGAATCTGCCGATCATCATCGTCAGCGCCTGTACGCAGTACGAGGTCGAGAGCGGCCTCGAAGTCGGCGTCGACGCCTTCCTCGCCAAGCCCTTCGAGCCGAGTGAACTCGTCCAGATCGTGCGCCAGTTGATGGATCGTGCGGGGCGTGGTGAGGGGCAGGGTGAGCCGCGCGGCGGGGGGCGCCGTGAGGGGGGCGGGGGTGGCGGCGGCCTCGGGGCAGGACTCGGGCACGGGCATGGACACGGACATGGGCATGCGCATGGGAACGGGCACGGTCTCGAACCCGGTAACGGCCACAGCCTCGATGCCGGTCACGAGCCCGGCCACGGACGCAGTCACGGGAGCAGCCAGGGGAGCCACGGCAGTCACGGCAGCCACGGCAGTCATCAATCCGGCCACGGCCGCGACCGTGGCCCCGACGCGGACCGCGCCGCCGACGCCGAGCGCGCCACCCAAGCCGGCGGCTGACCCGGTCGGCGGCTGACCCCGTCGGCACCTGCATCCCGGTCGACCCCGGATGCACCGGTACACACCGGCACCGGTACACACCGGCACCGGTACACACCGGCATCGACAAACAGCCGCCACCGGTAGGCCCCGGCACTGCTAGGCACCCAGCGCCCCCCGTCCACATCCCGGACCATCCGCCAAACCGAGTCGCCTACCCACCCCCCTCCTCCCATACGCTTGACCCGTGACCCCCGTCGAGCTCTCCCGCACCGTGCTGCGCGCCATGCGCCATGCCGTCGATGCGGGGGAGCTGCGCGTGGTCGTGCCCGACGGGGTCGAGGGGGTCGAGAGCGTGCGGGTCGAGCGGCCGCGGCCCGGGGGGTGCGGGGACTACGCCACCGGTGTCGCCCTGCGGATCGCCCGCGCCGCCGGAGACACCCCGCGGCACGTCGCCGAGGTGCTGTCCCCGCGGCTGGCCGCCGAGCCCGGCATCGCCGGTGTCGACATCACCGGGCCCGGGTTCCTCAACATCACCCTCGCGGGCGCCCGCGCCGAGGGACTCGTGGGCGAGGTCCTGCGGCAGGGGCGCTGCTACGGGCACGTCCACCCCGACACGGGGCAGCTCGCCCAGATCCACGTGCCCGGTGAGCTCCGCGCCCTCGTCCTCGCCGACGCCGCCCGCCGCATCCTCCGCTCCCAGGGCACCCTCGTCCGCGTCACCTGTGACGAAGCCGTGGTTCCCGCGGACCTCCTGGAGGCCCTGGACGTACGTGTGGACGCGTATGGGCGGCCTCCCCAGCCCCTCCGCACCCTCCGCCCCGTCCCCGTGAAGGACGGCGGTACGAACACCAGCGGTGCGTACGGAGAGCTCGGACCCGACGCCACCCGTTGGGCCCTCCTGCATCCCGCCCCCCACGACCGCGCCCGCGTCACCCCGGACCAGGGCGGCGACGCGCACCTCGTGCAGCGCGAGAGCAATCCCCTGTTCCGCGTGCGGTACGCACACGCCCGCTCGTGCGCCCTGAGGCGCAATGCCGCCGCGCTCGGGTTCGACCCCGTCCCCGGAGAGGTGGCGGGAGCCGAGGCCGAGGGGCTGCTCGACCAGCTCGACGCGTACCCCGCCGTCCTCGCCGCCGCGGCCCGGCACCGCGCCCCGGACCGCCTCGCGCGCCACCTCGTCGGCATCGCCGACGCCTTCCTCGTCTTCCAGACCGTCACCCGCAGCCCCGTGCTGCCCCGCGGTGACGAGAAACCCTCGGCCGCCCACCGTGCCCGGCTCGCCCTCGCCGAAGCCGCCGGGACGGTGCTCGCCGGTGGCCTGTCCCTGCTCGGCATCAGCGCCCCCGCCTACCTGTGACACCCGCCGAGAGCCGAGTGCCACCCGTGAGAGAGACGACCGAGTCATGAGCCGTTCCGCACACCCCGCCGGGCCCCGCCACGCCGACGTGCTGCCCGAGGGGCACTACTCCGCGCCGCCCACCGACCTCAACGCCCTGGACGCCAAGGTCTGGTCCCGCACCGTCACCCGCGGCGCCGACGGCGTCGTCAGCAGCGGCGGCATCGCGGTGACGCGCCTGGCCGAGGAGTTCGGCACCCCGGCGTACTTCATCGACGAGGCCGACTTCCGGGCCCGCTGCCAGGCCTGGCGCGACGCCTTCGGCCCCGACGCCGACGTGTTCTACGCCGGGAAGGCCTTCCTCTCGCGGGCCGTCGTGCGGTGGCTGCACGAGGAGGGGCTCAACCTCGACGTGTGCAGCGGCGGCGAGCTCGCCACCGCCCTGGACGCGGGCATGCCCGCCGAGCGCATCGCCTTCCACGGCAACAACAAGACGCCGGAGGAGATCGAGCGGGCCGTCGAGGCCGGCGTCGGGCGCATCGTGCTCGACTCCTTCCAGGAGATCGCGCGCGTCTCGCACATCGCCGAGCGGCTCGGCAGGCGCCAGCGCGTGCAGATCCGCGTGACCGTGGGCGTCGAGGCGCACACCCACGAGTTCATCGCCACCGCGCACGAGGACCAGAAGTTCGGCATCGCGCTCGCGGGCGGCCAGGCCGCCGAGGCCGTGCGGCGCGCGCTCAAGCTCGACGGGCTCGAACTCATCGGGATCCACTCCCACATCGGCTCGCAGATCTTCGACATGGCCGGGTTCGAGGTCTCCGCCCGGCGCGTGGTGCAGCTGCTCGCCGAGGTTCGTGACGAGCACGGCGTCGAGCTCCCCGAGATCGACCTCGGCGGCGGCCTCGGCATCGCGTACACCTCGGACGACGACCCGCGCGAGCCGCACGAGATCGCCAAGGCGCTCAACGAGATCGTGACGAGGGAGTGCGAGGCCGCGAAGCTGCGCACCCCGCGCATCTCCGTCGAGCCCGGCCGCGCCATCGTCGGCCCGACCGCCTTCACGCTCTACGAGGTCGGCACCATCAAGCCGCTGGAAGGGCTGCGTACGTACGTCTCCGTGGACGGCGGCATGTCCGACAACATCCGCACCGCGCTGTACGACGCCGAATACACCGTCGCCCTGGTCTCCCGCTCCTCCGACGCCGAGCCCATGCTGGTGCGCGTCGTGGGCAAGCACTGCGAAAGTGGTGACATCGTGGTGCGTGACGCGTTCCTGCCGGCCGACCTGGCGCCCGGCGATCTGATCGCCGTGCCCGCGACCGGCGCGTACTGCCGCTCGATGGCGAGCAACTACAACCACGCACTTCGCCCGCCCGTCGTCGCCGTGGGCGACGGCGCCGCGCGGGTGATCGTCCGGCGTGAGACGGAGGAAGATCTCCTGCGTCTCGACGTCGGCTGAAGAAAAAGATGAAATAGATGTCTCACGATCCGGACAATGGACAGAAAGTCCGTTCCGGTGGGTGAGACTTGTTCCACCGTAGATGTAGGAGAAGTGAGGTCGGATGATGCGTACGCGTCCGCTGAAGGTGGCGCTGCTGGGCTGTGGGGTTGTCGGCTCAGAGGTGGCGCGCATCATGACGACGCACGCCGATGACCTCACAGCGAGGATCGGCGCCCCGGTGGAGCTCGCCGGGGTCGCCGTCCGCCGCCCGTCGAAGGTGCGGGACGGGATCGACCCCTCCCTGGTCACCACCGACGCGACCGCGCTGGTCAAGCGCGGCGACATCGACGTCGTGGTGGAGGTCATCGGCGGGATCGAGCCCGCGAGGACGCTCATCACCACCGCGTTCGAGCACGGCGCGTCGGTCGTCTCCGCGAACAAGGCGCTCATCGCCCAGGACGGCGCCGCGCTGCACGCCGCCGCCGTCGAGCACGGCCGCGACCTGTACTACGAGGCCGCCGTCGCCGGTGCCATCCCGCTCATCCGGCCGCTGCGCGAGTCCCTCGCCGGCGACAAGGTGAACCGCGTCCTCGGCATCGTGAACGGGACGACGAACTTCATCCTCGACGCCATGGACACGACGGGCGCGGGCTATCAGGAGGCCCTCGACGAGGCCACCGCGCTGGGCTACGCCGAGGCCGACCCGACCGCCGACGTCGAGGGCTTCGACGCCGCCGCGAAGGCCGCGATCCTCGCCGGCATCGCCTTCCACACGCGTGTACGTCTCGACGACGTGTACCGCGAGGGCATGACCGAGGTCACCGCCGCCGACTTCGCCTCCGCGAAGCGCATGGGCTGCACCATCAAGCTGCTCGCCATCTGCGAGCGGGCGGCCGACGGCGGCTCCGTCACCGCGCGCGTGCACCCCGCGATGATCCCGCTGAGCCACCCGCTGGCCTCGGTCCGCGAGGCGTACAACGCCGTCTTCGTCGAGGCGGAGGCCGCGGGACAGCTGATGTTCTACGGCCCCGGCGCCGGTGGCGCGCCCACCGCGTCCGCCGTCCTCGGCGACCTCGTCGCGGTCTGCCGCAACAAACTCGCCGAGGCCACCGGCCCCGGCGACTCCGCGTACACCCAGCTGCCCGTGGGCGCCATGGGCGAGGTCGTCACGCGGTATCACATCAGCCTCGACGTGGCCGACAAGCCGGGCGTGCTCGCCCAGGTCGCGACGGTCTTCGCCGAGCACGGCGTATCGATCGATACGGTCCGTCAGACGGGCAAGGACGGCGAGGCCTCCCTCGTCGTCGTCACCCACCGCGCGCCCGACGCCGCCCTCACCGGCACCGTCGACGCGTTGCGCAAACTCGACACCGTGCGTGGTGTCGCCAGCATCATGCGGGTTGAAGGGGAGTAAGCAGCAATGACCCACCAGTGGCGCGGAATCATCGAGGAGTACCGGGACCGGCTCCCCGTCTCCGCTACGACACCGGTCGTCACCCTCCGCGAGGGCGGCACGCCCCTCGTGCCCGCGCAGGTGCTCTCCGAGCGCACGGGCTGCGAGGTCCACCTCAAGGTCGAGGGCGCCAACCCCACCGGGTCCTTCAAGGACCGCGGCATGACGATGGCGATCACCAAGGCCAAGGAGGAGGGCGCCAAGGCCGTCATCTGCGCCTCCACCGGCAACACGTCCGCGTCCGCGGCCGCCTACGCCGTACGCGCGGGCATGGTCTGCGCGGTCCTGGTGCCCCAGGGCAAGATCGCGCTCGGCAAGATGGGCCAGGCGCTCGTCTACGGCTCGAAGATCCTCCAGGTCGACGGCAACTTCGACGACTGCCTGAACCTCGCCCGCGGCCTGTCCGAGAACTACCCGGTGGCGCTGGTCAATTCGGTCAACCCGTTCCGCATCGAGGGCCAGAAGACCGCGTCGTTCGAGATCGTCGACGCGCTCGGCGACGCGCCCGACATCCATGTCCTTCCCGTCGGCAACGCCGGCAACATCACCGCCTATTGGAAGGGCTACAAGGAGTACGCGGCCGACTCGGTGTCGACGCACACTCCCCGGATGTGGGGCTTCCAGGCCTCCGGCTCCGCGCCGATCGTGCGCGGCGAGGTGGTCAAGGACCCGTCGACGATCGCCACGGCGATTCGCATCGGCAACCCCGCGTCGTGGGACCACGCCCTCGCCGCGCGCGACGAGTCCGGCGGCTTCATCGACGAGGTGACGGACCGTGAGATCCTGCGCGCCTACAAGCTGTTGGCCTCCCAGGAGGGTGTCTTCGTGGAGCCCGCGTCGGCCGCCTCGGTCGCCGGTCTGCTGAAGGCCGCCGAGCAGGGCAAGGTCGACAAGGGCCAGCGGATCGTCTGCACGGTCACGGGCAACGGCCTCAAGGACCCCGACTGGGCCGTCGCGGGCGCCCCGCAGCCGGTCACCGTCCCGGTCGACGCGGCCACCGCGGCCGAACGCCTCGGCCTGGCGTAACAGCGGGGAAACCCGGCAACTCCGTACAGGGGGTGCACAGGGGGCTTACGACACGCATCGTGCGCCTCCTGTGCGCCCTATGTCGCCACAGAACCTTCCTTCGATAGGCTGTACCCAACCCGCCCCGCCGCATATGCCGCGGTGCCGCCGTCGTTCGCGGCCTTCGGGTGTTCCGTACATGTGGCACGTACTGAAAACACGCAGCCTCAAAAACACGCAGCTCAAGGAGAGTCATCGAGCGATGGCCGGTCCCGCCTTCCGCGCCGCCGCCGTCCGGGTGCGCGTCCCCGCCACCAGCGCCAACCTCGGTCCGGGCTTCGACGCCCTGGGCCTGTCGCTGGGTCTGTACGACGACGTGGTCGTCCGGGTGGCCGACTCCGGGCTGAACATCGACATCGCCGGGGAGGGCAGCGAGAACCTCCCGCGCGACGAGTCGCATCTGCTCGTGCGCTCCCTGCGCACCGCCTTCGACCTGCTGGGCGGTCAGCCGCGCGGACTCGAGATCGTCTGCGCCAACCGCATCCCGCACGGCCGCGGCCTCGGCTCCTCGTCCGCCGCCATCTGCGCCGGCATCGTCGCCGCCCGCGCCGTGACCATAGGCGGGGAGGCCCGGCTCGACGACGCCGCGCTGCTGGAGCTCGCCACCGAGATCGAGGGCCACCCCGACAACGTCGCCGCCTGTCTGCTCGGCGGTTTCACGCTCTCCTGGATGGACGGGGGAGCGGCGCGCGCGATCAGGATGGACCCCGCCGATTCCATCGTTCCGGTGGTTTTCGTCCCCGGAAAGCCCGTCCTCACCGAGACGGCCCGCGGCCTGCTCCCGCGCACCGTCCCGCACGTGGACGCGGCCGCCAACGCGGGCCGGGCGGCCCTGCTCGTCGAGGCCCTGACCAGGCGCCCCGAGCTGCTGCTCCCCGCCACCGAGGACCGGCTGCACCAGGAGTACCGCGCCCCGGCCATGCCGGAGAGCGCCGCCCTGGTCGAGCGGCTGCGCGCCGACGGCGTGCCCGCGGTGATCTCCGGCGCGGGCCCCACGGTCCTCGCGCTGGCCGAAGACAGTGCGGCCGACAAGGTCGCACGCCTGGCGGGCGAGGGCTGGGCGGCCAACCGCCTGGCGCTCGACGTCACAGGAGCGAGCGTGCTGCCGCTTGCGCCCTGAGGCAGACAACGCAGTGAATTCGGGGTGTCCGGATTCGGAGAGGGGGAATGTTTGTTGGATCCGGTAGTGTTAATCTCAAGTCTGCACCCGACCCATCCATGGCGAGGTGCTTTGTGTCCCCGTCCGGGACAACCATTCTTCCGGGAGCCTCCCAATCTGCTTCGTGCCCCGCACTGAGCGGTCCTGAGCACGCTCCGGAACCGGCGTGACCGAGCCGAGTGACACCGCACATCAGTGGCACCGCACCGGGAATCGCCATCACCAATGAATTCTTCCGCCGCCATGGCGGACCACCGCCCCGGCACGGTCCACAGAACAGCAAGGACCGCCGGACAGCACAACCGGTCGCCGAGCCAGACAGGCCGACGTCCGCTCCAGGGAAGGACCCTTCGTGAGCGACACCACCGATCTGATGGGCGTGACTGCCGACACGCCCGCCACGGACGCCTCCGCGGCGCCTGCCACCGGTGCTTCGGCCGGGTCCCGGCGGCGCCGCGGCACCGGCCTCGAGGGCATGGTGCTGGCGGAACTGCAGCAGGTCGCATCGGGCCTTGGGATCAAGGGCACCGGGCGCATGCGCAAGAGCCAGCTGATCGAGGTCATCAAGGAGGCGCAGGCCGGCGGCGGAGCCCCGGCGAAGAGCGCCGCGGCGTCCGGGGACGCTGCTGAGACCAAGCCCAAGCGCCGGGCCACCTCGAAGGCCCGTACCGGCGAGGACGCCGCCGACACCGCCGCCAAGGCGAGCAAGGCGGACAAGGCGGAGAAGGCCGAGGGCGGCAAGGCCGAGAAGGCCCCCGCCCAGCAGCAGATCGACATCCCGGGCCAGCCGGCCAGCGACGACCAGCCGGCCGGCGAGCGCCGCCGGCGCCGGGCCACCGCCGACGCGGGCAGCCCGGAGACGGTCACCGCCGAGGCGAAGGGCGAGGCGAAGGCCGAGGCCAAGGGCGACGCCGAGGCCAAGGGCGGCGAGGGCGACAACAACGCCGAGGGCCGCCGTGACCGCCGTGACCGGCAGGGCCGTGGCCGCGACCGCGACCGCCGCGGCAACAAGGGCGACGACCAGCAGGGCGGCCGCCAGGACCGTCAGCAGGGCGGCGGCCGTCAGGACCGCCAGGACCGCCAGGACCGTCAGCGGGACAACGGTCCGCAGGACGACGACGACTTCGAGGGTGGCCGCCGCGGCCGCCGCGGCCGTTACCGGGACCGTCGGGGCCGTCGCGGCCGCGACGAGGGCTTCGGCAACGAGCCGCAGGTCTCCGAGGACGACGTCCTGATCCCCGTCGCGGGCATCCTCGACATCCTCGACAACTACGCGTTCATCCGTACGTCGGGCTACCTTCCCGGCCCGAACGACGTGTACGTCTCGCTGGCCCAGGTCCGCAAGAACGGTCTGCGCAAGGGTGACCACGTCACCGGTGCGGTCCGTCAGCCCAAGGACGGCGAGCGCCGCGAGAAGTTCAACGCGCTCGTGCGCCTCGACTCGGTCAACGGCATGGCGCCCGAATCCGGGCGCGGGCGACCGGAGTTCAACAAGCTGACGCCCCTTTACCCGCAGGACCGGCTCCGCCTGGAGACCGACCCGGGCGTGCTCACCACCCGCATCATCGACCTCGTCTCGCCCATCGGTAAGGGCCAGCGCGGTCTGATCGTGGCCCCGCCGAAGACCGGCAAGACCATGATCATGCAGGCGATCGCCAACGCGATCACGCACAACAGCCCCGAGTGCCACCTGATGGTCGTCCTCGTCGACGAGCGTCCGGAAGAGGTCACCGACATGCAGCGGTCGGTGAAGGGCGAGGTCATCTCCTCGACCTTCGACCGTCCCGCCGAGGACCACACCACGGTCGCCGAGCTCGCCATCGAGCGTGCCAAGCGTCTGGTGGAGCTGGGCCACGACGTCGTCGTGCTGCTCGACTCGATCACGCGTCTGGGCCGTGCGTACAACCTCGCCGCCCCGGCCTCCGGCCGCATCCTGTCCGGTGGTGTCGACTCGACGGCCCTCTACCCGCCGAAGCGCTTCTTCGGTGCGGCGCGCAACATCGAGGACGGCGGCTCGCTGACCATCCTGGCCACCGCGCTGGTCGAGACCGGCTCGCGCATGGACGAGGTGATCTTCGAGGAGTTCAAGGGCACCGGCAACATGGAGCTCAAGCTCGACCGGAAGCTCTCCGACAAGCGCATCTTCCCGGCGGTGGACGTGGACGCGTCCAGCACCCGCAAGGAGGAGATCCTGCTCGGCAGCGACGAGCTCGCCATCACCTGGAAGCTGCGTCGCGTGCTGCACGCGCTCGACCAGCAGCAGGCGATCGAGCTGCTCCTGGACAAGATGAAGCAGACGAAGTCGAACGCCGAGTTCCTGCTGCAGATCCAGAAGACGACGCCGACGCCGGGCAACGGCAACGACTAGTCGTCCTCAGCAGTCGCAGGGGCCGCCCCCGTCACCTCGGTGACGGGGGCGGCCCTTTTGTGCCGCTCCCACGCCGACCCGGGCGCCGAACGAGACCGAAGCGAGACCTTGGCCACACACATAAGAGATTCTCACGGTCACGGGCAGTAGCCCGGATCCCCGAGAAAGCGCAGGTAGGAAGCCGAAAGGCCGAAAAGAGCGGACACGGGGAGTGACCGGCGCACGCCGGGGCGCGCACGGCCCGCTGTGCAACCCTTCAAGCGGTTTCCACGTCTGACAAGTGAACGACGAACCAAAACCTGGCCCTGAAAGCAGGGGGTAACCGACCGCGAGGACTGAGGAGCACATGGCCGACGAGAGCACGCCGGCGGATCCGACCGATCCGGCCGACACGAAGACCAGGCGCCCGCGCGGCGGTGGCGGCCGACGCCGCAAGCCCCGCAAGCGCAGCAAGGTGCTCGTCGTCACCGCATGGACCGCGGCCTCCGTGGTCGTCCTCGGCGGAGCCGGTCTCGGCTTCGTGTACTTCAAGCTCAACGGCAACATCAAGGGCGTCGACATCAACGCCGCGCTCGGCACGGACCGCCCCATGGACGTCGACAACGGCTCCCAGGACATCCTCGTCCTCGGCTCCGACTCGCGCTCCGGCGACAACTCCAAGTACGGCAAGGACGAGGGCGCGGCCCGCTCGGACACCGCGATGATCGTCCACGTCTACAAGGGCCACAAGACGGCCAGCGTCGTCTCCATACCCCGCGACACCCTGATCACCAGGCCCGAGTGCAAGACCGAGGACGGCAACACCGACCCCGGCGGCCAGCGGCAGATGTTCAACACGGCGTACGAGGTGGGCGGCCCCGCCTGCGCCGTCAAGACCGTCGAGAAGATGTCCGGCATCAGGATGGACCACTACGTCGAGGTCGACTTCACGGGCTTCAAGAAGCTCATCGACACCCTCGGCGGCGTGGACATCACCACGAAGAAGGCCATCCACGACAAGGACAGCCACCTCGACCTGGAGGCCGGCACCCACACCCTCGACGGCGAGCAGGCCCTCGGTCTGGTCCGTACCCGGCACGGCGTCGGCGACGGCAGCGACCTCGGCCGCATCCAGCTCCAGCAGGCGTTCATCAAGGCCCTGCTCGACCAGGTCAAGGACGTCGGCGTCTTCAGCAACCCGAAGAAGCTCTTCGACCTCGCGGACGACGCGACCAGCGCCATCACGACCGACTCGGACCTGAACGACGTGAAGTCCCTCGCGAGCTTCGCCAACGGGCTCAAGGGCATCGGCGCGGGCGACATGAAGATGGTCACGCTGCCCATCCAGTACGACCCGAACGACCCCAACCGCGTGCTGCCCCTCGAAGAGGCCGACCAGCAGGTCTGGGACGCGCTCAAGGCCGACAAGCCCATCCCCAAGTCCGCCACGGAGAAGTCCGCGGGCGACAAGGGCTCCGCGGGCGACGTGGTCAGCAGCCACTAGCGGCCACCGGCAGCCACCGGACGGGTGCGGGGAGTGCGCTCCCCGCCCGCCAGGAATAGATCGGCCCCCACCCCGGTTTTGGGAGATACGGCCGGTCCTGGCAGACTGGTACGTCGGCCCCGGTTCACGTACGAGCAATCCGCGCGTACGACCCGGTGCCCTCCCGAAACTAGGAGACACCTTGAAGCGCGACATCCACCCCGAGTACGTCGAGACGCAGGTCAGCTGCACCTGTGGCGCGTCGTTCACCACCCGCAGCACGATCTCCAGCGGCACCGTCCGTGCCGAGGTCTGCTCCGAGTGCCACCCGTTCTACACGGGCAAGCAGAAGATCCTCGACACCGGTGGCCGCGTGGCCCGCTTCGAGGCCCGCTTCGGCAAGGCTGCAGGCTCCGCCAAGAAGTAGCGAGCCACTGCGCCGGTCATCGGCCGTCCTCGGAAGGGGGCGGCCGGGACCGGCGCTTTTGCCGTCCCGCAGCCAATTCGCGTAGATCCACCGCGTAGAAAACCAGGAGCCCCCGATGTTCGAGGCGGTCGAGGAACTGATCGGCGAGCACGCCGGTCTGGAGCAGAAGCTCGCCGACCCGTCGGTCCACGCCGACCAGGCCAACGCGCGCAAGCTCAACAAGCGCTACGCCGAGCTGACCCCGATCGTCGCGACGTACCGCTCCTGGAAGCAGACCGGGGAGGACATCGAGACGGCCCGCGAGTTGGCCGCCGACGACCCCGACTTCGCCGCCGAGGTCAAGGACCTGGAGCGGCAGCGCGAGGAGATCACCGAGAAGCTGCGGCTGCTGCTCGTGCCCCGGGACCCGTCCGACGACAAGGACGTCATCCTGGAGATCAAGGCGGGCGCGGGCGGCGACGAGTCGGCGCTGTTCGCCGGCGACCTCCTTCGCATGTACCTGCGGTACGCGGAGCGCGTGGGCTGGAAGACCGAGATCATCGACTCCACCGAGTCCGAGCTCGGCGGCTACAAGGACGTCCAGGTCGCCGTGAAGACCAAGGGCGGCCAGGGTGCCACCGAACCGGGCCAGGGCGTCTGGGCCCGGCTGAAGTACGAGGGCGGCGTGCACCGCGTGCAGCGGGTGCCGTCCACCGAGTCCCAGGGGCGCATCCACACCTCCGCGGCCGGTGTCCTGGTGACGCCCGAGGCCGAGGAGATCGACGTCGAGATCCACGCGAACGACCTGCGCATCGACGTCTACCGCTCCTCCGGACCCGGCGGCCAGTCCGTCAACACCACCGACTCCGCGGTGCGCATCACGCACATTCCCACCGGAGTCGTCGCTTCCTGCCAGAACGAGAAGAGCCAGCTGCAGAACAAGGAGCAGGCGATGCGTATCCTGCGCTCCAGGCTCCTCGCGGCGGCCCAGGAGGAGGCGGAGAAGGAGGCCGCGGACGCCCGCCGCAGCCAGGTCCGCACCGTCGACCGCTCCGAGAAGATCCGCACGTACAACTTCCCGGAAAACCGGATCTCGGACCACCGCGTCGGCTTCAAGGCGTACAACTTGGACCAGGTGCTCGACGGCGAACTCGACGCGGTCATCCAGGCCTGTGTCGACGCGGACTCCGCCGCCAAGCTCGCCGCCGCGTAAGCCCACCCCTTCGTACGACCCGTCCCGGAGGACCAGCGTGAACCTGCTGCTCGCGGAAGTGGCCCAGGCCACCCAGCGGCTGGCCGACGCCGGCGTGCCCTCGCCGCGCAACGACGCGGAGGAGCTCGCCGCCTTCGTGCACGGCGTGAAGCGGGGCGAGCTGCACTCCGTCAAGGACGCCGACTTCGACGCCCGCTACTGGGAGACGGTGGCGCGGCGCGAGGCGCGCGAGCCGCTCCAGCACATCACCGGGCGGGCCTTCTTCCGCTATCTGGAGCTCCAGGTCGGGCCCGGTGTCTTCGTGCCCCGCCCCGAGACCGAGTCGGTCGTCGGGTGGGCCATAGACGCCGTGCGCGCCATGGACGTCGTCGAGCCGCTCATCGTCGACCTGTGCACCGGCTCCGGCGCCATCGCGCTCGCCATGGCCCAGGAGGTGCCGCGCTCGCGCGTGCACGCCGTGGAGCTGTCCGAGGACGCCCTGAGGTGGACGCGGAAGAACGTCGAGGGGTCCCGGGTCAAACTCGCCCAGGGCGACGCCAGGGACGCCCTTCCGGAGCTCGAAGGACAGGTCGACCTGGTGATCTCCAATCCGCCGTACATCCCCCTCACCGAGTGGGAGTACGTCGCCCCGGAGGCCCGCGACTACGACCCCGAGCTCGCCCTGTTCTCCGGCGAGGACGGGCTCGACCTGATCCGGGGCATCGAGCGCACGGCGCACCGCCTGCTCCGCCCCGGGGGAGTCGTCGTCATCGAGCACGCCGACACCCAGGGCGGCCAGGTCCCCTGGATCTTCACCGAGGAGCGTGGCTGGGCCGACGCGGCCGACCACCCCGACCTGAACAACCGCCCCCGCTTCGCCACCGCCCGCAAGGCGATGCCGTGAGCAACCAGACGTCACGTCAGCAGTACCTGTACGAGGAGGCCCGCTAAATGGCACGGCGATACGACACCAACGACGCGACCGACCGTACGACCGGTCTGCGCGAGGCCGCGTCCGCCGTCCGCCGTGGCGAGCTGGTCGTGCTGCCCACCGACACCGTCTACGGCATCGGTGCCGACGCCTTCTCGCCGGAGGCCTGCGCCGACCTGCTCGACGCCAAGGGCCGCGGGCGCAACATGCCCACCCCTGTCCTGATCGGCTCGCCGAACACGCTGCACGGCCTGGTCACGGACTTCTCCGAGATGGCCTGGGAGCTCGTCGACGCCTTCTGGCCGGGCGCCCTCACCCTCATCGCCAAGCAGCAGCCGTCCCTGCAGTGGGACCTCGGCGACACCCGCGGCACGGTCGCCATCCGCATGCCGCTGCACCCCGTCGCCATCGAGCTGCTCACCGAGGTCGGCCCGATGGCCGTCTCCTCGGCCAACCTCACCGGCCACCCGGCCCCCGAGGACTGCGACGCCGCCCAGGAGATGCTCGGCGACTCCGTCTCCGTCTACCTGGACGGCGGTCCGACCCCCGGCATCGTCCCGTCGTCGATCGTCGACGTCACGGGCAAGGTGCCGGTGCTGCTCCGCGCCGGCGCGCTCGACGCGGACGAGCTGCGCAAGGTCGTCCCCGACCTCGAGGTGGCGAATTGACAGCCCCTGAGACGGGGCGTGGCATAGCGGGCTTCCCGGGCTCTGCGGGGACCTTCCGCATCCTCCACGTCAGCACCGGCAACGTGTGCCGCTCGCCGATCACCGAGCGGCTGACCAGGCATGCCCTGGCCGACCGCCTCGGCGACCCCGCCACCGGCGGCCTCATCGTGGAGAGCGCGGGCACCTGGGGCCACGAGGGCGCGCCCATGGAGACCAACGCCGAGACGGTCCTCGCCGACTTCGGCGCGGACCCCACCGGCTTCATGGGCCGCGAGCTCCTCGACGACCACGTCATCCGGGCCGACCTCGTCCTCACCGCGACGCGCGACCACCGGGCCCAGGTCATCTCGATGGGGCACTCGGCGGGCCTGCGCACGTTCACCCTCAAGGAGTTCACGCGGCTCGTGCGGGCGATAGACCCGACGACCCTGCCGGACCCCGACGGGGACGGCGTCGTCGAGCGCGCCCGCGCGCTGGTGCGGGCCGCGGCGGCGCTGCGCGGCTGGCTGCTCGCGCCCAGCGTGGAGGCCGACGAGGTGTACGACCCGTACGGGGCGCCCCTGCCGTTCTTCCGCTCCGTGGGCGACGAGATCAACCAGGCGCTCGACCCCGTGGTGACGGCGCTGACCGGGGTGCCCGCACACATGTAGCGGCGGGCCCGCGCGGGCCCGCCGCCACGGGCCTACATTGGATCTGAGGTCACCCCTGCGAGGCCCCGGAGCCCACGATGACGGTCAGCACGGCAGCCAGCCACGCCCCCGCGGCGTACACGGATCTCGACGCGCTGCGCCGACAGGACCCCGAACTCGCCGACGTCCTCGCCGGTGAGGCCGCCCGCCAGTGCGACGGGCTCCAGCTGATCGCGGCCGAGAACTTCACTTCGCCCGCCGTCCTCACCGCCCTCGGCTCCCCGCTCGCCAACAAGTACGCCGAGGGCTACCCCGGCGCGCGCCACCACGGCGGCTGCGAGCTGGTCGACGTCGCCGAGCGCATCGCCGTCGACCGGGCCAGGGCCCTCTTCGGCGCCGAACACGCCAACGTGCAGGCGCACTCCGGGTCCTCCGCGGTCCTCGCCGCGTACGCCGCGCTGCTGCGGCCCGGCGACACGGTCCTCGCGATGGGCCTGCCGCACGGCGGGCACCTCACGCACGGCTCGCCCGCGAACTTCTCCGGCAAGTGGTTCGACTTCGTCGGCTACGGCGTGGACCCCGAGAGCGGCCTCATCGACTACGACCAGGTGCACGCCCTGGCCCGCACCCACCGCCCCAAGGCGGTCGTCTGCGGCTCGATCTCCTATCCGCGCCACATCGACTACGCGGCCTTCCGGGAGATCGCCGACGACGTGGGGGCGTACCTCATCGCCGACGCGGCGCACCCGATGGGGCTGGTCGCCGGGGGAGCGGCGCCCAGCCCCGTGCCGCACGCCGACGTCGTCTGCGCCACCACGCACAAGGTCCTGCGCGGGCCCCGGGGCGGCCTCCTGCTGTGCGGCGCGGACCTCGCGGAGCGCATCGACCGGGCCGTCTTCCCCTTCACCCAGGGCGGCGCCCAGATGCACACCATCGCCGCCAAGGCCGTCGCGTTCGGCGAGGCGGCGACACCGGCGTTCACCGCGTACGCCCATCAGGTGGTCGCGAACGCGCGGCTGCTGGCGGAAGGGCTGGCCGCCGGCGGCTTCGCGATCACGACCGGCGGAACGGACACGCATCTGATTCTGGCCGATCCGGCACCCCTGGGAGTGGACGCGCACACCGCCCGCCGCCGGCTCGCGGCGGCCGGGATCGTCCTCGACGTGTGCGCCCTGCCGCACGGCGAGGCACGCGGCCTGCGCCTTGGTACGGCGGCGGTCACGACCCAGGGCATGACCGGCCCCGACATGGTGCGCGTCGCCGGCCTGCTGGTCGACGCGGTGCGCGAGGAGTCGCACGTACGAGAAGAGGTACGCGAACTGGTGGGAAGATTTCTGCCGTATCCGGGCTAGGACCGGGCAGGTGCGTCGGGAACCGGAGAGCACTCGTGCAACCATCGTCGCTACCCGGAAGTCCCCAACCGTATGCGCGCAAAGCTAGGGTGTGGGGCTGAGATGGCCAGCGAGACCTGTGGGGAAGCCCGTGCGTGAATACCTGCTGACGCTCTGCATCACGGCCGCGGTGACCTATTTGCTGACCGGCCCGGTGCGGAAGTTCGCGATCGTGGCCGGCGCGATGCCGGAAATCCGCGCTCGTGACGTACACCGGGAGCCCACGCCCCGGCTCGGCGGGATCGCGATGTTCTTCGGCCTGTGCGCGGGCCTCCTGGTCGCCGACCACCTGCCCAACCTGAACGCGGTCTTCGAGAACTCCAACGAACCGCGGGCGCTGCTCTCCGGAGCGGCGCTCATCTGGCTGATCGGCGTCCTCGACGACAAGTTCGAGATCGACGCGCTGATCAAGCTCGGCGCCCAGATGATCGCCGCGGGCGTCATGGTCATGCAGGGCCTGACGATCCTGTGGATCCCGGTGCCCGGCGTGGGCACGGTGTCGCTGACCTCGGGCCAGGGCACGCTGCTCACCGTCGCGCTCGTCGTCATCACCATCAACGCCGTCAACTTCGTCGACGGCCTCGACGGCCTCGCGGCGGGCATGGTCTGCATCGCCTCGGCGGCGTCCTTCATGTACGCGTACCGCATCTGGTACGGCTACGGCATCGAGGCCGCGGCCCCCGCCACCCTCTTCGCCGCCATCCTCATGGGCATGTGCCTGGGCTTCCTGCCGCACAACATGCACCCCGCCCGGATCTTCATGGGCGACTCCGGCTCGATGCTCATCGGCCTGATCCTGGCGGCGGGCGCGATCTCCGTCACCGGCCAGGTCGACCCGGCCGCGATGAAGCTGAACTTCGGCACCGGCCGCGATGCCACGCACGCGATGCTGCCGGTCTTCATCCCGCTCCTGATGCCGCTGACGATCATCGCCATCCCCTTCGCCGACCTGGTCCTCGCGATCGTGCGGCGCACCTGGAACGGCAAGTCGCCGTTCGCCGCCGACCGGGGCCACCTGCACCACCGGCTCCTGGAGATCGGCCACTCGCACAGCCGCGCGGTGCTGATCATGTACTTCTGGTCGGCGCTCATCGCCTTCGGCACGGTCGCGTACTCGGTGCACTCGACGAGCATGTGGATCCTGCTGCTCATCGTCGCGCTCAGCGCGGTCGGCCTCGTGCTGCTCCTGCTGCCGCGCTTCAGGCCGCGCATCCCGCGGTGGGCCGAGACCTTCGTGCCGCCGCGCTACCGGCGCAGCCAGGGCGGCACGGTCGCGGCGCGCGGCGGCGCGGGGACGACCTCCGGCGGGGCCGCCGCGGACACCGAGCGGACGGCGGCCGACGGGCGGACGCCGGCCGGTGCCGGGGCTCCGGCGCGCGAGCCGGTCGCCCTGAACCTGCACGGCAGCACCGCGCTGTCCGAGCGTGCCCGGGTCCGTTCGCACGAGCGTGAGTAGCGCGTGGCGGGGGAGCGGGAGGCTCCGTGGGGGCGCGCTTCGGTGCTGCTCAGCGCCGTCACCCGTCCGGGTGGCACCCCTCGGCCACTCTGTTCGACGGGAACCGCCCTCATGATCGACAAGGCCGAAAATCCGCTGTCATCCGTTGATCCATTCGTGTGACGGTCGGCACACTTTCGGGTAAAGACTGCATCAAATAGTTTGTGATACGGTTCACGAGAACCCGAGATATATTGAGGCGGCCCACGCGAGACCGGTCGCCCTGATGAGGTGCGCCTCGTCCGTGTCCGGGCCAGGTCCCGCTCGACGACCGCAATGCAACGTCCCCAAATTTCGCCGGAGGAGCTGCCGTCATGCAGTCCAACGACGCCCGCACTCTCCTTCACTGCGCCCTGCCCACCGCTGCCGCGGGCGTGGCGGGAGTCGCGGTCAGTGCCGCCGTGGCCGGTGGCAAGGGTGCGCTCGGCGCCACCTTCGGCATGCTTCTCGTCCTGCTCTTCATGGGCGGAGGCCTGGTGATCCTGCAGAGGAGCGCGCGCTCCTTCCCGCATCTGTTCCAGATGATGGGCCTGCTGGTCTACACCGTGCAGATTCTGTTGCTGATGGTCGTCCTGACGGCACTGCGCGGCACGTCCGCGTTCAACCACAAGGCCTTCGCGTTCACGCTCCTCGCCGCCACGTTGGTGTGGATCGGGGCGCAGCTGCGCGCCCACATGAAGGCCAAGGTTCTGTATGTGGAGCCGGAGTCGACCCGGGCGCAATCGTGACCTGTAGGGCCGACGTAAGGAGGCCTCTGCTCATTTGCTATGGTCTCGCCACAACTGCGGCAGAGCTGGCGCGGGCGGCAGCCGTGCCTGTGACGCCTTACGGCTCGGAGCCCAGCCGCCGCCCCCAAATCCGCAAGTCCAGTCCAGTGCCGTTCCGCGGACATCGACCGCGCCGACACATCGAGGTTGCCGTACCCATGCGCCACGTTGAAGGAGCTCGCGGTGAGTAACGCCCAGACGCTCGCCTTCGAGACCGATTGCCACATTTTTGAAGGGTGCGGTTTCCCGACCCCCGGCCTGCACTCCTTCCTCTTCGAGCCGATTTTCACCGTCGGTGGCATTGAGTTCAACAAGCCAATGCTGCTCGCGTTCCTGAGCTCGATCGTCGTCATCGGCTTCTTCTGGGCGGCTTTCAACAAGCCGAAGCTGATCCCCGGCAAGCTGCAGATGGTCGGCGAGGCCGGTTACGACTTCGTGCGGCGTGGGGTCGTCTACGAGACGCTCGGCAAGAAGGAGGGCGAGAAGTACGTCCCTCTCATGGTCTCGCTGTTCTTCTTCATCTGGATCATGAACATCTGGTCGATCGTTCCGTTCGCCCAGTTCCCGGTGACCTCCGTCATCGCCTTCCCGGCGGGACTCGCGGCCATCGTCTACATCCTTTGGGTAAGCCTGACCTTCAAGAGGCACGGCTTCGTCGGCGGCTTCAAGAACATCACCGGCTATGACCGCTCGCTCGGCCCGGTCTTCCCGATGGTCATGTTCTTCGAGTTCCTGTCGAACATGATCATCCGGCCCTTCACCCACGCGGTCCGGCTCTTCGCCAACATGTTCGCGGGGCATGTCCTGCTGGTGATCTTCACCATCGCGAGCTGGTACCTGCTGAACGGCATCGGCATCGCCTACGCGAGCGTCTCGTTCGTGATGGTCATCGTGATGACGATCTTCGAGCTGTTCATCCAGGCGCTCCAGGCCTACGTCTTCATCCTGCTGTCCTGCAGCTACATCCAGGGCGCGCTCGCCGAGCACCACTGAGCACGTTCCTCCCCCCGATTCATCCGGTGGCCAACCCCCACCGGCCCGTGAAAAGAAGGAAGTTACGGCATGTCCGCTCTCGAGACCCTCGCCGCGGTCAACATCCAGGGCAACTTCGGCGCGATCGGCTACGGCCTCGCCGCGATCGGCCCCGGCATCGGCGTCGGCGTCATCTTCGGTAACGGTACGCAGGCCCTCGCCCGTCAGCCCGAGGCCGCCGGCCTCATCCGCCAGAACCAGATCCTCGGCTTCGTGCTCTGTGAGGCCCTGGCGCTGATCGGTCTGGTCATGGGCTTCGTTTACCCGGTTCCTTCCTGACCCGGTCTCGTTGACGAGAAACTTCAACGGAAGGCACTGATGTGATCTCCCTGGTACAGCTGGCGTCGGAGGAGCCCCAAAACCCTCTGATTCCGCCGATCCCTGAGCTCGTCATCGGCCTGATCGCGTTCGTCATCGTCTTCGGTTTCTTCGCCAAGAAGTTCCTCCCGAACATCAACAAGGTTCTGGAAGAGCGTCGCGAAGCCATCGAGGGCGGTATCGAGAAGGCCGAGGCCGCGCAGACCGAGGCCCAGAGCGTGCTCGAGCAGTACAAGGCTCAGCTTGCCGAGGCTCGGCACGAGGCCGCGCGCCTGCGCCAGGAGGCGCAGGAGCAGGGCGCTCAGCTCATCGCCGAGATGCGGGCCGAGGGCCAGCGTCAGCGCGAGGAGATCGTCGCCGCCGGCCACGCGCAGATCGAGGCCGACCGCAAGGCCGCTGCTCAGTCGCTGCGTCAGGACGTGGGCCAGCTGGCCACCGACCTGGCCGGCAAGCTCGTCGGTGAGTCCCTCGAGGACCACGCCCGGCAGAGCCGCACCATCGACCGCTTCCTCGACGAGCTCGAGGAGAAGGCCGAGGCGGCTCGATGACAGCGCACGGAGCCAGCCGCGAGGCCCTGGCCGCCGCGCGCGAGCGCCTCGACGCACTGACGGACAGCACCTCGGTCGACGCCAAGCAGCTCGCGGACGAGCTCGCCGCCGTCACCGCGCTGCTCGGCCGTGAGGTCTCGCTGCGTCGGGTCCTGACCGACCCGGCGCAGTCCGGCGAGGCCAAGGCCGAGCTCGCGGGACGCCTGCTGGGCAACCAGGTGGGCGGCGCGACCGCCGACCTGGTGGCCGGCATGGTGCGCTCGCGCTGGTCGCGGTCGCGTGACCTGGTCGACGCCCTCGAGGTGCTCGCCAATGTCGCCGACCTGACCGGTGCGCAGAAGGCCGGCGTGCTGGACAACGTCGAGGACGAACTCTTCCGGTTCGGCCGAATCGTCTCTTCCAGCACCGAGCTGCGGGCCGCGCTCGTCGACCGCTCCGCCACCGGCAAGGCCAAGAGCGAGCTGCTGCGCAGCCTGCTCGGCGGTCGCGCCGAGGACGTCACGGAGCGGCTCATCGAGCGTCTTGTGACCGTGCCCCGTGGCCGTAGCCTGGAAGAGGGACTCGAGTCCCTCTCCAAGCTGGCTGCGGACCGTCGCAACCGCATGGTCGCCGTCGTCACTTCGGCCGTTCCGCTCACGGACCAGCAGAAGCAGCGTCTCGGCGCCGCCCTTGCCAAGGTGTACGGACGCCCGATGCACCTGAACCTCGACGTGGACCCCACGGTCCTCGGCGGGATCACGGTCAAGGTGGGCGACGAGGTCATCAACGGCAGCATCGCGGACCGCATCGAGGAAGCCGGCCGCCGCGTGGCCGGCCAGTAACTCAACAAGCATTACCGACGGCCCTAGTTGGGCCGTGCAGAGGATTCCTGGGGGTCGCCCCCAGACCCCCAAAGAAACTTCGGGCCCAACAAGGAGAGCAGGGAACCCAGATGGCGGAGCTCACGATCCGGCCGGAGGAGATCCGGGACGCGCTGGAGAACTTTGTCCAGGCGTACAAGCCGGACGCGGCCTCGCGCGAGGAGGTCGGTACGGTCACCCTTGCCGGCGACGGCATCGCGAAGGTCGAGGGCCTGCCCTCGGCCATGGCCAACGAGCTGCTGAAGTTCGAGGACGGGACCCTCGGTCTCGCGCTGAACCTGGAAGAGCGCGAGATCGGTTCGATCGTCCTCGGTGAGTTCAGCGGCATCGAGGAGGGCCAGTCGGTCAGCCGTACCGGCGAGGTGCTGTCGGTCGCCGTGGGCGAGGGCTACCTCGGCCGCGTCGTCGACCCGCTCGGCAACCCGATCGACGGCCTCGGCGAGATCGAGACCAGCGGTCGTCGCGCCCTCGAGCTGCAGGCCCCCACGGTCATGCAGCGCAAGTCGGTGCACGAGCCGATGGAGACCGGCTACAAGGCCGTCGACGCGATGACCCCGATCGGCCGTGGTCAGCGTCAGCTGATCATTGGTGACCGCCAGACCGGCAAGACCGCCCTGGCCGTCGACACGATCATCAACCAGCGCGACAACTGGCGCTCGGGCGACGTGAACAAGCAGGTCCGCTGCATCTACGTCGCCATCGGTCAGAAGGGCTCCACCATCGCCTCCGTGCGCGGTGCCCTGGAAGAGGCCGGCGCCCTGGAGTACACGACCATCGTCGCCGCCCCGGCGTCCGACCCGGCCGGCTTCAAGTACCTCGCGCCGTACACCGGCTCGGCCATCGGCCAGCAGTGGATGTACGAGGGCAAGCACGTCCTCATCGTCTTCGACGACCTCTCGAAGCAGGCCGACGCCTACCGCGCCGTGTCCCTGCTCCTCCGTCGCCCGCCGGGGCGCGAGGCCTACCCGGGTGACGTCTTCTACCTGCACTCCCGCCTCCTCGAGCGCTGCGCGAAGCTCTCGGACGAGATGGGCAAGGGCTCGATGACCGGTCTCCCGATCGTCGAGACGAAGGCGAACGACGTGTCGGCGTTCATCCCGACCAACGTCATCTCCATCACCGACGGCCAGTGCTTCCTGGAGTCGGACCTGTTCAACGCCGGTCAGCGCCCCGCGCTGAACGTCGGTATCTCCGTCTCCCGAGTCGGTGGTTCCGCGCAGCACAAGGCGATCCGTCAGGTGTCCGGCCGACTCCGCGTCGACCTCGCCCAGTTCCGTGAGCTGGAGGCGTTCGCCGCCTTCGGTTCCGACCTGGACGCCGCGTCGAAGGCGCAGCTGGAGCGCGGTCAGCGCATGGTCGAGCTGCTCAAGCAGGCGCAGTACGAGCCGATGGCGACCGAGGACCAGGTCGTGTCCGTGTGGTCCGGTACCACCGGCCGCATGGACGAGGTGCCGGTCAAGGACATCCGCCGCTTCGAGCGCGAGCTCCTGGAGTACCTGCACCGCAAGGAGCAGGGCCTCATGACCTCCATCAAGGAGGGCGGCAAGATGTCCGACGACACGATCACCGCCATCGGTGACGCCGTGGCGGAGTTCAAGAAGCAGTTCGAGACCTCGGACGGGAAGCTTCTCGGCGAGGACGCTCCGGCCGCCGCCGGTAAGTGACGACGGAAGGGACCTGACTCATGGGAGCCCAGCTCCGGGTCTATAAGCGTCGCATCAAATCCGTCACCGCGACCAAGAAGATCACCAAGGCGATGGAGATGATCGCCGCCTCGCGTGTCGTCAAGGCGCAGCGCAAGGTGACGGCTTCCACGCCGTACGCGACCGAGCTCACCCGCGCGGTCTCGGCGGTCGGCACCGGCTCGAACACCAAGCACCCGCTGACGACCGACGCGGAGAACCCGACCCGTTCCGCGGTCCTGCTCCTCACGAGCGACCGCGGTCTGGCCGGCGCCTTCAACTCCAACGCCATCAAGGCCGCCGAGCAGCTCACCGAGCAGCTCGAGGCCGAGGGCAAGGAGGTCGTCACGTACATCGTCGGCCGCCGTGGTCTGGCCCACTACAACTTCCGCGAGCGCAAGGTCGCGGAGTCGTGGTCGGGCTTCACCGACGAGCCGACGTACGCGGACGCCAAGAAGGTCGCGGTGCCGCTGATCGAGGCCATCGAGAAGGAGACGGCGGAGGGCGGTGTGGACGAGCTCCACATCGTGTACACCGAGTTCGTCTCGATGATGACGCAGACGGCCACCGACAGCCGGCTGCTGCCGCTCAGCCTCGAAGAGGTCGCGGAAGAGGCGCCCGCCAAGGGCGAACTCCTTCCGCTGTACGACTTCGAGCCGTCGGCGGAGGACGTCCTCGACGCCCTTCTGCCGCGCTACGTCGAGAGCCGTATCTACAACGCGATGCTCCAGTCGGCTGCTTCCAAGCACGCCGCCACGCGCCGCGCGATGAAGTCGGCCACCGACAACGCCGGGGATCTGATCAACAGCCTCTCCCGGCTTGCCAACGCGGCCCGCCAGGCCGAAATCACCCAGGAAATCAGCGAGATCGTCGGCGGC
Source organism: Streptomyces sp. NPDC052114 (assembly GCF_040680155.1). Lineage (NCBI taxonomy): Bacteria > Bacillati > Actinomycetota > Actinomycetes > Kitasatosporales > Streptomycetaceae > Streptomyces > Streptomyces sp. NPDC052114. Next base: position 494,370 of record NZ_JBFAWC010000003.1, on the reverse strand, counting down.
ACCGCAGCCCTGGCCGACGCGACCGCGGGGAGTGACAAGTAATGACGACCACTGTTGAGACGGCCGTTGCCACGGGCCGCGTCGCCCGGGTCATCGGCCCGGTCGTCGACGTGGAGTTCCCCGTCGACGCGATGCCGGACATCTACAACGCGCTGCACGTCGAGGTCGACGACCCGTCGACCGAGGGTGCGAAGAAGACGCTGACCCTCGAGGTCGCCCAGCACCTGGGCGACGGCGTGGTCCGCGCGATCTCGATGCAGCCCACCGACGGCCTGGTCCGCCAGGCTCCGGTCACCGACACCGGCACGGGCATCTCGGTGCCGGTCGGCGACGTGACCAAGGGCCGCGTCTTCAACACCCTGGGCGAGGTGCTCAACGACGACCCGTCCACGGTCGCCGACTCCGAGCGCTGGACGATCCACCGCAAGGCCCCGGCCTTCGACCAGCTCGAGTCCAAGACCGAGATGTTCGAGACCGGCCTGAAGGTCGTCGACCTCCTCACCCCGTACGTCAAGGGTGGAAAGATCGGTCTGTTCGGTGGTGCCGGTGTCGGCAAGACCGTGCTGATCCAGGAAATGATCGTCCGTGTGGCCAAGCTGCACGACGGTGTCTCCGTCTTCGCCGGTGTCGGCGAGCGCACCCGTGAGGGCAACGACCTCATGGTCGAGATGGAGGAAGCCGGCGTTCTGGACAAGACCGCGCTGGTCTTCGGCCAGATGGACGAGCCGCCGGGCACGCGTCTGCGCGTCGCCCTGGCCGGTCTGACCATGGCGGAGTACTTCCGCGATGTGCAGAAGCAGGACGTGCTGTTCTTCATCGACAACATCTTCCGCTTCACGCAGGCCGGTTCCGAGGTCTCGACCCTGCTCGGCCGTATGCCCTCCGCGGTGGGCTACCAGCCGAACCTGGCCGACGAGATGGGTCTCCTCCAGGAGCGCATCACCTCGACCCGTGGTCACTCGATCACCTCGATGCAGGCGATCTACGTCCCCGCGGACGACCTGACCGACCCGGCCCCGGCCACCACCTTCGCCCACCTCGACGCGACGACGGTTCTCTCCCGTCCGATCTCCGAGAAGGGCATCTACCCGGCCGTGGACCCGCTGGACTCCACGTCCCGCATCCTGGACCCGCGCTACATCGCGCAGGACCACTACGACGCCGCCATGCGCGTCAAGGGAATCCTGCAGAAGTACAAGGACCTCCAGGACATCATCGCGATCCTCGGTATCGACGAGCTCAGCGAAGAGGACAAGCTCGTCGTCGCCCGTGCCCGTCGCGTGGAGCGCTTCCTGTCCCAGAACACCCACGCCGCCAAGCAGTTCACCGGCGTGGACGGTTCGGACGTGTCCCTCGACGAGTCGATCGCGGCCTTCAACGCGATCTGCGACGGCGAGTACGACCACTTCCCGGAGCAGGCCTTCTTCATGTGCGGTGGTCTCGACGACCTCAAGAAGAACGCCAAGGAGCTCGGCGTCTCCTGAGCCCAGTAGCTCTCATCGGAGAGGGGCGGGTGCACCCCGCGCAGGGGCCGTGTCCCGCCCCTCTTCGTACGCCCACTAGAATTTGACCCAACACCCGGCTGAACCGCCGGGTGGTGACCCGAGGAGCCACCCTTGGCTGCTGAGCTGCATGTCGAGCTGGTCGCAGCGGACCGCAGTGTCTGGTCCGGTGAGGCCACCCTGGTCGTCGCGCGTACTACGTCCGGCGACATCGGCGTCATGCCCGGTCACCAGCCGCTGCTCGGTGTGCTGGAGTCGGGCCCGGTGACCATTCGTACGAGCGACGGCGGCACGGTCGTCGCCGCTGTCCACGGCGGATTCATTTCCTTCGCGGACGACAAGCTGTCGCTGCTGGCCGAGATCGCGGAGCTGTCCGACGAGATCGACGTCCAGCGTGCGGAGCGGGCGCTGGAGCGCGCGAAGTCGGAGGCCGACGCCTCCGCGGAGCGGCGCGCCGACGTCCGACTGCGTGCGGTGGCGACGCGCTGACCCCAGCGCGCGGCGTAACGTGACTCAGCCGCGGCCAGGTCCGGGAACAAAACCGGACCGGGTCGCGGCTGAGGCAATGCGGGTGCAATGTAGTGGTCCGTTTTCGAAGAGGCGAGGAGGTCGGTGCCGATGATCCTCACTCTGCTCGTGTGCGGACTTGCTGTGATCGCGCTGGTGTTGGTGGGACTCTTCGTCTTCGGGCTGCGCCGCCGGCTGATCCAGCGGTCCGGGGGGACCTTCGACTGCAGCCTGCGCTGGAACGCCCCGGAGAAGGGCGACACCTCCGGCAAGGGCTGGGGCTACGGAGTCGCCCGCTACAACGGTGACCGGATCGAGTGGTTCCGTGTCTTCTCGTACGCTCCCCGGCCGCGCCGGGTTCTCGAGCGTTCGGCCATCGAGGTCGTCGACCGTCGCGCACCCGACGGCGAGGAGGAACTGGCCCTGCTCTCCGACGCCATCGTCCTGGGCTGTCTGCACCGGGGCGTCCGCCTCGAACTGGCGATGAGCGAGGACGCGCTCACGGGTTTCCTGGCCTGGCTGGAGGCGGCGCCTCCGGGGCAGCGGGTGAACGTGGCGTAGTCGCCGTACGGCATGAAGAAGCCGGGGGAGACAGGGGGCGATCCTGTCTCCCCCGGCTTCGTTCGGGGGGGGGGCGTACGGGCTACTTGAGCCCGTCGTTGATCGCGCTCACCAACTCACCGTTGGCCGTGTCACCGCTGAACTCCCAGAAGAACGCGCCGCCGAGGCCCTGGTTCTTGGCCCAGGTCATCTTGGCGCGGACCGTGGCCGGGGTGTCGTAGGACCACCAGTTGGTGCCGCAGTGGGCGTAGGCCGTGCCGGCGACGGTGCCGTTGGACGGGCAGGAGTTCTTGAGGACCTTGTAGTCCTCGATGCCCGCCTCGTACGTACCGGGCGCCGCGCCGGTCGCCGTGCCGCCCGGCTCCTTCTGGGTGACGCCGGTCCAGCCGCGGCCGTAGAAGCCGATGCCGAGCAGGAGCTTGGCCGAGGGCACGCCCTTGGCCTTCAGCTTGGCGATGGCGTCGGCCGAGTTGAAGCCCTCCTGCGGGATGCCCGCGTAGGACGTGAGCGGGGAGTGCGGGGCCGTCGGGCCCTTGGCCGCCCAGGCGCCGAAGAAGTCGTACGTCATGACGTTGTACCAGTCGGCGTACTGCGCGGCGCCGCCGTAGTCGGCGGAGTCGATCTTGCCGCCGTTGGAGGCGTCGGCGGTGATGGCGGCCGTGACGAGGTTCTTGGCGCCGAACTCGTTGCGGAACGCCTGCATCATGTTCTTGAAGACGGCCGGGCCCGAGGTGTCACAGGACAGGCCGCAGGCGTTGGGGTACTCCCAGTCCAGGTCGATGCCGTCGAAGACGTCGGCCCAGCGCGGGTCCTCGACCAGGTCGTGACAGGACTTCGCGAAGGCCGCCGGGTTCTTCATGGCGTCGGTGAAGCCGCCGGACCAGGTCCAGCCGCCGAAGGACCAGAGGATCTTGATGTTGGGGTACTTGGCCTTGAGCTTGCGCAGCTGGTTGAAGTTGCCGCGCAGGGGCTGGTCCCAGGTGTCGGCGACGCCGTCGACGGACTGGTCGGCGGTGTAGGCCTTGTCGGTCGCCGCGTAGGCGTCGCCCATGGTGCACTTGCCGCCCTGGACGTTGCCGAAGCTGTAGTTGATGTGCGTGATCTTGTCGGCCGAGCCGGAGGTCGCGATGTTCTTCGCGTGGTAGTTGCGCTGGTAGACGCCCCACTCCGTGAAGTAGCCGAGCTTGACCTTGTCGCCGGGGCCGGGACCCGGGTCAGTGCCGCCCTCGGTGCGGACCTTGACGGCGCCGCTGGCGGGTCCTGTCTGGTCGGCGGTGTCGCGGGCCTGGACCGTGTACGAGTAGTCGGTGCCGGCGGTGAGGCCGGAGTCGGCGTACGTGGTGCCGGTGACCGTGGCGACCTTCGCGCCGTCGCGCAGCACGTCGTAGTTCTTGACGCCCTTGTCGTCGGTGGCGGCCTTCCAGTCGAGCTTCACCGAGGTCTTGGTGATCTCGGAGGCGACCGGGGTGCCGGGGGCCGAGGGCGGGTTGTCGCCGGGGACGCTGCCGCCGTCACAGCTGCCGCCGTTCAGGGTGCACTTGGACGGGGCGCCGGGGCCGGTGCCGTTGAAGCCGAAGGAGACCGAGGCGCCGGGGGCGAGCGTCCCGTTCCAGCCGAGGTTCTTGCCGGTCCAGCGGGTGCCGGAGTTGGTGACGGTGGCGTCCCACGCCGAGGTCACCTTGGTGTCGGCGGGGAAGTCCCACTGGACGTTCCAGGAGCTGAGCGTGGTGGTGCCGGTGTTCTTGATGGTCCACTTGCCCTCGAAGCCGTTGCCCCAGTCCTGGGTCTTGGCGTACGTGGCGGTGGCCTCCGGGGCCGCTTCGGGGGCCGCTTCCGCGCTGCCGCCGAGGGCGACCAGCGTGGCGAGCGGGAGCAGCAGGGTGGTGACTCCCGCCACCGCTCTGTGTCTGAATCCGATTCTCGAACGTGCCTTGCTCTTCGTGAAGCGCACGGAGTGCTCCTCGGGTGAGTTCCGGGGGTTAGGGGTGGGACCCTGCGCCGCCCGTGAGCACGTGGACACGTGGGGGAGTGCTCACCGCAGTGCGGTGAGAATAGAAAGGTCTGGACCAGCGGTCAAGAGGTCTGAACCAATGGCCGAATTGTGTTCCTCTGGTGCCCCATGCGCCCCTCGCGGACACCGTCGCGAGCCGGGACCGGCCTTCTCGGGTGCCCGATCCGGCCGCGTTTCAGATGCCCAACTCCTGTGCGAGCACGGCCGCCTGGACCCGGCTGCGCAGCTCCAGCTTCCCCAGCATCCGGCTCACGTGCGTCTTCACCGTCGCCTCCGCCATGGTCAGGCGGGCCGCGATCTCCGCGTTCGACAGGCCCTCGCCGATGCAGGAGAGCACCTCGCGCTCGCGCCGCGTCAGGCTGTCGACGACGGCCGGGTCCGGCGCGTTCTCCCTGCGTACGGCCTGTACGGGCGCGGCGAACTCGGCGATCAGGCGGCGGGTGACGGCCGGGGCGATCAGGCCCTCGCCGCGCGCCACCGTGCGCACGCCCTCGATGAGGTCCTTGGCCTCGGTGTTCTTCAGGAGGAAGCCGGACGCGCCCGCGCGCAGCGCCCCGAACACGTACTCGTCGAGGTCGAAGGTGGTCAGGACGAGGACGTCCGCAAGCCCCTCGGAGACGACCTGGCGCGTTGCCGACACCCCGTCCAGGCGCGGCATCTGAATGTCCATCAGGACCAGGTCGGGGCGGAGCTCGCGGGCGAGCGCGACGGCCTGCTCGCCGTCCGACGCCTCGCCGACCACCTCGATGTCGGACGCGCTGCGCAGGATCAGCACGAGTCCCGCGCGCACGGCTGACTGGTCTTCGGCGACAAGCACCCGGATCATTCCTTGGCTCCTTCGTCTGCGGGGTCGACGGGCAGGGTCGCGAAGACGCTCCACACCTTGCCGCCGTGGCTGCTCTCGGGGCCCGCCTCGAAGGTGCCGCCGAGCAGTTCGGTGCGCTCGCGCATGCCGACGACGCCGGCGCCCGAGCCGGGCGCGCGGGGCCCCGACGGATCTCCGTAGGGACTGGTCACGCTGATGATCAGGGCGCGCGGCTCCTGGACCAGGGTCACGGAGACGAGGCCGGGCGAGGCGTGCTTGAGCGCGTTCGTCAGGGATTCCTGGACGATGCGGTACGCCGCGAGCTCGACCGGCGCTGGCAGCTTCGGTCCGTCCGTGGGGCGGGCGTCGTCCAGCGTGACGTCGAGGCCGTTGGTGCGGGCGCCCGCGATCAGCGCGCCGAGGCCGTCGAGGGTGGGCGCGGCGGTCGGCTCCAGGTCGCCGCTGTCGGAGCGCAGGATGCCGATGAGGCGGCGCATCTCGGCCAGCCCCTCGACGCTGTTCTCGCGGATGACGGCGAGCGCCTCCTTGCTGGTCTCGGGGTTGTCCAGGGAGAGCGCGGCCGTGGAGTGGATGGCGATCGCCGAGAGGTGGTTGGCCACCATGTCGTGCAGTTCGCGGGCCATCCGGGCGCGCTCGGCCACGACGGCCTGGACGCGGTCCATCTCGGCGAGCAGCGCGGTCTGCTCGGCCCGCAGCTTGGCGGCCTCGGTGGCCTCGCGGTGGTTGCGCACGAGGACGCCCGTGGTGGCGGGTCCGAAGGAGACCACGCCGGTGAGGACGCCGATGAGGACGGCCTCCGGCTTCTGGAACCAGGCCACGAAGCCGATGGTGACCGCGACCGACACCAGGCCCGTGGTCACCGGGATGCGGCGGGCGGCGGCCGGGGTGCCGTACACGACCGCCGCGTACACGAGGTCCGTGAACATCATCAGCGACGCGAGGTTGCCCTCGGTGAACTGGTCGGCGACCAGCGCGAGCGTGCCGAAGGCCAGGGCGACCTGGGGCGCCGTCCTGCGCACCAGCTCCAGACAGGCGAGGACGAACAGCGGGATCAGGGCCCAGGTGGCGTCCAGCAGGCGGCCCGGCGAGCTGTGCAGACCGAGCGCCCACAGCACGAGCCCGCAGAACAGGCTGACCGCGGCGATGGAGACGTCGACGCGGTGCGGGCGGGGCAGGGACAGGGCCATGCCCCCATCCAACACGGTCCGCCGGGCCGACTGCCTGGTCCTGGGGGAGGAACCGGCCCTTGGCGAGTACATCGAACTGCCTACCGCGGCCGTGGCACGGGCGCGGCTACATCGAAGGATGCAGTCCCACTTCGTCACTGACGACGACGATTCAGGACCGGTGCGACGCGAGCCTTGAAGGGTGATCGAGAAAGCGAACCAGAGGAGCGAGCCGTGGTCGTCGCGCTGATCGTCATCTGCGAGGTGGGCTTCTGGGTCCTGCTGGCCGCCGGCCTCGCCACCCGCTATCTGCTGCGGATGCCGCGGCTGGGCGCCGCCATCCTGCTGTGCGAGCCGCTCCTTGAGGTCCTGCTCCTGGTGGTCACCGCCGTCGACCTGAAGAACGGCGCCGACCCGAGCTGGAAGCACGGCCTCGCCGCGGTGTACATCGGCTACACCGTGGGCCACGGCCACCGCACGGTGAAGTGGCTCGACGGCCACGCCGCCCACCGCTTCCAGGGCACTCCGGTGCCGCGCCCGCCGCGCTACGGACGGCCCCGGGCCCTGCACGAGGCCAAGGTCTGGCTCGGCACGGTCGTCGCGGCGGCCGTCGCGAGCGGGCTGCTCCTGATCGCCATGTGGTACGTCGACGACCCGAGCCGCACGTCGTCCCTGGAGAGCTGGATGTACACGGCCTGGCGGGCGGCGGGCATCCACGGCCTCATCGCGCTCAGCTACACGCTGTTCCCGAAGAAGGCCCCGGCGGACGAGTCCGGGAAGTCCGGGGACGCCGAGCGCCGGGACTCCCTGACCAAGCTCTGACCGAGCCGGGGAACGTCGTGCGCGGACCCTGGCCGAACGCCCGCGCCTGCCCCACCATGCGTCCATGGACAGCACGCTGCTGGCCGCGCTCATCGCGACCGCGGGGGCCGGCGCCGTCGCGGGGCTCGGGGCGTGGCTGCGGACCCGGGCGAGCGTACGGACGGCCGCCCGGCTGATCTACGCCGAGCTGACGCTGGACAGCGCCGCCGTCGCGTACTTCCGCCGCACCGGCCACTGGGTGGTCCCGAGCCTCACCCGGGAGGCGTGGAACAGCCACGGCGCCGCGCTCGCCCACCACCGCGACAGCGCGTCCTTCGAGGCGGTGCACCGCGGCTACCAGGCCCTGGAGATCGTGCCGTTCCTGGCCAACGGCCGGCTCACACCGGCCGACCGCGACCAGTGGCTGCGGGCCGAGACCGGGCGTCTGGTCGCCGCGATCAAGGAGGTCGGGGCCATGGCGGGGATGCCGAAGGACCGGGTCGCGGTCTGGACGACGTTCCTGGCGGGCACCGACGGCTCCCCGCCCCTGCTCCCCAACCCGCTGCTCACCGGCATCGGCGCGCTGCCGCTCCTGGAACGGATGGCCGAGGGCACGGCGCCGCCCCTGACGTACGACGGGCCCGGTCTGGTGCTGCGCGAGGGCGCGGTCGAGCCGCTGCCCGGCGCGCGGGACGTGGAACGGGTCGAGCAGATCGTCTTCGACGCGGGCGGCGGCAAGGAGCAGGACGGGCTGCCCGCGGTCCGCTGGACCGGGCGGCCGCCGACGGGCGACGCCGCCGTCGACGAGGCGTACGACGGACTGGTGGCGGCCACCCGGTTCGTGCGCGAGGTGCTGGGGCGCGCGGAGGTGACGGTGGCGGGCCGCGCGACCGCGGCGGTCGTCCACTTCGACCGGGACCTCAACAACGCCTGGTGGAACGGCGCCGTCCTGGTCCTGGGGGACGGCGACGGCGAACTCTTCGGGCGCTTCACACAGTGCCTGGACGTGGTCGGCGCCGAGGTGTGGCGCGGGCTGCCGGAGATCATGAGGTTCTCCTACGAGGGAGAGAACGGCGCGCTCGGCACCTCGCTGTGCGACGTGTTCGGCGTGCTGATCAAGCAGTACGCGCTGGGGCAGGCCGTGGCGGAGGAGGCCGGCTGGGTCCTGGGGGAGGGGCTGCTCGGGCCCCGTGTGGAGGGCGTCGGGATGCGGTCCCTGAAGGCGCCGGGCACGGCGTACGACGACGACACCCTCGGCAAGGACCCGCAGCCGGCGCACATGGACGGCTATGTGCGCACCGGCCGGGACAACGGCGGCATCCACATCAACAACGGCATCCCCAACCACGCCTTCTACCGCCTCGCGGTCGCTCTGGGCGGTCCCGCCTGGGAGCGGGCGGGCCTCATCTGGTGGGACGCCCTCACCGGCGGAGAAGCGGGCGAGGAGACCCGCTTCGCCGGCTTCGCCCGGCTGACACTGCGGGCGGCGCGGGAGCGCTACGGCGCGGACGGCGCGGAGTGCCGGGCCGTCCGCGCGGCCTGGACGGCCGTCGGGATCGAGCCCGGCTAGCGCTCGCCGCCCGGCACCCACAGCACGTCGCCGACCTCCTTGTTGGCCGCCCTCGCCAGGATGAACAGGAGGTCGGAGAGGCGGTTGAGGTAGGTGGCGGTGAGGGGGTTCATGACCTCCCCGTGCACCTCGAAGGCCGCCCACGTCGAGCGCTCGGCCCGGCGCACCACCGTGCACGCCTGGTGCAGCAGCGCGGCGCCCGGGGTGCCGCCCGGCAGGATGAAGCTGCGCAGCTTCTCCAGCTGTTCGAGGAAGCGGTCGCAGTCGGCCTCCAGCTTGTCGACGTAGGCCTGCTCGACGCGCAGCGGCGGGTACTCGGGGTTCTCGACGACGGGTGTGGAGAGGTCGGCGCCCACGTCGAAGAGGTCGTTCTGGACCCGGACGAGGACCTTCACGACCTCCGCGTCGAGGTTCCCGAGCGCGATGGCCGAGCCGATGGCCGCGTTGGCCTCGTTGGCGTCGGCGTACGCGGCGATCCGCAGATCGGTCTTGGCGGTGCGGCTCATGTCCCCGAGGGCCGTCGTCCCCTGGTCGCCGGTCCTGGTGTAGATGCGCGTCAGATTGACCATGCGGCCAGCGTAGTTACGCCCCGGCCCTGCGGAAGACACGTGTGCCCACCGTCACGGACAGCAGCACGAAGGCGATCGCCACCAGGACGCCGTAGAGCATGGTCGTCGTCGCGTACTGGCCCACGTACCCGGCCCGCACCGCGTCCACCAGATAGCGGAACGGCATGAAGTGGGAGAGCACGTCCAGCCAGGTGGGCGCGAGCGCCATCGGCAGCATCAGGCCCGACAGGAGCATCGCGGGCATGCTGATGGCGTTCACCGCCGGGCCGAACTCGTGCGCCTTGGCGACCTTCATGGCCAGCGCGTACGAGAGCGCGGCGAGCCCCGCGGCCAGCAGCGCCACGAACGCGAAGCCGATGAGGACCCCGGCGAGCGGCGCCCGCAGCCCCATCACCACCGCGGCGAGCACCAGCAGCACCGACTGGAAGACGAAGAGGGCGGCGTCGCGCAGGATCCGCCCGAGCAGCAGCGCGAGCCGGCTGACGGGCGTCACGCGCATCCGCTCCACCACGCCGAACTGCTTCTCGATGATGAGCGCGAAGCCGCTGAACGTGGCGCCGAACAGGCCGAGTTGGAGCAGCAGCCCCGGCACGAGCACCTGCCAGGAGTCACCTCGCGAGGCGAGCGGCAGATCGGTGAGCAGCGGCCCGAAGAAGAGCAGGTAGAGCAGGGGCGTGAGGACGCCGAAGAGGATCTGGAACTTGGAGCGCAGGGTCTGCCGGGCGTACCGCCCGAAGATCAGCGCGGTGTCGGAGAGCAGTGCGGGCATGGAGTCGGTCCTGGGGTCTCAGACGGCGACGGGCGCCGTGTCCTTGGGGGCGATCGCGCGCCCGGTGATGGCGAGGAAGGCGTCCTGGAGCGAGGCGTCGATCGAGCCGCCGTACCGGAGCTTGAGCGCGCCGGGTGTGCCCTCGGCGGCGACGACGCCCTGGTCGACGACGACCAGGCGGTCGGAGAGCGCGTCGGCCTCGTCGAGGTAGTGCGTGGTGAGGAGGACCGTCGTGCCGTGCTCGTCGCGCAGCTGCCGCACCAGGCGCCACAGGTCGGCCCGGCTGCCCGGGTCCAGCCCCGTGGTCGGCTCGTCCAGGAAGAGCACCTCGGGCCGGTGGGTGAGTCCCATGGCGATGTCGAGCCGCCTGCGCTGGCCGCCGGAGAGTGCCGCGCAGGGCCGCTCCAGCAGGTCGGTGAGGCCGAGGTCGACGGCCAGCTCCTCGGCGCGCGCGAGCGCCTGAGGCTTCGTCAGGCGGTAGAGCCGGCCCTGGGTGATGAGTTCCTCGCGTACGGAGACGCTCAGGTCGACGCCTCCGGACTGGGCCACGTAGCCGATCCTGCTCCGCACGCCGGCCGGGTCAGCGGCCAGGTCGTGCCCGGCGACGGTCGCGGTGCCGCCGGTCGGCGGGAGCAGCGTGGTCAGCATCCGCAGCGTGGTGGTCTTGCCCGCGCCGTTCGGCCCGAGGAGGCCGAGGATCTCGCCGGGCTCGACGTGCAGGTCGATGCCGCGCACCGCCTCCACCGGGCCCGTCTTGGTCTGGAAGGTCCGGGCGAGCCCGGAGGTCCTGATGATTGCCATGACGACCACAAAAACAGAGTCGCTAAAATTTTGCAATGCCACCAAGTTTTCATGTGAGGCAAAATTTGGGGATGGCCAATGACGCCTACGATGGGCGCATGACTGAAGGGCTCAGGGAGCGCAAGAAGCGCCAGACCAAGCAGCGGATCTCGGACGTCGCGACGGGGCTCTTCCTGGAGCGCGGCTTCAACGCGGTGACCATCGCGGAGATCGCGGAGGCCGCGGACGTCTCCGTCAACACGGTCTACAACTACTTCCCGGCGAAGGAGGACCTCTTCCTCGACCGGGGCGGCGACATCGTCGACCGGCTCTCCCGTCATGTGCGCGGCCGCCGCGCGGGCGAGTCCGCCGCCGCCGCGGTCCTGCGCGAGCTGCGCACCGACGTGGAGTGCGTCTCGCCGGCCGTCGGGCTCTTCCCCGGCTGGGCCGACTTCATGAAGGTCATCACCGAGGCGCACGCCCTGCGCTCCCGCCTGTGGGCCATCCAGCAGGAGGCCCTCGACAACCTCACCACGACCCTCGCCAAGGAGACGGACGCGGCCGACGGCGACCCGCTGCCCGGCCTGATCGCCGGCCAGCTCTCCTGGGTGCACAGCACCCTCATGGCCTGGATCGGCGACGAGATGTCCGAGCGCCGCGCCCCCGCCGAGGTCTCCCGCGAGGCCCTCGGGCTGCTGGACGAGATGGAGGAGCTCCTCAGCGAGAAGGTCCTCAACTACGCGGTGCGCGGCGCCGAATGAGCCGTACCAGTGTGATGTCCGTCATCTGAGACGTGACGCGCATCTCTTCACGGTCACAGGCGCGCTCACGACCGCTAACGTGCGCCGAAGAGGCAAACGTAAACAGCGTGTAAGCCAAGCGTGATAAGCGGTAGGGGAGTCGGAACAGTGGCACGGAAGCTCGCCGTCATCGGAGCCGGACTCATGGGGTCCGGCATCGCTCAGGTCTCCGCCCAGGCGGGCTGGGACGTCGTCCTGCGCGACGTCACCGACGAGGCACTGACCCGTGGCACCGACGGGATCAAGGCGTCGTACGAGAAGTTCGTGAGCAAGGGCAAGCTCGCCGCCGACGACGCCGAGGCCGCCCTCGGCCGCATCACCACCACCACCGACCTGGACGCCGTCGCCGACGCGGACGTCGTCGTCGAGGCCGTGTTCGAGAAGCTGGAGGTCAAGCACGAGATCTTCCGCACGCTCGACAAGCTCGTGCGCGACGACGCCGTGCTCGCCTCCAACACCTCCGCCATCCCGATCACCAAGATCGCGGCCGTGACGGAGCGCCCGGAGCGCGTGGTCGGCGCCCACTTCTTCTCGCCCGTGCCGATGATGCAGCTCTGCGAGCTCGTCCGCGGCTACAAGACCAGCGACGAGACCCTCGCCCGCACCCGGGAGTTCGCCGAGTCCGTCGGCAAGACCTGCATCGTCGTCAACCGCGACGTCGCCGGCTTCGTGACGACCCGTCTGATCTCCGCGCTCGTCGTCGAGGCCGCCAAGCTCTACGAGTCGGGCGTCGCCACCGCCGAGGACATCGACATCGCCTGCAAGCTCGGCTTCGGGCACGCCATGGGCCCGCTCGCGACCGCCGACCTCACCGGCGTCGACATCCTGCTGCACGCCACCGAGAACATCTACACGGAGTCGCAGGACGAGAAGTTCGCGCCGCCGGAGCTGATGCGCCGGATGGTTGACGCCGGTGACATCGGGCGCAAGAGCGGGCAGGGGTTCTACAAGCACTGAAACAGCACTGACGTACGCCGTCTGACGCCTCGTCTGACGTTGAGACGCCTCGTGGGTCACCCCTCGGAGTGAATTCGGTATCGGTTCGCTTACAGACGGCAACTTCCTTGCCCACGCGGCAGTCAGTTGCAGTGACATACGCAGACGCCATACGGAACACACGTCACAGCAGACTCAGCACTCTCGGGGAGCGCATATGCACATCAGGGGCGACCAGGCCCAGCTGGTCGTCGGGGGACGCCTCGACGTACGCAGCGCGGCGGACGCCCGTACGGTCCTGCACTCGGCCGTCGACGACGGCGCCGGCGACCTGGTGCTCGACCTCTCCGAACTCGACTCGTGGGACGCCACGGGACTCGGCGTGATCATGGGCGCGCACCGCCGCGCCGGGCGGTGCGGACGCAGACTCGTCCTGCGCCACGTGCCGCCGCAGATGCAGCGCCTGCTCGTCGCGACGAGGCTGCACCGCATCCTCGCCATCGAGGGCGGCATCGGAGTCGAATCACTCCCCAGGGTCTGAGCGGGTCGGCCCACAAGGGCCGAGAGCGCACAATCCTCACGAACCTGTGACGTCTCGGACGGGGCGGTACCCCGCCCTCTCGTAGATACTGAGCGAAGGTCTAGGGTTCGGTCGCCCACCGATATACGAACCCGCACGGGGGCGCCGGACCAGAAGCGACAGCGCAGTGTGCACGAAGGCCGGAGGGGGCTCTGCACACCACGCATCTGGGGGGCTAAGACCATGGACCCGATGAACCGGGGACCGGAAGAGTACGGCCACGACGGCATCGACGACGACGATGCGGCGCGCCCCGGGCAGCCGCCGCGCGAACCCATGACGCCCGACTTCGGCCAGCCCGCACCCGCACTGGCCCGCACCGTCCAGCTCGTCTCGGGCGACTTCCTGCTCACGGTCAATCCCGTCGACGGCAGCGAGATCGAGCCCTGCCCGCCCGGCGAGCGGCCCGCGCGCCCCACCAAGCGCACCGGCGCCGAGCGCGCCGAGCTGCGCCGCGCCTCGCTGCCGCCCGTGCCGCCGGGGCCCGCGCTGCCCCGGCTGCCGCTCCTGGAGCGCCAGGAGGAGCGTGAGCGCCTCGTGCGGCTCCTCGCGCGCGGCCGCTCCGTACGACTCACCGGGCCCGCCGGATCGGGCCGCACGACGCTCCTGAACGCCGTCGCCGATGACTGCGCGGACCTCGCGCCCGACGGCGTCGTGCGTCTGTCCGGGTACCGCAAGACGCCCGCCGAACTGCTCCACGACCTCTTCGCGACCGTCCACAACGCGCCGCTGCACCGCCCCGACCGCGCCCTCCTGCTCGAATTCGTCCACGAGATCGGCGCCGTCGTCGTCCTGGACGACCTGGAGTTCGGCGGCGCGGCCCTTCAGGAGCTGCTCGACGCCACCCCCGAGTGCGCGTTCCTCGTCTCCGCGACGCCCGACGTCGCCGCGCCCTCCGCCGACTGCCACCTCGAAGAGGTCTTCCTCGGCGGCCTCGGCCGCGGCGGCGGCCTCGAACTCCTGGAGCGCGCCGTCGGCCGGGTCCTCGACGACGAGGAGGCCAACTGGGCGGGCGACCTGTGGTTCGAGTCCGAGGGCCTGCCGCTGCGCTTCGTGCAGGCGGGCGCCCTGCTCCGCCAGCGCGACCAGCTGAGCGCCGACCCGCACGCCTTCGAGGAGCACGGCTACTTCGGCGACACCCCGGTCGACGCGCCCTTCGACGCCGAGGCCGGGCACGCCATCCCGCTGCCCTCGCTCGCCGACGGAGCCGCGCCCGCGGCCCTGCTCGCCTCGCGCCTGAGCCCGTCCGCCCGCGCCACCCTCAAGTTCGCCGTCGCGCTCGGCGGCGAACTGCCGCACCAGGCCCACCTGCCGGCCCTGGTCGGCGACACCCACGCGGACGCGGCCCTCGCCGAGCTGGTCGGCTGCGCCCTGGTCACCCCGGTCGGCGCGCACTACCGCCTCGCCGCAGGCGTGCGCACCCAGCTGGAGACCGCCGGGTACGCGGACGACGCCGCCGACCACGCCCGCACCGCCGCCCAGCACTACGCCTGGTGGGCCGGACACCCCTCCGTCACCCCGGAGCGGGTCGCCGCCGAGGCGGACGCCGTGCAGGCCGCGCTCAGCGCTCTGGTCACCCCGGAGAGCGGCACCGCCGTGCTGCTGGCCCGCACCGCCGCGCCCGCCTTCGCCGGCGGACTCGACTGGGGCGCCTGGGAACGCGCCCTGCGGTCCGGCCAGGAGGCGGCGCGCAACGCCGGAGAGGTCGCCGAAGAGGCGTACTTCCACCACGAGTTGGGGATCCTCGCGCTCTGCGGCGGACAGCTCGACCGGGCCCGCGCCGAGCTGGAGGCCTCCATAGGTCTGCGCGGCGCGCTCGCCGACAAGCGCGGCATGATCTCCGGGCGCCGGGCCCTCGCGCTGGTCGCCGACCGCTCGGGCGGCGCGCTGCCCGGCGGGAGCACGGCCGGCGCCGAAGAAGTCCCCGACGCGCGCTACGAGGAGTCGGCGTCGCCCCCCGGCGGCGTCCCCGCGGCCTTCGCGCAGCCCGAGCCGCCCGCGGAACCGGACACCCTGGTCACCAGCCGCGTCACCCCCGCCGCCGCGGCGGGTGCCCGGCAGGGGCAGGGCGCGGCACCGAGCCGCCGCTCCATCATCAGCGGCACCCGGCGCAACCTCGTCGCGGCGGGTGCGGGAGCCCTGCTCGCCGCCGTCCTCGGCACCGTCGTCACGCTCGGCGCCACGTCCGACAACGACGACCCGCCCGCGAGCGACAAGGTCAAGACGGAGCAGTCGGCGAAGGAGGACCGCGACGGCGGCGGACTGACCGCCGACAAGCCGCAGAAGGACTCCACGAGCCGCCCCGACGACCCGGGCAAGGACGGCGTGGTCGGCACGTCGGACGACCCGGAGCCGACCGAAAGCGGCGAGCCGTCGGACGAGCCGAGCGGCAGCGGGGAGCCGTCGGGTCAGCCGTCCGACAAGCCCACTCAGAAGCCGACGGACAAGCCCACCGACAAGCCGACGCACAAGCCGACCGACAAGCCCACGGACAAGCCGACGGAGCCGACGGACAAGCCCACCGAGCCGACGGACAAGCCGACGGAGCCCACGGACAAGCCCACGGAGCCGACGGACCAGCCGTCGTCCCCGCAGACGAGCAACCTCCCGCCCTCCTCGCCGAACACCTCGACCTCGGCGAGCGGCCCGGCGGACTCCCCGAGCGGATCGGGGTCTTCGGCGTCGGCTTCGGCCTGACACGCGGCAGCACGAAGGGGGCCGGGTCCATCAGGACCCGGCCCCCTTCTCTGTCGTACGCCCCTCCGCGCGGAGATCAGAACAGCCGCAGCTTGTCGTCCTCGATGCCGCGCAGCGCGTCGTAGTCCAGGACGGCGCAGCCGATGCCGCGGTCCGTGGCGAGGACGCGGGCCTGCGGCTTGATCTCCTGGGCGGCGAAGATGCCCTTGACGGGCGCCAGGTGCGGGTCGCGGTTCAACAACTCCAGGTAGCGGGTGAGCTGTTCGACGCCGTCGATCTCGCCGCGCCGCTTGATCTCGACGGCGACGGTCTGCCCGTCGGCGTCGCGGCAGAGGATGTCCACCGGGCCGATCGCCGTCATGTACTCGCGACGGATGAGTGAATATCCCTCTCCCAGTGTCTCGATCCGGTCGGCCAGGAGCTCCTGAAGGTGTGCTTCCACGCCGTCCTTGATGAGGCCCGGGTCCACGCCCAGTTCGTGCGAGGAGTCGTGCAGGATCTCCTCCATCGTGATGATGAGTTTCTCGCCCGCCTTGTTCACGACGGTCCAGACGCCGGCGTCGTCCCCCGAACCCTCCTTCAATGTGCAGGGCGGTGACATCCAGTTCAGGGGTTTGTAGGCCCTGTCGTCGGCGTGGATGGACACACTGCCGTCCGCCTTCACAAGGATCAGACGGGGGGCCGACGGGAGGTGGGCGGTGAGCCGGCCCGCGTAGTCCACGGAGCAACGGGCGATGACGAGACGCATGGGGCGCAACGCTACTCGACTCGGGGCAGTGCACGCGATTCCCCCGTCCACCACCCTCCACCCCCGCTCCGGGGGCACGCGACTTGTCCGTCGATGGCCGTGTTCGATCCTGGCCGGTTGTGTGCCCAATCTCCTGGTGCGGTCACCGCCCGATGCCTACCGTAGTAAGCGGGAGGTCGTCATCCGTGCACGCTGCGTATGCGATTTCCCTCCCTGTCCGTAAGCCCCCGCTCCGCGGGGGTGCGAGAGGAGAACCCATGTCGCTCGACGTCTCACCGGCACTGTTGGAACAGGCCGAGCGAGGCGAGGTGGACGAAGCAGCATTCGTCGACTGCGTCCGGACCTCCCTGCCCTACGCGTGGGAGATGATCAGCTCCCTGGTGGCTCAGCTGAAGGTCGACGGCGGAGAGTTCGCCGACAACCAGACTCCGCCGCCGGACGAGCAGGCACGTGGCCAGCTGCTGCGCGCGCTCGCGAGTGACGCGATTCGCGGAGCTCTGCAGCGGCACTTCGGTGTGCGTCTGGCATTCCAGAACTGTCACCGTGTAGCGGTGTTCCCGCTCGACCCGGCGGTTGACGACCGGCTCGCCCGCTTCACCTCGATCAGGGGCCAGCTGCTCAATCAGTCGCCCGAACTGCGGGACTGCTGACGCTTGTTGCTGCCGCTCCGTACGCGGGAGGTGGTTCAGTCCGGAGCGGCAGCTCCGCAGGACGACAGTGGGTTCTCAGGCGAGCTGGGGCAGCACTTCCGCGCCCAGCCTCCGTACGTTCTCCTCCGTGGCCGCGAGGTCGCCCGAGCCCTCCACGAGCAGCGCGAAGCGCGTGATGCCGGTGCGCTCCGAGGTGGCGGCGATGCGGTCCGCGCACACCTGCGGGGTGCCCACGGGGTGCAGCCCGCAGAGCAGCTCGGTGTAGGCCTGCGGGTCCCGCATGGCGCGGTGGCGGCCGTCGACCGTCACATGGGCGTCCAGCCCCTGCTTCAGCCAGCCGGGCATCGCCTTCTGTAAGGTCTCGGCGGCCTCCACGCGCCGGTCGGCGATCTGTGCGACGCCCGCGGACACGTGGGCGGCGCCGGCGATCTCCTCGGGTGTGTGCCCGGCAGCACGCGCCCGCCGATTCCACAAGGCCACCATTTCGGCCTTCTCGTCGTCGCCCACGTGCATGCCGAGCAGCATGGGAAGACAGCGCTCCGCCGCGAGCCGCACGCTGGACGGCGAGGTGCACGCGACGACGACTTCGGGGCCGCTGTCGCCCTGGCCGTTGAGCGCCTCCTGCGGGCGGGGCACGACGGCCACCTCGCGGAAGGAGTACCGCTCGCCCGAGCCCTCGACCCGGGGCTCGTTCAGCCACTTGAGCAGCAGGTCGAGGGATTCCGGGAACCCCTTCTCGTACGCCTCCAGACTGGACCCGAAGACCTCCAGGTCCACCCAGGGGCCGCCGCGTCCGACACCGAGCGAGAACCGCCCGCCGGACGTGACGTGCAGCAGCGCCGCCTGTTCGCCGAGGGCGACGGGGTGCGCGGTCGGGAGCACGCTCACGGCCGTGCCGACGCGGATCCGCCGCGTCCGCCCGAGCAGCAGCGCCGCGAGGGTCACCGCCGAAGGACATGTGCCGTACGGCACGAAATGGTGCTCGGCGAGCCAGACCGAGTCCAGCCCCGCCTCCTCGGCCACCTCGGCGGACCGCACCGCCCGGTGCAGTGCCTCCCCCTGCCCCTGTCCGGGGAACTGGGCGGCCAGAACAAAACTACCTACACGCATCGAACTCCTGCCTCCTTGACGCCGACGCAGGCACTCCCCCTACGGGCAACAACGCATGACACGTGCCAAAGGCACGGCCTGGCATGAAGATTGTTGGATTTTCCGTGCAGCGGGGCGGAGTCGGGGCGGGCGGCGGGCAACGAGTACCCCTCGACAGGGCGCGTAGGCTGGTCACACCCCTGACCGCCGTCCAGCCCGTGAGGTGTTCTGTGTCCCCCCGTCGCAACCGGCCCAAGGGCGCCGGAGAGCCGAGGACGTCCGCGGACGCGGAACCGTCGGGCCGCTACGGCGGCTTCCAGAACAGCGAGAGCTGGCAGGGCGAGGAGTGGAGCGTGCGCCATGTCGCGGGCGCGAGCGCGGCGGGCAAGCGGTACCGCTGCCCCGGCTGCGACCAGGAGATCCCCTCCGGGCTCGCGCACGTGGTGGCCTGGCCCGAGCACTCGGGCGTCGACGAGCGCAGGCACTGGCACAAGGCGTGCTGGAACGCGAAGGACCGCCGCACCACGCGGGTGCAGCGGTCCCGTAACGCGCCGAGGCACTAGCCCTCGCACGGCGAGGCGTCGCGCCTATACGTCGCGCTTCTCCAGGAGCGCGAAGGCGCCCGCGACGGCGACGGCCGTGACGACCACGAGCAGCACCAGCTGCGAGGTGCCGTTCGAGTCCGCGCCGTCCGCGCCGAAGATCATGGCGAGCGAGTTGATCGCGTTGTAGTCCGACATCTTCTCGCCGAGCTTCTGCGTGCTCTCCCAGATCATCAGGAACGCGGGCAGGATCGCCGGCACCAGGACCACGCCGAGCATCGCGGTGATGGCGCCCGCCGAGTGCCGCAGCATGGAGCCGACCGCGAGCGCGAGGACGCCGAGCAGCGAGACGTACAGACCGCCCTTGAAGACCGTGCCGATCCAGGGGTTGTCGCCCGACTCGGGGCCGCTGTGGGCGCCCGACGCGGCCAGGCCCACCAGCAGGATGGCGCCCGCGGAGACGACGAAGGCGACCACGAAGAAGATCAGGATCTTCGCCAGCAGGACGCGGTGGCGCTGCGGGGACGCGGTGAACGTCGTGCGGATCATGCCCGTGCCGTACTCGGACGAGGTGACCAGGACGCCCAGCGTGATCAGGCAGATCTGGCCGAGCATCAGGCCGAAGAAGGCCGGCACGGTGAACGGCATGTCCTGGTAGTCGCTCGACTGCGTGTTCGCCACGGCGAGCAGGCCGATGCCGACGACCAGGAGCAGGAAGATGCCCAGGGTCCACATCGTCGAGCGGACCGACTTGATCTTCGTCCACTCGGACGAGAGTGCGTTGCCGAGGTGGGTCTTCTTGACCGGGATCGGCGAGGTGTACGCGTTGTTCATCGCCTGCTGCCAGGCGGAGGGCGGCGCGGGGGCGGCCGGCGCGGGGGCCGCGGGGACGCCGTGCGCCGGACCGCCGGGAGCGGGGACGCCCGCCTGCGCGTACGCCTGCTGGGGCTGTGCCTGCGGCTGCGGCTGCTGCTGCGGAGTCGGAGGCGTGGTCATCGCTGGTCCTCGCTGTCGCGCTTGGTCATGTCGGGGGCGGCGGCAGGCGCGGCGGCCGGGGCCTGCTGGTGGGGCGCCGGGGCCTGCGGGGGCGCCGCGGCGTAAGGGTTCTGCCCGTCCGGCTGCGGCATCGCGAAGGGCTGACCGCCCTGCTGGGGCGGCGGCGGGGCGTACCAGCCCGGCTGGCCCTGACCGGGCATCGGCATCGGCGGCTGGCCCTGGGGCGGCATCCCGGGCGGCATCTGCTGCTGCAGGCCCGCGCGCTGGTCGATCGTGGAGCGGTAGTCCACGGCGCCCTGCGTCATCCGCATGTACGCCTCCTCCAGCGAGGCCTGGTGCGGCGAGAGCTCCCACAGCCGGACGTCCGCGCCGTGCGCGAGGTCGCTGATGCGGGGGAGCGGCAGACCGGTCACACGCAGCGCGCCGTCCTGCTCGGGCAGCACCTGGCCGCCCGCCTCGGTCAGCGCGGCGGTCAGCTTCTCGCGGTGCTGCGGCTCGCCGTCCGGTGTCCGCACCCGCGCGAAGTCGGCGGAGTTGTGCGAGATGAAGTCCTTGACGCTCATGTCGGCGAGCAGCTGGCCGCGGCCGATCACGATCAGGTGCTCGGCGGTGAGCGCCATCTCGCTCATGAGGTGCGAGGAGACGAAGACCGTCCGGCCCTCGGCGGCGAGCGACTTCATGAGGTTGCGCACCCAGAGGATGCCCTCGGGGTCGAGGCCGTTGACCGGCTCGTCGAAGAGCAGCACCTGCGGGTCGCCCAGGAGCGCCGCGGCGATGCCCAGGCGCTGGCCCATGCCGAGCGAGAAGCCCTTGGAGCGCTTCTTCGCCACGTCCTGGAGGCCCACGACGCCGAGCACCTCGTCGACCCGGCGGGCCGGGATGCCGGAGAGCTGCGCCAGGCAGAGCAGGTGGTTGCGCGCGTGCCGGCCGCCGTGCACGGCCTTGGCGTCGAGCAGCGCGCCGACCTGGCGGGGGGCGTTCGGCAGCTTCCGGTAGGGGTAGCCGCCGATCGTCACCTGCCCGGCGGTGGGCGCGTCGAGCCCGAGGATCATGCGCATGGTCGTCGACTTGCCGGAGCCGTTCGGCCCGAGGAAGCCGGTGACGGTACCGGGTCGCACCTGGAAGGAAAGGTTGTACACGGCTGTCTTGTCGCCGTAGCGCTTCGTCAGGCCGACTGCCTCGATCATTCTCCGCACCCATCGAATGGTTCAGGACGTCGGGGCACACGCCCCCGTAAGGGTTAGGAGGATAACGGGGAGCTGACGGTTCCAGCCAAGAGCGAGTAAAACCGCAGGGGCCTCGGATGCCGTGCCATGGGGCGGGCGGGGCCACCGGGTTCAGCGCAGCGGCAGCTCGGTCCACGGCAGCACCCAGCCCTCGTCGGCGAAGATCCGGGTGCCCCGCGCCCGCAGTGCGGGGTCGGCGGCGGCCAGCCGCACCCAGGCCGCCGGGTCGGGCCCGAGCAGTTCGTACAGCGCGGGGGACGCGCCCAGGAGCTCGCCGAGCAGCGCCGCCTGGTCGCCGCCGCCGGGCCGCGGCAGACCGGTCGCCGGGTCGGCGAGGACACCGCGCGCGCCGACGTAGACGTACGCGTGGTCGAGCGTCTCCCCGGACGGCAGGACCATGCCGTACGCGACGCCCGGCAGCCGCACGCGCCGGTACTGGGGGAGCTCCGTGGCGTCGACCGCCGCCAGCTGTGCCGCGTCCAGCCAGGAGACGACGAGGGAGGTCCGGGCCGCGGGGTCCGGATAGGGGGCGGCCGCCACGTATCCGGCCCGGCCGATGTGCGCGGAGCAGCCCACGCCGATGCCGCGCAGCCGCACGGGGACCATCGGCACGACGGCCGGCAGGCCGGGGCGGGTGAGCTTGTGGGACACCTGCCCGGGGGAGGCGTTCGAGCCCACGGCGATGACGGCGTGCCGCCCGGCGACCGGCGCCCGGCCGAGCCCGGCGAGGACCTCGTCCAGACAGGTCGCCGCGCCGTCGACGGACCACGCCCCCAGGCCGCCCGGCCGCGCACGGAGCGGCAGCAGCTCGGTGCCGGTCAGCAGCGAGGGCTCCGTGACCGGGACGCCCGGGTAGGTCAGGGGCCGCAGCGCGGGCACCCCGTCCAGACCGAGCGCCGCGAGCCCGCGGTCCTGCGTCGTCACACGCCCCCCTGTGGTGCGGCCGCGGGCTACGCGTCCCGCTTCTTCAGCAGTACGTACCCGCCCAGCAGCACCACGACCACCCACGCCACCATGATCGCGAGCCCGCCCCAGGGCCCGTAGGGGGTGTCGTCGTCGAACGGCGTCTTCACCTGCATGATCTTGTTGCCGGCCTGGTCGGGCAGGAAGCGGCCGATCTTCTTCGTCGCCGACACGTTGCCGAGGATGTTGGAGATCAGGAAGAAGAACGGCATCAGGATGCCCAGCGACAGCATCGGGCTGCGCAGCATCGCGGCGACGCCCATCGAGAACATCGCGATGAGCGTCATGTAGAGCCCGCCGCCGATGACGGCGCGCAGCACGCCGGGGTCGCCGATCTGCGCCTTGTACGGACCGAGCATCGCCTGTCCCACGAAGAACGTGACGAAGCTGGTGGCCAGGCCCACCACAAGGGCGAGCAGCGTGGCGACGGCGACCTTGCTGAACAGGAAGCTGCCGCGCTGGGGGACCGCCGCGAGCGAGGTGCGGATCATGCCGGTGCTGTACTCGTTCGAGACGACGAGCACCCCGAAGACGATCAGCGCGAGCTGCCCGAGGGACATCCCGGCGAAGCTGATGTACGTCGGGTCGAAGGTCAGCTTGTCCTTGGCGTCGAGCTTGTCGTAGTCGTTCTTCGACAGGATGCTGATCAGCAGCCCGAGCGCGATCGTGACGACGGCGGCGAGGCCGAGCGTCCAGAGGGTCGACGACACCGAGCGGATCTTGGTCCACTCCGACTTCAGTACCTGCGTCGCGGCCATCGCTCAGGCCTCCTTCCGCTGCTGCTGCCAGCCGTCGCCCCAGCCCGCCGAGGGCGGGGCGGGCGGCGGGGTGCCCGCGCCGCGGCCCGGCTCCGAGTGCGCGTGGTACTCGACGGACTCCGCGGTGAGCTGCATGAAGGCCTCCTCCAGGGAGGCCTGCTGGGGGCTCAGTTCATGCAGGACGAGCTGATGGGCCGCGGCGAGCTCGCCGAGCCGTTCCGCCGGTGTGCCGTCCACTTCGAGCGTGCCGTTGCCCGCCTCGACGGCGGTGATGCCCGCCTCGTGCAGCACGTCGAGGAGCCGCTCGCGCTGCGGGGAGCGCAGCCGGACGTACGAGCGCGAGTTCTGCCGGATGAACTCCGACATGGAGGTGTCGGCGAGGAGCCGCCCCTGGCCGATGACGACGAGGTGGTCGGCGGTGAGCGCCATCTCGCTCATCAGGTGGGAGGAGACGAAGACCGTGCGGCCCTGTGCGGCGAGGGACTTCATCAGGTTCCGGATCCAGTGGATGCCCTCGGGGTCGAGGCCGTTGACCGGCTCGTCGAACATCAGGATCTCGGGGTCGCCGAGCAGGGCGCCCGCGATGCCCAGGCGCTGGCCCATGCCGAGCGAGAAGCCCTTGGCCTTCTTCCTGGCGACGGCGGTCAGGCCGACGGTGTCGAGGACCTCGTCGACGCGGGCGCGCGGGATGCCGTTGCTCTGGGCGAGGCAGAGCAGATGGTTGAAGGCGCTGCGGCCGCCGTGCATCGCCTTGGCGTCGAGCAGGGCGCCGATGTACTTCAGCGGGTCCTTCAGCTGGGAGTAGTGCCTGCCGTCGATGCGGACCGCGCCGGCCGACGGGTTGTCGAGCCCGAGCATCATGCGCATGGTCGTGGACTTCCCCGCGCCGTTCGGGCCGAGGAAGCCGGTGACGATGCCGGGGTGGACGGTGAAGGTCAGGTTGTTGACGGCCACCTTCTCGCCGTACCGCTTGGTCAACCCCTCGAGCTCGATCATGCGGCCACGCTAAAACGGGACGAAGCCCCCTGCCACTTAGGAGTGGCAGGGGGCTGGGGCGCCCCTGAAAGGGGCGCGGGGAACTGCGCGATCAGCCACAGCGGACCGGCAGACCCCCCACGACCTCAGCGAGTCTGCTGCGCAGGCACCCCGCGGCTGATCGGCTCGTCCTCCGCGGGCGTCCCGGCGGCAGCCACAGCCGCACCGGTGAGCGTCGCCAGCATCTCGCGCACGTTGGTGAGCTGCGCGTTGATGGAGTCGCGACGGTTGGTGAGCGCCGCGAGCTCCCGCTCGGACTCCGAGCGGATGCGGTCCGCCTTGGCGTTCGCGTCGGCGACGATGTCCTCGGCCTGACGCTGCGCCGTCTCGACGGTCTGACGGGCGCGGCGCTCCGCGTCGGTCCGCAGCTTCTCGGCCTCCAGACGCAGCTGCTCGGCGCGGTGCTCGATCTCCGCGAGCCGCTTCTCCGCCTTCGCCTGCCGCGAGGCCAGGTCGCGCTCGGACTGCTCACGGCGCTTGGCGAGGTTCGTCTCGAAGTCCGCGGCGGCCTGGGCGGCCTTGGCGCGGGTCTCCTCGAAGAGGGCGTCCGCCTCCTCGCGCTTGGACTGCGCGTCCTTCTGGGCCTCGGCGCGCAGCGCGCTCGCCTCGCCCTTGGCCTTCTCGACGATCCGGACGCCCTCGTCCTCGGCCTTGGCCTTGCGCTCGGCGGCGAACGACTCGGCGTCGTTGCGGACCTGCTGGGCGGCGGACTCGGCGAGCTCTCGGTGCTGCTCGGCGGCGCGACGGGCCTCCTCGCGGAGGTCCTTCGCCTCCTCCTCGGCGAGGCGGAGGATCTTCTCGACGCGGGCGCCGAGACCGGCGTACGACGGCTCGGCGTCGGCAACCTGGGCCTGGGCGTTCTGCGTCTCGAGGTGCAGCTCCTCGATGCGCTTTTCCAGAGCAGTGATACGAGCAAGAGCGCTGTCACGGTCGGAGACGAGCTTGGAGATACGTTCGTCCACCTGAGCGCGGTCGTACCCACGCCGCACAAGCTCGAAGCCGTAGGGGGAAGTGTCGCTCATGGGGTTCCTGTCGAAAGAGACCGGTGAGGTGATAGAGGGAATCCTAGGGGTCAAGGCGGCGTGTCATCGAGCAGATGCCCGTTTGATCTGGAGAATGACACCCCTTTTGAGTGGCTAACCGCCGGAGCACTTGCCAGCGACAGGGCCAAAGGTCCTTGCGGAGCACGGTAGATGCGCTTTGGCTAGCCCTCTGACTGCTTGCCACCCGAACGAGTAGAGCCTGCCGCCGCCCCGGCCTTGACGCCGCCGTCCTTCGCACCGCCCGACGGGGCCTCGAAAGACTCCAACGCCTCCAGGACGTCCTGGACACGGGAGATCTCCGCATTGATGTCCTCGCGGCGCCGCACCAGCACCTCCAGCTCGCGCTTGCCCTCCTCGACGATGCGCGTCGCCTCGGCCTCCGCCTCGGACTTGATCCGTTCGGCCTCGGTCACCAGAGAGGTCTTCTTCGTCTCGGCCTCCTTCAGGAGGGCCTCGGCCTTCTTGACGGCGGCGATACGGACCTTGCCGGCCTCGGAGTTGGCGTCCGACACCAGCTCCTTGGCCTTCGCCTCGGCCTCCGCGAGCTGCTCCTCGGCGGCCTTGACCAGCGCGTCGCAGCGCTCGCCCGCGGACTTCATCGCCTCGGCGGACTCGCGGCGGGCGCGGTCGTGCAGCTCCTCGATCTCCGAGGTCAGCCGGTCGCGCTGCTCCTCGGAGCGCTCCCTTATGGCGGTCGCGTCGCGGCGGGCGCCGACGAGCAGCTCGTCCGCGTCCGTACGCGCCTTCTCCACCAGGGAGTTGCCCTCGACCGTCGCCTCGGAGACCAGGCGCTCGGCCTCCTTGCGGGCCGCGCCGACCATCGTGTCGGCCTGCGCCTCCGCGTCCGTCGTCGCCTTGAGGGCCTTCTCCTGGGCGTCCGTGGTCAGCTTCTCGGCCTCGGCCGCGGCCTCCGTGATGAGCGTGTCGACCTGCTCGGCGGCCTCCTGGCGGCGCTTGTTGGCCGCCTGACGCGCCTCGTCGAGGGTCCGCTCGGCCTCGCCGCGCGCCTCGGTCGTGACCCGCTCGGCCTCCCGGGCCGCGTCCGCCTTGACGCGCTCGGAGTCGCTGCGGATCCGCTCGGCGTGCTGCTGCGCGGAGTTGACCGTCTCGGAGGCCTCGGCGCGCAGCCGCTCCGCGTCGCCGGAGGCGTCCGAGATGAGCTTCTCGGCCTTCGCCACGGACTCCGCGCGCAGCCGCTCGGCCTCGGTGGTGGCCTCGGTCGTGACGCGCTCGGCCTCGGTGGTGGCCTCCGTCGTGACCCGCTCGGCCTCGGCGGTCGAGTCGGCGCGCAGCCGCTCGGCCTGCTCGGTGGCCTCCGTGCGGACGCGCTCGGCCTCGGTGGTGGCCTCCGTGCGGACGCGCTCGGCCTCCGCCACCGTCTCGTTCTGCAGCAGTTCGGCCTCGCTGCGGGCCTCGCCGATCAGCTGGTCGGCCTGGCCCGCCGCGTCGCTGCGGATGCGGTTGGCGTCCTCGCGGGCGTCGGCCCGCGTGCGGGAGGCGTCCTGCTCGGCCGACGCGATGGTGTCGGAGGCCTCCGTGCGCACCCGCTGGGCGTGCTCCGAGGCGTCCGAGCGCATCCGCTCGGCCTCCGCGATCGCGTCCGAAACCGTGCGCTCCGCCAGCGACTTGGCGGCCTCGGAGGCCTCCGAGGCCTCGCGCCGGGTGCGGTTGGCGTCCTCGGTGGCGCGCTCCCGCTCGGCGTAGGCGTCCGCGCGGACGCGGTCGGCCTCCTCCTGCGCCTCCGTCTTCGTGCGCTCCGCGGCGTGCTCGGCGGCCGAGCGCAGGCCCGCGACCTCCTCCTGCGCGCTCTCGTGCAGACCGGCCACGGAGTCGCGTACGGACTGGGCGGTCTGTTCGGCGGCCGAGACCATCTCGGTCGCGCGCCGGTCGGCCTCCTCGACCAGGCGCACGGCCTCGGCCTGCGCCTCCTCGACGCGCTTGCGGGCGGAGGCGAGGAGCTCCTCGCTCTGCTCGCGGGCCCGCTCGCGCTCCTGGTCGGCCTCGCCGCGCGCGGAGCCCAGGGTCTCCTCGGCCTCGCGGCGGCGCCGTGCGGCCTCCTCCTGGGCGGCGGCCAGGGCCTCGGCGGCCTCCGCGCCGACGCGCTCGGCGGCGGCCGCCGCCTCCGCGCGGACCCGGTCGGCGGACTCCTGTGCCTCGGTCTTGAGCCGCTCGGCCTCGGCGGCCGCCTCCGTGCGCAGGCGTACGGCGACGGACTCGCCCTCCGCCCGCGCCTGCGAGGCGTCGGCGGCGGCCTCCGTGCGCAGCCGCTCCGCCTCGGTCTCGGCCTGCGACTGGAGCGTGCGGATCCGCTCGGCGGACTCGCCGCGCAGCCGGTCGGTCTCGTCCGTGGCCTCCTTGCGGATGCGCTCGGCCTCGGCGCGGGCGTCGGTCAGCGCCTGCTCGGCCGAGGTCAGCCGCTCCTCGGCCTCCGTGTGCAGCCGCGTCAGCTCCTCGGCGGCCTCCGCCTGCCGCGCCGCGAGCGCCTGCTCGGTCTCCTCGCGCAGGGTCCGCGCCGCGTCCTCGGCCTCGGACTTGGTGGTCTCGGCCTGCTCGGCGGCCTCCTCGCGGTGCCGCTCGGCCTCCGCGCGGGTGCGCTCCAGGGTCTCCTCGGCCTGCTTGCGCAGCGACGTGGCCCGCTCGATGGCCTCGGTGCGGACCCGCTCGCTCTCCGTCGTCGCGGCCGTGCGCAGCTCGTCGGCGTCGGCCTTCGCCTTGGCGAGCAGCTCCTCGGCGGACCTGGCCGCCTCCTCGATCTGCTGGACGGCCTCGCGGCGCGCCTCGCCGCGGATGCGCTCGCCCTCGGCGACCGCGTCGGCCCGCAGCTGCTCGGCCTCGCCGCGCAGCCTGCGCGCCTCCTCCTGCAGCTCGACGGTCTTGGCGCGGTATTCCTTGGTGTCGTCCTTCGCCGCGCCCTTGAGCTCCTCGGCGATGTCGTGCGCCTCGGCGCGCAGCCGGTCCGCCTCGGACTCCGCCTCGGTGCGGATCCGCTCGGCCTCGTCGGCGGCGGCCTTCGTGGTCTCCTTGGCGGTCTTCGAGGCCTTGTCGAGGACCTCCTCGGCGGTCCGCGCGGCCTTCGCGAGCTGGCCCGCGGTCTCCTCGGCGGTGATCGTGCGCGCCTTCTCGGCGGCGTCCGCGATCAGCTTCTCGGCCTCCGCGCGGGCGTCGGCGACCAGCTGCTCGGCCTCGGACTTGGTCGCCTCGGCCTCCTTGGTGGCCTCGCCGACCAGACGGGCGACCTGCTCCTTGGCGGTGCGCGTGCGCTGCTCGTTGGCCGCCTCGGCGGACGAGAGCTGCTTGGCGGCGGCGTCCTTGGCCTCGGCGACCACCTTGTCGGCCTCGGTGCGGGCCTCGCGCAGCGCCGTCTCGGCCTGCGCCATCCGCTGCTCGGCGGTGCGGCTCGCCTCGGCGGCCTGGCGGCGCGCCTGCTCCGACTCGGTCGCCGTGGTGGAGCGCAGCTGCTCGGCGTGGTCGGTGGCCTCCTGGGCCTGGGTCGAGGCGGCGTTCAGGAGGCGCTCGGCGTCCGTGCGGGCGCGGCGCAGGATCGCCTCGGCCTCGGCGCGGGCGGCCTCGGCGTCGCCGGCGACGCGCTGGCGGGCCTCCTCGGCGACCCGGGCGGCCTCGGTGCGGGCGGCGGCCAGGGCCTGGTCGGCCTCGGCACGCGACTCGTCGAGCAGCCGGCGGGCCTGCTGCTCGGTGCGGGCCCGGAGCTGCTCGGCCCACGCCACGTTCTCGTTGACGTGCGACTCGACGGTCTGGCGGCGCTCGTTCAGCTCCTGGTCGAGCTGCTGGCGCCGGGTGACCGCCTCGGTGTGCAGCTCGGACTGGAGGCGGGCCTGCTGCTCCGCGTGCTCCTGGAGGATGCGCTGGGTCTGCGCACGGGCCTCGCGCAGCTCGCGCTCGGCGTCGGCGCGCAGCTGCTCCGCCTGGATCTGGGCATTCCTGAGCAGCTGCTCGGCCTGGTAACCGATGTCCGCGCTGTCGTAGGCAGGGCGGGACGCGAGGTTGCGGCGCGCCTCGTGCAGCTTGGCGCGCAACACCTCGACCTGGTAGCCGAGGTCCTCGGCGTGCTGGACGGCCTTCTCCCGCTCGGTCCTCAGCCGGTCCATCTCGGCCTCGAACCGCGAAAGACTGTCGGTCTCAGCCCGCGAGTTCTCTTGGCGTTCGTAGCCCCGCACTGCGCGGTCCCATCCTTCCCCCGGCTCTCGGCTCCGCTCGAGCAGGGGATGCCCCACTCCTGGTCGGAAGTCTCTCCAACGAGCCCCGTCCATCCGCCGAACGGGGCCCCCGGGGAATGGTGTCAGATCAACAGCGGAGCAGGGGCTGCTGCCCCGACGCTCGTCCCCCGAAACCCGGACCCCGGCATGTGGCCGCCCCGACATCGGGCGGCCGCCGCTAAGCCTACCGGCCCAGATATACGGAGGTCAGTGCTCCAGTGACTCGGAGGGCGCCGAAGTGACAAGTTCCGTGAGCACGCCGTGGCAGTCCTTGGGGTGCAGGAAGGTGATGCGCGACCCCATGGAGCCAATGCGCGGCTCTTCGTAGAGGACACGCACGCCCTTGTCCTTGACGGCGGCGGCGTCGCCGTCCACGTCGGCCGTGCCGAAGGCGATGTGGTGCACGCCCTCACCGTTCTTCTTCAGCCACTTGCCCACCGCGGAGTCGTCCCGGGTGGGTTCGAGAAGCTGCAGGTAGGAGGCGCCTCCGTCACTCGTCTCGTTGATCTTGAGCATGGCCTCGCGCACGCCCTGCTCTTCGTTGACTTCGGTGTGGAAGACCGTGAAGCCATACGTCTCCCGGTAGAACTCGACGGTCTTGTCGAGGTCGAAACAGGCGATCCCGATGTGATCGATTCGCGTCAGCATGCTTCAAGTGCAGCGCTTGTTGCGGTGATTACGCAACGTGCGCGCGATCACACTCGCGGCCCGGTGACGCGTGGGGTACCGCTCAGTACATTCAGATAAACCCTCGTTAACTCCTCTCCTCCCAAGGGGCCGTGCCACATGTCTGGAACGACCGGTACCACCTCAGTGATCGTCGCGGGCGCGCGCACGCCCATGGGCCGTCTGCTCGGCTCCCTGAAGTCCTTCTCGGGTGCGGACCTGGGCGGCTTCGCGATCAAGGCCGCGCTCGACCGTGCCGGCATCGGCGGCGACCAGGTGCAGTACGTGATCATGGGGCAGGTGCTCCAGGCCGGGGCAGGGCAGATCCCGGCGCGCCAGGCCGCCGTCAAGGCGGGCATCCCGATGAACGTCCCCGCGCTCACCGTCAACAAGGTGTGCCTCTCCGGCCTCGACGCCATCGCGCTCGCCGACCAGCTGATCCGCGCCGGCGAGTTCGACGTCGTCGTCGCAGGCGGCCAGGAGTCCATGACCAACGCGCCGCACCTGCTCCCCAAGTCCCGCGAGGGCTACAAGTACGGCGCGATCGAGATGCTCGACTCCATGGCGTACGACGGCCTGACCGACTCCTTCGACGGCGTCGCGATGGGCGAGTCCACCGAGAAGCACAACACCCGCCTGGGCATCGCGCGCCCCGAGCAGGACGAGCTCGGCGCCCTCTCCCACCAGCGGGCCGCCGCCGCCCAGAAGAACGGCCTGTTCGAGGCCGAGATCACCCCCGTCGAGATCCCGCAGCGCAAGGGCGACCCGGTCCTGTTCGCCAAGGACGAGGGCATCCGCGCCGAGACCACCGCCGAGTCCCTCGGCAAGCTCCGCCCGGCCTTCGCCAAGGACGGCACGATCACCGCGGGCACCGCCTCGCAGATCTCCGACGGCGCCGCGGCGGTCGTGGTCATGTCCAAGGCCAAGGCCGAGGAGCTGGGCCTCGCCTGGATCGCGGAGATCGGGGCACACGGCAATGTGGCGGGCCCCGACAACTCGCTCCAGTCCCAGCCGTCCAACGCGATCCTGCACGCCCTCAAGAAGGAGGGCCTCCAGGTCGAGGACCTGGACCTGATCGAGATCAACGAGGCCTTCGCCGCCGTCGCGGTGCAGTCAATGAAGGACCTCGGGGTGTCCTCGGAAAAGGTGAACGTCAACGGCGGGGCCATCGCGCTGGGTCACCCGATCGGGATGTCCGGCGCGCGCCTGGTCCTCCACCTCGCCCTGGAGCTGAAGCGCCGGGGCGGCGGCGTGGGCGCGGCCGCGCTGTGCGGTGGCGGCGGTCAGGGCGACGCCCTGATCGTGAAGGTGGCCAAGGCCTGATCCCCGGCCGGTTCCCGTCCCCCTCAGGCAAGTCCCGTACCGGGTGGGTGTGCGTACGTCCCGTACGCGGCCGCACACCCGTCCCGTACGCGTAGTGAACGGAGCTGTGATGCAGGACGTCCCCTCCCTGGTCGCGCAGGCGCGCGAGGGCAGGCCGCGGGCCGTGGCCCGGCTGATCTCACTGGTCGAGGGGGCGTCGCCGCAGCTGCGCGAAGTGATGGCCGCGCTGGCTCCGCTCGCGGGCCACGCGTACGTCGTGGGGCTCACGGGATCGCCCGGTGTCGGCAAGTCGACATCGACGTCCGCGCTGGTGAGCGCCTACCGGCGGGCCGGGAAGCGGGTCGGGGTGCTCGCCGTCGACCCGTCCTCGCCGTTCTCCGGCGGCGCGCTCCTCGGCGACCGGGTGCGGATGTCCGACCACGCGTCCGACCCCGGCGTCTACATCCGCTCCATGGCCACGCGCGGTCACCTCGGCGGGCTCGCCTGGGCCGCGCCGCAGGCGATCCGCGTCCTCGACGCGGCGGGCTGCGACGTGATCCTCGTGGAGACCGTCGGCGTCGGACAGTCCGAGGTGGACATCGCCGGGCAGGCGGACACCTCGGTCGTCCTGCTCGCACCCGGCATGGGCGACGGCATCCAGGCGGCGAAGGCCGGAATCCTGGAGATCGGCGACGTGTACGTGGTCAACAAGGCGGACCGCGACGGCGCGGACGCCACCGCGCGCGAGCTCAACCACATGCTGGGCCTCGGCGAGTCCCGCGGCCCCGGGGACTGGCGGCCGCCCATCGTCAAGACGGTCGCCGCGCGCGGCGAGGGCGTCGACGAGGTCGTCGAGGCGCTGGAGAAGCACCGGGCCTGGATGGAGGAGCGGGGCGTGCTCGCCGAGCGGCGCGCCGCCCGTGCCGCCCGCGAGGTCGAGACGATCGCCGTCACGGCACTGCGCGAGCGGATCGGCTCCCTGCACGGCGACCGCCGCCTGTCCGCTCTCGCGGAGCGGATCGTGGCGGGCGAGCTCGACCCCTACGCGGCGGCGGACGAGCTGGTCGAGGGCGTCACGTCCTCCTGACGGCGCCCTGACCCGCGCCCGGCGGTCCGGGGCACCCGAACCGCCGTGGCCCGGCGCCGCCCCCATTCGCGCGGGGGCTGACCGATCACCGGTCCAGCGGATATCGTCACTCTCATGTTCCTCCTCTTGGCATAGGGCCCGCCCCACCCGCGCCCGCCACGAACTGCCGTGGCCCACACGGGTGTTCGGCGTACCCTCATGTCGCTCTGACTCCAGAGGAACATCCCCATGTATCTCGCCGTGCTGCGGACCCCGCATGCCCTGCGCACCTTCTCCACCGCCCTGGTCGCCCGTCTCTCGTACGGGACGGTCTCCCTCTCCCTGATGCTCGCGGTCAAGGACGCCACCGGCTCGTACGCCGTGGCCGGGACCGTCGCCGCGCTGTTCGGGGCGACCAGTGTCTTCCTCTCGCCCGTCCGTGCCGCGCTCGTCGACCGGCACGGCCCGCGCCGCGTCCTGGCGCCGATGGTCTCGGCGTACGCGGCGCTGCTCACCGTCCTCGCCGTGGTGACGTGGCGGCCCGGCACGGCCCCGGCCGTCCTCGGCGTCCTCGCCGCGCTCGCCGGTTCCTGTACGCCGCCGCTCGGACCCGTCATGCGTACGGTGTGGGCCGAACTGCTCGACGGCGACCGGGAGTCGCTGCAACGCGCGTACAGCCTGGACGGGGTCGCCGAGGAGCTGCTCTTCGTCTCGGGACCGCTGCTCGTGGGGCTGATCGTGGGGATCGGACCGGCTGCCGCGGGCATCGCGCTGAGCGCCGCGCTGATCTGGGGCGGCACGCTCGCCTTCCTCGCCTCGCCCGCGGTGCGGGGGCGGCGGGCCGGAAGCCGGGCCGGAAGCCGTGCCGGGGGCAAGGGCACGGGCACGCGGCGCGGCGCGTGGCGGGGGCTGCGGCAGCCGGTGGCGGCCGTCGCCGGGGTCGGACTCTGCCTGGGTGCCCTCGACCTGCTCTTCGTGGCCTTCGCCGAGGACGCGGGACGCCCGGAAGCGGTGGCGTGGGTCCTGGCCGCGCTCTCGGTGGGCAGCGCGGCCGGCGGGCTGCTGCACGGCGGCATCACCTGGCGCTCCTCGGCGCGTACGCGGCTGCCGGTGCTCGCCGTGGGCCTCGGCGCGACGACGCTGGTCGCGGGCCTGGCGCCCGGACTCCTCGCCCTCGCCGTCGCGGCGGCCTGCGCGGGGGTGTTCGTGGCCCCGGCGCTGACGACCGCCTATCTGATCGCGGACGAGTCCGTGGCCCCCGCGTCCCGCACGCAGGCCGGCGCCTGGGTCAACACCGCGGTGAACGCGGGGCTCTCGGGCGGCACGGCCGCGGCCGGCGTTCTGGTCGGCAAGGTCCCACTGGCCTGGTGCTTCGCCGGGGCCGCGCTCGCTCCGGTGCTCGGCGCGCTGGCGGGCCTGCGCTCGGCGGCACGCGCCGAGGGCGGCGTCGGTGACGCCGCCCTGGCGGGGGGAGCGGGGGAAGGGACGGGGGTGGCGGTCGCCCAGAGGGCTTCCGGGGCCGTCGCTCAGTCGTCGGAGCCGTCGTCGTCCTGACCGTCGTGGTCGTCCCGGCCGTCGTGGTCGTCGTGGTCGCCCGTGCGGTCCGCGGTGACCTTGCCGGTCTTCAGGTCGACGTGCCAGTCGGACTCGGCGCCCTTGGCGGACGTCGTCTCCACCTCCCACGCGGTCGCCGTGCCGTCGTCGTCCAGGTCGACGGAGGTCACCTCGCCCTTGGCGGCGGCGGCCCGCGCGGCGTCCTCGGCGCTGGTGGAGGCGCCCTTCAGCGCGGTGTTCAGGCGGGCGGTGTCGGCCGCGTCGTCGGCGTCGTCGTCCTTGTCGACCCAGGTGCCGAGCACCTTGCCGGTGCCGGGGTCGACCTCGACGTCGTGCCAGGTGCTGCCCTTCAGGACGTCCACGCCCCAGACCAGGCCGCCGTCCTCCTCGTCGAGCTCGGCGGAGACGGCGGTGCCGCCGGTCTTCGCGAGGGCCGCCTTGATCGCGTCCGCCGCCGTCACCTTCGCGGCCTTCGCCTCGACGGTGTTCTCCGCGGCGTCGTCGCGGCCGTCGTCCTTGAGCTGGACGCTCGACTTCTTGGCGGCCGACGACTCGTCGTCGCCGGTGACCGCGAGGGCGGTGGCGGTACCGCCACCGATGAGGGCCACGGCGGCGACGGTGGCGATGACGATGTTGCGCTTCATGAGGGTTCCTCCCGAGTCGTGTCGGCTCTGGTGCCGAGTGGTTCGGCGCTTGGGCCGGTCTCCGTCGTCCGGCGCCGGGCCGTTCGCTTTCGACGAGGACCAATCTGGCGGACCGATCCTGAACCGGACCTGAAGCCGCCTGAAGAACTCTTCAGCTTCGCTCTGCCACCCTGAACGCATGCGCCTGTTGATCGTCGAGGACGAAAAGCGCCTCGCCCTGTCCCTGGCCAAGGGCCTGACCGCCGAGGGCTACGCCGTCGACGTCGTCCACGACGGCATCGACGGACTGCACCGCGCGAGCGAGGGCACGTACGACCTGGTCGTCCTGGACATCATGCTGCCGGGGATGAACGGCTACCGCGTCTGCTCCACCCTGCGCGCCGCGGGCAACGACGTGCCGATCCTCATGCTCACCGCCAAGGACGGCGAGTACGACGAGGCGGAGGGGCTCGACACGGGCGCCGACGACTACCTCACCAAGCCCTTCTCGTACGTCGTACTGGTCGCCCGGGTGAAGGCGCTGCTGCGCCGGCGCGGCTCCGCGGGGCCCTCCCCGGTGCACACCCTGGGCGACCTCAAGGTCGACACGGCCGCGCGCCGCGTCTTCCGCGGCGAGGCCGAAGTCACCCTCACCGCCAAGGAGTTCGCGGTCCTGGAGCAACTGGTGCTGCGGGCCGGAGAGGTGGTCTCCAAGGGCGACATCCTGGAGCACGTCTGGGACTTCGCGTACGAAGGGGATCCCAACATCGTCGAGGTGTACGTGAGCACGCTGCGGCGCAAGCTCGGCGCGGCCCTCATCAAGACCGTGCGCGGCGCCGGCTACCGTCTGGAGGCCCCGCGATGAGGCGGCTGTTCGGCTCCGTGCGGGCCCGCGCCACGCTCGGCGCGAGCCTGGTCGTCGCCCTCGCGCTGGTCGCCGCGGGCGCCGCCGTGCTGCTCGCGCTGCGCGCCAACCTCACCGACCAGGCGGACTCCCGGGCGGACGCCGCCGCCCGCAAGGTCGCCCTGCAGCTCGCGTCGGACCGCCCCTACGCCGACCTCGACCTGCCCGACGACGAGGACACCCCCGTCCAGGTCGTCGACGACAACGGCAGGCTGGTGGCCGCCAGCGACGACCTGGAGAAGATCAGCGGCACCGGTGTCGACGCGGTCACGCCCGGCTCCGCCGCCGGGAAGCCGCCCGCCGACGACGACGGCGACGGCGAGGACAAGAGCGAGGGCGGGGACAAGGGCGACGACGAGTCCGAGGCCGGGGACATCTCCGACGACACCGACTACAGCAGCGGCTCGGCCACCGTCGACGGCGAGAGCGCCGACTACCGCTTCGCCGCCGTCGAGGTGGGCACGGAGTCCCGCGGCGACCTCACCGTCTACGCGGGCGGCTCGCTCTCCGCCGAACAGAGCGCGGTCTCCACGGCGCTGACGTCGATGCTGATCGGATTCCCGCTGCTCCTGGTGGTCGTCGGGGGTGTCACCTGGCTGGTCACGCGTCGGGCGCTGCGCCCGGTGGCGGCCATCACCGAGGAGATGGCCGCGATCACTGCGTCGGAGGACCTGGCGCGCCGGGTGCCCGAGCCGGACACGCACGACGAGATCGCCCGGCTCGCGCGCACCACCAACGAGACGCTCACCGCGCTCCAGACCTCGGTGGAGCGTCAGCGC
The DNA here is from genome assembly GCF_040680155.1 of Streptomyces sp. NPDC052114. Lineage (NCBI taxonomy): Bacteria > Bacillati > Actinomycetota > Actinomycetes > Kitasatosporales > Streptomycetaceae > Streptomyces > Streptomyces sp. NPDC052114. The sequence goes on along the minus strand of NZ_JBFAWC010000003.1, from coordinate 458,137 downwards.
CGCTTCGTGGCGGACGCCTCGCACGAGCTGCGCAGCCCCATCGCCTCGCTGCGCACCCAGCTCGAAGTGGGCGCCGCCCACCCCGAGTTGCTGGACGTCGACGGCGCCGTCGAGGACACCGTGCGACTTCAGGAACTCGCCGCCGATCTGCTGCTCCTGGCCCGCCTGGACGCGGGGGAGAAGCCGGGCGGCAAGCGGGTGGAGCTCGCGGCCTTCGTCCGCGAGGAGCTGTCGCAGCGCACCCGGGACCGCGTCGAGGTGCACGCGGACCTGAAGAGCGTCGAAGTGGCGGGCTCCCGGAGCCAGTTGGCTCGGGTGCTCGCCAACCTCCTGAACAACGCGCAACGGCACGCGCGCTCCCGCGTCACGGTCACCACCCGGAGCGACGGTGCCTGGGCGGTCCTTGAGGTGTCCGATGACGGAAGCGGCGTGCCGGAGGGCGAGCGGGAGAGGATCTTCGAGCGGTTCGTACGTCTCGACGATGCCCGCAGCCGCGACGAGGGCGGGGCCGGTCTGGGCCTTGCCATCGCGCGGGACGTGGCGGCGCGGCACGGCGGCACGCTCGTGGTCCGGGAGGCGCCGTCGGGCGGTGCGCTCTTCGTGCTCCGGCTGCCCAGCCCTCAGTCGTCGGCGGATTGAGGGACGGCACGGCCGGTCGCGCGGGAGCGGATCAGGGCTTGCCGCGCTGGGCCCGCAGGTGTTCCGCGATCGGGGTCAGGGCCTTGCGCAGATCGCCGAGCGCCTCGGGGGAGACGAGGTCGACGAAGTGCCGCCGCACGGAGGCGACGTGGTGCGGTGCCACCTTCTGCATGGTCTCCATGCCCTCCTCGGTGAGGACGGTGTAGAGGCCGCGCCGGTCGGACTCGCAGTTCTCGCGGCGCACCAGGCCCGCGTTCTCCATGCGGGTGATCTGGTGGGACAGGCGGCTCTTGGACTGCAGAGTGGCGGCGGCGAGATCACTCATGCGCATCCGCAGGTCTTCCGATTCTGAGAGATGCACGAGAATGTCGTAGTCGTTCATGGTCAGGTTGAACGGCTGAAGGTCCTTTTCGAGCTGATATGTCAGCATCCTGTTGACCTCCACGTGGGTGCGCCAAGCGCACTGTTCCTCGTCGGTCAGCCACTGCGGGGCCGTCTCGGTCTCCATGGAATCGATTCTACCTAAGAAGTTGAAAGGTGAACGAACGGTCGGGTGTGACGCGCCTCGCACCCCCTGGCTCGCGAGGGGCACAGACGTTCGCCGTCACACTCCGCAGACTACCGCTCACAGCCCGAAGCGACGCTGGAGGTCCCCCAGTTGTCCGGGAAGGCGCGGTGTCCCGGACTGCTGGCCCGGTTGCCCCGGAGTGCCCCGTCCGCCCGGCACGCCGGCCTGCTGCGGCACCTCTCCGGAGGCCTGCTCGGGCATCAGCGCCTCGGTCGACTGGAGCAGGACCGTGCCGGCGCCCACGAACTCGAACTGGTGCTCCTCGCCGGACGTGCCACCGATGCCGGTCAGTGCCCGCACGCCTCCGATCACGCCTGTGAGGTATCCGTGGTCGTAGTGGTGGCACGGTGAAGGGCAGTCCGCCCAGCCCACCAGGGCCTGTGGATCGACGCGGATCGGCGGCTCCATGAAGACCACCGGGCCGTTCGACGCGGCGACGAACTTTCCGGTTCCGATCAGGGTCAGGAAGCCCGGAACGATCGACTGCTTCAGCGCGAGAGTTGGCTGAAAAGCGAGGAGGTTGCCGGAGCGAATGGTCAGGTTGCCGTCTTCCAGGTCATACGAATTCACGTCGAAGGCCCGGTCGGCGAGGAGCATCTTGCCCTGGCCGTCCGCCACGACCCAGTCGCTTGCGTGCAGCGGCGAATGAAAGCTGGTCCGGACCAGCCGGTCGAGACGGCCGTGCCCGATGCCGTTGAACTCGATCCGTCCGTAGTAGGCGATCATCTTCCCCTTCTGCAGGAACCACTGGTTCCCCTTGAGCTCCACGCAGAAGGTGTACGCGTTGACGTTGTCGTCTGACGGCAGCGTCATGGGGTCGAACACGGCGGGCGCGCCCGCGGGCGTGGACACGTTCGGATTCACAGCTTCTCCTCCGAGGCCTGGACGTAGACCGCGCCGCTGCCCGACAGCTCCAGCTGGAAGGCCTCACCGGAGCCGCGGCCGACCATGTCGCGCCAGCCGAGCGCCGTGGACAGCTTGTTGCGCACGTCGCCGTGGTGGGCCACATAGGCCTGCGGGTCGACGTGGACCGGGCGCTGCGGGGTGATCGGGACCTCGATGACGCCGCCGTGCGCCATGACGGCGACCGCGCCGTGGCCCTTGAGGGTCGTGGTGAACAGGCCCTGGCCGCTGACCTGGCCGCGCACCATGCCCATGACGCCGCCCTGCGAGCCCATGAACATCGTGCCCTGCTGGAGGGTGCCGTCGAAGGCGAGGAGGCGGTCGGCCTCGACATAGAGGGTGTCCCCGGAGAGGCCGATCACCTGGATGTGGTGGCCGCCGTGCCCGAAGAGGACCGTGCCGCTGCCCTCGACGGTCATCAGGGCGGTGGCCTCGCCCGCGACCCGGCGCCCGAGCATGGACATCAGGCCGCCCTGCCCGCCCTGGATGTTCGGGGTGAAGGAGACGTCCCCCTTGTAGGCGAGCATGGCGCCGCGCTGACTGAAGATCTTGGCGCCCGGCTGCACCTGGGCCTCGATCATCTTCGAGTTGATCTCTCGGAAGGGCATGTCACACGTCCCCCGCGATCGTGGTGCGCTCACTGGGCTGGACGTAGACGAGGCCGTCGCCCTCGAAGCGGATCTGGAAGGCCTCGCCGCCGCCCTCGCCCAGGAAGGTGCGGAAGGTCACGCCGGACTGGAAGCTCTGGCGGATGTTCCCCTGGTGGGCGATGTAGGCGCCCGGGTCGACCGTCAGCGGATACTGCTGGGAGACGCGCAGCACCACCGCCGGGCCGTCGGAGACGATCGCCGCCTGGCCCGTGCCCTCGACGGTCGTGGTGAACAGGCCGTTGCCCTGGGTCGCGCCGCGCAGGCCCGTGAAGCTGGTGCCGGTGCGCAGGCCGGCGTCCGCGCACAGCAGGTTGCTCGCCTCGACGTACAGCTTGTCGCCCTGCAGCCGCACCAGGTTGATCTCGGTGGCGCGGTCGGCGAACCAGCAGGTGCCGTGCCCCTTCACCTCCATCACCGTCATCTGCTCGCCGGTGACGCGCCGGGTGACCATGCCCCGGATCCCCTCGCCGCCGCCGGTCATCTTCTTGAAGGCCATCTGGCCGTCGTACGCCACCATCGAGCCGTTCTTCGCCTTGACGGCGTCGCCCGTCATGTCGACGGCGAGCACTCTGCTCCCTTGGAGCCGGAACGTAGCCACGAACCGACGGTAGCCGCCGCGTACCCGCCCAGAACAGGGTGAAGGGCCCTGAGCGAACCCCGAGAACACCCCGATGTCACAATGGGGGTCGCTTGTGCGCGCGTTCACAAGATCAGCGCGCGCCGTGCGTACGCCCCCTCCCGCCGCCCACCCACCCGAAGGTGATCCGTGGACATCAAGACCGCTTCCGCACTCCGCCGCCTCCGCCTGGTCTCGGCCCCCGAGGCCGTCTCCTTCCTGCTGCTGCTCGTCTGCTCGGTGCTGAAGCGGACCACGGAGTTCAACGCCGTGCCGGCGATGGGCATGATCCACGGCGTGCTCTTCGTGCTCTACGTGGTGTTCTGGCTGGACGCCTGGAACCGCACGAAGTGGGACCTGAAGACCGGCGCCCTGTACTTCGTCCTCTCGGTCCTGCCGACCGGCGGCTTCTTCGCCGAGCGCAAGCTCAAGCGTGAGGCCGAGAACGCGGTGATCGCCTCCCGTGCCCGCCGCGAGGGGGTCGTGGGCGCATGATCGTCGCCTTCTCCGTGACCCCGCTCGGCGTCGGCGAGGACGTCGGCGAGTACGTCGCCGACGCGGTCCGCGTCGTCCGCGAGTCGGGCCTGCCCCACCGCACCGACGCGATGTTCACGTCCGTCGAGGGCGAGTGGGACGAGGTGATGGACGTCGTCAAGCGTGCCGTCGCCGCGGTGGAGGCGCGGGCGCCCCGCGTCTCGGTCGTCATGAAGGCGGACATCCGCCCCGGCGTGACGGACGGTCTGACCTCCAAGGTCGACACGGTGGAGCGCTACCTCTCCGCGTAACGCCTCGCACTCCTGAAAGCCCCCGCCCTTCGGGCGGGGGCTTTTCTTGTGCCTTCTTGTGCCCGAATGCCGACTTGAGCGACTGCTCAAACACCTGTACCTTCCGTTTGAGCAGTCGCTCAAAAGCATGCTGACGTGGGGGTTCACCGTGAGTCTGTACATCGAGGCGCGGATACGCGCCGATCTCGACGACCTCTGGGCGCGCACCCAGGAGCCCGGTCTCCACCAGCGCTGGGACCTGCGCTTCACCGAGATCGACTACCTCCCGTGCCGGGAGGGCGAGCCGCAGCACTTCCGGTACGCCACACGCGTGCTGCCGTTCCTGACGATCGCCGGCACCGGGATCTCCGCGGGGGAGAAGCGCAGGCCCGACGGCACCCGGACCTCCGCCCTGCGCTTCGCCTCCCCGCACCCCCTCTCCCTCCTGGAGGAGGGCAGCGGCTACTGGCGCTACGTACCGACCGACGACGGCGACGGCATCCGCTTCGTGACCGGCTACGACTACCGCCCGCGCTGGGGACGGTTCGGGAGGATCGCCGACCGCGCGGTCTGCCGCCCCCTCATGGGCTGGGCGACCGCCTGGTCCTTCGACCGCCTGCGCCTCTGGCTGGAGCGGGGCATCACCCCCGAGCGGGCCCTCCTGCACGGCGCCGCGGAGTGCGTCGCCCGCGTCCTGTGCGTGGTGGCCGCGGTCCTCTTCGCCCCCATGACGGCCCTGGCGACGGCGGCCCTGATGCTGATGCTGCCGCCCCTGCCGACGACCCCGGCGGCCCGCCGCTGCCTGCGCACCCCGCCGCAGCGCGCGCGTGCCCCGCGCATCCTGACCACCCTCGCCACCGCCAAGGAGCAGCAGTCATGACGTCGTCGATCTTCCGGGCCGTGCTGGGCGCCGACTTCGAACGGCTGCACCCGCAGATCCGGCGCCGCTTCTCCGTCGGCCTCGCGAGCGGCGAGGCCTGCACCGGGCGGGGCGTCATGGACCGCATCTGGCACGGCGGGGGCTTCGTGAAGCCGTTCCTCGCGGTCGGCGGCACCCGCAACATCCTCGTCCCGCGCCAGGGCAGGAACGTCCCCTTCGTCATCGAGAACGTGCCGTACACCGACACGTACGGCCGTGAGACCGTGAGCTTCGTGCGCACCTTCGATCTTCCCGGCGGCCCACGCCGCTTCGACGCCCAGATGGTCCTGAGCCCCAAGGGCGACCGCGTGCTCGACTACCTCGGCACGCATCAGCACCTCGCCACCGACCTGCACCTGCGGGCCGAGCCCGACGGCTCGCTCCTGATCCGCTCCGGGGACCACCGCTTCCGGGAGGGGCCGGTGGACTGCCGCGTCCCCGGACTGATCCGCGGTGACGCGGAGGTCCGCGAGTCCTACGACGACGCGGCGGAGTGCTTCCGCATCCAGGTCCGGGTCACGAACCCGCGCTTCGGGCCGCTCTTCGGGTACGAGGGGTCGTTCACGGCGACGTACGCCGACGTCCGGACCTGCGGGGTGCGGCCCGGTCTGCGGCCCGTCCGCGAGGAGGCGCGCGCGTGAGTGCGGCCAAGGATCCGGCCAAGAGCCAGGAGACCCGGACCAAGCTCCTCGAAGGCGCCCTGCGGACGCTCACGGAGCAGGGCATCGCCAAGACGTCCGCGCGCAGCATCGCGGCGTCCGCCGGGGTCAACCAGGCCCTCGTCTTCTACCACTTCGGTTCCGTCGACGAGCTGCTGGCGGCGGCGTGCCGGCATGGCACGGAGCAGCGGGTCGCCCGCTATCGCGAGCGGCTCTCCTCGATCGGTTCCCTCTCCGAACTGCTCGCGTTCGGGCGGGAGATGCACGAGGAGGAGCGGGAGGCGGGGCATGTGGCGGTGCTCGGGCAGTTGCTCGCGGGGGCGCAGACGCAGCCTCGGCTCGCGGGGGCGACGGCGGCGGGGCTCGCGCTCTGGATCGAGGAGATCGAGAAGGTGCTGACGCGGGTGCTTTCCGCCTCCCCTCTCGGGGAGTTCGCCGATCCCGTTGGGCTTGCTCGGGCGGTGGCGGCGTCGTTCGTGGGGATGGAGTTGTACGAAGGGGTGGACTCCGCGGGTACGGAGAGGGCGTTGGAATCGCTGGACCAGCTGGCCCAGTTGGTGACGGCGATCGAGGACCTCGGCCCCATCGCCCAGCGGGCAGTCCGCCACCACCTTCGCCGCCGTCGTCCCTGACCCCCGGCCGGGGCGCGGCCTCCTTCATCGCCGCCCGGCACCGTGGCTCGTGCCTCCCCGCGCCGGGTGGGCGTCGGCTTCCCCTTCCCCGGCACGGTCCGGCTGCGCCGGGGCTTGGGCCACGGTCATCGCCGCCCGGCACCGTCCGCTTCCCGGCGCTCCGCGCCGGGCCTTCCCCACCCACCCGCCCGTTTACCCCGCACCGCCTTGCGGGACCGGCCGCACCGGAGCTGGAGCCTCCTTGATCGCTGCCCGGCACCGGGGGCTGTGCCCACCCGTTCCGCCTTGCGGAACGCCTGCCCACAGCAGGGGCGGCTAGTTCGCCACCGCGCCGCCGCCCACAGCGGCGGGACCGGCAACAGGTTGCCCACCGGGCGCAGCGCGGGCGCACCGGCCCCCACCGGGCCGCGGTCGCACACGCTCCCGAGGGGACGTGGGGGTATGTGCGAACGGAGCACTGAGCGCACGTTGGCGTCTTTGGACTTGGGGCGGGGCGCAGGGATGGCGAGTACGCACATACCCCCGCGGCCCCGCCCCACCGACGGACCCAAGGCGCAGCACCGCCCAAGGCGCCCCGCCAGACGCCCGCAGCCCCGCCCCCCCCCAAGGCGGCAGACCGCGCGCCGTCAGTCGCACACGTTGCCCGCCCCCGCACCGGCAAAAGGCGCCGACGTCAGCCCCGGGTGGCCCCGCCCCGTAAGTGGGGCCGAATGCGTGAACCGTTCGAGGCGGCCCGCCATATCTCGCTCGCACGGGCGAATCCAGTTCGACACGCCCGGAAATCTCCACTTTTGTGTGGGTATCGGCTCGTTCGATCACCAGAACCAGAACCTGGAGGGCGCTGTGCGGCAGCCGGACGGCTACGACTACGAGACCCACAGCACGCTCGCCGGACCGCTCACAGAGCCGGACGGCGAAGACGGCTGCTACCGGGTCCAGTACCGCAAGCTCCTCTCCCGCGAGCCGCACCGAATACGCGCCGTCATCCTGATGACGCTCGCGCCGATACTCACCGGCATCCTGCTCGTCTACCTCGTCTGGCCCACGCACTGGACCGAACGCGAGGGCGGCGACCGCTGGCTGATCGGCCTGGACATCACGATGCTCGTCGCGATCGGTCTGATCGAGCTGTTCATGCTCGTCAACGTCATATCGATCGCCCACGCCACGATGGTGGCCAGGGACCCGGTCCCCGTCGTCCCCGAAGAAGGCACCCGCGTCGCCTTCCTCACCACGTACGTGCCCGGCAAGGAGCCCCTGTCCATGGTCCGGGCGACCCTCGAGGGCGCCGTACGGATCCACCACACGGGCCCCCTGGACGTCTGGCTCCTGGACGAGGGCGACAGCCCCGAGGCCAAGGCCCTGTGCGCGGAGCTCGGCGTACGCCACTTCACGCGCCACGGCGTACCGGAGTGGAACCGCAAGAAGGGCCCCCACAAGACCCGCACCAAGCACGGCAACTACAACGCCTGGCTCGCGATGCACCACGCGGAGTACGACTTCTTCGCCTCCGTCGACACCGACCACGTCCCGCTCCCCAACTTCCTGGAGCGGATGATGGGTTACTTCCGCGACCCGGACGTCGCGTTCGTCGTCGGGCCGCAGGTCTACGGCAACTACGAGACGCCGGTGACCAAGGCCGCCGAGTCCCAGCAGTTCCTCTTCCACGCGCTCATCCAGCGCGCCGGAAACCGCTACCGCGCCCCCATGTTCGTCGGCACGAACAACGTCGTGCGCATCAGCGCGCTGACCCAGATCGGCGGCCTGTACGACTCGATCACCGAGGACATGGCGACCGGCTTCGAGCTGCACCGCCGCCGCAACCCGGCCACCCGGCGCCACTGGCGCTCGGTCTACACCCCGGACGTGCTGGCGGTCGGCGAGGGCCCGGCGTCCTGGACGGACTTCTTCACCCAGCAGATGCGCTGGTCGCGCGGCACCTACGAGACGCTGTTCAAGCAGTACTGGAAGGCACCGTTCACGATGCCGCCCGGACGCCTGTTCTCGTACTCGCTGATGCTCGTCTACTACCCGATGACGGCCGTCAACTGGCTTCTCGGCGTGCTCAGTTGTGTGCTGTTCCTGTGGTTCGGCGCCAGCGGCACCCAGGTCGCCGCGTCCGTCTGGCTCATGCTCTACAGCGACGCCGCGGCCCTCCAGATCGGCCTGTACCTCTGGAACCGCCGCCACAACGTCTCCCCGCACGAACCGGAGGGCTCGGGAGGCCTCGCCGGCATGGCGATGTCGGCGCTCTCCGCGCCCATCTACGCCAAGTCGCTCGGCGCCGCCTTCCTGCGCCGCCCGAGCCGCTTCGTGGTCACGCCCAAGGGCGGCGACGCCAGCCCCGACCGGCTGCTCACCTTCCGCATCCACCTCTTCTGGGCGGCGGTGCTGGCCAGTTCGCTGGTCGCCTCCTTCGTGCTCGACCACACGCACGTGGCGATGCGCACCTGGGCCGTCCTCGCGCTGATCATCTCGCTGGCGCCCGTCACCATCTGGGCGTTCACCCTCGTCAGGGAGCGCAGGCAGGCCCGGCAGAAGCTGCGGACGAAGGTGCTGAGCGAGGACGGCGAGCCGGAGCCCGCGTTCGCCACCAGTACGACGACCGGAGGGAACTGAGCCATGGCCTACCGGCCCTCGAAGCGCACCAGGAAGACGCTCATCGGAGTCGGCGCGGGCGTTCTCCTCGTGGGGCTCAACGCTCCCGCCGCGCTCTCCTTCGCCGAGGAGAAGTACCACGCGTACAAGATCGCCCAGCCCGGCTACAAGGCCAAGTACGGCTCCTGGAAGCGGATCGACATCCCCGAGGAGTTCCGTACCAACGCCATCCACGCCGCGCTCCTGCACACCGGCAAGGTGCTGATCGTCGCGGGATCGGGCAACGAGCAGAAGAAGTTCGACGCCGGGTCGTTCGACACGATCCTGTGGGACCCCGAGAACGACTCCTTCAAGAAGATCGCCACTCCCGAGGACTTCTTCTGCTCCGGGCACGCCCAACTCCCCGACGGGCGGCTCCTGGTGGCGGGCGGCACCGCGCGCTACGAGCTGCTCGACGGCGAGGTCGACCGGGCCGGCGGCGGCATGCGCGTGAAGAACGAGAACCCGGACAAGCCGGTGACCCTCAAGAAGGGCACGACGTTCCGCTCGCCCTCCGGCATCGAGTACGTCAGCAAGTTCGACGTCAAGGTGCCCAAGGCCAAGCGGGAGTTCGACATCACCTACAACAAGGCCGGGGTGATGCAGCCCTGGAAGACGAAGGTCGAGGCCAGCGAGGCCCGGGTCTTCGTGGAGGCCGCGAAGACGGGCAGGCAGTCGGTCACCGAGAAGTCGGCGCAGTACGAGATCGAGGGCCTGACCGGCGAGGACGCCGACAACACGTACGGCATCGCCGAGAAGATCGACATGGAGAAGCAGGACTTCCAGGGGATCAAGGCGGCCTACGAGTTCGACCCGAAGGCCGAGAAGTACCTCCCCGTCGACCCGATGGCCAAGGCCCGCTGGTACCCGACCCTGGTCGGCCTGAAGGACGGCAAGGTCCTCGCGGTCTCCGGGCTCGACGACGTCGGTGTCATCGACCCGGGCGACAACGAGATCTACGACCCGAAGACGAAGACGTGGTCGGACGGGCCCAAGCGCTACTTCCCGACCTACCCCGCCCTCTTCCTCACCAAGGGCGGCAAGCTCTTCTACCCGGCGTCCAACGCGGGCTACGGCCCCGCCGACAAGGGCCGCGAGCCGGGCCTGTGGGACCTGGAGACCAACAAGTTCGAGAAGGTCCCCGGCCTGGAGGACCTCGACCAGACCGAGACGTCGGCGTCCGTGCTGCTGCCGCCCGCGCAGGACCAGAAGGTGATGATCCTGGGCGGCGGGGGAGTGGGCGAGTCGGAGAAGGCGACGCGGCGCACCGCCGTGATCGACCTCAAGGAGGACGACCCGTCCTTCAGGACGGGCCCGCAGCTCCCGCAGGGCACCCGCTATCTGAACAGCGTGCTCATGCCGGACGACTCGGTGTTCACGACCAACGGCTCCTCCGACTACCGCGGGCGCAGCGCCAGCAACATCCACAAGGCGCAGTTCTACGACCCCAAGACCAACGCCTTCCGCACGGCCGCCTCACCCGAGGTGGGCCGCAACTACCACTCCGAGGCGCTGCTGCTGCCCGACGGCCGCGTCGCCACCTTCGGCTCGGACCCGCTCTTCGACAACGAACAGAACACCAAGCTCGGCCACTTCGAGCAGCGCATGGAGATCTTCACGCCGCCGGCGCTGCACAAGGGCGGCAAGGACCGCCCGGTGCTCGGCGAGGGCCCGGAGCAACTGGCCGCCGACGGCCGCGCGACCTTCCGCACCGACCACCCCGAGAAGATCGCCTCGGCCCGCCTGATGCGCCCGAGCGCCGTGACGCACACGACGGACGTCGAGCAGCGCTCGATCGCGCTGGGGCTCGGCAAGGGCAAGGGCTCGGTGACGGTGGAGGTCCCGCGGGACGACACGGCCCTGGTGCCGCCGGGCTGGTACATGCTGTTCGTCACCGACCACGACGGCACGTCGTCCAAGGCGAAGTGGATCCACGTGGGCCAGGAGGACTGAACCGGGCGGACCTCACGCCGCCTTGGCGTTGCGCGCGAGGCCCAGCGCGTAGTCCGGCCACCACTGCCCCGCCGCCGGGCCGCCCCGGCAGGGACCGTCCGAGTCGCCCGGCCGCTTGATCCACAGGACGGCGTCGAGCAGCGGCTCGCCGGTGCGGTCGGTCGGCGGGGTGCCGAGGCCCCGGCCCGGCGGGTTGCACCAGGCGTCCTGGCGGTCGCCCCCGAGCGGCCCCCTGCCGTTGCGGCTGGTGTCCATCACGAAGTGCTTGCCGCCGACCGTGCCCGACAGCGTGCGGCCGTACGCCTTCGTCGTCCCGTCGCTCTGGAAGTTGGAGACGTTCAGCGAGAAGCCGTCGGCCCGCGCGATGCCCGCCTTCTGGAGCGGCTCGGTCAGCTTGCGCGCGTCCGAGATCCAGCCGGGGTTGCCCGCGTCGAGGTAGACCTTCACCCGCGGCTGCCGCTTCAGACGCTCGATCGCCTCGGAGATCAGCCGGTAGCGGTCCGCGTGGTACTCCGCCGGGGTGCAGCCGTCCACGATGTGCGGGACCGCGTCGGGCTCCAGGACGACCACGGCGGGGGCCGTACCGATCGCGTCGGCGAAGGCGTTCACCCAGGTCCGGTAGTAGTCGGCGCTGTTCGCGCCGCCCGCGGAGTGCTGGCCGCAGTCGCGGTGCGGGATGTTGTACGCGACGAGCACGGCGGTGCGCCCCTCCCGCGCCGCGCCGCGCGTCGCCTCCGCGATGTCGGGCGCCGGGTTGTCGCCGGCCGGCCACACGGCCACCGGGCGCTCCGAGATCCGCTTGAGCGCCTCGGCGTCCTGGGTGCGGCCCTCCCGCTCCCACTGCGCGACCTGCCGGGCGGCGGCGCTGTCCGGGTCGACCCAGAAGCTGCCCGACGAGGTCCGCGTCCCGTCGGTCGCGGGGCCGCGCACGGAGGAGTCCTTCGCGCCGGAGCCGGAGCCGGACGAGCAGCCCGCGGAGAGCCCGAGCGCGGTGAGTGCGGCGAGCGCCGTGAACGTGCGGAGCAGCCGGTGCATCCAGCCCCCTTGGGCGACGGTGACGGTCAGTCGGCCCGGCAATCGTTTCATAAAGGGCTAATCCATCCCTTGTACGACACCGCCCCCGGTGGCGAGCGCGATGCCGAGCGGCGTGCACTCGTAGAACACCTGGTGCCCGTACCGCCGCGACACCAGCAGCCCCGCACCCCGCAGCGCCCCCAGATGCGCCGACACCGTCGACGGCGCGAGCCCCGTGCGATGGGCGAGCCCCGACGTCGTGGCGGGCGCGTCCAGCGCCGCGAGCACCGTGGCCCGGCCGCGCCCCAGCAGCCGCACCAGCGCCGCGGACGTACGCTCCGACGGGTCCGCCCACAGCCCCGCGATGCCCCGCACCGGATACGCGAGCGTCGGCTGCCACGGAGGATCGAACCCGCTCACCACGTCCGGCCACGAGAAGACGCTCGGGATCAGGACCAGCCCCTGCCCCGACAGATGCCGCACGTGCTCGTCGCGCCACTCGACCGTCAGCGTCCCCGCGTCCCACGACAGCCTGCGGTCCAGCTCCGGCAGCAGCCCGCCGAGCCCCACCTCCGCGAGCCGCCGCGAATGAAAGGCCACATCGGCCTCCAGCAGCGCCCGCAGCCGCGGCCAGTCCGGCTCGATCAGCGCGTGCCACGCCGCCTCCAGGGCATCCGCGAGCTCCCGCACCGCACCCGCCGGATCCGCCAGCAGCGCCCGCCCCCGCGACGAATCGGCCGCCCCCCGGAGTACAGGCGAGCGCCCGCGCCATCTCCTCCCGCGCCGCCCCCGGATCGGCCGCGCGCACCCCCGCGATCTCCTCCTCGAAACGCGCCGCGGGACCGATCGGCGGCGGCCCGAGGAAGTCGGGCGAATGCCCCCGCCGCGGCATCAGCAGCCACAGCCCCGCCAGATCAAGACCCCGGCCCGCCGCCCGTATCCGCCGCAGCCACTGCGGGTGATAGCCCTGCCGCTCCGGACGCCTGAGCGTCCGCACCGCCTCCTGCGTCTCCCACAGCGGCGACACCGCGAACCGGCAGCGCAGCAGATCGTCCTGCCCGAAATGGATGTGGAACGGCACTTCGACCCCCTCGCCGCACACCGAAGATTCGCCCGAGCCCGAAACTCTAGGCCCGCCGCCGCCCCCGCGTGAGGCTGCCGCCATGCCAGAACAGCCCACCGGATACGCCCGGGTCTTCGCCGTGCGCGAGTTCCGCGCCGTCTTCGCCGCGCACGCGCTCTCCCTGCTCGGCGTCCTCGTGAGCGAGATCGCGCTGACCGTCCTCGTCTACGGACTCACCGGCTCGCCGCTGCTCGCCGCGCTCACCTTCGCGCTCGGCATGCTGCCCTACCTGGTGGGCGGCACCCTGCTGTCCGGGATCGCCGACCGGTACCCGCCGCGCCGCGTCCTCGTCGTCTGCGACCTCCTGTGCGCCGGCTGCGCCGCCCTCATGGCACTGCCCGCCACCCCCGTCGCCGCACTCCTCGCCCTGCGCTGCGCCATCGCCCTCGTCTCACCCGTCTTCAACGGCACCCGCATGGCGACCCTCACCGACATCCTCGGCGACGGCGACCTCTTCGTCCTCGGCCGCTCCCTGCTGCGCATCGTCTCCCAGAGCTCCCTCCTCGTCGGCTTCGGACTCGGCGGCGTCCTGCTCACCTTCGTCCCGCCGCGCGGCGCGCTCGTCATCACGGTGGCGACGTTCGCCGTCTCCGCGCTGCTGCTGCGGTACGGGACCCGGCGGCGCCCCGCGCGCGGGGCCGGCGGCGAGAAGCAGGCGCTGGTCCGCGACTCGCTCGGCGGCACCCGGCGCGTCCTCGCCGACCGCCGCGTACGCGCCCTGCTCCTGCTCTTCTGGGTGCCGCCCATGTTCCTCGTCGCCCCGGAAGTGCTCGCGGCTCCCTACGCGGACCAGCTCGGCATCGGCACCTGGGGCGTCGGCCTGCTGATGTGCGCGCTGCCGGTGGGCACCATCGCGGGGGAGCTGTACGCGGGCTCCGCGCTGTCCGCCGCCGCGCGGTCCCGCATCGTGCTGCCGCTCGCCGCGCTCACCCTGCTGCCGCTCGCCGTGTACGCCCTCACGCCCGGCCTCGCCCCGGCCCTTGCCGCGCTCGCGATCGCCGGGGCCGGTTCGGCGTACACCCTGGGTCTCGACCGCTGGTTCGTCGACGCGGTCCCCGACGAACTGCGGGGCCGGGCGATGACCCTGCTCACCGCGGGGCTCATGACGCTCCAGGGGGCCGGGATGTCCCTGGCGGGTCTGGCCGCCGAGTTCTGGGCGGTGAGCACGGTCGTCGCGGGCGCCGGGGCGCTCGGCACGGTCTGCTGCCTGCTCCTGGTCCTTGAGGTGCGGCGCACGGCGGGCCGAACGGCTCCCCGGGAACGTACGACCGAATTGCGAGACGGGGCTGACCAGCATATGACCGGCGGGTAAGGTCGATGCCGTGCCGAAGCCCCTCAGCCTCCCCTTCGATCCGATCGCCCGCGCCGACGAGCTCTGGAAGCAGCGCTGGGGATCGGTCCCGGCCATGGGCGCGATCACCTCGATCATGCGGGCGCACCAGATCCTGCTGGCCGAGGTCGACGCGGTCGTCAAGCCGTACGGACTCACGTTCGCGCGCTACGAGGCGCTGGTGCTGCTCACGTTCTCGCAGGCCGGCGAGTTGCCGATGTCGAAGATCGGCGAGCGGCTCATGGTGCACCCCACCTCGGTGACCAACACGGTCGACCGCCTGGTGAAGTCCGGCCTGGTCGACAAGCGCCCCAACCCCAACGACGGCCGCGGCACGCTCGCCTCCATCACGGAGAAGGGCCGCGCGGTCGTCGAGTCGGCCACGCGCGAGCTGATGGCGATGGACTTCGGGCTCGGCGTGTACGACGCGGAGGAGTGCGCGGAGATCTTCGCGATGCTGCGGCCCCTGCGGGTGGCGGCGGAGGATTTCGAGGACAGGGGCTGACGGTCCCGGGTCACGGTTCCTGCGGGTCGGCGCGCTGTCCCCGTGTGAGCGGGGGTGACCCGCGAAGCGTGCTCACCCGCTGCCGGACGATCGCGCACTCCCCGCGGAAGCGGGGGTTTCCCGGACGGTTACGCTCGTAGCCATGAAATCCAGCGTGCTGACCCGCTACCGGGTGATGGCCTACGTCACCGCCGTCATGTTGCTCATCCTGTGTGCCTGCATGGTGGCCAAGTACGGATTCGAGACCGGCGAGGGCCTGACGCTCGTCGTCTCGCAGGCCCACGGCGTGCTCTACATCATCTACCTGATCTTCGCCTTCGACCTGGGCTCCAAGGCCAAGTGGTCCTTCGGCAAGCTCCTGTGGGTGCTGATCTCGGGCACCATCCCGACGGCCGCCTTCTTCGTCGAGCGCAAGGTCGTCCGCGAGGTCGAGCCGCTGATCACCGACGGCTCCCCGGTCACCGCCAAGGCGTAACCCCGCCGCCACGGACAGGTCCGTGGCGGTCTGCCATCGACATTTACTAGGACGTCCTAGTAAATTCGAAGGTATGGACGCTGACGCCATCGAGGAAGGCCGCCGACGCTGGCAGGCCCGTTACGACAAGGCCCGCAAGCGCGACGCGGACTTCACCACGCTCTCCGGAGACCCGGTCGACCCGGTCTACGGACCCCGGCCGGGGGACGCGTACGAGGGGTTCGAGCGCATCGGCTGGCCCGGTGAGTACCCCTTCACGCGCGGGCTGCACCCGACCGGATACCGCGGCAGGACGTGGACCATCCGCCAGTTCGCCGGCTTCGGCAACGCCGAGCAGACGAACGAGCGCTACAAGATGATCCTGGCCAACGGCGGCGGCGGGCTCTCCGTCGCCTTCGACATGCCGACGCTCATGGGCCGCGACTCCGACGACCCCCGCTCGCTCGGCGAGGTCGGGCACTGCGGCGTCGCCATCGACTCCGCCGCCGACATGGAGGTCCTCTTCAAGGACATCCCGCTCGGCGACGTCACGACGTCGATGACGATCTCCGGGCCCGCCGTGCCCGTCTTCTGCATGTACCTCGTCGCGGCCGAGCGGCAGGGCGTCGACCCCGGCATCCTCAACGGCACGCTGCAGACCGACATCTTCAAGGAGTACATCGCGCAGAAGGAGTGGCTCTTCCAGCCCGAGCCGCACCTGCGCCTCATCGGCGACCTGATGGAGCACTGCGCGCGCGACATCCCCGCCTACAAGCCGCTCTCGGTCTCCGGCTACCACATCCGCGAGGCCGGGGCGACGGCCGCGCAGGAGCTCGCCTACACCCTGGCCGACGGCTTCGGTTACGTGGAGCTGGGCCTGAGCCGCGGGCTCGACGTGGACGTCTTCGCGCCCGGCCTCTCCTTCTTCTTCGACGCGCACCTCGACTTCTTCGAGGAGATCGCCAAGTTCCGGGCCGCGCGCCGGATCTGGGCGCGCTGGATGAAGGAGGTGTACGGGGCGAAGACCGACAAGGCCCAGTGGCTGCGCTTCCACACGCAGACCGCCGGTGTCTCGCTCACCGCGCAGCAGCCGTACAACAACGTCGTGCGCACGGCGGTGGAGGCGCTCGCGGCCGTGCTCGGCGGCACCAACTCGCTGCACACCAACGCCCTCGACGAGACCCTCGCGCTGCCCAGCGAGCAGGCCGCCGAGATCGCGCTGCGCACGCAGCAGGTGCTCATGGAGGAGACCGGCGTCGCCAACGTCGCGGACCCGCTGGGCGGCGCCTGGTACATCGAGCAGCTCACCGACCGCATCGAGGCCGACGCGGAGAAGATCTTCGACCAGATCAAGGAGCGCGGGCGCCGCGCCCATCCGGACGGGCAGCACCCGATCGGGCCGATCACCTCGGGCATTCTGCGGGGCATCGAGGACGGCTGGTTCACCGGCGAGATCGCCGAGTCGGCGTTCCAGTACCAGCAGTCCCTGGAGAAGGGCGACAAGCGGGTCGTGGGCGTGAACGGCCACCACGGCTCCGTCACCGGCGACCTGGAGATCCTGCGGGTCAGCCACGAGGTGGAGCGGGAGCAGGTCCGGGCGCTCGGGGACCGCAAGGGCGCGCGGGACGAGGCGCGCGTGCGGGCCTCCCTGGACGCGATGCTCGCCGCCGCCCGCGACGGCTCGAACATGATCGCGCCGATGCTCGACGCGGTGCGGGCCGAGGCGACCCTCGGGGAGATCTGCGGGGTGCTCCGGGACGAGTGGGGGATCTACGTGGAGCCGCCGGGGTTCTAGGCCTGCGGGCAGGTGGGGGGCTTTTCAGGGGCGCGGGGAACTGCGCGACGAGCCCCCACCGGGTCGCAGATGGGACAAAATCGGGCGAGCCGCCCACGATCCGGTCGGCGGCGCGAATTCGTAGGTTTAAGGCCCAGGGGCCAGGGCAGGCGCGGCCGGTCAGCCAGTCCTGCCCCTGGAGTCACCCTTGAGCTCGAACGGTCACGCCCGCACCGCCGCCGTCGCCATAGGCGCCGCCACCTGCACCGTCCTCGGCGCGCTGCTGATCGGTGGCTCCGGCGAGGTCAGTGCGAGCCCGCCGCCCGAGCCGAAGGTCCAGGACGCCTTCGACTCGCTCGGCCCGGACGTGCGGCCGGTGAAGCTCTCGGGCGGGCGGACCGCGCACTACTCCGACACCGGGAACAAGGACGGCAGGCCCGTCCTGTTCATCGGCGGCACCGGCACCAGTGCCCGCGCCTCGCACATGACGGACTTCTTCCGCACGACCCGCGAGGACCTGGGCCTGCGGTTCATCTCGGTGGAGCGCAACGGCTTCGGCGACACGGACTTCGACGCGAGCCTCGGCAAGGCCGACTACGCGAAGGACGTCATCGAGGTCCTCGACAGGATCGGCGTCGACGACGTGTCCGTCATCGCGATCTCCGGCGGCGGCCCCTACGCCGCCGAACTCGCCGAGCGGGCCCCCGGCCGGATCTCGCAGCTCCACCTCGCCGCCGCCCTGCCGCCCTACGGCCCCAAGGCCGCGTACTGCGGGCTCTCCGACGACGCGCTCGCCGACGCGGTGAAGGACCAGATCAAGGACCCGCGGACCTGGTGGGCCTTCCCCGACGACAGCCCCGTGAAGTCGATACCGGGCTTCGCCGACACCGCGTACGAGGAAGGCGCGCGCACCTACAACCAGCGCGGGCAGCAGGCCGACCCGGCGCCGCAGGTGCACGAGCAGAAGCTGTACTGCCAGCGTCCTGGCCCGGACCTGTCGAAGCTGGACGCCCCCGTCTACCTGTACGGCGGCAAGAAGGACACCACCGTCCCGCCG
This sequence comes from Streptomyces sp. NPDC052114, assembly GCF_040680155.1. NCBI lineage: Bacteria > Bacillati > Actinomycetota > Actinomycetes > Kitasatosporales > Streptomycetaceae > Streptomyces > Streptomyces sp. NPDC052114. The sequence goes on along the minus strand of NZ_JBFAWC010000003.1, from coordinate 439,940 downwards.
GCCACGCTCAAGACCTGGCAGGAGGCGCTGCCGGGCACGGCGAAGGTGCGGACGTACGCGGACTCCGGGCACGACGTGCAGTACCGGCACTGGGACCAGATCCTGGTCGACCTGGCCGGGCACGGGGAGCGCACCGTGGTGTGCAAGGGCGACAGGACCCGGGTGCTCGTCGCCCGCGAGGCCGACCGCCTGGTCGCCAAGGGCAAGGCCACGCTGGGCAGTTGTGCCTGGGCGAAGAAGACCGAGAAGACCGGGAAGTAGCCGACCGGCGGGCGGGCGCGGCCTCGGGGCGGCCTCAGGGCGTCGGCAGCGTGAGGCGGAACAGCGCGCCGCCGCCCGGTGCCCGCTGGGCCGTCAGTTCCGCGCCGTGCGCGTGCGCGATCTGGCGCGCCATCGCGAGACCCAGGCCCGAGCCCGGCAGGGCGCGGGCCCTCTCCGCGCGGTAGAACCGGTCGAAGACGTACGGCAGGTCCTCCTCGGCGATACCGGGGCCGTGGTCGCGCACCGTCAGGGCCGTGGGCGACAGCGTGACCTCGACCGGGGCGCCCGGCGGGCTGAACTTGGCCGCGTTGTCCAGGAGGTTGGTGAGCAGCCGCGAGAGGCGCGCCGGTACGCCGGGCAGGCTGAGCTCGGCCGCCTCGGGCGCCACCTGGAGCGAGAAGGGGACGGCGGGCCAGTGGCCGCGGGCCGCGTCGACCGCGTGGGCGGCCAGCGGGGCGAGCCGCACCTCTTCGAGCAGCGGCTGCGGCTCCGCCTCCCTGGCCAGCTCGATCAAGTCGTTGACCAGGCCGGTGACTTCGCGCAGCTGGCGGGCGAGCGCGCCCGAGGCCCGCTCGCGCTGCGCTTCGGTCAACCGGTCCGCCCTGGCGAGGAGTTCGGCGTTCGTGCGCAGCGCCGTCAGCGGGGTGCGCAGCTCGTGGGAGGCGTCGGCGACCAGCCGGCGGCGGGCGGTGACGGACTCCTCCAGCTCGGCGAGCATCGTGTTGAACGTGGCGGCCAGGCGGGTGACCTCGTCCTGATGGCCCTCGCGGCCCGGCGGGCCCGGCGGCAGCTCGATGCGGTGCCGGGCGTCACGGGTCGCGGCGATGCGTTCGGCGGTCGCGGTCAGCCGGGTGATCGGGGCGAGGCCGGTGCGCGAGACCCAGTAGCCGCCGACGGCGGACAGCAGCACGCCCGCGCCGCCCACCGCGGCGAGCAGCGAGGCGGCCTGGCGCACGCCGCGCTCGGCGATGTCGGCGCGCAGCGCCACCTGCACGGCCTCGCCGTCCTTGCCGAACGTGGTCGTGTACATCCGGCCCGGCTTGCCGCCGGGCAGGTCGAAGTTCGAGTAGTACGGGGCGTGCCGGCCCGCGGCGACCGCGCGCGTCTGGGTCGCGACGGGCAGCAGATACGGCTTCGCCGGGTCGTCCGCCGGGTCCTCGGGGACGATCTGCGAGCAGGCGGGCGCGCCCAGGTAGCGGCACTCGCCCGTCATGACGCCGGGGCCCTCGGTGCGGTGCTGCTGGGCGACGAGCGTGGCCGTCTGGGCGAGGTTCTGGTCGAGCTGCTGGTAGAGCTTGAAGCGGATCACGAAGAACGCGGCCGCGCACACCCCGATCGCCACCAGCGCCACGGCGGCCGCGGCGGCCACCGCGAGCCGCGTACGCAGCGGCCTGCGCCGCCGCCAGCGCGCGCCGAGCCTGCGCCGCGCGGTCACGGGGAGCCCAGCCGGTAGCCGACGCCGTGCACGGTGTGGACCAGGCGCGGCTCGCCGCCCGACTCCAGCTTGCGGCGCAGATAACCGACGTACACGGCGAGGGAGTTGGAGTCGGGGCCGAAGTCGCGGCCCCACACCGTCCGCTGGATCAGCTCGCGCGGCAGGACCTGTCCCGCGTTGCGCAGCAGGAGTTCGAGGAGGGCGGCCTCGGTGCGGCTGAACTCGACGGTGCGCGCGCCGCGGCGGCCGGTGCGGGTCGCGGGGTCCAGGACGAGATCGCCGTACGCGAGGTCGTCGCCGTCGTCCGCGGCCCGCTCCGGCGTCGTACGCCGCAGCAGTGCCCGGACGCGCGCCACCAGCTCGTCGAGCGCGAACGGCTTGACCAGGTAGTCGTCGGCGCCCGCGTCCAGGCCGTCGACGCGCTCGCTCACCGAGTCCAGGGCCGTCAGTACGAGGACCGGAGTGCGGTCGCCCGCGGCGCGCAGCCGGCGGCAGACGGCGAGGCCGTCCATGACCGGCATCAGCACGTCCAGGACGAGGAGGTCCGGCTCCCAGCGGGCCACCGCCGTGAGCGCGCGATGGCCGTCGGCGGCGCCCCGCACCTGGTGGCCCTCGACCGTCAGGGCGTCCTCGACGGCCGCGCGGACCTCGGGGTCGTCGTCGACGACGAGGATCCGGTGCGGCGCCCCGCCCGCGCCCGGCGGGCCGCCCTTGCCGCTCATGCTCGTGAAGCTCATGCACCAAAGGTGCCAAACGCGGCTCTTAAAACCCTCTTAGACCCTCGCGTGATGCTCCACTGCCATGCGAACCACTCACTCCGATCCCTCGGATCCCCCGGGCCGCTCCCGCCTCTCCGTCGTGATCGGTGCGGGCGGCACCGGTGGCCACATCTATCCGGGCCTCGCCCTCGCCGACGCGCTGCGCAGGGCCGTGCCGGACGCGGTGATCTCCTTCGTCGGCACCGAACGCGGCCTGGAGACCCGGCTCATCCCGGACGCCGGGTACCGCCTGCACACCGTCGACATGATCCCCTTCGACCCCTCGCTCGGCGCCCGCCGCTATCTGCTGCCCGCCGCGCTGGTGAAGTCCGGCGCCCAGTGCCGCGCCATCCTGCGCGAGCAGGGCGCGCAGGTCGCCGTCGGCATGGGCGGCTACCCCAGCGCCCCCGTCATCGTGGGCGCCCGCATGGCGGGGCTGCCGAGCCTCATCCACGAGTCCAACGCCGTACCGGGCCGCGCCAACCGGTTCGCCGCCCGGCTCACCCCGAACATCGCCGTCGCCTTCGACCGCAGCCGCGCGCACCTGCCGGGCGGCGAGCGGGCACACACCACGGGAATGCCCATCGCCGCGCCGCTCGCCGCGCTCGACCGGGCCGCGCTGCGTACCGAGGCCCGCCGCGCGCTCGGGGTGCCCGAAGGGGCCCGGCTCGTCCTCTTCAACGGCGGCAGCCTGGGCGCCGCGCGCCTGACGGAGGCCGCGCTCGGCCTCGCCGCCCGGTGGCACGAGCGGCCCGACGTGTACCTGCTGATCAAGACCGGGCCTGCGGCGCTCGACGACGCGCGGGACCGGCTCGCGTTCGAGGGCGGCAACGCGGTCGCCCGCGCCGTCCCCTACCTCGACCGCATGGACCTCTCCTACGCCGCCGCCGACCTCGTCGTGTGCCGCGCGGGCTCGGCGACCGTCGCGGAGCTGGCCACCACCGGGGTGCCCGCCGTCCTCGTGCCCTACCCGCACGCGCCCGGCGACCACCAGACCCACAACGCCCGGGTCCTGTCCGACGCGGGCGCCGGCCTCCTGCTGCCCGACGCCGAGACCACCGCGGAGCGCCTCGCGGAACTGCTCGGGCCGCTGCTGGCCGACCCCGCGCGGCTCGCCGCGATGAGCGGCGCCGCGGATCCAGGACCGCACGCCCGCGCCGCCGACCTGCTCGCCCGCCGGGTCCTCGAACTCGCCCACGTCACGCCTCACTTGGAGTACGCATGAACACCGACTTCTCCTGGCGGAACCGCACCGTCCTCGTCACCGGCGCCGAGGGTTTCATCGGCTCGACGCTGGTCGACCTGCTGCTCGAAGAGGGCGCGAAGGTCCGCGCCTTCGTGCACTACAAGCCGTACGCGGAGAAGGGGCACCTCGCACATCTGCTCGGCGACCCGCGGGTCGAGATGATCGCGGGCGACGTGCGGGACGCGGGGCGCGTGATGGACGCGGTCGACGGCTGCGACACGGTCTTCCACCTCGCCGCGCTGATCGGCATCCCGTACTCCTACGACTCCCCGGGCGCGTACGTCCAGACGAACGTCGTCGGCACCGAGAACGTCGCGGAGGCGTGCCGGCGGCACTCCGTGCGGCGGCTCGTCCACACCTCCACGAGCGAGGTGTACGGGACGGCGCTGACGGCGCCGATCAGCGAGTCCCACCCGCTGCAGCCGCAGTCGCCGTACTCCGCCTCGAAGATCGGCGCCGACATGATGGCGCTCTCGCACTGGCACGCCTTCGAGCTGCCGGTGACGGTCGTGCGGCCCTTCAACACCTACGGTCCGCGCCAGTCGGCCCGTGCCGTCATCCCCACGATCCTCGCCCAACTGCACGCGGGCGCACGGGAGATCAGGCTCGGTTCGCTGACGCCCACGCGCGACTTCACGTATGTGACGGACACGGCGCGCGGCTTCCTGGCGATGGCGGCGTGCGACCGGGCGCTCGGGCACGCGGTGAACCTCGGCGTGGGCCGGGAGATCTCCATCGGTGACCTGGCCGAGGCCCTGATCGCGGCCTCGGGGCGGGAGGCGTCGGTGGTCGTCGACCCGGCGCGGCTGCGGCCCTCGGGCAGTGAGGTGGAGCGGTTGCTGTCGGACAACTCCCGGGCGCGGGAGTGGGCCGGGTGGGTCCCGGAGGTCTCCCTCGCCGAGGGCCTGAAGCGGACGTCGGCGTGGGTCGCCGAGAACCTGGAGCTGTTCGCCCCCGGGCGGTATCAGGTCTGACCCCGGTCGCGCGCCTTCGCGTCGCTCAGGGGCGGGCCTGCCCGGTGGCCGCCGCCAGCCCGCCCAGGAGCAGCAGCGTGAAGCGCCGTGCCCACTCCTCGTCCACCGGTTCCGCGCTGACCAGGGCGCGGTGGACCACCGCGCCCGCCGTCACGTCGAAGATGAGGTCGGCGGTCTGCGCGGCCCGCTCGGGGTCGGGCTCGGGCGGGAGTTCGCCGCGCTCCTGGGCCCGCTTGCGGCCCGCGAGGACGAGACGTTTCTGCCGTTCGACGATGGACGTGCGGATGCGGTCGCGCAGCGGCTCGTCCGTCGTCGACTCCGCGACGACCGCCATCAGCGCCGTCTTCGTCTCGGGGCGGCCGAGCAGCACCGCGAACTGCAGCACCACGCCCTCGATGTCGGCGGCGAGGCTGCCCCGGTCGGGCAGTTCCAGTTCGTCGAAGAGCTCGGCCACCGCGTCCACGACCAGCTCGCTCTTGCCCGCCCAGCGCCGGTAGAGCGTCGTCTTGGCGACCCCCGCGCGGGTGGCGACGGCGCCGAGCGTCAGCTTGGACCAGCCCAGCTCGACGAGGCCCTGCCGGGTCGCCTCCAGGATCGCGGCGTCGGCGGCCGCGCTGCGCGGGCGGCCGCCGGTGCGGGCGGGAGGCGTGGTGCGGCTCTGCATGCCCGCGACCATACCGGCCAGTACGGAGCGGTTCGGGGAGCGGAGTGAGGCAGATCACCGAAGGCGCCGCCCCGCGCCCGGGGCGGTGCAGTTACGCTACGACCCGTAGCGAAAGCGGAATGGGCACGGCGGACGGCGCATCCCAAGAGTCCATGAGCGAACGCTGCGAGCGACAACCACGCAGTACGACCACGAGGCGCGGGGTGGGGACCCCGGGCCGACAGACCAACGGTCCTCCTCGGGACCTCGGACCACACCCTTCACGGTCCCGCAATCCGGCGGGAGAAGAAGGGTGGGCGGTTCCCGCACGGCTTGGGGGAGGATGTACTCATGCAGCCACGGAACATGTCCATGAGCGGAGTCGTCGACCTCGCCGCGGTGAAGGCGGCCCAGGAGGCCAAGGCGAAGGCGGAGCAGGCGCGCGCCGAAGCGGCCCGGCAGGGCGGGGGAGCGGCAGGGGCCGCGGTCTCCCCGTCGAGCCTGGTCATCGATGTCGACGAGGCGGGCTTCGAGCGCGAGGTCCTCCAGCGCTCCACCGAGGTTCCCGTCGTCATCGACTTCTGGGCCGAGTGGTGCGAGCCGTGCAAGCAGCTGAGCCCTCTTCTGGAGCGTCTCGCGCAGGAATACAACGGCCGTTTCCTCCTTGCCAAGATCGATGTCGACGCGAACCAGATGCTGATGCAGCAGTTCGGGGTCCAGGGGATCCCCGCTGTCTTCGCGGTGGTGGCGGGGCAGGCCCTGCCCCTCTTCCAGGGCGCGGCCCCCGAGGCGCAGATCCGGCAGACCCTGGACCAGCTCATCCAGGTCGGCGAGGAGCGCTTCGGCCTGACCGGTCTGACGGTCGACGCGGACGCGCAGGGCGAGCCTGCCGCCGAGGCCGAGGTGCCCGCCGGTCCTTATGACGCCCTGCTCGAAGCGGCCGTGCAGGCCCTTGACGCGGGTGATCTCGCGGGCGCCGTGCAGGCGTACCAGAACGTGCTGAGCGACGACCCGGCCAACACGGAGGCCAAGCTCGGTCTCGCACAGGCCGAACTGCTCCAGCGGGTGCAGGGCCTGGACGCGCAGACGGTCCGCAAAGACGCCGCCGACCGCCCCGCGGACGTCGCGGCGCAGATCGCCGCCGCCGACCTGGACCTGGTGGGCGGTCATGTCGAGGACGCCTTCGGGCGGCTGATCGACACGGTGCGCCGCACGGCGGGCGACGACCGGAACGCCGCGCGGGTGCGCCTGCTCGAACTCTTCGAAGTGGTGGGCGCGGAGGACCCGCGGGTGACGGCGGCGCGTACGGCGCTCGCCCGGGTGCTCTTCTGACGCCCGTCCCCGCTCTTCCCACGGACCGTCCACGAGGCTCCCCACGGACCGTCCACGAGCCCGTCGGCTGACCAGTCCCTAAACGCCGGGGCTTGTGTTGCCGGAGTGAAAAGTCTGTCCCCAGGGCGCCACAGAGGCCGCGCTTTACCAAAACTTGGTAAACGCGGCCTCTGTTACTTGGAGTAAGACGCGGGCATGCTTTTGATCGTCTTCACACCTTCATGTCCCGTTCTGCTCCAGCCAATTGAGCCACCGTCTGTCGTCGGCCGAGACCGCGCGGTCGCGGTTCGGTTATCCGGCCGTTACTAGCGAGTAACGAACCCCCTTGTGCGGGGGCCGAGAATGCACCACGATCGGCGACGCTCGGTCCAATGGCCTGCGGCCCCGACAGCCACTCGGGGAGCGGTGCTTCTGGGTCCCCACCGAGCAGGCCGGTGACGCCGTCGCCGGTCTTGGACAGGGGGGTCTCTGCCGGTTCCGGCAGGGCCTGTCCGTGAGGTTGTGCGTGATGCGTCAGGCGCGACCAGTGGTTGTCGCTCGGGGGTGATCGCCGGTGATGCGGGCGCATGTGCGCGCCTTGGATACGGGCGCTCTCCTTCCCGAGGACGTAGCACTTCTCCCATCCCTGCCCGGCTGAGCCGCCCGAAGGGGAGCAGTCAGGGCCGGAGATGTACGTCCGAGAAGGAGGAAAGTCATGGAGTCCGTGGCTCGTGGCGGAACCAGATGGAAGCGGTTCGCCGTGGTCATGGTGCCGAGCGTCGCGGCGACTGCCGCGATAGGCGTCGCCCTGTCCCAGGGTGCGCTCGCGGCATCGTTCAGTGTGTCAGGGCAGCAGTTCAAGGTGACTGCCAAGGAGCTCAACGGTACGGGATTCGTCCAGTACGGAGCCCTGGACAGCGGCAAGTCGGGTAACCACCCGGTCGCCGTCGTCGGTCTCGAAGAGGCCACGATCACCAACCTCTGCCAGTCCGTGGTCGTGCCGGTCCCGGTCTTCGGCGATGTGTCGATGGTCCTGAAGGCCGGTGCCGAGGGCGGTCCGAAGGTAGAGGCCAAGAAGCTCTACATCGACGCCGACGACCTGAAGGCCAACGCGACCTTCAACAAGGTCGACATCGGCGTCTCGGTCGACCAGACCACCAAGGGTCCGGGTCCGGCGAAGGGCGACAAGTACGCCCCGGACTCGTTCGCGCAGCAGGCGGAGTCGGTGAAGTTCACCGACGTCAAGCAGCGTGCGTGGGCGACCACCGCCGGCACCTTCAAGCTCTCTGGCCTCGGCATGTCGGTCAAGAAGGGCAAGCACGAGTGCTACTAGGGAAGTCGACGCTTTCCTAGGGGGCCGCTCGCGGCCCGGTGCGCACTCGATGCGATGAACACGGCCGGGCGCGGGGGCGCGACGGCACTTGACGGAGCCGTCCCCGTGCCCGAATCCGCACGACACACAGAACCAACGCCGTTCCCGAGGAGCTGTACGACATGAGCGCCGAAGCGCAAGTGGGACTGGGCGACAAGCTCGGCCGGATGCGCCGATCGTTCCGAGGGTGGCGCGGTCAGCGCCCGTTCTGGGGTGGTCTGCTGACGCTGCTCGGCGGCATCCCGATCATGTACTTCCCGTACGCGAACCTCACGCTCGGCACGATGACGATCCGGATGGCGACCACCGCCGGCGCCGGATCGCTGATCATCGGCGTGCTGTTGGTCGTGCTCGGCCTGACCATGTGGTTCCAGCCGCACTCCCGGGTCTTCGCGGGCGTCGCGGCGATTCTGCTCGCCCTGGTCTCCCTCGTGGTCTCCAACTTCGGCGGCTTCGTCATCGGCTTCCTGCTCGCCCTGATCGGCGGCGCCCTCGGCGTCTCCTGGGCACCGGCACGGCCCGCCGGCGACGGTGCGCAGGGGCGTACGGCCAAGGAGCCCGGCGACCCCGTGGACGGCGGGGCTCCCGAGCCCACCGCCGCAGCGGCCGCGGGCGGGGTGAGCGGCGAACAGGACGATCTGTCAGGAACGAGCCCGACGAACGGGACGAACGGGAGGCACCGTGCCGGCTGACGAGGTGCACCACGAGGGCTCCGCGGGGGAGCCCCGTGCGAGAACCGGGCCGCGCCACGCGGCACCCAGGAAGCCGCTGCTGACCCGGCTGCAGGTGCCCGCCGGCAAGGCGATCGCGATCGCGGCCATGCCCACCGCCGTACTGATGGGCATGGGGCTGACGCCGACGCTCGCGCAGGCGAAGCCGGGTGTCCCCGACAACCCCTTCCAGGACGGCCCGTGCGTGACGGCGCCGGACAAGGACGCCGAGCAGGACGCGGACAAGGCCGCCGAGGACAAGGCGGCGGAAGAGGCGGCCAAGAAGAAGGCCGCCGAGGACGCCGCCGACGCCGAGGACAAGGCCGACAAGGGCGACGACGCCAAGGGCTCCGACGAGCCCGGCGCGACGCCCTCGCCCTCCGCGGGGGACTCCGCGGGGGACAAGGACGGCGACGCGGACTCGGGCGACAAGGCCGAGCCCACCCCGAAGCCGACCGACGGCGCGGACGACAAGGAGTCCGAGCCGGACCCCGAGCCCTCCGAGACCAAGAACCCCTGGGACCCGCTGGGCGTCGGCGACGCCCTGAAGGACGTCTTCACGCCCGACGAGAAGAAGTCCGAGGAGCCGAAGCCGGATCCGTCCGCCTCGGACGACGCGAAGTCCTCCGAGACGCCAAAGTCCCCCGAGGACGAGGCCAAGGACGCCACGGACAAGGTCACCAAGCCCGTCGAGGACACCGTCGACAAGGTCGAGGACGGCGTCAAGGACGGCGTGGACAAGGCCGAGGACGAGGCCGGCAAGGTCAAGGACGAGGCCGACAAGGCGGCCGAGGACGCGGCGGACAAGGCCAAGGAGGACGAGGCCGAGGACCCGATGGCCCCGGACGCGGACGGCAAGAAGCCGTTCCCGTGCGTGGTCGAGAAGAAGGTCGACGGAAAGGCCGAGCAGACGCCCGCGCCGATCCCGAACCAGCCCTGGTTCCTGGAGGCCAGCTCGCTCACCCTCAAGGGCGCCGACTACCAGGGCGTCGTGAACCTCACGATGCCCAACGGCAAGTCCAAGCAGGCCCTGAAGTACGTCGTGCAGAAGACGGACATCGGCGACCTGCACCAGATCGTCGACGGACCGGCCGGCAAGAAGTACCACGTCGAGGCCGCCAAGGGCTCCACGTCCACCATCCGGGACGGGGAGACGACGATGTACACCGAGCGGATCTCGGGCAAGCTGTTCGGGCTCATCCCGATCACCTTCGACCCCGAGCACCCGCCGCCGCTGAACATCCCGCTGATCTACTTCACGGACGTGAAGGTGCAGCAGGCGGGCCAGTTCGGCGGGAACCTCACCATCCCCGGGCTGCACCAGTCGATCACGGACTGACCGCACACGGACTTCTCCGGGAGCCGCACAGACGCCGAGGGCGCCCCCTTCCACAGGGGGCGCCCTCGGTGTCGTACGAGGCGGGGATCAGTCGCGGTCGCCGCCGCCCAGGTGGTGCACCCGGACCATGTTGGTGGTGCCGGGGACACCGGGGGGCGAGCCCGCCGTGATGACGACCGTGTCGCCGTCGTTGAAGCGGTTGAGCTTGATCAGCTCGGCGTCGACGAGCTCGACCATCGCGTCGGTGTTGTCGACGTGCGGCACCACGTAGGTGTCCACGCCCCAGCTCAGCGTGAGCTGGTTGCGGGTCGCCTCGTCCGTGGTGAAGGCCAGGATCGGCTGGGCCGCGCGGTAGCGGGACAGCCGGCGGGCCGTGTCACCGGACTGCGTGAAGGCGATCAGCGCCTCGCCGCCCAGGAAGTCCGCGATCTCGCACGCGGCACGGGCCACCGAACCGCCCTGCGTACGCGGCTTCTTGCCGGGTACGAGCGGCTGAAGGCCCTTGGCGAGCAGCTCCTCCTCGGCCGCCTTGACGATCTTCGACATCGTCTTGACGGTCTCGATCGGGTACGCGCCGACGCTCGACTCGGCCGACAGCATGACCGCGTCCGCGCCGTCCAGGATCGCGTTGGCGACGTCGGACGCCTCGGCGCGCGTGGGGCGCGAGTTGGTGATCATCGACTCCATCATCTGGGTCGCGACGATCACCGGCTTGGCGTTGCGGCGGCACATCTCCACGAGGCGCTTCTGCACCATCGGGACCTTCTCGAGCGGGTACTCGACGGCGAGGTCGCCACGGGCCACCATCACCGCGTCGAACGCCGCGACGACGCCCTCCATGTTGGCGACGGCCTGCGGCTTCTCCACCTTGGCGATGACGGGGACCCGGCGGCCCTCCTCGTCCATCACCTTGTGGACGTCCTTGACGTCGTTGGCGTCGCGCACGAAGGACAGGGCGACCATGTCGCAGCCCATCTTCAGGGCGAAGCGCAGGTCCTCGACGTCCTTCTCGGACAGCGCGGGCACGTTCACGGCCGCGCCGGGCAGGTTGATGCCCTTGTGGTCGGAGATGACGCCGCCCTCGACGACGATCGTCTTCACGCGCGGGCCGTCGACCTCGACGACGCGCAGCTCGACGTTGCCGTCGTTGATCAGGACCTGGTCGCCCTTGGAGACGTCGCCCGGCAGGCCCTTGTAGGTGGTGCCGCAGATCGACTTGTCGCCCGGGACGTCCTCGGTGGTGATGGTGAACTCGTCACCGCGCACCAGCTCGACGGGCCCCTCGGCGAAGGTCTCCAGACGGATCTTCGGCCCCTGGAGGTCGGCGAGGACGCCGACGGCACGGCCGGTCTTCGCGGCGGCCGAGCGGACGCGGTCGTACCGCCCCTGGTGCTCGGCGTGCGTGCCGTGGCTGAAGTTGAAGCGGGCCACGTTCATGCCGGCTTCGATCAGCGAGACGAGCTGCTCTTCGGAGTCGACGGCGGGGCCCAGCGTGCAGACGATTTTGGAACGGCGCATGGGGCGATCCTATCGGTTTGTTTCGCTACGGAATATTCCGTCTGGTGGAATCTACAAATGGGCGGAAGCGCGCTCAGGCGTTGCGGCCACTGACCAAGGCGTACGTCTGTGTCGCGATTTCCAGTTCTTCGTCCGTCGGCACCACGGCGACCGCCACGCGGGCGTACTCCGGCGAAATGAGCCGGGCTTCGTCGGAACGTACGGAATTGAGCGCACCGTCCACCGCGAGCCCCAGCTCCTCCAGGCCCGCGACCGCCGCCTCGCGCACCGGAGCCGCGTTCTCCCCGACCCCCGCCGTGAACGCGATGGCGTCGACCCGGCCGAGCACCGCGTAATAGGCGCCGATGTATTTCTTCAGCCGGTGGATGTAGATGTCGAAGGCGAGCGCGGCCTCTTGGTCGCCCGCGTCGATACGACGGCGGATCTCCCGCATGTCGTTGTCGCCGCACAGGCCGATTAGACCGCTCTTCTTGTTGAGCAGAATGTCGATCTCGTCGACCGACATTCCGCCGACCCGGGCCAGATGGAAGATGACCGCGGGGTCCATGTCACCGGAACGGGTGCCCATCACGAGCCCCTCCAGTGGCGTGAGCCCCATCGAGGTGTCCACGCACTGCCCGCCCCGCACCGCGCTCGCGGACGCGCCGTTGCCCAGGTGCAGCACGATGACGTTGACGTCCTCGGGCGCCTTGCCGAGCAGCTTCGCGGTCTCGCGCGAGACGTACGCGTGGGACGTGCCGTGGAAGCCGTAGCGCCGCACGCGGTGCTCGTCGGCCGTCTTCACGTCCATCGCGTAGCGCGCCGCCGACTCCGGCATCGTCGTGTGGAACGCGGTGTCGAAGACGGCGATCTGCGGCAGGTCGGGACGGAGCGCCTGGGCGGTGCGGATGCCGGTGATGTTGGCGGGGTTGTGCAGCGGGGCCACCGGCACCAGGCGCTGGATCTCCTTGAGCACCACGTCGTCGATGACCGTCGGCGCGGTGAACTTCAGGCCGCCGTGCACCACCCGGTGGCCGATCGCGGCCAGCTCGGGGGAGTCCAGGCCCAGGCCGTCGGCGGCCAGCTCCTCGGCGACGGCCTTCAGGGCCGCCTCGTGGTCGGCGATCGGCTCCTCGCGCTCACGGGATTCGGCGCCGCCGCCGGTGAGCGGGGTGTGCTTGAGCCGCGAGGTCTCCTCGCCGATGCGCTCGACCAGGCCGACGGCGAGACGTGAGCTGTCGCGCATGTCGAGCAGCTGGTACTTCACCGACGAGGAGCCGGAGTTGAGGACGAGTACGCGAGTGGCGGTCACTGATGGGGACGCTTTCTGTGGGGGATCAGCTGGTGGCCGGGGCCGGCGTCTGGGCCTGGGCCTGGATCGCCGTGATGGCGACGGTGTTGACGATGTCCTGGACGAGCGCGCCCCGGGACAGGTCGTTGACCGGCTTGCGCAGACCCTGGAGGACCGGGCCGACGGCGATCGCGCCGGCCGAGCGCTGCACGGCCTTGTAGGTGTTGTTGCCGGTGTTCAGGTCGGGGAAGATCAGCACGCTGGCCTGGCCCGCCACGTCCGAGTCGGGCAGCTTGGTGGCTGCGACCGACGGCTCCACCGCGGCGTCGTACTGGATCGGCCCCTCGATCTTCAGGTCGGAGCGCTGGGTGCGCACCAGTTCGGTGGCCTCGCGCACCTTGTCGACGTCGGCGCCCGAGCCGGAGGTGCCCGTCGAGTACGACAGCATCGCGATCCGCGGCTCCACGCCGAACTGCTCGGCGGTGGTGGCCGACTGGACGGCGATGTCCGCGAGCTGCGGGGCGTTCGGGTCCGGGTTGACCGCGCAGTCGCCGTAGACGAGGACCTTGTCGGCGAGGCACATGAAGAAGACGGAGGAGACGATCGAGGCGTCCGGCTTCGTCTTGATGATCTCGAAGGCGGGCCGGATGGTGGCGGCCGTGGAGTGCACGGAGCCGGAGACCATGCCGTCGGCCAGGCCCTCCTGCACCATCAGCGTGCCGAAGTAGTTCACGTCGGCGACCACGTCGTACGCGAGCTCGACGGTGACGCCCTTGTGGGCGCGCAGCTCCGCGTACTCGGCGGCGAAACGATCCCGCAGCTCGGAGGTCTGCGGGTCGATGAGCTCCGAGTCCGCGAGGTCCACGCCGAGGTCCGCGGCCTTCTTGCGGATCTGCTCGACCGGGCCGAGCAGGGTCAGGTCGCAGACGCCGCGGCGCAGCAGCACGTCCGCGGCGCGCAGGACCCGCTCCTCGGTGCCCTCGGGCAGCACGACACGGCGCTTGTCGGCGCGCGCCCGCTCCAGGAGCTTGTGCTCGAACATCATCGGCGTGACGCGGTCGCTGCTCGGCGCCGAGACGCGCCCCAGGAGGTCCGCGGTGTCGACGTACCGCTCGAAGAGGCCGAGCGCGGTCTCCGCCTTGCGGGGCGTCGCGGCGTTCAGCTTGCCCTCCAGGGCGAACAGCTCGGCCGCCGTGGGGAAGGAGCCGCCGGAGACCGCGACCACCGGGGTGCCGGGCGCGAGGCGGTCGGCGAGGGTCAGGATCTCCTGGCCGGGCTGCTCGTTCAGGGTCAGCAGGACGCCCGCTATCGGCGGGGTGCCGGCGCTGTGCGCGGCGAGCGAGCCCACCACGAGGTCGGCGCGGTCGCCGGGGGTGACCACCAGGCAGCCCGGGGTCAGGGCGTTCAGGAAGTTCGGCAGCATGGCGCCGCCGAAGACGAAGTCCAGGGCGTCGCGCGCGAGGCCCGAGTCGTCGCCGAGGAGCACCCGGCCGCCCAGCGCGTGGGTGATCTGCGCGACCGTCGGCGCGGAGAGCGCGGGCTCGTCCGGCAGGACGTAGCAGGGCACGGGCAGCCGGGCCTCCAGGCGCTCGTGGATCTCGTCGCGGTCGGCCGGGGCCACCCGGTTGGTGACCATGGCGAGGACGTCGCAGCCGAGGCTGTCGTACGCGCGGTAGGCGTTGCGCGTCTCGGCGCGCACCGACTCGGCGGTCTGGTTCTTGCCGCCGACGACGGGGAGCACGGAGGCGCCGAACTCGTTGGCGAGCCGGGCGTTGAGCGCGAGCTCGTCGGGCAGCTGGGTGGCGGCGAAGTCGGTGCCGAGGACGAGGACGACCTCGTAGTCGCGCGCCACCTGGTGGAAGCGGTCCACGAGCCGCGAGACCAGTTCGTCGGTGCCCTGCTCCGCCTGGAGCGCGGACGCCTCGTGGTAGTCCATGCCGTACACGGACGCGGCGTCCTGCGACAGGCGGTAGCGGGCCCGCACGAGGTCGAAGAGCCGGTCGGGCCCGTCGTGGACGAGCGGGCGGAAGACGCCGACCCGGTCGACCTGGCGGGTCAGGAGCTCCATGACTCCCAGCTCGACGACCTGGCGGCCGTCGCCGCGGTCGATCCCGGTCACGTACACGCTGCGCGTCACGCGTCGTCTCCCCTTCTTCGCTGCCTGAGCTGCCGAGCTGCCTGAGCCGTCCGGGCTGTCTGAGCCGTTCGGGCTGTCCGTCTCGGCTCGTATGAGCTGGACAAAGTACCTGATATCGCGGCGGTGCCCCCTTGACAATACCTCTGCCGATGGCTAGGTCGCCCGCCGGACGAAAGGCCCGGTGAAGGGGGTCCCAAGGCCCCTTCCCGCTCCTCGCACGCGCATCCGTCGGACACACGTGAGCGGCGACCCCCTTGCGACCGTGGAACAATCGGACCGGCTCACAAGTACCAACAGCGAGCAGGAGACACAGCGCGATGCGTATCGGAATTCTCACCGCGGGCGGCGACTGCCCCGGCCTCAACGCAGTGATCCGGTCGGTCGTGCACCGTGCCGTGACGCACTACGGCGACGAGGTCATCGGCTTCGAGGACGGCTACGCGGGCCTGCTCGACGGGCGCTACCGCAGCCTCGACCTGAACGCGGTGAGCGGCATCCTGGCCCGCGGCGGCACGATCCTCGGCTCCTCGCGCCTGGAGCGCGCCCGCTTCCGCGCGGCCTGCGACAACGCCAAGGAACTGATCGAGAAGAGCGGCTTCGACGCGCTCATCCCGATCGGCGGCGAGGGCACCCTGACGGCGGCGCGCATGCTGTCCGACGCGGGCGTGCCGGTGGTCGGCGTCCCGAAGACCATCGACAACGACATCTCCTCCACGGACCGCACCTTCGGCTTCGACACCGCGGTGGGCGTGGCCACGGAGGCCATGGACCGCCTCAAGACCACCGCCGAGTCGCACCAGCGCGTGATGGTCGTCGAGGTCATGGGCCGCCACGCGGGCTGGATCGCCCTGGAGTCCGGCATGGCGGGCGGCGCGCACGGCATCTGCCTGCCCGAGCGGCCCTTCGACCCCTCCGACCTGGTCGCGATGGTCGAGGAGCGCTTCGCGCGCGGCAAGAAGTTCGCGGTGATCTGCGTGGCCGAGGGCGCGCACCCGCAGGACGGCACGATGGACTACGGCAAGGGCGCGATCGACCAGTTCGGCCACGAGCGCTTCCAGGGCATCGGCACGGCCCTCGCGTACGAGCTGGAGGCCCGCCTCGGCAAGGAGGCCAAGCCGGTCATCCTCGGCCACGTCCAGCGCGGCGGCACCCCCACGGCGTACGACCGCGTCCTCGCGACCCGCTTCGGCTGGCACGCGGTGGAGGCGGCGCACCGCGGCGAGTACGGCAGGATGACGGCCCTGCGCGGCACGGACATCACGATGGTCCCGCTCGCGGACGCGGTCACGGAACTGAAGACGGTGCCGAAGGACCGGATGGACGAGGCGGAGTCGGTCTTCTAGGGAAGTCGCCGGCGGGCGGTGCGCGGGCCGGGACGTCGGCCCCGCCCCGTCCGGGCCGTCCGCCACACCGGCCCCGGGCCCGACGACCCCCTGTCCCGGGACGATCGGCCCACCCCCTCCGGGACGATCAGCTCCGATTCTCCGGGACCAAGGGCCAGAAGTGCTCCAGTACGCGGTCCAGGAAGTCCCGCCCGGCCTCGCCCGAGGCGTCCGAACTGGCCCCGCCGCCCCAGCTGAGGGTGCGCGCCATCCGCGACTGATAGTCCTCGTGCATGCGCCGCAGCGCGCGCTCGACGTGCTTGCGGTCCAGGGGGAGCAGCTTGGCGACGGGCCGCACGTACCCCTGCCACCGGGTGGTCACGGCGCTGCGCAGCAGCTCGGCGAGGGGCTCGGCCCGCCCGGTCACGGTGACGAAGGCAGGCACGGAGAGTGCGAGCACCTCGGCGAGGGCGGTGGACTGGCGCTCGTTGCCGCGCCAGGCGTTGGTCTCCTCCATGCGCAGATACGCCTGGATCTCCACGCCGGCCCCCCGCGCCACGTCCTCCGGCGCGAGCCCCCGGGCGATCCGGTGCTCGCGCAAGGTACGGGCGGATCCCATGAGGTCACCGGGGGAGCACCACAACGTCGCGGCGAGCGCGCCGAGTTCGGCGGCCGAGGGCGACGAGAGCCCTCGCTCCCAGGAGGCGATGGTGTCGGCGGTGATGTACGTGAGCCCGTAACTGGCCCGCATTCCGTAGGCGACGTGCCCGGGCGCCATCCCGAGCGCCTCCCGCAGACGTCGGGCGGCGGGGAAGTCGAAGGGAGGCGTGGGCTGACTCGGCTGACTGGGGCGGCTCGGTTGCACGGGGCACACCGTAGGCGCCCCGGGGGGTGGCGACTACGGTGCGTTCCTACGAGGTTGCGGATTGGTGGGAAGGTACGGGGCCCTTCGGCAGGTCGCCGTCGCAGAACACGCAGACGAAGTAGGAGTCCTTCACGGAGTTCCATTCGTGACAGGTGGGGCAGTGGCGAAAGGTGATCGGATGCGTAAATCCGGTGCCGTCGTAGTGGATTCCCGTGTGCTCGAGGCACCGCTCGACCGCGTGCCATGACTCGAGCCCGAGGCCTCGTTCAACTCCTCCTGACCGCGAGAGGCCAGGAAGCGTTCGAGGTCCCCCGCGGACTGAATCCGCTCGCCTGCGCGGAGCGGAACTCCTGCCTTGATCTCGGGCGGTCCCACGTACCGGTACACAGGTCCCTGTGCCGTCACGTTCGGCTTGAGGCTATGCGCGTCGGCTCCACAGCACCTCGCTCCCTTCGATGCCGCCAAGGGCGTCCGGGCCACTACGCAGTGCGCTGACCTTTCGGCAGAGCACGAGGCCGGTGCCCGCCGTGCTGTGCAGGGCGATGGCGATGTGGCGGTCGCTGGCGCCGGACTCGGCAGCCAGGTCCATGAGGGCGGCACGCTCGCGGTCGTTGCCCAGGCGTACTTCAGGAGCGACGTACCGTGTGCCGATCTGGACGGCGGCCACGCCCTCGAAGTGCAGGTCGAGGCAGGTCTCGTCGTCGGCGTCCGGGGTGGCGCGCAGAAGGAGTTGGGAGTGACCCACTCCGTAGCGCCACATCCGGAAGATGCGGGACGACCGGAAGACCGCCTCGGTGATGTCGGGGCTGTTCACTGCTCTGGGCTCCTCGGTTCGAAGGGGTTGGGAACTGTGTCGCCATCTCGATACCACTTGATGCGGTCCCACGCGTGGGGAGATTCACGCGCTTGGTACAGCTCCCAATTGGTCAGACCCTCGAAGTCGTTCGCAGGATTCACGTTCTCTCCCGATCGAGCTGAGGCGACCGGGTCGCTGATCCCGTCGAGGTTGAAGTGAATGCGTGCGTTTGATCCGGGTGCGAGGTAATCCTGGTACTGCCGATGCCAGGAACTGTTGCCCGGCCAGTCGTGATAGGTGAGGGCGCCACGTTCCATGCCGAACTCGGCCAACGACATCGGATTGTCGGGCGTGCTCTCGAGGCCCAGCGCGACGTCCGTGCCGCAGTCGCCCTCCAGGCCGAGAGGGTCGGCCCAAGTATGAGGATTGTGAACGTAGGCACGATGGTTCGGGGCTGGGGTGAGGCCGAGGGGGTCCGGGCTGACATAGTGCCCGGTGTCCGGGTCGTAGTGCCGGTGGCGGTTGTAGTGGAAGCCCGTCTCGAGATCGTGGTACTGCCCTGGAAAGCGCAGGGGTGTGAAGGCTGTCGCGTCGGAGTTCCACGTGGTCCTGCCCCAAAGAGTCGATCGCGATCGCCAGGCCAGGGCGCCGTCCTCGCCCACCAGCTCGACAGGTGTCCCGATGAGATCGGTGACGACGGCGAAGAACCGGCTGTCGATCTCCTCCTGCGTCAAGGCGTCGAGGCGTCGCTCGGTCTGGGCGATCGGGTGGAGCCCCTGATGGTCCCAGGTCAGTGCGATAGGCGAGGGTAGGCCCGGAGCGGTGGTGGTCTGTTCTGCGAGCGTGTCGCCGTCCCAGGTGAAGCGGGTCTCCTCCAGCACAGTGCACTGGTCCGTGTCGAGCCGCTGCTTCGCCGTGCGCCGACCGAAGGGGTCGTAGAGGTACCGCCAGACAGTTCCGTCCGGCGTGATGACGGAGGTAAGCCGGTCTTCGGCGTCCCACTGATACCGCCAGACGTCCGGTTTGCGTGAAAGGCGTGCCCGGCGCTTGAGGACAATACGGCCCGCGGCGTCGTACGCGTACCGCACGCGTCCCGCCCGTACGAGGCTCGCGCCCTCGTACTCGCGACTGCCTTGCACGTCGGCGCCGCAATGTCGCTCGGGCCATGCGGCCTGCGTCTGGTTTCCTGCCGAGTCGTATGCGTATCCCTCCACCCAGTTGGTTGCGTGGACAGCCGTAACGCGTCCTACGGTGTCGACGTCGAATCGACTGGGACCGTTCACCAAATCCTCGACGCCGGTCAGGAATCCGTCGGCCCGGTAGCCGTAGATCCGCTGCTGGATGGGGACGTCGTCGGGCCCCATGAGCGACTGCTCGGTCAGCCTGCCGGACGTGTCCCAGACACGGGTCAAGGACAGCATCCCGCTGTTGAGCACACGCCGGGTCTCCCGGCCCACCGCGTCGTGGGTGATGTCGAAGGTACGTCCTGAGGCGACGACGGAAGTACGACGGCCAGCGGAGTCGTAGGCATAGGTGGTCCGGGCCCCGACAGGTGTCAGTCGGTCGATGCGGCGTCCGAGGGCGTCGTATGCGTACGACAGCACTCCTTGCCCACTGGATTCGGTGAGTACGCGGCCCATGGCATCCCGTGTGAAGGACACGGCGCTCTCGGGGCGCGAGGCCTTCAACAGGCGCCCCAACGGGTCGTGCTCGAAGACGGTGACGGACCCATGGGCATCCTTCGACGTGATCCGCCCCATTGCGTCGCGCTCGTATGTGATGCCCTGTCCCAACGCGTTGACCCGTGCGACGAGTTGCCCTGCGGCGTCGTGCTCGTATTGGACGCGATGGCCGTCGAAATCGGACTCAGTAGTGAGCCGTCCCGCCGCGTCGTACGCGTAATTCCACGTAAGTCCCTGCGGGTTGACGACCTTCGTCAGCCTCAGGCTCGCGTCGTGCTCGAACTCGTGGCGCGCGCCGTCCGGACCCGTCCGGGCGATCAGCAGGTCGAAGTGGGTGTACTCATAGCTGGTCCGTCCACCGGAAGGGCCGACGTGAGTGAGGCAGTTACCTTCATCGTCATACGTCCAGGCTTCTTCCGCCCCCGATGGCTCAACTCTGCGAAGGGGTTTGCCTTCCACGGTCCACCACATCCGGGTGGTGGCGTCCTCCGCATCGGTGACGCGGGTGAGCCGCCCGAAAGCGTCACGCCGTGACGTGACCGTTCCGCCGAGAGGATCACGCACCTCGATCGGGAGACCCGCCGCGTCGCAATGGAATCCGGTCACGTTGCCGTGCGGATCGGTGATCGACGTCAGCCTCCCTCCGCCGTCGTACGTGAAGGCTGTCGTGGAGCCCGAGGGGTCCGTCACATGCGTTCGGTTCCCGTGTTCGTCAAAGCATTGTCGAATCTCGGAACCGTCGGCCAGGCGCAGCAGAGTCAGGAGCCCCTGTTCGTTGTACTCTGCCTCGACCGTGCGGCCGTCCGGCCGAGTGATGCGGACGGGCCGGCCCCAGGCGTCATTGAGGAGCGCGCTGGTGCGGCCCAACGGATCCGTCTCGCCGATCAGATTGTGACGCTCGTCGTACTCATAGCGGTGGATGGACCCCAACGCGTCTATCTCGGCGACGATTTGGGATGCGTCGTTCACCATGTGGTGGGTCTCGTGGCCGTCTGCCGTGGTCACGGTGGTGACCCGTGTGCCCGGGTGGTGGGAATGCTCGCCGTCGTAAGCGATCGTCAGCTGGAAGTGGCCACCTGCCCCGCCTTCCGCGACACAGCGGTCCTTTTCGTCGTACACATATCGGTAGGAACTCTCGTTGCGGTCCACCCATGCGGTCACACGCGCGCGATCGTCGTACTCGAAGCGCAGCGGGCGGCCGGACGAGTTGAAAACTTCTGTGAGATGGCCATCTGCATAGGCGTAACGCCGGACTGTCAGATCCGAACCGCTCTCGCCCGCACCTGCCAAGGACAGGGCGGTGATCCGTCCGTCCTCGACTGTCAGGCGCAGCTGGTGGCCGGCTGAGTGACGGATCGCCACGGGGGTTCCGTATGTGTCGTACTCGAAGTCGATGGCGTGGGCATTGCGGTCCTGGACACGAGATATCACCGCAGTCCCCGCTACTGGCTTCGTGAAGCGACGCGTCAATCCGGTATGCGGGTTGAATACCTCGTAGCCACCATCATCGAGGCGATGCAAAGGCCAGGGGGAGCCAGCCTCCGGCAGCACCGAGCGCTGCGCGTCGGTGGGGTGAGGATACGAAAGGAGCTGACCATCCTCGGCGACGAAGACGATGCCTTCCCGGTCTATCTCCAGATGCTGATCGATGGTGGACGACCAGGACGGCCCGAACCACCATCCCGCCTTGTATCCCGATTCGAAGCGACGCCTGAAACCTAAGGGAAGGAGTCCTGGCAGCACGACATCTGTCTGCGGAAGGAACATCCTTCCGGTGGCGAGATCCACCGGGTCGGTGCCGCCTCTTCGTATCTTCTCCCTGAGACGGCCGTAGGCGTCCTTGGCTCCACCGGTGGCGTCGTCGAGCATGCTTCGGGCCTTGCTTCCCAGGCCGCGCAGGGAGTTGGCCATGCCTTTGAGTCCCATGGCCTTGAGACCCTTCAGCCCCTTGCCGAGTTTGGCGGCGGTGGTGAGGCCTTTCATGCCGGGGATGCAGTCGAGGGCTGCGAAGGCCACGTCCATGAGCGTGGCCTGGCCTTTCGCGTATTTGCTTAGTGTGTCAGCGAGGACGATGGCGCCCGCGACGATGACGATCGCGGCGAGGATCGGGCCGCCCACGATCATCGCGATGACGCCCACGACGGCGACGACGACCTTGCAGACGGCGACGATGGTGTCCCAGTTGTCGGAGACCCAGTCGCCGATCTCCTCCCACCACTTGCGGTTCTGGATACCGGCGTCCGACGCCTCGTCGATCTTCCGCTTGGCAGTGCCCGCCGCGTCCTGGCGGATCTTGCGGGCGTCCTCGGCCATCTTCTTCGCCGCTTCGAGGGCGCTCTGCGCGGAGTCGACGTCGCCCTGGGCGGACTTCTGGGCCTTCTCGGCGGAGGCGGCGTTGCGGGTGGCGGCCTTGACCTTGTCCGGGTCCGGCTTGGGCACATCCTTGCCGGGCTTGTCCTGATACTTGTCGGCTTCCTTGCCCGCCTTGTCCACCCAGGAGTCCGCCGAGGACAGCCGGGTCTTGGCACTGCTGAGATCGGCCTGGGCCTCGCGGCCCTTGACCAGGGCCTTGTCGGCCATGGTCTGGGCACGCTCCAGTTCCGGCCAGTACCCCGACAGCGCGTCGCCCGCCATCTCATAGCTCTTCTTGAGCTTCTTCAGCTTGCTCGGCGCGTCTTCGAACTTCTCCGTGAACGCCTCGGCCGTCTGCCCGGCCCACTGCAGGATGGCGTCCTCGCCCGCCATGCCCTTGATGTCCCGCAGGACTTTGCCCACGTCATCGGCGAAGTCATGCAGACTCCCGGCGAGCTTGCGCACCCGCTGCGGATCACCCGGCGTCGGATCCTTGTCCAGGTCCAGGACGTGCCAGTCCGACGGCCGATGGCCCCCCATGTCTCTACCCCCGTCACTTTTGCAACTTCGGTAACCGCACGCACAAGCGAAGCTATCGGATGGTGATGTCAGCCGAAAGGCGGCGCAGGCGGTTCCCGGTCTGTGTCACGTGGCCAGCAGTTCGTCCACTGCGTGTCCGTACGCGCGGAAGAGTGGGCGGGCCTCGGGGTGGGCCTGTGAGGTGGGGAGCAGGAGGCCGGCGAGGTGGGTGGTGCGCCAGATTCTGAAAGCGGTTCGTGTGGCGGCGGCAGGGGAGTTGTCGTCCGAGGCGTCGGCGAGGAGGTCCGTCGCCATGCGCAACGCCTCCGCGATCAGTTCCGCTCCCTGCGGCACGTCGGGGCCGCGGGTGATCGCTGCCTCGATCAGGGCCTGGAGGAACCGTGCGGGCTGCAGGTCCGCGGCCATGCGGCTCATCCGGCGTACGGCGTCCGGCTCTTCGAGCCGGGGCGATACCTCCTCGTACCCCGAGGACCAGAGAAGGAGGGAGGCCGCCTCCACGGGGTGCTCGCGCAGGTAGCCCAGTTCGTCGAGGATCCCCATCGCCGGTGCCCCGAAGTCACCGATCTCCTGGACCAGCTCAAGGATCCGGGCCACTTCGCCCCGCCGCGCGGCCACGAAGCCGGCCACGGAGGCGTCCGTCAGGGTCCATGTCCCCGTCGCGGCGACGGCGCCGATCTCGACGATTCCGCCCAGCGGTGCGAAGACCGAGCGGGCGAGCACACTTTCCGGGAGGGTCCACTCCGGATTTCGGTGGGGGGTCATGCGTGGTGGCTCCAGGCCGGTGCCGTCATGGGCGTGTCGGTTCGAAGGTCTTGGTCATTGTGCCGAATTCCTTCCAGCGGCCGTTCTCGCGGCGGTCGAACCACACCGGCCAGCCGCGTGCCGAGCGGCGCTTCTCGAACGAGATCTCGTGCAGGATGCCGTTCACCGAGACGTTCTGGATCTCGCGGTCCAGGGTGTGGCGCAGGGACGTCGGTGCCGTGTTCGGGGGGAGGTTCTCGAGGGCCGTCGCCAGGGCCGTCGCGCCGTCGTGGAGTTCCTGGTTGCCGCGGGCCGGGGGGTTGTCGTCCGGTTCGCCGTTGTAGTTGCGGGTGCGGATCACGTTGTCGGGGAGGCGTTTGTCATCCGCTTCCCGCGCCGACCGCTCCTCGGAGTCCGCGCAGGCTCCCTCCGGATCGGCCTGCGTGAGGATCGGGCCCTTGAAGCCGTCCGACCTGAGCTCGTTCGTCCAGACCTCCGGCGACGTGCCCGTCGGTACCACGACCGCGTCCGCCCGTGCCGCCGCGACCAGCGCGGGGATCCTCGCCGCCTTCACCTCCGACGGGTCCGCCTTCAGCGCCTCCACCGTCACCCCGCCCTTGCGCAGTGCCGTGCCGATGCCGTCCTCGCGGTTCACCCAGAGCGCGTCCTCGGCGACCAGCACCCGGCGCGCGTCCGTCTGCGAGCGGAGGTAGCCCGCCATCGCCTCGCCCTGGCGCGCGTCGTCGGCCGGGATCGCGAACGCCCCGTCGGGGTGCGCGTATTCGGTGCAGGTGCTGATCTCCGGCAGGAACGCCTCGTCCGTGTCGTGCACCCAGGAGAAGTCCGTCGTGTCGCCGATCACGGCCAGCATGTCCGGGTGTTTCGCGAGGAGTTCGCGTGAGCTGGTGTCCGGGTTCGCCGTCACCGGTACGACACGGAAGCGGCTGCCGCCCTTCGCGCCGAGCGCCTCCGTGAACGCCGACCTCACCGTGCGCAGTTGCTGTGTCGTGAACTGCCGGTGCTCCGAACGCTCGTACTCGTCGGCGCTCTTGTCGCCTCCCGCATGCCGGTAGCTGTGGGCCACGCCGATCTTGTAGACCTTGCCCCCGGCGGGCGCGCCGGGCCCGTGCGACCCGGCCTCGGCGTCGGACGCGGTCAGGGAACGTATGCCGAAACCTGCCGCCGGGATGCCCACCGCCAGGATCAGGGCCGTCGGGAGCAGAAGCCGTCTGCGGGAGGAGGCGGGGCGGCGGGGGGCGAGGAGCGCCGCCTGGGTGCTCGCCTTCGCCACGGAGCCGACCGTGTCGGCGGTGGCGGTGTTCCGCGGGTGGCTCGCGTCCCGCACTTCCTTGTCGGGCGCCGCCACCTCCGTCCGCGGCTTCGACAGGACCGGCCCTGCCTGCATCAGGCCCTCGATCCGCCCCCGCACCACCGCCGCGTCCGCCGGGCGGTCCGCCGGATCCTTGGCCAGGAGGTCGAGCACGAGCCGCTCCACCGGCTCCGTCACCTCGGCCCGCGCCCGGCTCGGGCGCAGCGGCGCGTCGTTGACGTGGTTGTACATCACGCCCGCCGCCGAGCCGGTGAACGGCGGTCGCCCGACGAGGAGTTCGTACAGGACGCAGCCCAGCGCGTAGAGGTCGGTGCGGCCGTCGCCCGGCTCCTGGCGGAACCGTTCCGGCGCCAGGTACGGCACACTCCCGAACGGCAGCTGCCCCGTCTGCGTCAGGCGCGGGTCGCCCGCCGCGCGCTCCATGAACGTCGCGATGCCGAAGTCCACGACCTTCGCGGTGCCGTCCCCCGTGATCATCACGTTGCCGGGCTTGATGTCGCGGTGCACGACGCCCGCCGCGTGCGCCACCTCCAGGGCGCGGCAGACGTCCGCCGCCCAGCGCAGCGCGTCCGCCACCGGCACGCGGACGCTCTCGCGCAGCACCTGGTCGAGCGAGCGGCCCTGCACCAGCGCCATCACCAGGTACGGGGTGCCGTCGTCCTCGCCGTGGTCGTGGACGGCGACGATGTACGGGCTGTCCAGCGCGGCCGCGGCACGCGCCTCCTGGTGGAACCGGGCGAGGAGCCGGTCCTGCTCCTCCTCGCCCGCCGACGCCGACGGCACGAACAGCTTGACCGCCACCTCGCGACCCAGGCTCGTGTCCCGCGCCCGCCAGACCTGGCCCATGCCGCCCGCGCCGATCGACGCGAGCAGCTCGTACCGGCCGTTCAGCAACCGCCCCTGCACGGTGTTCCCCCTTCGACGCCGCGACGCCGAAGATCCTGTTCGCGGCGCCGGGCCCACCCGCCGCTAGCGGTTGATCGCCTGGATCTCCTGCACCACCACGTCCTGCTCGGCCCCGAACTCGCCGTCCGGCAGCTTCTGTTCGCCGTTCACGCCGGTGCCCGTCCAGTGGATCTTCCAGGTGACCGTGGCCTTCAGCGGGAACGAACCGTCGCCCGACGAGCGCAGGTACTTCACGCCGCAGGGCGGCGTCTCCTTGGACTTGCCCTTGGCGTACGGCGCGCCGATCTTGCCGTCGACGATCTCGCAGACGCCGTCCGCGGGGTACGTCTCGGCGTCCGACGTACCCGGGTCGATCTTGAGCGAGACCGGTTCGGCGGTCGTCGTCGCCTCGATGTCCAGGACCGGGACGGAGGCCGTCACCGACACCGGCTTGAACTCCGCGCCGTCCAGCCAGGCCCAGGTGGGCAGGTTGACCTTGGTCTCCGCCTCGGGGGCCAGGGACACCTTCGTGCCGGGCACGCGGATCTCGGCGTACGCGAGCTTTGCCAGGATCTCCGGGTCGATGGCCTCGGGGACGTCGGCGGGCGGCGGGTCGCCCTGGTCGACCCAGAAGGTCTCCTTGGTGCACTTGTCCCAGCCGGGCGGGTAGGACTTGTTGGGGAACGAGGTCCACCA
Organism: Streptomyces sp. NPDC052114; assembly: GCF_040680155.1. Classification (NCBI taxonomy): domain Bacteria; kingdom Bacillati; phylum Actinomycetota; class Actinomycetes; order Kitasatosporales; family Streptomycetaceae; genus Streptomyces; species Streptomyces sp. NPDC052114. The sequence goes on along the minus strand of NZ_JBFAWC010000003.1, from coordinate 413,757 downwards.
GTAGCCCTTGCCGGCCTTGTCCATGTTGAAGTCCTTGTACGGCTCGCCCTCGACGTAGCGCTTGCGCTGAGCCATGTCCCACTCGTGCCCGGTGGAGTCGACGGCCCAGACGGCCTCGCGCTCCTTCTTGAACTGGGCGGGCGTGTACGTCGGGCCGTACCAGCAGGGCGGCGGGCTGTAGTCGCCCGTGGGGGCGATGGCGCCGGCCTTGGCGCCGGAGCCGTTCTTGGAACGGTCGTAGACGATGCCACCGGCCTGGGCGAGCAGGGTGCCGTCCCCGCCGTCCTCGGTGGGGCCCTGGGCGTCGCCGTTGGTGGTGCCGCCGTGGCCGGTCCGCGCGGCCGCGGGCCCCGGCAGCAGCAGCGCCGCGGCCATCGCCAGGGCCCCGGCGGCGACTAGTGGTGTCCTTCTCATGGCTGGCATGTGGCATTCCCCCGGTCGGTTGTGGTCGTCTCGGTGACCCAGACGCCCTTCTCGTTCACGCGCAGTCGGCTGCTGTAGAGCACGAAGTCGTCCTTGGACGGCGCGGGGGCCTTCGCGGTCTTCCCCGTCTTGAGGTTCTTGTTGTGCGCCTTGCGCTGGTCCTCGCAGTAGACGAGGCCCGCCGTCCTGCCGCCCGTCACTTCCACCCGGGCGTTGAAGTACCGCTTCGTGCCGGTGATGCGGTCCTTGTAGTCGACGTACTCCTGGACGAACTTCTGGCTGGCCGCCGCCGCGTCGCCCTCGGAGTAGAAGCGGTACGCCTTGTGCAGCGGGTCCTGCTCCGCGATGGCCAGGTCGACGGCCTTCAGGTACTGCTCGGTATCGGCCAGGACGGCGTCCTTCTTCTTGTCGCCGGTCTTGGCCCACTCGAACGTGTACGTCAGATCCGACGGCACCTCGATCTTCGGCCGGTCCGCCACCGCCTCGGCCGGCTCGCTCGGCGGCGAGGACTTCTCCCCGCCCTGTTCCGCGCCGGCGATCTTGTCGTCGTCCTTGGACGTGTCGTCGCCGCTGCCGCAGGACGTCAGAAGCAGGGCTGCGGACGCGGTGAGCGCGGCAGTCGCGAGGCGGAGAGGGCGGTTCACTGTCGGCTCCCGGCGAAGAGGTGAGGGTCGGCGCGAGCTCAGCACGCTAGTGCGAGGCGACGCCCGATACCAGGGACACCGGACGGCACGAATGGGACGCGCGGGACGTATCTCCGCGAACTCATGTCACAGTTCTGTGTCCGAAAGACGACTACGCACATTTCGTACGGACTCTCCGTGCGCGTCACACCCGGGCCCCGCCCACGCGGCCCTCACCCCTTCACCGCCCCGCCCAGCGCGAACCCCCCGCCCAGCTTCCGTGAGACCAGGACGTACAGCAGGATCACCGGCGTCGAGTACAGCAGCGAGAACGCCGCCAGTTGGCCGTACACCACCGTGCCCTTGTTGCCGAAGAAGTCGTTGATGCTGACCGACGCGGGCAACTGCTCCGGGCTCAGGAGCAGCATGAAGGGGACGAAGAAGTTCCCCCACATCATGACGAACGCGAAGACCGTCACCACGGCGACGCCCGGCCCCATCAGCGGCAGCACGACGCGGATCAGCGACTGGAACGACGACGCGCCGTCCGTCCACGCCGCCTCCTCCAGCTCCTTGGGCACGCCGTCCATGAAGTTCTTCATCAGCCAGATGGCGAACGGCAGCTGGGACGCGGCGAAGAAGAAGATCGTGCCCTGCATCGTGTCGATCAGGTCGACCTGCACGAACAGCGCGTACACGGGGACCATGATCGCCGTGATCGGCAGGCTCGTCGCGAACAGGATGGTCAGGAGGAAGGGCCGGTTGAGGCGGGACTTGTAGCGGGAGAGCGGATACGCGGCCAGCGCGGCGCAGACCACCGTCAGGAGGGTCCCGCCCCCGCACAGCAGCAGGCTGTTCAGCATGGGCGTGAACGTGATCTCGTCGGTGAGGACCGCGTCGAAGTTGTCCAGGGTGACGCCGTCGGGCACCTTCACGCCGAGGTCCGCGTGGGGGTCGAGCGCGGAGAGCAGCACCCAGGCGAGCGGCAGCACGAAGGCGGCGGCCACCACCAGGAGGCCCAGGTCCGCGGCGAGCCTGCGTCGGTTCTCACGGGCTGACACTCAGACCTCCGTGCGCAGCAGGCGCATGTAGACGAGCGAGAAGAGCGAGCCGACCAGCAGGAGCAGCAGCGCCACGGCGGTGCCGTAGCCGATCATGCTCTTCTGGAAGGCCTGCTCGTACATGAACAGCGGCAGCGTCTGGCTGCGGTCTCCGGGGCCGCCGCGCGTCATCACCCAGATCAGACCGAAGACGGAGAGCGTCTGCAGGGTGTTCAGCATGAGGTTCGTGCCGATCGAGCGGCGGATCATCGGCAGCGTGATGTGCCACATGCGGCGCCAGCCGCTCGCGCCGTCCACTTCGGCGGCCTCGGTGATCTCCTTGGGGATCTCGTTGAGGGCGGCGGAGTAGACGAGCATCGAGAAGGCCGTTCCCCGCCAGACGTTCGCGAACGACACCGCGAGGATGGGGAGGGTGAACAGCCAGTTCTGGGACGGGAGATGGAGGAAGTCGAGGACGGCGTTGAGGGTGCCCTCGCGGCGGAAGAACGCGTAGAGGAGGAAGCCCGCGACGACCTCCGGCAGCACCCAGGCCGTCACCACGATCGCGCCCGTGAGGGTGCGGACCGGCTTGGAGGCGCGCTGCATGAGGGAGGCGAGCGCCAGGCCCAGCGTGTTCTGGCCGATGATCGAGGACAGGACCGTGAAGACGAGGGTGAGCCAGACGGCGTTGAGGAAGTCCTCGTCCCCGAAGGCCGTACGGAAGTTCTCCAGGCCCACGAAGCTCGACTCGGCCTGGCCGGTGAGCTGGAGGTCGGTGAAGGCGATGTACGCGCAGTAGCCGATCGGGCCCGCGAGGAACAGCACGAGCAGGACGACGGCGGGGGAGACGGGCAGGGCGCGCAGCAGGCTCCGGCGGGCCCTGGCCCGCGGGCCGGGCGGCCGGGACACCGGCCCCGGCGACGTCTTGGCGACGCCGGGGCCCACAGGGGGTGCGGTAGTCACGTGCGGCACTCGCTCTCTGTCGCCCAAGGGCTCTGCCGCCCAAGGGCTCTGTTGCCCCAGGGCTCTGTTTCCAGGAGCAGGCCACCAGGGGCCCGCGAACGGGCCCGCCGGGGGCGCTACTTATCGGTGACCGCGCCGTCCGTCGCCGCCGACACCTCTTCGTCGTAGCCGCTCGCCGCCTTCTCCACCGAGGCGTCGCCCGTGGTCACCGACTCCATCGCCTCCTGGATCGCCGTGGAGACCTTCGGATACGCGGGGTAGGCGGGCCGGTAGTGCGTCGTGGCGACCAGGTCCGTGAAGAACTTCAGGCCGGGCTGGGCCTTGATGTACGACGGGTCGGCCGCGACGTCCTTGCGGACCGCGATGCCCGAGTTGGCGATGTACCACTTCTTGGCGTTCGCCTTCGTCTGCATCGTCTTGATGAACTCGAAGGCCAGGTCGGGGTTGCCCGCCTTGGCGGGGACCGCCCAGGTCCAGCCGCCGGACATGCTCACCTTGCCGGGCGCCGCGCCGTGCTGCGTCGGCATGGGCGCGAGGCCCAGCTTGTCCGACCACTCGGGCCACTCGTGGCCCGCGCCCTTGCCCCAGTCCTGCGGCAGCCAGGAGCCGTCGAGGTTGATGCCGAGCTCGTCCTTCGGCAGCAGCTCACCGCGCACGCGGGTGGCGAAGTTGGGGTCGAGCGCGTCCGAGACGTCCGGGCCGAGCTTCTCCTTGTAGACCGTCTCCACGAACGACAGGGAGTCCTTGAAACCCTTGCTCCCTGTGACCCACTTCTTCGACTTCGGGTCGTAGAGGGGGTCCTTGCCCGTGCCGTACGCGAGCATCTGGAAGCCCTGCATGGAGGCCGCCTCACCGGCCGGCTTGCCCGTGTAGACGTTGAGCGGGGTGACGCCGGGGACCTTCTCCTTGATGGTGCGGGCGGCGTCGAGGACCTCGTTCCAGTCCTTGGGCCGCCAATTCGCGGGCAGGCCCGCCTTCTTGAAGATCGCCTTGCTGTACCAGAGGCCGCGGGTGTCCGTGCCGTCCGGCACGCCGTACGTCTTGCCGTCGTCGGCCTTCGCCGCCGTCTTGGCGGTGTCGATGAACTGGTCCCAGTCCTGCCACTTGTCCAGATACGGGTCCAGTGGCTTCAAGTACCCGCTGGTGATGTCCGAGTTGATGAGGAAGGTGTCCTCGTAGACGAGGTCGGGCGCGGTCTTCGGGGAGCGCAGCATCTGCTGGAGCTTGGTGTAGTACTCCGAGTCCGGCGCCTTGATCGGCACCAGTTTGACCTTCTTGCCGGGGTGTTCCTTCTCGAACTGCTTCTTGATGTCCGCCAGATAGGTGTCCATGACCCTGATCTGGTTGTCCGTGGACTGCTTGAAGGAGACCTTCACGGTGTCGGGGTCGTCGCCGGAGCCGCCGCCGCACGCGGTGAGGGTGCCGGCGGCGAGCAGGGTGGCGGCGGCGAGGAGCAGAGGGGTGGTGGTGGGGCGCACGGGCACGACCTCCTACGGGCCGACGCGGCGGGTCGCGACGCGGAGCTGCGAAGCGGGGCTGCGTAGCGGGCTGCCCGGTGAACGTAAGGGCGCGTTCCGAGCAAGGTCAATGCCCGTGCGGCGGCTGGGCGTTGATGCTTGTCATCAACGTGACAACGTTGTTATCGGGCGTACGTTGATGAGGCCCCCGGGGCGGGAAAGGGGGGTCCGCCCCGCCCGCGCGACGCGGGCCGGTCGGGGCTCAGTCGCCCGAGGCGAGCCAGCGGTAGACCAGTTCGGGGCGGCCGACGTGACCGTACTGCGGGCTGCGGGCCGCGCGGGCCGTGTCGACGAGGTGCTCCAGGTAGCGGCGCGCGGTGATCCGGGACAGGCCCGCCGACTGGGCGGCCGCGGCGGCGGTCAGGCCCTCGGGGGCGGCGCGCAGGGTGCGGATGACGCGCTCCAGGGTGGGGCCGCTGAGGCCCTTGGGGAGGGCGGCGGGGCCCGGGGCGCGCAGGGTGGCCAGCGCGCGGTCGACCTCGTCCTGGCCGGTGGCTTCGCCGTCGGCGGCGGCGGTGCGGAACTCCGCGTAGCGGGTGAGGCGGTCGCGGAGGGTGGCGAAGGTGAAGGGCTTCAGGACGTACTGGACGACGCCGAGGGAGACGCCCTCGCGGACGACCGCCAGGTCGCGGGCCGACGTCACCGCGATCACGTCCGTGGGGTTGCCCGCGGCGCGCAGGGAGCGGGCCAGCTGGAGTCCGTGGCCGTCGGGGAGGTGGAGGTCCAGGAGGATCAGGTCGACCGGGGTGCGGTCGAGGGCGCGGCGGGCCTCGGCGGCGGAGTGGGCGGGGCGGGGGAGGGCCTCGAAGCCGGGGACTCTGTTGACGTAGAGGACGTGGGCGTCGGCCGCGACGGGGTCGTCCTCGACTACGAGTACGCGGATCACTGGGGGCCTCCCGGGCCGGTGCGGTTCGCCCGGGGCGGGCGGGTGCCCGTGCCTTCGTCGGCGCCGTCGTCATCGGTACTCGGCGCCGGGGTGTCGCTCGTGCTTCGGCCGGTGCCTCCCGTGCCGGGGCCCGGCACCGGGGCTGCGCCCGTGCTTCGGCCGGCGCCGTCGTCATCGGTCCCCGGCACCGGGGTGTCGCCCATGCTTCGGTCGGCGCCGTCCTCACCGGTACCCGGCACCGGGGGCTGTGCCCACCCGTTCCGCCTTGCGGAACGCCTGCCCACAGCGGGAGCGGGCTGGTTGCCCTCAGCGGGAGCTGGCCGCCTGCCCTCAGCGGGAGTGGGCTGGTTGCCCTCAGTGGGAGTGGGCCCGCTGCCCTCAGCGGGAGCGGGCTGGTTGCCCTCAGCAGGAGCGGGCCGCCTGCCCACAGCGAGAGGGGAACGCTTGCCCACAGCAGGAGCGGGTCGGCTGCCCGTGCCGCGGGGCGTCTCTGTCGTCGTCAAGGTCACCTCGAATTCCGCGCCTCCCTCCGGGGATTCTCGTACCGTCAGGGCGCCGCCGTTGCGTGTCACCGTCTGGTGGACCAGGGAGAGGCCGAGGCCCCGGCCCGTCGGGGCCTTGGTGGACCAGCCCCGTTCGAAGACCGCGTCCCGGCGCGCGGGGTCGACCCCGGGACCCGTGTCCGAGACGCGCAGGAGGAGGCCCGCCTCGTCCGCCCGCGCCGTCACCGTGACGCGGGCCGACGGCGAGCCCTGGGCCGCGTCGACCGCGTTGTCGATGAGGTTGCCGAGGACCGTCACCAGGTCGCGGGCCGGCAGGGACGCCGGGAGCATGCCGTCGTCGATGCTGCTGTCGTCGGAGACGACCAGCTCCACACCGTGCTCGTTGGCCTGCGCCGCCTTGCCGAGGAGGAGCGCGGCGAGGACCGGTTCGCTGACCGCGGCGACCACCTGGTCGGTCAGGGCCTGCGCCAGTTCCAGTTCCGCCGTGGCGAAGTCGACGGCCTCGTCCGCGCGGCCGAGTTCGATGAGGGACACCACCGTGTGGAGCCGGTTCGCGGCCTCGTGGGCCTGCGAGCGCAGCGCCCGGGTGAAGCCCCGCTCGGAGTCCAGTTCGCCGGTCAGCGCCTGCAGTTCGGTGTGGTCGCGCAGGGTCACCACCGTGCCCCGGCGCTCGCCGCCCGACACGGGCGAGGTGTTGACGACCACCACGCGGTCGGCGGTCAGATGGAGTTCGTCGACCCGCTGCTCGGCCGCGAGCAGGGCGCCGGTCAGGGGCGCGGGAAGGCCGAGTTCGGCGACGTTGCGGCCGATGACCGGGCCCTCGGGGACGCCGAGCAGCTCGCGTCCCGCGTCGTTGATCAGCGCGATCCGCCGCTGGCCGTCCAGCATCAGCAGCCCCTCGCGCACCGCGTGCAGCGCCGCCTCGTGGTAGTCGTGCATCCGGCTCAGCTCGGCGGCGTTCATGCCGTGCGTGCTGCGGCGCAGGCGCGCGTTGATGACGTACGTACCGATGCCGCCGAGCACGAGCGCCGCCGCCGCGACCCCGAGCAGGGCGAGGAGCTGGCCGCGCGCCTTGGCGCTGATCTCCTCGACGGTGATGCCGGCGCTGACCAGGCCGATGACGCGGTCGTCCGGGTCGACGCGGTCGTCCGCGCCCCCGCCGTCGGCCCAGATCGGCGTGACCACCCGTACCGACGGGCCGAGCGTCCCCGTGTACGTCTCGGCGAACGTCCGGCCGCGCAGCGCCTCCGCCCGGTGGCCGAGGAAGCGCTCGCCGATGCGCCGCTCGTCGGGGTGGGTCCAGCGGATGCCGCGCGGGTCCATGATCGTGACGAAGTCGACGCCGGTGTGCTTCTGCACCCGGCTCGCGTAGGGCTGGAGCCGCTTCGAGGGGTCGGCGCCGCGAATGGCCTCCCGTACGGAAGGGGAGTCCGCGACCGCCCGCGCCGCCGCGGTCGCCTGTCGGCGCGCGCTCTCCTCGGCCTGGTGCTTGTCGCTGAGGTACGTGAAGAGCGCGCACCCGGCGACCACCACCGTGACCAGCACGATCTGCATCGCGAAGAGCTGGCCCGCCAGGCTGCGCGGCAGCCGGCGAGGGCGGGACGGAGGGGTGCGGGACATGGTGTCAGTCTGCCTCGTCGTATAAGTGCGAACTAAATGAACGCAAGGGTGACCGCCCTCACAGCGCGGGAGATAGTCGCCGGGATCGCCCGGGCACCGAGCCCGGGGATCGCCCAGGCACCGGGCCGGCCGACGCGCCGGGTCGCGAGCCGATCGCCCAGGACGTGAGCCGCACGCGCTACGGGCACCACAACGCCGACGTCGTCGTTCAAGGAGGTCCCCCGTGACCAGCACGGCCGACCCACAAGCCGCACCCGCAGCCAGGCGGGACCGGACGCACTACCTCTACATCGCCGTCATCGGCGCCGTGCTGCTCGGCATCGCCGTCGGCTTCATCTGGCCCGACTTCGCCAAGGAACTGAAGCCGATCGGCACCGGCTTCGTGAACCTGATCAAGATGATGATCTCGCCGATCATCTTCTGCACGATCGTCCTCGGCGTCGGCTCGGTGCGCAAGGCCGCCAAGGTCGGCAAGGTGGGCGGCCTCGCGCTCGCCTACTTCATGGCGATGTCCGTCGTCGCCCTCGCCATCGGCCTCGTCGTCGGCAACATCCTGCACCCGGGCTCGGGCATGGACATCACCGAGTCCGAGAAGGGCGTGGGCCACGACGCGGCCGACGAGGCGGACAAGGGCCTCGTCGACTTCGTGCTCGGCATCATCCCCAAGACCCTCGTCTCCGCCTTCACCCAGGGCGAGGTGCTGCAGACGCTGCTCGTCGCGCTGCTCGTGGGCTTCGCCCTGCAGGCCATGGGCCGCGCCGGGGAGCCGGTGCTGCGCGGCATCGAGCACATCCAGAAGCTGGTCTTCCGGGTCCTTTCGATGATCATGTGGGCCGCCCCGGTGGGCGCGTTCGGCGCGATGGCGGCCGTCATCGGCGAGACCGGCCTCGACGCGCTCAAGGCGCTCGCGACGATCATGATCGGCTTCTACGTCACCTGTGCGCTGTTCATCGTGATCGTGCTCGGCACGCTGGTGCGCCTGGTGGCCGGCGTGAACCTCTTCCAGCTGCTCAAGTACCTGGGCCGCGAGTTCCTGCTGATCCTCTCCACCTCCTCGTCCGAGTCCGCGCTGCCGCGGCTCATCGCGAAGATGGAGCACCTGGGGGTCAGCCGTCCGGTCGTCGGCATCACCGTCCCGACCGGGTACTCCTTCAACCTCGACGGCACGATGATCTACCTGACCATGGCCTCGCTCTTCATCGCGGACGCCATGGACCAGCCGCTCGGCGTCGGCGAGCAGATCTCGCTGCTGCTCTTCATGATGATCGCGTCCAAGGGCGCGGCGGGCGTGTCCGGTTCCGGCATCGCGGTCCTCGCCAGCGGCCTGCAGTCGCACAAGCCCGCGCTGGTCGACGGCGTCGGCCTGATCATCGGCGTCGACCGCTTCATGAGCGAGGCGCGCGCCCTCACCAACTTCGCGGGCAACGCCGTCGCCACACTGCTGATCGGTACGTGGACCAAGGAGGTCGACAAGGAGCGGGTGTCGGCGGTCCTCGCCGGTCGACTGCCCTTCGACGAGCGGACGCTGGTGGACGACGGGCACGGGCCGTCGTCGCGGGGCGAGGGCGAGGACGGCGAGGGTGCGGACGCCGTGCCGGAACAGGCCGGTGCGGACAAGAAGTCGCTGACGGCCTAGCGGCCCTCGGTACCGTCGCCGGGCGTTCCGCGCTCGGCGACCCTCGTCACCAGCTCGGTGGCTTCTGAGGCGGGCAGGCCCGTCGCGGTCAGAAACGTGATCGCGGTGGACCTGCCCGCCTCATCCGCTTCCAGGACGCCGTCGTTGACGGCCTCCATCACGGCGAACAGCACCCCTTCGAGGACGTAGCTCATCGCGCGCGGCGGCAGCGGGGACACGAACGTGCCGTCGTCCAGGCCGCGCTGGAAGATCTCCACGCCGGCGGCGTGGACGGCGCCGAGGCGCTCGCGGATGCCGCCCATCGTGACGCTGCGCTGGGCCAGGGAGAGCAGCAGGCGGTAGCGGTCGGCGACCTCCCAGACCGCGAGCAGCGAACCGGCGACCGCCTCGGCGGGGTCGTCGGCGCCCTCGCGCCCCTTGGCGTGCGCGGTCTCCACGGCCTCGATGGCCCGGTCCACGATGGCGCCCACCAGCGCGTCCCGGCTGGGGAAGTGGCCGTACACCGTGCGGCGCACGACCCCCGCGGCGCGCGCGATCTGGTCCATGGACGCGTCGGGGTCCCGCAGCAGCTCGGTGACGGCGACGTCGAGGATGCGGCGGCGGTTGGCGTCGGCTCTGCCGCTCGCGGGCGCGGAGGCGGGTGCGGGGCGCGGGGTGCTCATGCCTCTCATTCTGCTGATCATTCGGCTCACGTGGTCAATTTGCACAACGTTGTGCAAGGAAGTAATTTGCACATCATTGTGTAGTTGCACAGCGATGTGCAAGTGAATGGTGTACGTGGACGGGCGCGCCCCGGGCGCGGACCCGATGTGAGGAGTGAGGGCCTCGATGTCTCTGGTGATCAAGGAGCCGGTCGAGCGGATGGACCGGCCGTACGCACGCCGCTGGTGGGCGCTGGGCGTGCTCTGCCTGAGTCTGCTGATCATCGTGATGGCGAACACGGCGCTGACCGTGGCCGCCCCCGACATGACCAAGGACCTCGGCCTCTCCAGCTCCGACCTCCAGTGGGTCATCGACGGGTACACCGTCCCCTATGCCGCGCTGATGCTGCTGCTCGGCGCCATCGGCGACAAGTACAGCCGCCGCGGCGCGCTCGTCCTCGGCCTCGTCGTCTTCGGCGGCGGCGCGGTCGCGGGCTCGCTGGTCGACAGCTCGGGCGGGGTCATCGCGGCCCGCGCCGTGATGGGCTTCGGCGCGGCGATGATCATGCCGGCGACGCTGTCGCTGCTCGCCGCGACGTTCCCGAAGGCCGAGCGGGCCAAGGCCATCGTGCTGTGGACCGCCACCGCGGGGCTCGCGATCGCCGCGGGTCCGCTGGTCGCGGGCGCGCTCCTGGAGAACCACGGGTGGGCGTCGACCTTCCTGATCAACGTGCCGATCGCCGCGGTCGCCATCGTCGGCGCCCTCGTGCTCGTGCCGCCGTCCAAGGCCGGTCACGGCAACCGGATCGACTACGTCGGCGGCGCGCTCTCCGTCGTCTGGACCGGCGCGCTGGTCTACATGATCATCCAGGGGCCGCACTTCGGCTGGGACGCCAAGGCGGTCTCGGCGGCGGTCGTCGCGGGCGCGGGCCTGCTGGCCTTCATCGCCTGGGAACTGCGCCACCCGCACCCGATCCTGGACGTCCGCCGCTTCCTCGACCGCCGCTTCGCGGGCTCGAACCTCGCGGTGGCGCTGTTCTTCCTCGCGGTCTTCGGCGCGTTCTACTACCTCACGCAGCACCTCCAGTTCGTCCTCGGCTACAACCCGCTGGAGACGGGCGTGCGCATGCTGCCGCTCGCGGGCGCGGTCTTCGTCGGCTCGGCGCTGACCGGCTACCTCACGCCGCGCGTCGGCATGAAGATCACGGTGACGGCGGGCATGGTCGCGGGCACGGTGGCGCTCGCGCTGCTCACGCAGGTCGACGCGGGTTCCTCGTACGGGGACTTCGTCGCCCCGCTGATCGTCCTCGGCCTCGCCATCGGCCTCGCGCTCTCGCCCTGCACGGACGCGATCATGGGTGCGTTCCCGGAGTCGGAGCTGGGCGTCGGCGGCGCGGTCAACGACACGTCGCTGGAGCTGGGCGGCTCGCTCGGCATCGCCATCCTCGGCTCGGTGCTTGCGAGTTCGTACTCCTCGGAGCTGTCGGACGCGGCATCCGCCTCCGGTGCGAAGCTGCCGGCCGGCACGCTGGAGACCGCGCAGGACTCGGTCGGCGCGGGGTACGCGGTGGCCCAGGGCATCGGCGACCAGGCGCGCGAGGTCGCGGCGAAGGCCGCGCGGGCGGGCTCGCCCGAGCAGGCGGCCCAGCTCAAGACCCAGGCCGAGCAACTCGCCCAGGGCGCGGGCAGGATGGCCGACGCGGTCGGCTCCGCGTTCTCGGACGCGGTGGCCCACACGAGCCTGATCGGCGCCGGGATCCTGGGCGTGGGAACGGTGCTGGTGGCGGTGCTGCTGCCGCGGAAGAAGCGGGACGGGACTGCCGCGGAGTCCGGCGGAACCGAGCGGACCACGACCGAGGACCGCACGCGCGAGCCGCAGCCGCAGCACTGACCCGGCGCCACCACGCCTGGTGCTGAACACCTTCTGATCAGGCACGAATCCGACGGCCGGACCGCCCCGCGTACGGGGCGGTCCGGCCGTCGGTCGTGGTGCGGCGGTTGCGCGTGGTGCGGCTCGAACTCCGGGCACGGTCGGCCAGGAAGCCGTCGGCGCCGGTCGATTAGCCTCCTTCGTAGGCGTCTGACCGGCGCCGATGGCTGTGGGGGAAGGGGAGGGCCATGGCGCCCGGACCGGTGCGTGCCGCCATTGGGGGGACGTGGATCAACTGCCAGGTCTGCCAGGGGGACCTGTTCCGTGAGCGGGACGTGAAGCTGAACAGCTTCGGCATGGAGTTCATGAAGATGGCCTGGGCGGACGAGTCCGCCACCGGGCTGATCTGCTGGCGGTGCGGGTACGTGCACCTCTTCGTGAACCGGGAGATGTCCCTGTACTGGGCCGACACGTAAGGGGCGGGCGTCGGCCGGGCGGGCCCTGCGCGTCGCGGGGAAGCCGCGCTCGGGAAGTCCGAGGAAAAGCGTTGACACCACTCCAGGTGAAGTACTACGTTCTAACCACTCCAAGCAGAGTACAACGATCACCGTGATTCCAAGGAGCTCGATGCGAAACCCGAAGCAGTTCCGCGCCCCGTCCGCCCTCCAGGCCCGGACCGCGCAGCACCACCGGTCGTTCCCGCAGCCCGCCAAGCCCCGCTCGGTGCCGCGGCCGCGGCCGCTCCCCAAGCCGGGGAACCGCAGCTGACCGTCCGTCCCGCCGCCCTTCCGACCGACCGCCACCCTCAAGGAGCCCCCATGCGAAAGCTCGTCTACTTCATCGCCGTCAGCCTCGACGGGTTCATCGCCGGTCCCGACGGCTCCGACCCCACCGGCCCCGACGGCTTCTGGCCGGTCGGTCAGGACTACCTCCAGCAGCTGGTCGGGCAGTATCCGGAGACCCTGCCGGGGCCGGCCCGCGAGGCCCTCGGCATCACCGCCGAGGGGACCCACTTCGACACGATCCTCGAGGGCCGCAGGACGTACATGATCGGCGTCGACGCCGGAGTCCCCGACTGCTACCCGCACTTGAGGCACATCGTCTTCTCCCGCACCCTCACCGAGAGCCCCGCCCCCGCCGTCGAACTGGTCGCCACCGACCCGGTCGAGCGGGTGCGCGAGCTGAAGCGCGAGGAGGGCAAGGACATCTGGCTGTGCGGCGGCGGCGAACTCGCCGGGGCGCTGCGCGGTGAGATCGACCGGCTCATCGTCAAGCTCGGCCCGCTGACGCTCGGTTCGGGTACGCCGCTGTTCTCGGCCAAGACGGCCTTCGACCCGGTGACGTACGAGCGGACGGACGCCGTCCTCCTCGACAGCGGCACCGTCTTCCTCACCTATGACAAGCGCACCGAGGACGCCGAGTAGTCCTGTAGTGGTGGGCGCGCGTCGCGTCAACGGCTGTGGTGCGTCAACTTGCCGAAGGCGTACGGTGGTTGGGTGAACGCCTCCGCCGCATCCGCTGCCACGTCCGCCCCTCGCGGAGCGGGCGTCGACTTCTGGTTCGACCCGGTCTGTCCGTACACCTGGATCACCTCGCGCTGGCTCCGCGAGGTCGAGCGGGTGCGCGGCGTCGAGGTGCGCTGGCGCGTGATGAGCCTGGCCGTGCTCAACGAAGGCCTCGCCGTGGACCCGGAGGATCCCGAGGGGCTCTACGGGGAGTACATGAAGGCGCACGGCCGGGTCTGCGCCGCCGTGCGCGAGCGGCACGGCAACGAAGCGCTCGGCCGCTACTTCGACGCCCTCGGGCGGCACCTCCACGAGCGGCAGGACTGGTCGGGCATGACGGCCGCGCTCGCCGAGGCGGGGCTCCCGGCGCGGCTGCAGTCCGTGGCGATGACCTCGGAGTACGACCCCGTGGTCCGGGCCTCGCACGACGCGGGGATCGCGCTGGTCGGCACCGACGTCGGCACGCCGGTGCTCTCCGTCGACGGCGTCGGGGCGCTGTTCGGCCCCGTCGTGTCACCGGCGCCCCGGGGCGAGGCGGCGGGCCGCCTGTGGGACGGCGTGGTCCTGCTGGCCGGGACCCGGTCCTTCTGCGAGCTCCGGCGGCCGTACGGAGCGCCGGATCCCGGCTGACGCCCGCGCGCGACCGCCCCGGGAAATCCTCTGGCCTTGACGTGGGCGTCAAGGATTACCGTCGTGGCATGCGAATCGGCGAGCTCGCGGCGCGCGCGGGGACGACCACGCGGACGCTGCGCTACTACGAGTCCCGCGGGCTGCTCCCCGCGCGGCGCACCGGAAACGGCTACCGCACGTACGACGAGGACGACCTGCGGCTCCTGGAGCAGATCCGGGTGCTCCAGGACTTCGGGTTCGACCTGGAGGAGACGCGCCCCTTCGTGGAGTGTCTGCGCTCCGGTCACCCGGAGGGCGACTCGTGCCCCGCGTCGCTCGCCGTGTACCGCCGCAAGCTCACCGAACTGGACGCGCTGATCGGCCAGTTGAACGCGGTGCGCGAGCAGGTCGGCGCGCAGCTGGTGCGCGCCGAGGCGGCGCTCGAAGGCGGCCCGGAGCCGCGGTGCGAACTGACGGGATGAGGAGTGTGACGGCAGTGAAGGCAGCAGGCGTGGCCGAGGTGACGGACGCCGATTTCGAGGGGGAGGTGCTGCGGGAGGCCGGCCGTCCGGTGCTCGTGGAGTTCACGGCGGACTGGTGCGGCCCGTGCCGGCAGCTCGCCCCGGTGCTCAGCGAGCTGGCGCGCGAGGAGGCGGAGCGCGTCAAGATCGTGCAGCTGGACGTGGACCGCAGTCCGGGGACCGCGATCGCGTACGAGGTGCTCGCGGCGCCGACCATGATCGTGTTCCGCGACGGTGAGCCGGTGAAGCAGATGGTGGGCGCGCGGGCCAAGCGCAGGCTCCTGGAGGAACTGGCCGACGTGATCTGAGGGACCGCCCCCACCGAGCCGGAGAATCAAGAGAAAAGCCCCGGGCGAATTGACGCCCGGGGCTTTTCTCTGCGTATATTGGATTCTTTCGCGGAGCTCTGACCATTTGAACATGGGAGCATCGCGGAAAGATTCAACAAGAGCACTGTAACTGGCGAGGGGCTGAATTGTCAACCGAGGAATTGCGGGAAGAGCAGCAATTCGTCTCCGGGCTGTACGCGCGCCTTGACGCGCTGCGCGAGGAGGCCGAGGCCGCCGTGCAGGCATCGTTGTCCCAGGTGGGCAACGGTCTCCAGGCGCGCCTGGAGCGTGATGTGCTGGTGGCGGAGCGGTCCGGGCTGCTCGCCGCCTTCAACGCGGGGGAGAACGGCCTGTGCTTCGGGAGGCTGGAATTCCGCGACGGCCGTGACCACCACATCGGGCGCATCGGAATCCGCGCCTCCGACGTCGAACGCACCCCGCTCGTGATCGATTGGCGCGCCGATGTCGCGCGGCCCTTCTATCTCGCGACGGGCCACACGCCGATGGGTCTGCGGCGGCGCAGGCACATCACCACCGAGGGCCGCGAGGTCACCCAGCTGCACGACGAGATCCTCGACCTCGGCGACACCACCCGCACCGGCCACGAGGGTGCCGACGCCGACGAGGTGCTGCTCGCCGCGCTCGACTCGGCACGCACCGGCCGCATGCACGACATCGTGCAGACCATCCAGGCCGAGCAGGACCGCATCATCCGCGCCCCGCACCGCGGCGTCCTCGTCGTCGAGGGCGGCCCCGGCACCGGCAAGACCGTCGTGGCGCTGCACCGCGCCGCGTTCCTGCTGTACGCGCACCGGGAGCTGCTCGCCAAGCGGGCCGTGCTGATCGTCGGACCGAACCCCGCGTTCCTCGGGTACATCAGCGAGGTCCTGCCCGCGCTCGGCGAGACGGGCGTGCTGCTCTCCACGGTCGGCGAGCTGTTCCCCGGCGTGGCCGCGACCGGCACCGACACCCCCGCCGCGGCCGAGGTCAAGGGCCGCGCCGAGATGGCCGAGGTGCTCGCCGCGGCGGTGCGCGACCGGCAGCGCACCCCCGAGCCGGGCGAGCCGATCCTGATCGCGCACGACGACGGCGACCTGATCCTGGACTGGACGATCGCCCTCGCCGCCCGGGACGCGGCCCGCGCGGCGGATGTGCCGCACAACCTGGGACGCCCGCACTTCGCGTTCCGGATCATCGACGCGCTCACCGAGCAGCTCGCCGAGCGCATCGGCGCCGACCCGTACGGCGGGCCCAACTTCCTGGGCCCCGACGACATCGCCCAGCTCGGCAAGGCCATCGCCGCGAGCCCCGAAGTGCACGCGGCCATCGAGGAGTTGTGGCCCACGCTCACGCCGCAGCGCTTCCTCGCCGACTTCCTGGAGGAGCCGACGGGCCTGACCGGGACGGACGCGGCGGCGGTCCGCAGGCCGCCCGGCGCGGCCTGGACGCCCGGCGACATCCCGCTCCTCGACGAGGCGGCCGAGCTGCTCGGGCACGACGACAGCGCGGCGCGCGCGGCGGCCGAGGCCGAGCGCGCCCGGCAGATCGCCTACGCGCAGGGCGTCCTCGACGTCTCGCGCGCCTCCCGTACGTACGAGTTCGAGGACAAGGACGAGGAGGACGCCGAGGTCCTGCTCGCGCACAACATCATCGACGCCGAGCGGATGGCCGAGCGCCAGGAGGAGCTGGACCACCGCAGCGCCGCCGAGCGCGCGGCCGCCGACCGCACCTGGGCGTTCGGGCACATCATCGTCGACGAGGCGCAGGAGCTCTCGGCCATGGCCTGGCGGCTGCTGATGCGGCGCTGCCCGACCCGCTCCATGACGCTCGTCGGCGACCCGGCGCAGACCGCGGAGGCGGGCGGCTGCGGCTCGTGGGAGACGATCCTCTCGCCGTACGTCGAGGACCGCTGGGAGTACACCCGGCTCGGCGTCAACTACCGCACGCCCGTGGAGATCATGGACGTGGCGGCCGAGGTGCCGCGCGTCGAGCAGCCGGACTTCCGGCCGCCGAGCTCGGTGCGCTCCACGGGCGTACGGCCCTGGGCGCGCCGCGCCGACGACCTGCCCGCGGCCGTGGCCGACGCGGTCGCGGCCGAGGCGCGGGACGAGGGCCGCCTCGCGGTGATCGCCCCGCGCGAGCTCCACGCGGAGCTCGCCGCGCGGCTCCCCGGGGTGACGGCCGGGCAGGCCCCGGACCTGACGCGGCCGGTCGTCCTGATCGACCCGCGTCAGGCGAAGGGCCTGGAGTTCGACACGGTCCTCGTCGTCGAGCCGGCCCGCTACGGCACGAGCGACCTGTACGTGGCCCTGACCCGGGCCACGCAGCGGCTCGGCGTGCTGTACGCGGACGAGCTGCCGGTGGCGCTCAAGCGGGTCGAAGCCACACGGTAGCCAGCGGGGGCAGGGTCAGGCGCAGCGACGCGGGACGGCCGTGCGACGGCACCGGCTCCGGCTTGAGCGGGTCGGGGTTGGTGACGTCGCCGCCGCCGTAGCGGGCCTCGTCGGTGTTCAGGACCTCCTGCCAGGCGGCGAACTCGTCCGGGACGCCCAGGCGGTAGCCGTGCCGCACGACCGGGGAGAAGTGCGAGACGGCGAGCAGCACGGAGCCGTCCTTCGCGTACCGCAGGAAGGCGAAGACGTTGTCCTCGGCGGCGTCGCCCTCGACCCAGGCGAAGCCTGAGGGGTCGGTGTCGCGCTGCCACAGGGCGGCTTCGCCGCGGTAGACGGTGTTCAGCTCGCGGACCAGGTCGCGCACGCCCCGGTGGTCGGGCTCGGCGCCGTACGCCGGGTCGAGCAGCCACCAGTCGGGGCCGTGGCCCTCGGACCACTCGGCGCCCTGTGCGAACTCCTGCCCCATGAAGAGGAGTTGCTTGCCGGGGTGGGCCCACATGAAGCCCAGGTAGGCGCGGTGGTTGGCGCGCTGCTGCCACCAGTCGCCGGGCATCTTCGACACCAACGACCTTTTCCCGTGCACCACTTCGTCGTGCGAGATGGGCAGGACGTAGTTCTCGCTGTAGGCGTACACCATCGAGAACGTCATCTCGTTGTGGTGGTACTTGCGGTGCACCGGCTCCTTCTCCATGTAGCCGAGGGAGTCGTGCATCCAGCCCATGTTCCACTTCAGGCCGAAGCCGAGGCCGCCGAAGCCGCCGGGCCCGGTGTGGTGGGTGGCGCGGGTGACGCCGTCCCAGGCGGTGGACTCCTCGGCGATGGTGACGACGCCGGGGCTGCGGCGGTAGACGGTGGCGTTCATCTCCTGGAGGAAGGAGACGGCGTCGAGGTTCTCCCGGCCGCCGTGCGCGTTCGGGGTCCACTCGCCGTGCTCGCGCGAGTAGTCGAGGTAGAGCATGGAGGCCACCGCGTCGACGCGCAGGCCGTCTATGTGGAACTCCTCGCACCAGTAACTGGCGTTGGCGACGAGGAAGTTGCGCACCTCGCTGCGGCCGTAGTCGAACTCCAGGGTGCCCCAGTCGGGGTGCGCGGCCCGCGCCGGGTCCTCGTGCTCGTACAGGGGCCGCCCGTCGAACTCGGCGAGCGCCCAGTCGTCGCGCGGGAAGTGCGCGGGCACCCAGTCCATCAGGACGCCGATGCCCGCCCGGTGCAGGGCGTCGACCAGGTGCTTGAAGTCGTCGGGCGTGCCGAGGCGGGCCGTGGGCGCGTAGAAGCCGGTGACCTGGTAGCCCCAGGAGCCGCCGAAGGGGTGCTCGGCGACGGGCATCAGCTCGACGTGCGTGAAGCCCAGGTCGGCCACGTACGAAGGCAGCTGCTCGGCGAGTTGGCGATACGTCAGCCCAGGCCGCCAGGACGCGAGATGCACCTCGTACACGGAGAACGGCGCCTCGTGCACCGGAACGTCCGCGCGGCGGGCGAGCCACTCCTGGTCGTGCCACTCGTGGTGCGACTCGTGCACGACCGAGGAGTTCGCGGGCGGTGCCTCGGTGCGGCGCGCGAGCGGGTCGGCGCGCATCGTCGTCGTGCCGTCGGGCCGGGTGATCGCGAACTTGTACAGCTCGCCCTCGCCGACCGACGGCACGAACAGCTCCCAGACGCCGCTGGAGCCGAGCGAGCGCATCGGGAAGCCGGTGCCGTCCCAGAAGTTGAAGTTCCCGACGACCCGCACGCCCCGGGCGTTGGGCGCCCACACCGTGAAGCGGGTGCCGGTGGCGCCCTGGTGGTCCATCGGCCGGGCCCCGAGCGCCTCCCAGAGCCGCTCGTGCCGGCCCTCGCCGATCAGGTGCAGGTCGAGTTCGCCGAGCGCGGGCAGGAAGCGGTAGGCGTCGTGGATCTCCAGCTCCGTGCCCTCGTACGCGACACGCAGGCGGTAGTCGTCCGGCACGGAGCGCAGCGGCAGCACCGCGGAGAAGAACCCGTCGCCGTCGTCGCGCAGTTCGGCGCGGAAGTCCTCGGCGACCACGGTGACGGACTCGGCGTAGGGCCGCAGTACACGGAAGGCCGTCCCGCCGGGCACGGGGTGCGCGCCGAGCACGCCGTGCGGGTCGTGGTGCGTGCCGCTCAGGAGACGGGCGCGGTCGTCGGCGGGGACGGGGGACTCGGTGACGGGGTCGGGCTCCGCCGGAGCCCCGGGCTTCGCCGACGCCTTGACCGGTGCCTTCGCCGGGGTCTTGGCCGGTGCCTTCGCCGCCGCCTTCTTCGCGCTCTTGGTGTTCTTCGCGTTCTTCGCGGGCTGGGCCGTCTTCCTCGGGACCTTTCCGCTCGTCGCGTCCTTCCGGGGGCGTGCGGCTGGTGCGGTGGCTTCGTCGGACGGTTTGCGGGAGCGGGGGGTCACGGAAGGGTCCTCCTCCGGAGGAGTGGTCAGTGGGCGTCTTCGGCGGAGCCGTTCTGGGCGAGACGACGGGCCGCGGCCAGGGGGACCGGGAGCCAGTCGGGGCGGTGCCGTGCCTCGTAGAGGACTTCGTAGACGGCCTTGTCCGTCTCGTGGGCGCGCAGCAGCACCGGGTCGGTGCGCGGGTCGCGTCCTGCGACGTCCGCGTAGCCCGCGCAGTACGCGGCCCGGCAGTCCGCCGCCCACTGCGGTGACCAGGGCCCCTTCGAGCGCGCCGCGTAGTCGAAGGAGCGCAGCATGCCCGCGACGTCGCGGACCGTCGGCTGCGGCAGCCGGCGCTCGGCGAGCGGGCGCGCGGGCTCGCCCTCGAAGTCGATGAGCGACCAGTGGCCGTCGGGGGCGCGCAGGCACTGTCCCAGGTGCAGGTCGCCGTGGACGCGCTGGGCGGTCCACGACTGGCCCTCGCCGCCGAGGTCGGCCAGCGCCTCGAAGGCGGTGAGCAGCCCGGGGGCGAACGGCCGCAGCGCGGGGACCGCCTGCGCCGCCGTGGTGAGGCGGTCCGCCATGCCGTCGGCGATCAGCTCCACCTGGGCCCGGCCGAGCGTGACGGTCGGCAGCGCGGCGGCGAGCGACGCGTGCACCTCGGCGGTCGCGCGGCCGAGCGCCCGCGCCTCGCCGGTGAAGGGCTCGCCCTTGCCGAGCGTCCGCAGCGCGAGGTCCCAGCCGTCCTCGGACCCCGCCAGATAGGGCTGGAGGACGCCGAGCGCGCACGGCCCGTCCGCCGTGGCCTCGGCCCCGTCCCGGCCGAGGTCGGCGAGGAACCACGCGGCGGGTGCCGGGACCCGTGCGCAGCCCTGCCGGGCGAGGTGCAGCGGGAGTTCGAGGTCGGGATTGACGCCGGGCACCACACGGCGGAACAGCTTCAGGATGAACGTATCGCCGTAGACGAGCGAGGTGTTGGACTGCTCGGCGGCGAGCGGGCGCGGGGCGAGACCGGAGGGTATCTCGGTGTGCGGGGCGCGCTCGAAGCGGAGGGGGCCGTGGCGGCCCGGCGTCCGCAGCCGCTCCAGGAGCAGCGCGGCCAGCCGTGGGTCGCGCAGCGCCTCGTACACCGTGCCGCCGGCGAGCGGGCCCTCGGTCGGACGGCCGATCAGGGCGGGGGCCAGGTGCGGGGGCAGGGTGCGGCGTACGCCGATGAACAGCTGGTAGCAGTCGCCGGGCCGTTCCCCGGCGGCGGTCTCCAGCGCGGTGTCCTGCACGGGGACGAGCGGCCTGCGCACCCGCAGCAGCAGGTGCAGCAGACCGGACGGCGCGTCGGGCGGCAGGAGTTCGGTCACCGCGACCGGTTCGAGGGCGCCGATGGGGCGGCCCTTTCCGGCGAACCACCGCTGCCGCGGCAGCCACTCGCGCAACAGTGGATCCAGCGAGGCGAGGAGCGCGGTGGCGTGCGCACCGGGGCGCGTGGCGGCTTCCGACATGGCGTCGCGTCCTTTCCGCGGGGCGGACAAGGCAGAGTGCGGGGGTGCCGGTGGTGCGGGTGCGGGGGGTGCCGGTCGTGCGTAGGAGTGCCCAGGGCGGGGCGGCGGAAACCGCCCCGCGAGGGCGTCGCTTCGGGAGCCTACGCCGCATCCTTGCGCAGCCGGAACCAGTAGAACCCGTGTCCGGCCAGCGTGAGGAGGTAGGGCAGTTCGCCGATGGCCGGAAAGCGCACCCCGCCGATGAGTTCCACGGGGTGGCGGCCGTTGAAGGCCTGCAGATCGAGCTCGGTGGGCTGCGCGAAGCGCGAGAAGTTGTGCACGCACAGCACCAGGTCGTCTCCTTCCTCCCCCGTCGAGGGCGCCTCGCGCAGGAACGCGAGCACCGCCGGGTTGGACGAGGGGAGTTCGGTGTACGAGCCGAGGCCGAAGGCGGGATTCTGCTTGCGGATCTCGATCATCCGGCGCGTCCAGTGGAGCAGTGAGGACGGGGACGACATCGACGCCTCGACGTTCGTGACCTGGTACCCGTAGACCGGATCCATGATCGCCGGGAGGTAGAGGCGGCCCGGGTCGCAGGACGAGAAGCCCGCGTTGCGGTCGGGCGTCCACTGCATGGGCGTGCGCACGGCGTCGCGGTCGCCCAGCCAGATGTTGTCGCCCATCCCGATCTCGTCGCCGTAGTACAGGATCGGCGAGCCGGGCAGCGACAGGAGCAGCGCGGTGAACAGCTCGATCTGGTTGCGGTCGTTGTCCAGGAGCGTGGCGAGGCGCCGCCGGATGCCGATGTTGGCGCGCATCCGCGGGTCCTTGGCGTACTCCGCGTACATGTAGTCGCGCTCTTCGTCGGTGACCATCTCCAGCGTCAGCTCGTCGTGGTTGCGCAGGAAGATGCCCCACTGGCAGCCGGACGGGATGGCCGGGGTCTTGGCGAGGATCTCCGAGACCGGGTAGCGCGACTCGCGGCGCACCGCCATGAAGATGCGCGGCATCACGGGGAAGTGGAACGCCATGTGGCACTCGTCGCCGCCCTCGGCGAAGTCGCCGAAGTAGTCGACGACGTCCTCGGGCCACTGGTTGGCCTCGGCCAGCAGCACCGTGTCCGGATAGTGGGCGTCGATCTCGGCGCGGACGCGCCTGAGCAGGTCGTGGGTGCGGGGGAGGTTCTCGCAGTTGGTGCCCTCCTCCGCGTAGAGATAGGGCACCGCGTCCAGGCGGAAGCCGTCGATGCCGAGGTCGAGCCAGAACCGCAGGGCCGAGACGATCTCCTCCTGGACGGCCGGGTTCTCGAAGTTGAGGTCCGGCTGGTGGGAGAAGAAGCGGTGCCAGTAGTACTGCTTGCGGACCGGGTCGAAGGTCCAGTTCGAGGCCTCGGTGTCGACGAAGATGATCCGGGCGTCCTGGTACTGCTTGTCGTCGTCCGCCCAGACGTAGTAGTCGCCGTAGGGCCCCTCGGGGTCGCTGCGGGACTGCTGGAACCACGGGTGCTGATCGCTGGTGTGGTTCATCACGAAGTCGATGATCACGCGCATGCCGCGCTGGTGGGCGCTGTCGACGAACTCGACGAAGTCGGCGAGGTCGCCGAACTCGGGGAGCACGGCCGTGTAGTCCGAGACGTCGTAGCCGCCGTCGCGCAGCGGCGACTGGAAGAACGGCGGCAGCCACAGGCAGTCCACGCCGAGCCACTGCAGATAGTCCAGCTTGGCGGTCAGGCCCTTGAGGTCGCCGATGCCGTCGCCGTTGCTGTCCTGGAAGGAGCGGACGAGGACCTCGTAGAAGACGGCGCGCTTGAACCACTCGGGGTCGCGGTCCTTGGCCGGGGTGTCCTCGAAGGTGTCCTGGACGGGCTCATTGACGATCATGGTGTGGGTGACCCTCCGATCAACGGTGAGGACGCTCGCAGAACCGTGAGGACATGCGCGGGCGCACGGCCCGGCTCGAGGCGCACGTAGTTGGCTCTGCCCCAGTGGTAGGTCTCGCCGGTGAGCTCGTCGCGCACCGCCACTGTCTCGTGCCAGTCGAGGCCGAGCTGCGGCATGTCCAACGAGACCGTGGCCTCCTGGGTGTGGTGAGGGTCGAGGTTGGCGACCACCAGAACCGTGTTCGAACCGTGGGCGCCGGTCGCGGACTTCGAGTACGCGATCACCGACTCCCGGTCCGTGGTGTGGAAGTGCAGGTCGCGCAGTTGCTGGAGGGCGGGGCTGGCGCGCCGCACGCGGTTCAGGGCGGTGATCAGCGGCGCGATCGTGTCGCCCCGGCGCGTGGCCGACTCCCAGTCGCGGGGCCGCAGTTGGTACTTCTCCGAGTTCAGGTACTCCTCGCTGCCGCGCCGCGCGGGCGCGTTCTCGCACAGCTCGAACCCGCTGTAGACGCCCCACGTCGGGGACAGCGTCGCGGCGAGCACGGCCCGCACCTCGAAGGCGGCCCGGCCGCCCTCCTGGAGGTAGGCGTGCAGGATGTCGGGGGTGTTCACGAAGAGGTTCGGGCGCAGATAGTGCGCGGTCTCCCGCGACAACTCCGTGAGGTAGTCGGTGAGTTCGTCCTTTCCGTTGCGCCAGGTGAAGTACGTGTACGACTGCTGGAAGCCGATCGCCGCGAGGGTGCGCAGCATCGCGGGGCGCGTGAACGCCTCGGCGAGGAAGATGACGTCCGGGTCGGTGCCGTTGATGTCGGCGATCACCCGCTCCCAGAACACCACGGGCTTGGTGTGCGGGTTGTCGACGCGGAACACGCGCACGCCGTGCCCCATCCAGAAGCGCAGCAGCCGCACGGTCTCCGCGATCAGCCCCGGCAGGTCCCTGTCGAAGGCGAGCGGATAGATGTCCTGGTACTTCTTCGGCGGATTCTCGGCGTACGCGATGGTGCCGTCCGCCCGGTGGTGGAACCACTCGGGGTGCTTCTCCACCCACGGGTGGTCCGGCGAGCACTGCAACGCGAAGTCCAGCGCGACCTCCAGGCCCAGCTCGGTGGCGCGGGCGACGAAGTCGTCGAAGTCGTCGAGCGTACCGAGGTCCGGGTGGACGGCGTCGTGACCGCCCTCGGGCGAGCCGATCGCCCAGGGCACGCCGACGTCGTGCGGGCCGGGGGAGAGCGAGTTGTTGGGGCCCTTGCGGTAGGTGGTGCCGATGGGGTGGATCGGCGGCAGATAGACGACGTCGAAGCCCATCCCGGCGATGGCGGGCAGCCGGGCCGCCGCGGTCCTGAAGGTGCCGGAGACGGGCGGCGCCCCCTCCTTGACGACGGCGCCCTCCGAGCGCGGGAAGAACTCGTACCACGAGCCGAACAGGGCGCGGCGGCGCTCCACGGTCAGCGCGAACTCCTCGGAGGACGTGAGGAGTTCGCGCAGCGGGTGGCGGGCGAGCGCCGACTCCACCTCGGGGGTGAGGGCGGCCGCGAGACGGGCCGCCGGCGGGCGGCCCGTGTCGCGCAGTGCCCCGGCCGCGCCGAGGACGGCGGCCCGCTCGGCGAGCGGCACACCGGCGGCGGCGCGCTCGTGGAGCCGGGCGCCCTCCTCCAGGACCAGGTCGGTGTCGATGCCCGCGGGTATCTTGACGCGCGCGTGGTGCCGCCAGGTCGTGACGGGGTCGCCCCACGCCTCCACGGCGTACGTCCAGCGACCCTCCGCGTCCGGGGTGACGTCGGCGCCCCACCGGTCGGTGCCGGGCGCCAGCTCCCGCATAGGAGTCCAGGGGCCCGCACGCCCCTCCGGGTCGCGCAGGACCACGTTGGCCGCGACCGCCTCATGGCCTTCGCGGAAGACGGTGGCGGTGACCTGAAAGGTCTCTCCCGGTACGGCCTTCGCCGGTTTTCGTCCGCGGTGGACGGCGGGTCCGACGTCCAGGACGGGGATGGTGGGTTGCGAGGGTGTGCCTTCGGGCATGTGTGACCGCTCCTGTCCGCGTGCACGGATTCGAGGGGTGTGGAGAGGTTCCGCCGCGCGTGCCGGCGGTGTGCCGGAGTGCGTACCGGTGGAGCCTTCCCAAAGTCTGCGGGTGGGCAATCCGGCGCTTTGTTAACTACTAGTACGTAAGGGTGCATGCAAGACCGGCCCCGCCACGAATGGTGGGACCGGTCCGAAAGTGCACTAACTGGTACGGGTCACCTGCATATGCCCTAGGGGCGGTTGATCCCGGATGCGCCGACCTGGAGGAGTTTGTCGGGCGAGCCGAGACCGGCGCCCGTCACCTTGCCGCGTACGGCGTGGTCGACGAGGGCCTTGGCGACCGCCGCCGGGGTCGCCGCCGGATGGTCGGCGAGGTACAGGGCGGCCGCGCCCGCCGCGTGCGGCGAGGCCATCGACGTGCCGGAGAAGGTCTCCTTGGCGGTGTCGCTCGCGTTCGAGGCCGACGTGATGCGCACGCCGGGCGCGAACAGGTCCAGGGTGGAGCCCCAGTTGGAGAAGCTCGCGCGCGCGTCCTGCCCGTCGCTCGCGCCGACCGTGACCGCCTGGCGCACCCGCGCGGGCGAGTACAGGCTCGCCGGCAGTCCGTCGTTCCCGGCCGCGACGGTGTACGTCACCCCGGACGCGATGGAGTTGCGCACCGCCGCGTCCAGTTGGGCGTTGGCGTAGCCGCCGAGGCTGAGGTTGGCGACGGCGGGCTTGCGGGCGTTCTTCGTCACCCAGTCGATGCCCGCGATGACCTGCGCGGTCGTGCCGGAACCCGCGTCGTCGAGCACCCGCACGCCCACCACGTCCGCCTTCTTCGCGACGCCGTAGGTCTTTCCGGCGATGGTGCCCGCGACATGCGTGCCGTGGCCGTTGCCGTCCTGCGCGGTGGCGTCGTCGTCGACGAAGTCCCAGCCGCTGCGCGCACGGGTGCCGAACTCGCGGTGCGTGGTGCGGATGCCGGTGTCGATGACGTACGCGGTCACGCCCTCGCCCGCCGACTCCGGCCAGGTGTAGGACTTGTCGAGCGGCAGGTCGCGCTGGTCGATGCGGTCCAGGCCCCAGGAGGGCGGGTTCTGCTGCGTGTGCCGCAGGGACACCGTGCTGTCCTGGACGACCGAGGCGACTCTCGGGTCGGCCGCGAGACGCCCGGCCTCGGCCGAACCGGCTTTCACGGCATAGCCGTTGAGCACCTTGCTGTAGGTGTGGCGTATTTTCGCCCCGTACTTCTCGGCGACGCCCTTGCCCGCTTCGGACGGCGCCTTCGTTCCTCCCTTGAGTGTCACGATGTAACTGTTGCTGATGGATCCGGGCTTCCCGGCGCCGAGTACGTGCCCCGCGGGGGCCTGTGCGGGGCCGGCGTGCGCGAGCGGTGCGATGGCCGAAAGCGCCGCGGCCGTGGTGGCGGCGGCGAGGGCCCCCGTCCACCGCGGACGCCTGGTGCGCGACAGAGTCATGTGCTGGCTTCCCTCCCCAATCAGACGGGCGGGCCATGGAGTCGGACCGAGGTGTCGTCACTCTCCCCGTGTGCCGCACGGTCCTGTGGACGGTGCTCCGCTGTGCTGTGCTCCGCTGTGCCTGTCTCCACGGCCGCCACTGGGCAGCCTCTCGTGTGGTGTGAAGCGCTACAAGACCGTACGAGGGGGTGGAATCGGCCGTATCGCCCGTGACGGATGAGTGAGGATTGCGCCGTTTTCCTGGTTGAGGCGCAGGTGCGGGGGCGGATTCAGGACAGGGAGGGGTGCCGGGAACGGTCGGGCAGAAGTCCGATAACCGCCGGTGCGGGGGTGCTCCGCGCGGTCGGATGGGGCATGACGACACCTCGGCCCGGCCTTCCGGGCACCCCCGAGCCCGTGCCGGGGGTGACCGGAGGCCGCCGGGCGGAGGGGGTAGGGTCGGGATCTTCGGCGGGCGACAGCCCCCGGAGTACCCGAAGGCAGACGTCATGACGCACGTCGACTCCCGCACCATGGCGCGGACGCGGCTCGATGCCGCCCTCGACGGCCTCGCCGTCACCCTGCGCGGCGCGACCGGCCACCCCGACGAGGCGCAGTGCGACTGCCACTGGGGCAGCGACGAGGAGCTCGCCCTGCTGAAGGTGGCGGGGGTGGAGCTCGACCCCGACCTCCTGGCCCGCACCTGGCAGGCCCCCGACTGGCGTCACCAGGGCGCGATGGTGCGCCGCATCCTGCCCCAGTTCGCCGTAGAGCTCGTCCGTGGCGCGATAC
Organism: Streptomyces sp. NPDC052114; assembly: GCF_040680155.1. Classification (NCBI taxonomy): domain Bacteria; kingdom Bacillati; phylum Actinomycetota; class Actinomycetes; order Kitasatosporales; family Streptomycetaceae; genus Streptomyces; species Streptomyces sp. NPDC052114. The sequence goes on along the minus strand of NZ_JBFAWC010000003.1, from coordinate 386,697 downwards.
AACCGCTCTTCGGCATGGCGGAGGTCGGGCACTGCCTGGCGAAGGGGACGTGGCAGGAGTGGCCCGACGAGCAGGCCGCGGCGGTCCGGGAGTTCCTGCGCGCCTGGTGGGCGTGGACGCTCACGGAGCCGGAACCGCCGGTGCCCGCGCACGAACTCCTCGCCCTGTGCACCGAGGCGTCCGGCACGCCGAGCCCGTGGCTCGGCATGTGGCAGCAGCTCGCCGGCCCCGTCGCCGACCGCCATCTGACCCGGGCCGTGGCGGAGTGGGAGTACGAACTGCTCGGAGACGCGCTGCCCTGGCACGCGTGGGAGAACGAGGACGCCAACCGCCGCAAGCTCACGGCCTGGCTCGTCCGCCTCGCCCCGGACCGGCTGCGCGCCGACGGCGCCCCCGACGAACTCCTGCACCGGGTACGCCTGATGGGCCTGACCGGCGAGGCCCGCTGGACGGACCCGCACTGGCCGGGGCACCGCTACTGACCCGACGTCCGGCGCGCCCGGAACCCTTCGGCCCGCCGCCGTGCGCCGTGGTTGGCGGGGGCCCGCGCCGCTACCGTTCGACGCGTAGGTCGATACGTAACGCATTCCCCCCAGAGGTGGAGTCGCTGTGAAGGCCATCCGTCGATTCACCGTACGTCCCGTCCTTCCCGAACCCCTCGGCCGTCTCGCCGAGTTGGCCCGCAATCTGCGCTGGTCATGGCATCCGCGCACCCGTGAACTGTTCCGTTCCGTCGACCCCCGGCTCTGGGAGGAGTCCGGGTGCGACCCCGTGCGGCTGCTCGGCGGGGTGCCGCCCGCGCGGCTCGCCGAGCTCGCCGGGGACTCGGACTTCCTGCGCCGGCTCGACGAGGTCGCCGACGAGCTGCGCGAGTACGTCACCGGGGAGCGCTGGTACCAAGAGCGCGCCCGGCACGACGGCCAACTCCCGGCTGCCGTCGCCTACTTCTCGCCGGAGTTCGGCATCACCGCCGCCCTGCCGCAGTACTCCGGCGGCCTCGGCATCCTCGCCGGGGACCACCTGAAGGCGGCCAGCGACCTGGGCGTCCCCCTCATCGGCGTCGGACTGCTCTACCGCCACGGCTACTTCCGCCAGTCGCTGTCGCGCGACGCCTGGCAGCAGGAGCACTATCCGGTCCTCGACCCGAACGAACTCCCCCTCGCCCTGCTGCGCGAGGCCGACGGCACCCCCGCCAGGGTGGCCCTCGCCCTGCCCGGCGGACGGTGGCTGCGCGCCCACGTCTGGCAGGCGCAGGTCGGGCGCGTGCCGCTGCTCATGCTCGACTCCGACGTCGAGGAGAACGACCCGGGCGAACGCGACGTGACCGACCGGCTCTACGGCGGCGGCAGCGAGCACCGGCTCCTCCAGGAGATGCTCCTCGGCATCGGCGGCATACGCGCCATCCGGGCGTACTGCCGGCTGACCGGCCACCCCGCGCCCGAGGTCTTCCACACCAACGAGGGCCACGCGGGCTTCCTCGGACTCGAACGCATCCATGAACGGGCGACCGAGGGGGACGACTTCGACTCCGCGCTCGAAGCCGTCCGGGCCGGCACCGTCTTCACCACGCACACGCCCGTGCCCGCCGGCATCGACCGCTTCGACCGCGAACTGGTCGCCCACCACTTCGGCCCCGGCGCCGAACTGCCCCGCATCGACGCGGGCGACGTCCTGCGGCTCGGCATGGAGACCTATCCGGGCGGCGAGCCCAACCTCTTCAACATGGCCGTGATGGGCCTGCGCCTGGGCAGCCGCGCCAACGGCGTCTCCACGCTGCACGGCACGGTCAGCCGCGAGATGTTCGCGGGCCTGTGGCCGGGCTTCGACGCCGACGAGGTCCCCATCGCCTCCGTCACCAACGGCGTGCACGCCCCGACCTGGGTGGCCCCCGAGGTCTTCGCCCTCGGCGCCCGCCAGATCGGTGAACGGCGCACCGAGGACGCCCTCTCCGTCGGCGACTCCGACCGCTGGGACTCGGTCGCCGACATCCAGGACACCGACATCTGGGAGCTGCGCCGCTGTCTGCGCGGACAGCTCGTCGACGAGGTCCGGCGCCGCCTGTACGACTCCTGGCGCCAACGCGGCGCCGCGAGCGCGGAGCTGGGCTGGATCGACGAGGTCCTCGACCCGGACGTCCTGACCATCGGCTTCGCCCGCCGCGTCCCCTCGTACAAACGCCTCACGCTCATGCTGCGCGACCGCGACCGGCTGATGGAGCTGCTGCGCCACCCCGAGCGGCCCGTCCAGATCGTCGTCGCGGGCAAGGCGCACCCCGCGGACGACGGCGGCAAGCGGCTCATCCAGGAGCTGGTGCGCTTCACCGACGACCCGCGGGTGCGCCGGCACATCGTGTTCCTGCCCGACTACGGCATGGCGATGGCGCAGAAGCTCTACCCGGGCTGCGACGTGTGGCTGAACAATCCGCTGCGGCCCCTGGAGGCCTGCGGGACCAGCGGCATGAAGGCCGCGCTGAACGGCTGCCTCAACCTCTCGGTCCTGGACGGCTGGTGGGACGAGTGGTTCGAGCCGGACTTCGGCTGGGCCATCCCCACCGCGGACGGCTCGGCCACCGACGACGACCGCCGCGACGACCTGGAGGCGGCCGCCCTCTACGACCTCCTGGAGCGCCGTGTCGCGCCCCGCTTCTACGAACGGGGGCCGGGCGGCCTGCCCGACCGCTGGATCGAGATGGTCCGCGGCACCCTGACGCGGCTCGGCCCGAAGGTCCTCGCGGGGCGCATGGTGCGCGAGTACGTCGAGCGGCTCTACGTGCCCGCCGCGCGCGCCCACCGGGCGCTGGACCCCGCGGCCGCCGGGGAACTGGCCGCCTGGAAGGCCCGGGTCCGCGCCGCCTGGCCGCGCGTCGCCGTCGACCACGTCGAGGCCTCGGCGACCGGCGCCACCGCCGAGCTGGGCGCGACGCTGGCCCTGCGGGTGCGCGTGCACCTGGGCGAGCTGACGCCGGACGACGTGGAGGTCCAGGCGATCGCGGGCCGCGTCGATCCCGAGGACCACCTGGCCGATGCCTCTTCGGTGGCGTTGAAGCCGGCGGGCGGGCCCGATCAGGAGGGGCGGCTCGTGTACGAGGGGCCTCTCGCGCTGGACCGCACGGGGCCCTTCGGGTACACGGTCCGGATCCTTCCCTCGCACCGGCTGCTGGCCAGTGGCGCCGAACTGGGCCTGGTGGCGCTGCCGTCCGAGGCGACGGGGGAGGAGGCGGGGGTCCTGATGCGCTGAGCACGGCAACGGGGGCCCGCGACCGCGGGCCCCCGTCGATGCTGCTTACGGTGTTACTTGACGTTGACGCCGGTCCAGGCCGCCTCGACGCCCTTGTACTCCGCCGAGTCCGCACCGTACAGGTCGGACGCGGCCTTCAGGGTGCCCTCGCGGGCGTCCTTGTACTGGGTGGTCGACGTGAAGTACGTCGTCAGGGCCTTGAACCAGATCTTCTCGGCCTTGTCGCGCCCGATGCCCTCGACCTTGGAGCCGTCGGCGGTCGGGGAGTCGTACTTGACGCCGTTGATCTCCTTCGCGCCGCTGCCCTCGGACAGCAGGTAGAAGAAGTGGTTGGCGATGCCCGAGGAGTAGTGGACGTCGACGTTGCCCGCGTCCTCGCTCCAGCTGTCCAGGGACTGGCCGTCCTTGGAGGGCTTGTCCATGTAGCGCAGCGGGGTGCCGTCGCCGTTGATGTCGATCTTCTCGCCGACGAGGTAGTCGCCGACGTCCTCGGTGTTCTTCGCGTTGAACTCGACGGCCGCCGCGAAGATGTCGGAGGTGGCCTCGTTCAGGCCGCCGGACTCGCCGCTGTACTCCATGTTGCCGGTGGCGGAGGTGACGCCGTGCGTCATCTCGTGGGCCGCGACGTCGATCTCGGTGAGGGGCTTCTTGTCGCCCTCGCCGTCGCCGTACGTCATGCAGAAGCAGCTGTCGTCCCAGAAGGCGTTGACGTAGCCGTTGCCGTAGTGGACCCGGGAGGTCGCGCCCTTGCCGTCGCCGTTGATGCCGCTGCGGCCGTGCACGTCCTTGTAGTAGTCCCAGGTGAGCTGGGCGCCGTAGGCGGCGTCGACGGCCGCGGTCTGGGCGTCGTCCGGCTTGCCGGTGCCCCACGTGTCGTCGTCGTCCGTGACGAGCTTGCCGTCACCGCTCTGCGAGTGGTTCAGGTCGTACGTGCCGTGCCCGCCGCGGCCCTCGTCGGTCAGCTCGAAGCCGTTGGAGCCCTTCTTGGTGCCGAGCTCGACCTTGCCGCTGTACTGGCTGTTGCCGGTGGCGTTCTCGATCTCCTGCTGCTGGAAGAGCTTCTTGCCGGTGGCGGCGTCCGTGACGATGCGCAGCCGGCTCGGCGTGCCGTCCTTCTGCATGCCGGTGACGACGGTCTCGTACGCGAGGACGGGCTTGCCGGAGGCGGCCCAGATCACCTTGCGCGGGGACTGTGCGTCGGCCTTCGAGGTCTTCGCCTTGGCGGCGGTCGACTCGGCGGACTTGGCGACCGACGACTTGGCGACCTTGGCGTCGGTGGAGGCGACCTTCACGGTGGCCTCGGTCGCCTTGGTGACGCCCTTGAGCTTGCCGCTCTTGGCGGTGTGCACGACGAGGTCGCCGCCGAGGACGGGCAGGCCGTCGTAGGTGCGCTCGTAGCGGGTGTGGGTGGTGCCGTCGGCGTCCTTGACGACGTCACGGACGACGAGCTTCTCCTTGGCGCCCAGGCCGATCCGGTCCGCGGTGGCGGCCTTGTCGGCGTCGGCGTCCTGGAGGAGGTCCGCGCGGGCCGACTTCGAGAGGCTGACCGGAGCACCGGCCAGGGTCGCGTTCTTGTCGGTCTGCGCGGAGGCGCCGGTGGTCAGTCCGGCGGTGAGAAGCGCTCCGGCGGCAACAGCGGTGGCTATCGCCAGGGTCGAGCGCTTACGGGAAAAGTGGGGGGTCACGCAGGCTCCTTCTGTGGGGGGCCCAGGTGGCATGGGGGACTACCCGGGCATGAAAGACGCGGTGCGGGTGTGATTCCTGTGTGGTGCGAGGGAAGAGTGTCATTCGAGCCAGGTACATGTCAGCCCCTGAGGTGAGGTTGGCCGGAAATCGTCCGTTGAGCGATGGTCAACTTACGGAATGCGAACACGGTGTGAACGCCACGCACCTGGAACGAGCGCGCCGCCCCGGGGAGTTGATTCACCCGGGGCGGCGCCGTTTGTACTGCCCCGCCGAGGGGCTCAATCCCCCTCGGCCAGGGCTTCATGGGGCCGCTGAGGGCCCTGTGCGGTTTACGGGAAGGTGACCTTCCAGCTGTTGATGTAGCCGGTGTCCTGCGCGGCCACGTCCTGCACCCGCAGCTTCCACGTGCCGTTGGCCACCTCGGAGGAGGCGTTGACGGTGTACGTCTCGTTCACGTTGTCCGCCGAGTCCGAACCGCTGGCCGCCTTCAGGACGTAGACCGACCCGTCGGGGGCGAGCAGGTCGACCTTCAGGTCACCGCGCCAGGTGTGCACGATGTCGACGGAGACCTTCAGGTTGTTCGGCGCGTTGCCGGTGCGGCCCGTGACGTTGACCGACGAGGTCACCGCGGCGCCGTTGTCCGGGATCGCGACGTCCGTGGTGTTCTCGAAGGACGTGCCGGGCTGCTCGCCGCCGGGACGGCTGCCCACGTTCACCGCGGCCCAGGCGTTCGCCACGGCCGTGTACTCGGCGCTGGTGGTGCCGTACAGCTCACCGGCCACCGCGAGCGTGCCGGTGCGGGCCGCCGCGTAGTTGGTCGTCGTGGTGAACTTCGTGGTGAGCGCCTTGAACCAGATCAGCGAGGCCTTGTCGCGGCCGATGCCGGTCACCGGCAGGCCGTCGGAGGTCGGCGAGTCGTACTGGACGCCGTTGATCTCCTTCTTGCCGCTGCCCTCGCTCAGCAGGTAGTAGAAGTGGTTGGCGACACCGGACGAGTAGTGCACGTCGATGTTGCCGATGCCCGAGTACCACGCGTCCTTGGACGCGCCGTCCTTGCTCGGCTTGTCCATGTAGCGCAGCGGGGTGCCGTCGCCGTTGATGTCGATCTTCTCGCCGACGAGGTAGTCGCCCTTGTCCTGCGGGTTGTTGGCGTTGAACTCGACGGCCGCCGCGAAGATGTCGGAGGTCGCCTCGTTCAGGCCGCCGGACTCGCCGCTGTAGGTCATGTTGCCGGTCGCGGAGGTGACGCCGTGCGTCATCTCGTGGGCCGCCACGTCGATGCCGGTCAGCGGCTTGGCGTTGCCCGCGCCGTCGCCGTACGTCATGCAGAAGCAGGAGTCCTGCCAGAACGCGTTGACGTAGTTGTTGCCGTAGTGGACCCGCGAGGACGCGCCGACGCCGTCGCCGCGGATGCCGCTGCGGCCGTGCACGTTCTTGTAGTAGTCCCAGGTGAGCTGGGCGCCGTACGCGGCGTCCGCGCCGGCGGTCTCCAGGTTGGAGGCCTGGCCGTTGCCCCAGATGTCGTCGGGACCCGAGAAGAGGGTGCCGGTGCCCGAGGTGGCGTGGTTCAGGTTGTACGTCTTGTGGCTGCCGCGGCCGGTGTCGGTGAGGGTGTAGTTCGACCCCGACTGCGCCGAGCCCAGGGTGACCTGGCCGCTGTACTGCGTGTTGCCCGTGCCGTTCTCGACGCCCTGCCACTGGAAGAGCTTCTTGCCGGTGGCGGCGTCCGTGATGACGTGCAGCTCGTTCGGCGTGCCGTCGTGCTGGAGACCGCCGACCACCGTCTCGTACGCGAGCGTCGGCTCGCCCTTCGCCATCCACACGACCTTGCGCGGCGCCCTGTTGGCGTCGGTCTTCTTGGAGCCCTCGGCCTTCGCGGCGCCGAGCGCCTGCTTCTCGGCGGCCGACGCCTTGACGTCGGCGCTCAGGTCGATGCCCTTGAGCTGCGCCTTGGCCGCCTTGGTGACGCCCTCGGTCTTCCCGGACTTCGCGGTGTCGACGACCAGGTCGCCGCCGAGGACGGGCAGGCCGTCGTAGGTGCGCTCGTACCGGGTGTGGGTGGTGCCGTCGCGGTCCTGGGTGACGTCGCGGACGACGAGCTTCTCCTTGGCGCCCAGGCCCAGGTCCTTGGCGGTGTCCGCCTTGGTGGCGTTGGCGTCGCGCAGGAGCTCCGCGCGCTGGGCGGGGGTGAGCTTGGCGGCCAGGGCGCCGGGGTCGACCTTCCCGAGCTTCTGGGTCTTGGCGTCCTTCGGGGCGGTCGTCCACGGGTCGTCGGCCGAGGCGGGACCCGCCTGGACGGCGACGGCGAGGAGGGCGGCGACGGCGGAGAGGGCGCCGACGGCGGCGGTGCGTCTGTGGGAGGTGCTTCTCAACGCGGACTCCTTCTGCGCGGCCGCGGGGGTGCGCGGCCAGAACTACCGGACGACTGGGTCGCCGTCCGGGCAGAGCAAGGCGGAACGCAGAACTGGGCGGTGCACACAGGGCAATGCGTGAAGAAACCGTCACGTTGTTGAAGACCGTGCGACGGTCGAGGGAAGAGTGGCACCAGAGCCGTGTCTCTGTCAGGGGCGCGTCAACAGTTGGCCGGAAATAGTCCGTTGGTCGGTGGAGTGCGTTCGTTATGCGGTGCCTGGCCGGGGGCCTTGGGCGGCGCGGGCCGTGCCCCGGGCGGCGGGGCCCGGCGGGACTCTTCGCGTCGCCGCGCGTGGCCGTAATCCGCCGGTTGCTCGGCCGGTTGCTCCGCCGATCGCTTCGCGGGTGGCCCGGCGGGTGGGGTCCGCGGGTGTGCCCCGATCCGTGGCCGTCGTCGTGCGCCGACGCCTCGGGGCTCCGCCCCGGACCCCGCTCCTCAAACGCCGGAGGAGCTGTTCCGGCTCTCCTTCGGGTCGACCCACAGCGCCTCGCCCAGCGCGCAGATCTCGCCCTTCGCCGTGGCCACCGCCACCCCCATCGTGTGCTTGCGGCCCGACTCGTGGAGCAGCCAGGCGTACGTGATGTGGCCCTCGCCCGCCGTCACCGGCCGCAGCACCCGCCCCGTCAGCGCCGCCGTCACCGCCCCCATGCGCAGCCCGCCCAGGAGGATGCCGGCCGCGGCGCTCGGGCAGTCCAGGGCCGCCCAGACCAGGTCGGGGCGGAACACGCCGTCGGCGTCGGCGAAGGCGGCGTGCGGCACCCAGGCGGTGGCGACCATGTCCCGGCCCGGCACCGGCATGCAGTGCTGGAGCAGCCCGCTGCCCGGCGCCCGCTTCCCGCAGCCGAAGCAGTCCACGTCCTCCTCGGCGAGCAGCGGCGGCGCGGCGAGGTAGGCCTCGGCGGCGGCCGCCGCCTCGTCCCAGGTGGGGGCGGGCGGCGCGGTGAGGGACGCGTCGGGCGCGGGGGACGCGGTGGCCAGGTCCGTGCCCGCACGGTCGGTCAGCCGCGCGCCGCCGTCCGGACGGCCGGCGAGCCGAAGGCCCTCGCCCACCGGCGTTCTCGCCCGGAAGTCCACGCGTACGGTCCCGGCGGTGGCGCGCTCGGCCAGCATCCCGGCGACGTACCCGCCGAAGGCGACGCCCGGATATCCCTGATACAGCTCGGCAACGACGAAGTCGGTCATGGGGTCAGCTCACCACACCCGTGGATCACCCCACCACACCCGTGGATCACCCCGCGGCACCCGGCGATCAGCCCACCACACTGTCCCGCCAGGCGCGGTGCAGGTCGGCGAACGAGCCCTCGCCCGCGATCAGTTCGCCGGGGCTGCCGTCCTCCACGACCCGGCCGTGCTCCATGACGAGCACCCGGTCGGCGATCTCCACCGTGGAGAGCCGGTGGGCGATCACCACGGCGGTGCGGCCGCGCAGCACCGTGTCCATGGCGCGCTGCACGGCGCGCTCGCCGGGGATGTCCAGCGAGCTGGTCGCCTCGTCGAGGATCAGCACCGCCGGGTCGGCGAGCAGGGCCCGCGCGAAGGCCACCAACTGCCGCTGGCCCGCCGAGATCCGGCCACCGCGCTTGCGCACGTCGGTGTCGTACCCGTCGGGCAGCGAGACGATGAAGTCATGGGCGCCGATCGCCCTGGCGGCGCTCTCGATCTCCTCGCGGGTGGCGTCGGGCCGGCCGATCGCGATGTTCTCCGCGACGGTCCCGGAGAACAGGAACGCCTCCTGCGTCACCATCACGACACCGCGCCGCAGCTCGGTGCCCGACAGCTCGCGCAGGTCGACGCCGTCGAGGAGGACGCGGCCCTCGGTGGGGTCGTAGAAGCGGGCGAGCAGCTTGGCGAGCGTGGACTTGCCGGCGCCGGTGGAGCCGACCACGGCGACGGTCTGCCCGGCGGGCAGCGTCAGGTCGAAGCGGGGCAGCACCTCGCCGCCGGTGCGGTAGGCGAACCGCACGCCGTCGAAGCGGACCTCGCGGCCCGGGTGCTCGGACGCCCGTGCGGGCAGCGGGCGCGTGAGGGCGGGCGCGGGCTCGGGGACGGTCGGGGTCTGGGCGAGGAGACCCGCGATCTTCTCCAGGGAAGCGGCCGCCGACTGGTAGGAGTTGAGGAACATGCCGAGCCGGTCGATCGGGTCGTACAGGCGCCGCAGGTACAGCACGGCGGCGGCGAGCACGCCGAGCGCGAGCGAGCCCTCGGCGACGCGGTACGCGCCCCACAGCACGATGGCCGCGACCGCGGTGTTGGCGACGAGCCGGGAGCCGACCACATAGCGGGCCATCTCCAGCATCGCGTTGCCGTTGGTCCGCTCGTGCCGGCGGTTGAGCACGGCGAACTCCGCGTCGTTGGCCCGCTCCCTGCGGAAGGCCCGTACCGGCCGGATGCCGTTCATGGTCTCGGCGAACTTCACGATGACGGCGGCGATCGCGGTCGAGCGTTCGCGGAACATCGCGCCCGCGCGCCGCTGGTAGAGGCGTACGAGGAGGTACAGCGGCACGAACGACGCCACCGCGACCGCGCCGAGCCCGAGGTCCAGCCAGAGCAGCATCGCCGAGATGTAGACGAAGGACAGCAGGACCGTGATCAGCTCCTGGAGGCCCTCGCTGAGCAGTTCGCGCAGCGACTCCACGTCGGTGGTGGAGCGGGAGATGATCCGGCCCGAGGTGTACCGCTCGTGGAAGTCGACGCTGAGCGCCTGCGCGTGCCGGAAGATACGGCCGCGCAGATCGAGCAGCGCGTCCTGGTTGACGCGCGCAGAGGCGGCGATGAAGGCGTACTGGAGCGCGCCCGCGGCGGCCGCGCAGAGCAGATAGCCGACGGCGACGGCGATCAGCGGGCCGTAGTCGTCGGCGCGCACGGCGGGCACGCCGCGGTCGATGGCGTACGCGACGAGCAGCGGCCCCGCCTGGACGACGGCCTGCTGCACGAGGAGCAGCACGGTGGCCAGGACCACGCGGCGGCGCAGCGGCGAGAGCAGGGAGCGCAGCAGCGCGAGGGTCGCGCCGGGCGGCGCGGGCAACTCGTCCTTGTCGAAAGGGTCGTCGGGCGCGTCGGCGGCGGCGGTGCCGTCCGGCAGGTCGCCGGGGCCGTCGCCGTCCTGGTCCTCCTCGCGGCGGGGCTTCGCGGTCCACGGCGTGGACGTCGACGAGGTGGTCATCGGGCAGCCTCCTCGGCAGTGCGGGCGGCTCCGGCCGCCGGGCCGTCGGTCTCGCTGGTCGGGTGGTCGGTCCCGTCGGTCGGGCGGTCGGGCCCGGCGCCGGACATCAGCCAGGCGTACTCCGCGTTCTCCCGCAGGAGTTCGTGGTGGGTGCCGACGGCGGCGACGCGGCCGCCGGACAGCAGGGCCACACGGTCCGCGAGCAGGACGGTGGAGGGCCGGTGCGCCACGACCAGCGCCGTCGTGTCCGCGAGGACCCGCCGCAGCGCCGCCTCCACCAGCGCCTCCGTGTGCACGTCGAGCGCGGAGAGCGGATCGTCGAGGACCAGGAAGCGGGGGCGGCCCACCACCGCGCGGGCCAGGGCCAGGCGCTGGCGCTGGCCGCCGGACAGGCTCAGGCCCTGCTCGCCGACCTGGGTGGCGGTGCCCTGCGGCAGGGTGTGCGCGAAGCCGGCCTGCGCGACGTCGAGGGCGCGGCCCAGCGCGGCGTCGTCCGCGGTCTCCTCGGCGCCCATCAGGACGTTCTCGCCGACCGTGGCGGAGAAGAGGGTCGGCTCCTCGAAGGCGACGGCCACGAGGGTGCGCAGCCGCTCGCGGTCCATCGCCGTGACGTCCTCGCCGTCCAGGGTGATGCGGCCGCCGGTGATCTCGTGCAGCCGGGGGACGAGCGCGGTGAGCGTCGTCTTGCCGCTGCCCGTGGCGCCGACCAGGGCCATGGTCTCGCCGGAGCGGATGTGGAGGTCGACGTGGTCGAGGACGGGGGGCGTGTCCGGTGCCGCGTCGGGATATCTGAACTCCACGTCGTGGAAGCGGAGTCCGTGGTCCGCGGGGGTGTGCGCGGCGCCGGGCGCCGGGTCGCCTGCCGCAGGGGTGTCGTGCGTCGGGCCGTCCTCCGCTGCCGTCCCGGTCCCCTTCTCGGTCCCCGCCCCCTTCGCCGTAGCCGTAGCCGTAGCCGTAGCCGTAGCCGTAGCCGTGGCCACCGCCCGGTCCTCCGGCTCCGCGTCCATCACCTCGAAGTACCGCTCCGTGGCCGTCGCCGACTCCTGGCACATCGCCAGCAGGAAGCCGATCGACTCCACCGGCCAGCGCAGCGCGAGTGCCGTCGACAGGAAGGCGACCAGCGTGCCCGCCGACAGGTCGCCGTCGGCGACCCGCACCGTGCCGAGCACCAGCGCCGCCCCGATCGCGGCCTCCGGCAGCGCCATGATCACGGCGTTGATCGCGGCGAGGATCCGCGCCTTGGCCAGCTCGGTGCCGCGCAGCGTGTGCGCCAGCTCGCGAAAGGCCCGCGCCTGACTGCGGTGGCGGCCGAAGCCCTTGATGATGCGGATGCCGAGCACGCTCTCCTCGACGACCGTCGTCAGATCGCCCACCTGGTCCTGCGCCTGCCGCGCCACCGAGACGAACCGCCCCTCGTAATACGCGAGGGCGATCACCATCGGCGCCACGGGGGCGAGCAGCACCAGCCCCAGCGTGAACTCCTGGCCGAGCAGGATGATCACGCCGACGACGATGGTCGCGCCGTTCACCAGCAGGAACGTCATCGGGAAGGCGAGGAACATGCGCAGCAGCATCAGGTCCGTGGTGCCGCGCGAGAGCAACTGCCCCGAGGCCCAGCGGTCGTGGAAGGCCACGGGGAGCCGCTGGAGATGCCGGAAGAGGTGCGCCCGCATCGCCGCCTCGACGCTCGCCAGGGGCCGCGCGACCAGCCACCGCCGCAGCCCGAAGAGCAGCGCCTCCGCGATACCGAGCACAAGCAGCAGGAGCGCCCCCAGCCACACCCCCTTCGGGTCGCGGTCGGCCACCGGGCCGTCCACCATCCACTTCAGTACGAGGGGGAAGACCAGGCCCGTACAGGAGGCGATGATCGCGACGAATGCCGCGGTGAACAGGCGTGTTCGGACCGGGCGCACGTAGGGCCACAGCCTCAGCAGCGTCCGGACGGTGGAACGATCCTTGGCAGGTGCATCTGATTTCGGCATCAGGGGCGAGCCTACGGATTGCCACTGACAGAGCCCACCGAGTTTTCCGCTCCGCGAGAGCCCTCACCGGACAGGAGCCGGCCCCGTCCGTCCCCCTGCGCGCAGCCGGGTCGTACCCCGCCATCAACCGATCGGCTGATGCGCCTTCGAGCGCGACGGACGATGTCCGCACCCCCCTCCGCCGGGGATTCTCGACGCATGCCCCTGATCGAAGTGCACGACATCCAGAAGGCCTACGGCGGCCGCACCGTCGTCGACGGCGTCTCCTTCGCCGTGGAGGAGGGTGAGATCTTCGGCATCCTCGGACCCAACGGCGCCGGCAAGACCACCACCGTCGAATGCGTGGAGGGCCTGCGCGTCCCCGACGCCGGCCGCGTCCGCGTCGCCGGTCTCGACCCCGTCGCCGACCACGACCGCCTCACCCGCATCCTCGGCGCCCAGCTCCAGCAGAGCGAACTCCCGGCCAAGCTGACGGTCCGCGAGGCCCTGGAGATGTACGCCGCGTTCTACCCGGACCCCGCCGACTGGCGGGCGCTCGCCGAGCGGTTGCGCCTGACCGACAAGCTCGACAGCCGCTTCGGCAAGCTCTCCGGCGGCCAGAAGCAGCGCCTGTTCATCGCGCTCGGCCTGGTCGGCAACCCGAAGGTGGTCGTCCTCGACGAGCTGACCACCGGCCTCGACCCGCGCGCCCGCCGCGACACCTGGGAGCTCATCGAGGACGTCCGCGACAGCGGCGTCACCGTCCTGCTGGTCACCCACTTCATGGAGGAGGCCCAGCGGCTGTGCGACCGCATCGCGGTCATCGACAAGGGCCGCGTCGCCGCCCTCGACTCGCCCGCGGGCCTGATCAGCCGGGCCGCGAACTCCACCGTCATGTCCTTCACGCCGTCCGCCCCGCTGGACGAGGCCGCCCTCGCCGCGCTGCCCGCCGTCACCTCCGTGCAGCAGCGCGACGGCCGCTACACCCTCAACGGCACCGACGAGACCGTCGACGCCGCCATCACCCTGCTCGCCCGGCACCACATCACCGCCCACCAACTCCGGGTCGCCGACGCCACGTTGGACGACGCGTTCCTCGACCTGACGGGAGCATCGGCATGACCACCGCCGTCGCCGCACCGCACGCCCCTGGGCGGACCAAGGCCTCCTCCGCCGTACTGAAGGCGGAGTTCCGCCTCTTCCGCCGGGAACCCGGCGCCCTCTTCTGGATCATGGCGTTCCCCGCCCTGCTCCTGACGATCCTCGGCTCCATCCCCTCCTTCCGCGACAGCGACCCCTCGCTGGGCGGCCTGCGCCTGGTCGACGTGTACGTCCCCGTGACGGTGCTCCTCTCGCTGATCATGGCGGGCCTGCAGGCCATGCCGCCGCTCATCACCGGCTACCGCGAGCGCGGCATCCTGCGCCGCATGTCCACCACGCCGGTCCGCCCCTCCGCCGTCCTCGGCGCGCAGATGGGCCTGCACGGCGCGGGCGCCCTCGTCTCCGCCCTGCTCTCCCTGGCCGTGGGCCGCCTCGTCTTCGACGTCGCCCTGCCGCGCCAGGCCTTCGGCTACGCCCTCGCGCTGCTCCTCGCCGTCCTGTCCGGGCTCGCCCTCGGCGCCCTGGTCTCCGCGCTCGCCCGCACCACGAAGGCCGCGACCGCCATCGGCTCCGCCGTCTTCTTCCCCTCGATGTTCAGCGCGGGCGTCTGGCTGCCCGTGCAGGCCATGCCCGACGCGCTCGCCCGCGTCGTGGAGGTCACGCCGCTCGGTGCCGCCGCGCAGGCCCTGGGCGACGCGGCGGCCGGCGACTGGCCGGGCTGGACGCAGCTGGGCGTGCTCGTGGCGTGGACGGTGCTCCTGTCGGCCGGGGCCGCGCGCTGGTTCCGGTGGGAGTGACCGACGGACCCGGGGGACCATGGCCGACACTGGGACGGTGAACATGAGTACGACCGACGCCGTCACCGCCATCGAACGGCGCTGGACCGTCTTCCACCGCTGGGGCCCCTACGCCCTCCTGGCCTTCAGCGTCGTCATGGGGCTCGCCACCGGAGACGTCGTCGGCATGGACCGCGCCGACTGGCTCGTGTCCTGGACCCTGATCGCCGCGGCCGTGGCCCTCCAGCTGTGGTGGGGCGCCCTCGCCCCCGCCCGGCCCGACCCCTCGGCCGCGGGCATCCTCTACTACGTCCTGCGCTGGGCGATCGCCTTCGTCCTCACCTGGATCAACCCGTTCTTCGCGTTCTACGCCGTCGTCGGCTACTTCGGCGCCGAGCGGCTGGTGCCCCCGCGCCTGGTCAAGCCCTGCCTGTTCGCCACCGCGATCACCATGTCGGGCTCCCAGTCCGGCGGACTGCCGCCCGACGGCGAACTCGGCTGGAGCGTCTTCGGCGGGCTGATCGCGGTGAACACCGCGCTGCTCAGCGTCTTCGCCCACCTCGCCGCCCAGGAGGACGACCGCGCCCGCGCCCAGGCCGCCACCATCGCCGAGCTGGAGCGCACCAACACCGCGCTCCAGGAGGCCCTGGACGAGAACGCCGCGCTGCACTCCCAGCTCCTGGTCCAGGCGCGGGAGGCCGGCGTCGCCGACGAGCGCCGCCGCCTCGCCGCCGAAATCCACGACACCATCGCCCAGGGCCTGACCGGCATCATCGCCCAGCTCCAGGTCGTCGCGGGCACCGAGGACCGGGAGCTGGCCGGCGAACACCTCGGCCGCGCCGCCGCCCTGGCCCGGCACAGCCTGGGCGAGGCCCGCCGCTCCGTGCACAACCTCTCCCCGGCGGCCCTGGAGCACGACACGCTCCCCGGGGCGCTGAAGAAGACCGTCGCCGAATGGGGCGAACGCACCGGCGTCCGCGCCGACTTCACGCTCACCGGCACCGCCGAGCCCCTCCACGACGAGATCGCCGCGACGCTCCTGCGCATCGTCCAGGAAGCCCTGTCCAACACCGCCTGGCACGCCGCCGCCACGCGCCTCGGCGTCACCCTGTCCTTCATGGGCGACGAGGTCACCCTGGACGTGCGCGACGACGGCCGCGGCTTCGCACCGGGCTCCCTGCCCGCCCGCTCCGGCACCGGCGGCTTCGGCCTCGGCGGCATGCGGGCCCGCGCCGAGCGCATCGCGGGCTCCCTCACCGTGGAGTCGGAACCGGGCGGCGGGACCGCGGTGTCGGCTCGCGTACCGTTGGTGCGCCATGAGCCCTGAACCGATCACCCTCATCGTCGTGGACGACCACCCCGTCGTCCGCGACGGCCTGCGCGGCATGTTCCAGTCGGACCCCGGCTTCCGGGTGCTCGGCGAGGCGTCCGACGGCGTCGAGGCCGTGACCCTGGCCGCCGAACTCGACCCGGACGTCGTCCTGATGGACCTGCGCATGCCCGGCGGGGGCGGCGTCGACGCGATCGCCGAGCTCACCCGCCGCGGCGCCCGCGCCCGCGTCCTGGTCCTCACCACCTACGACACGGACTCCGACACGCTGCCCGCGATCGAGGCGGGCGCCACCGGCTATCTGCTCAAGGACGCCCCGCGCGACGAGCTGTTCACCGCGGTGCGCGCCGCCGCCGAGGGCCGCACCGTCCTCTCGCCCGCCGTCGCCTCCCGCCTCGTCTCACGCGTGCGCGCCCCCGGCAACGAACCGCTGAGCACCCGGGAAAGGGAAGTGCTCGCGCTCGTCGCCAAGGGCACGTCGAACCGCGCGATCGCCGCGGAACTCTTCATCAGCGAGGCCACGGTCAAGACCCATCTCACCCACATCTACGGCAAGCTGGGTGTCAACGACCGTGCCGCGGCCGTCGCGACGGCGTACAGCCGCGGCATCCTCGGCTGACCGGCTACGCCTGCTGCCAGAGCGCCGGCGTGTTCGGCGGCTCCCAGCCCGGCTGCGCCTGGTGCGGCTGGAGGCAGCGGTAGGTCGAGCCGCCATAGGTGACCGTGTCGCCCGCGGCGTACACCTTGCCCGCGGACCAGGTGCCGCCCGGCTCACCGGGGTCCGGGTCGCCGCCGCCCCCCGTCGTCTTCAGCGTCAGGCCGTACTGCTGGAGCAGCGGATTGATCGGCTGGTGGAAGGTCTCGCCGCCGCTGGAGCAGTTGCCCGAACCGCCCGAGGTGACCCCCTGCGCCTGGCTCCCGGAGATGTAGGAGCCGCCCGAGTCGCCCGGCTCGGCGCAGACCGTCGTCCTGGTCACGCCGCTGATGGTGCCCTCGGGATAGGTGACGCTGGTGTTGTGCTGCGAGATCGTCCCGCAGTGCCACCCCGTAGTGGAGCCGGACCGGCAGATCGACGCACCCACCGGGGACTGCGTGGAGCCCCCGACGCCGATCCGCTGGCCGCCCTGGCCCTTCACGTACGGGGTGGCGGTCCACTGCGAGTTGGTGGCGACCCAGGCCATGTCCCGGCCAGGGAAGATGGATGCCTGGAACGTGCCCTGGGCCACCTGGTTGTAGCCGCTCGTCGCGGTGCCCGCGCGCCCGCAGTGGCCCGCCGTCGCGAAGCCCTGCTGGGTGCCCTTGGTGATCGGGAAGCCGATCGAGCAGCGGCCGCCGCCCATGTAGTACGCCTCGCCGCCCACGAGGTCGTAGAAGGGGCGCGGCCGTTCCTTGGCCTTCGCCACGCGGACGAGCGAGGAGTCCACGCCCGCCGCCGCGACGAGACGGTCGGCGGCGGAGGCCTTGACGGCCCGCACCACGACCGCGTTGGAGCGCACGTCGACGTACCAGACGGGCGCGTCCCGCGTCGCCGTCCGCTCGGCCGCCCGGTCCAGCTTCGCCTTCGCGGCGTCCAGCTGGGCGGTGGTGTGGCGCACGACCTTCGCCCGGGCGCCCCGCGCCTCGATCGCGGGGACCTCGGCGGCGTCGGTGGTGGCCACGGTGAGCCGGTCGGAGGTGGTGCCGTGCACCCAGGCGCCGGCGAACGTGCCGCCGAGCGCCTGGTGCAGCGAGCCCGCGACGGCGCCGGCCTCGGCCTCGTTGACCAGACGGGCCTTGGCCTGCGCCGACGTGAGGCCGAGGTCGCGCTGCATGGCCTGCAAGACTCCGGGAGAGGTCTTGGAGACGGCGGCGCTCTCGGCGGGGGAGAGGGACGGGGAGGCGGAGGGGTCGGTCTGTGCCGACGCGGTGCCGGACAGACCGGCGAGGACCAGCGCACCGGCCGCGGCGAACGCGGCACACGCCGCGGTGACGCGTCTGTGGTGGGTGGGGAGCATGCGAGGTCTCCTCGGTGTACCAGGGACGAGCGGGGATCGCCCACACCGTAGAAGCCTCAACTGCCCCTCAGAAGCTGTCAGTCGACCCCGGTACACGGCGTTATGGAAGCCGGACCGGCGCATTCCGGTGTGCCCGCCGCCGACACGTGTCAGGACTGTGGCGGCGACGGTTCGGCGAGCCAGGCCGTGTAGCTCTCGCTGCGGGCCGCGGCCTCCGCGTGCGCGGCGCGCGCCTGGGCGAACACCGCCGCCGCCGTGTCGTGCGCCGGGGCCGCGGGATGCCAGCCCAGCAGATGCCGCCAGTACAGCGGCGCCCCCGCGAGCGGCCGCGTCACCAGGCCCGGCGTCGGCGGGAACGTCGCCCGGCACAGCCCCACCGCCCGCCCCACCTGCACCAGATGGACGCACGAGGCGACATCCGTCTCGTACACCCGCGTCGGCGTGAACCCGGCGCGGGCGCACGCCGCGCTGAAGCAGTCCGCGAAACAGCCGTCGCCCGGCACGTCCGTCCACGCCTCGCCCGCGAGCAGCGCCAGGTCGATCTCCTGGCAGTCGGCCAGTGGATGACCGGTGGGCAGCATGACGAAGACGGGGTCACGGGCCACCTCGCGCCACACCAGGAGCTCGTTCTCCGGCGGCCGGCTCGCCCCGCACGTGCCGACCAGCGCGAAGTCCAGGCGCCCGTCCGCCGTGCGCGCCGCGATCTCCCGCTCCGACCACGAGGTGTGCGTCGTCACCGGCACTCCCGGGTGCGCGGCGGCCAGCCGGTCCACCAGCGCGCCGAGCAGCGGCCCGTGGATGCCGCCGAGCCGGAACCCGGCCCCGCCCTCCCACGTCTGCGCGAACCGCCGCGCCTCCTCCTTGAGCCCGCTGACCGCCGGGAGCACGACACGGGCCCGCGCGAGCACGAACTCGCCGAGGGCGGTGGCCCGTACACCGTGCCGCCCCCGTTCGAAGAGCTCCCCTCCCAGAGCGCGCTCGATCCTCTTCAACTGCGCGCTCAGCGCGGGCTGGGCGAGCCCGAGCGCGGTGGCGGCCTTGGTCAGGCTGCCCGCTTCGGCGATCGCCCGGATCGTCTTCAGGTGCCGCAACTCCAGGTCCATAAGGTGAGCTTGGGGTGCCTCCAGGTCGGGGGCAAGAGTCAGGTCCGGACCAGAAACGGCCGCCCCGCCGGCCACCGGCGACCCGCGACAGCACCTCAGCCGTCGCCACCCCGTGACAGCACCTCAGCCGTCGGCGACCCGCAACAGCACCACCGAGCGCCCGCCCACCGTCACCGCGCCCCCGGCCGGATGCACGGTGGGCGGCGGCGCCGCCTGGTCCTCCAGGGCCGTGTCCACGACGACCTCGTACGCCTCGGCCCACGGCGGCCCCGGCAGCACGAAGCTCACCGGACCCTCCGCCGCGTGCAGCACCGCGAGGAAGCTGTCGTCGACGACCTGCGCGCCCCGCGCGTCACGGCCGGGAATGTCGCGCCCCGAGAGATACATCCCGAGCGTCGCCGTCGGCGCGTACCAGTCCGCCTCCGTCATCTCCGCGCCGCGCGGCGTGAACCACGCCAGGTCCCGCAGCCCGTCCGCCGAGTGCGCCCGCCCCGAGAAGAACGCCCGGCGCCGCAGCACCGGATGGCGGTGCCGCAGCTCGATCAGCCGTGCCGTGAGCGCGCACAGCTCCCGCCACCCCGGCTCGTCCTTGAGCCCCCAGTCGACCCAGCTGATCTCGTTGTCCTGGCAGTACGCGTTGTTGGACCCGCGCTGCGTACGCCCCATCTCGTCGCCCGCGACCAGCATCGGCACGCCCGTGGACAGCAGCAGCGTCGTCATCAGGTTGCGCAGCTGACGCCGGCGCAGCGCCCCGACCGCCTCGTCGTCGCTCTCGCCCTCGGCGCCGCAGTTCCAGGAGCGGTTGTCGTCGGAGCCGTCCCGGTTGCCCTCGCCGTTGGCCTCGTTGTGCTTGCGCTCGTAGCTCACGAGGTCCCGCAGCGTGAAACCGTCGTGCGCCGTCACGAAGTTCACCGACGCGTACGGCCTGCGCCCGCCCCACGCGTACAGATCGCTCGACCCCGAGAGCCGGTACCCCAGATCCCGTACGTCCGGCAGCGCGCCCCGCCAGAAGTCCCGCACAGCACCCCGGTAGCGGTCGTTCCACTCCGTCCACAGCGGCGGGAACGCCCCCACCTGATAGCCCCCCGACCCCACGTCCCACGGCTCGGCGATCAGCTTCACGCGCCGCAGGACCGGATCCTGCGCGATCACCGCGAGGAACGGCGAGAGCATGTCGACGTCGTGGAACGAGCGCGCGAGCGCCGCCGCCAGGTCGAAGCGGAAGCCGTCCACGCCCATCTCCGTGACCCAGTACCGCAGCGAGTCCGTGATCAGGCGCAGCACGTGCGGCTGGACGACCTGGAGGGTGTTCCCGCAGCCGGTGTAGTCCGCGTACCGCCGCGCGTCGTTCTCCCGCAGCCGGTAGTAGCCGCGGTTGTCGATGCCCTTGAAGGACAGCATCGGGCCCAGCTCGCCGGCCTCGGCCGTGTGGTTGTAGACCACGTCGAGGATGACCTCGATGCCCGCCTCGTGCAGCGCCCGCACCATCCGCCGGAACTCGCCCACCTGTTGGCCGGTGGTCCCCGACGCCGCGTACGCCGCGTGCGGGGCGAAGTAGCCGATCGAGTTGTAGCCCCAGTAGTTGCGCAGGCCCCGGCGCAGCAGATGGTCCTCGTGCGCGAACTGGTGCACCGGAAGCAGCTCGACGGCCGTCACCCCGAGCCGGACGAGATGGTCGAGCGCCGCCGGGTGCGCCAACCCGGCGTACGTGCCGCGCAGTTCCTCCGGGATCCCCGGATGCAGCCTGGTGAAGCCGCGCACGTGCAGTTCGTAGATGACCGAGTCCGCCCACGGCGTCTTGGGGCGCCGGTCGTCGCTCCACTCGTCGTCGGGCGCGTCGTCGTGCACGACCACGCCCTTGGGGACGTACGGCGCCGAGTCCCGGTCGTCGCGCACGGTGTCCGCCACCTGCTGCTGGGGCCAGTCGCGCACATGCCCGTACACCTCGGCGGGCAGCCTGCCGTAGTCGTTGCCCGGACCGCCGTCCACCGCGCGCGCGTACGGATCGAGGAGCAGCTTCGCCGGGTTCCAGCGGGCGCCCGTCCACGGGTCCCAGCGGCCGTGCACCCGGTATCCGTACCGCTGCCCGGGGCGCACGTCCGGCACGAATCCGTGCCAGATCTCATGCGTCAGCTCGGTCAGCCGACAGCGCGTCTCGACGCCCTCCGCGTCGAACAGGCACAGCTCGACCGCCTCCGCACCGCCCGCCCACAGCGCGAAGTTGGTCCCCGCCACACCGTCGGGACCGACCCTGAAGCGGGCCCCCAGCGGCGTCGGCGCACCCGGCCACACCGGCCGCGCCGGCGCCGCGCGGGGCGCGGCCCGCCTGCTTCCGTTCGCCGTGGGGACGACACGTCCGGACGCGCTCCGTCCCCGCGTCCGCGGCTGCTGCACTGCCCCTTGCTCGGGTGCGCTCGACACCTGTCGGCCTCCTGCGGCTCCGTCGGTCGACGCGCGAAGAAGGGCGTACGGCGTCCCGGCCGCGGCTCCCCAAACGTCGTCCTCACCCAGTGTTCTGCCCACCGGGTGCCTCGCACTCACGTTTCCCCAAGCGGGGGACGGTCGTTGGGACCCACGTGAGACAGGTTGCGAGGCGCGCACGGCGCGCAGGGGCCGCGCTGGCCGCCGTACTGACATGGGCAGGCCTCATGGCCGGGGCGGCGGGCTGCTCCGGCGGAGGACTCGACGGATTCCTCGGGAAGCCGCGGTCGCCCGCGGACGCGATCCGCGTGTCGCCCGACGACGACAGCAAGGGCGTCAGAGCCGACGAACGCCTGGAGGTGAAGGTCCCCGACGGCCGCCTGGAGTCGGTGAAGGTCGTCCGGACGCAGGACGCGCAGGAGTTCGAGGTGCCGGGCCGCATCGACGAGGACGGCATGTCCTGGCGGCCCCTGGACGAGGGCCCCCTCGCGCTCGCCGCCACGTACAAGGTCGACGCCGTCGCCCTGGACGGCCACGGCCGCCGCTCCGCCCGGCACACGACCTTCCGTACGTACGTCCCCGACGAGCGCTTCATCGGCTACGTGACGCCGGAGAACCGCGCCACGGTCGGCACCGGCATGATCGTCTCCCTGGAGTTCAACCGGGAGATCGAGAACCGCGCCGCCGTCCAGCGCGCCATCCACGTCACCGCGCACCCGGACGTCGAGATCCGTCCGCACTGGTTCGGCAAGTCCCGCGTCGACTTCCGCCCGGAGAAGTACTGGAAGCCCGGCACCGAGGTCACCGTCGGCCTGCGCCTGCGCGACGTCCAGGCCGCCCCCGGCGTCTACGGCCTCCAGGACAAGAGCTTCTCGTTCACCGTCGGCCGCCACCAGGAATCCCTGGTCGACGCCGCCGCGCACACCATGGAAGTGCGCCGCGACGGCGAGCTGATCTCCACCGTGCCGATCACCGCCGGCGCCCCGAAGACCACCACGTACAACGGAAAGATGGTGGTGACGGAGATGCTGGAGGTGACGCGCATGAACAGCCGCACCGTCGGCTTCGGCGGCGAGTACGACATCCCGGACGTGCCGCACGCGATGCGCCTGACGACCTCCGGCACCTTCCTGCACGGCAACTACTGGTCCCCGGACGCTCCTGGCAATACGAATGTCAGTCATGGCTGCGTGGGCCTGCGCGATGTGAAGGGCGGCAGCTCACAGACGCCCGCGGGCTGGTTCTTCGACCGGAGCCTCATCGGCGACGTCGTCGAGGTGGTCAACAGCGATGACAAGAAGGTCGCTCCTGACAACGGCCTCGGCGGCTGGAACATGGAATGGAAGGACTGGGTCAAGAACGGCTGATCCCACCGGAGATCGCCAGGTGATCGGCGGGTGATCCCCCGGTGGCCGGCCGACGACCACCAGGTGATCATGGTCTGCCCGCACCCCCGGGGCAGTTGGGACCGAACGGTGACATTGGCGGGGACTCACCCCCCGGCACCGTGTGGTTATCTATCGCTTGCGCGTGTCCGAAACGCGCAGGTGCACTGGGGTGCGGGCCTGGACCAGGCCGTGCGAGGGGAGACGACATCTTGAACGGGCGACCGATACCGGGGACGTCGGTTGGCGCGCGCGGGCGCGCGGGGCGCGGCGGGGCGCGGAATCTGGCGGCGGCGGTGGCGTCGGGGGCGGCGCTGCTGCTCGTCGCGGCATGCGGGGGAGGCGGCTCGGACTCGGGCGGCGACGGCAAGGGCAAGGCCGACGAGAACGCCCCCTCGGCGGCCGTGGTGACCATAGCCCCCAAGGACGGCGCGGACGCGGTGGCCACCAGCGGCGCCCTGAAGATATCCGCAGACAAGGGCAAGCTCTCCGAGGTCAAGGTCGAGGACAGCAAGGGCAACCCCGTCCCCGGCCGGATCACCTCCGGCGGCGCCAGCTGGACGCCCGCGCACCACCTCGCGGCCGCCACGAAGTACAAGGTCCACGCGGTGGCCAAGGACTCCGAGGGCCGCGCCTCCGCCAAGGACACCGCCTTCACGACGCTGACCCCGAAGAACACCTTCATCGGCCAGTTCAACCCGGAGGACGGTTCGAAGGTCGGCGTCGGGATGCCGTTCTCGGTCAACTTCACGCGCGGCATCACCGACCCGGAGGCCGTGGAGAAGGCCATCGAGATCAAGACCGAGCCGTCGGTGCCCGTCGAGGGCCACTGGTTCGGCAACGACCGCCTCGACTTCCGCCCGGAGAAGTACTGGAAGGCCGGCACGAAGGTCACCGTCAAGCTCAACCTCGACGGCGTCGAGGGCCGGCCGGGCGTCTACGGCAAGCAGAACAAGACCCTGGACTTCACCATCGGCCGCAGCCAGGTCTCCACCGTCGACGCCAAGACGCACCAGATGAAGGTCGTCCGCGACGGCAAGCAGATCAAGAAGATCCCGATCACGGCGGGTGCCCCCGGCACCACGACGTACAACGGCGAGATGGTCATCAGCGAGAAGCTCAAGGTGACCCGGATGAACGGCGACACGGTCGGCTTCGGCGGCGAGTACGACATCAAGGACGTCCCGCACGCGATGCGGCTGTCCACCTCCGGCACGTTCATCCACGGCAACTACTGGTCGGGCGGCGCCTTCGGCAACACCAACGCCAGCCACGGCTGCATAGGCCTGAGCGACGTACGCGGCGGCTACAGCAAGAAGACGCCCGCGGGCTGGTTCTTCGAGAACTCCATGATCGGCGACCTGGTCGTCGTGAAGAACTCCGCCGACAAGAAGATCCAGCCGGAGAACGGCTACAACGGCTGGAACATGCCGTGGGACGAGTGGAAGGCCTAGGCCCTGCCACGGCCCGACGGCCGTCCCTTTCCGAGAGGCCCGGCGCACTGTGACCAAGTGCACCGGGCCTCCCGGCGTTAACCCCCGCTAACGTGCCTGTCATGACTGCACACCTCGAAGTCGACGAAGGCGTCGGCACGATCCGACTCGACCGTCCCCCGATGAACGCCCTGGACATCGCCACCCAGGACCGCCTCAAGGAGCTGGCCGCCGAGGCCACCCGCCGCGACGACGTGCGGGCCGTGGTGATCCACGGCGGCGAGAAGGTGTTCGCGGCCGGCGCGGACATCAAGGAGATGCAGGTGATGGACCACGCGGCGATGATCGCGCGCTCCGGGGCCCTGCAGGACTCCTTCACCGCGGTCGCCCGCATCCCCAAGCCCGTCGTCGCCGCCGTCAACGGCTATGCCCTCGGCGGCGGTTGCGAGCTGGCGCTCTGCGCGGACTTCCGCATCGCCGCCGACAACGCCAAGCTCGGCCAGCCCGAGATCCTGCTCGGTCTGATCCCCGGCGCGGGCGGCACCCAGCGCCTGGCCCGTCTGGTCGGCCCGTCCAAGGCCAAGGACCTCATCTTCACCGGCCGCCAGGTCAAGGCCGACGAGGCGCTCGCCATCGGCCTGGTGGACCGCGTCGTGCCGGCCGCCGAGGTCTACGAGCAGGCGCACGCGTGGGCCGCGCGGCTCGCGCAGGGCCCGGCCATCGCGCTGCGTGCCGCCAAGGAGTCGATCGACACGGGGCTGCAGACCGACCTCGACACCGGGCTCGCCATCGAGCGCACCTGGTTCGCGGGTCTCTTCGCCACGGAGGACCGCGAGCGGGGCATGCGGAGCTTCGTCGAGGAGGGTCCGGGCAAGGCCAAGTTCCTCTGAACGGCCATCCGAACTACCTTCCCTGCAATTGCAGTTGAACGCGCGTCAGCTCCGCTGTCCCCCGAAGGAGCGGTTTGACGCCAACGTGAGAAAGGCTCAAGTCAGCCTGCTCCCGGGCCTTGGGTGATCCGCTCCAAGCGGACGGTCATCGCAGGTCAGAGGCGCTTTTCGCGCCCATTTCTGCCATTGGCATATGACAAACCGGCCCCCCGGAACGGATGGTTCCGGGGGGCTCATTCCTGGGGAACGCCCCCGGAGGACGCTCCGGGCGGCCATGATGGAGGGCATGGCGGGGCTGGAGGGTGACGAACGGTCGCGGCGGCACGGGAGTGCGACCGCGGCGCGCTGGTCGCCGGCGGTTGAGGACGAACACGCGCTCAAGGCACTCGAGTTGTTCGGGAATCCGACGGACGCGGAGGTGCCGCTGCCGTCGCGCCCGGAATCCGCCGCCATCGCGCGCCGGCTCGCGCAGGTCGTCGTCCTGCGTCACTGGGGGCTCTCCCCGAAGCTCACCGAGGACGTCGTCCTCCTCGTCTCCGAACTCGTCGGGAACGCCGTGCGGCACACCGGCGCCCGCGTCTTCGGGCTGCGCATGCAGCGGCGGCGCGGCTGGATCCGCGTCGAGGTGCGCGACCCCTCGCGCGGGCTGCCCTGTCTGATGCCCGTCCACGAGATGGACCTGAGCGGCCGGGGCCTCTTCCTCGTCGACAAGCTCTCCGACCGGTGGGGCGTGGATCTGCTGCCGCGCGGCAAGACGACGTGGTTCGAGATGCGGGTCTCCGACCGCTGACGGACGCAGGCGCGGCTGTCCGTACGTACACGAAAGCCCCCGGCGGGCCGAGGTGCGGCACGAGGGGGCTTTCGTGAAGCGCCGCAGACGTTTGGGGTGTATCCGCGGCGGCTGATGACGACCTGAGCCCGGGTCAATGGGGGTCGTGTCCCCGACTATGGCAGACGGGCGTCGGCGATCCAAAAGTCCTTATCAGGACATTGCCGGGCAAAGCGTCACAGTTTAGAGGTGAATCCTTGGTGAGATGGGACACCTGCCTGGTAAACGCTGGTTAAGCGGAGGCTGTGACAGGCGATAAGCAAGGCTTGGGGGGCTCGGGGGAGAGGTGT
This sequence comes from Streptomyces sp. NPDC052114, assembly GCF_040680155.1. Classification (NCBI taxonomy): domain Bacteria; kingdom Bacillati; phylum Actinomycetota; class Actinomycetes; order Kitasatosporales; family Streptomycetaceae; genus Streptomyces; species Streptomyces sp. NPDC052114. The sequence goes on along the minus strand of NZ_JBFAWC010000003.1, from coordinate 360,685 downwards.
CACGCCTTGACGCGCGGAGGTCCTGAAGCGGGTCAATCACCCTGATTCGTCCTATTCACGGATTAAATGGCCGGGTGATCGAGCATGTGACGGAACACGCGACGGGACGCGCGACGGAGCACGCGTCGGGACGTGCGACGGGACGCGCGGCGGAGCGCGCGGCGGGACGCGTGGCGGGACGCGCCGGGGAAGGCGTGGCGGACGGCGCGCCGGAACGCACCGCCGAGACCCCGCCGCCCGGCCGCCGCCACGTCCTGCGCACCGGGGCGGCCACGCTCGCCGCCGCGGGCACCGGCACCGCCCTCCTCGGCACCCTCGCCACCGGCTGCTCCACCGACGCCCCCGCCACCCCGCGCGACCGGCCCGCCGCGCCCCACGCCCCCCGCCCGGCCCGCCCCGCCGCCGCCCCCGCGCCCCGCCGCATCCCCGGCCGGCCCGCGCAGATCAGCCACGGCCCCCGCACCCGCCCCCAGGTCGCCCTCACCTTCCACGGCCAGGGCGACCCCGCCACCGCGAAGGCCCTGCTCACCGAGGCGGAGAAGGCCGGAGCCCGGGTCACCGTGCTCGCCGTCGGCACCTGGCTCGACGAACACCCCGACCTCGCCCGCCGCATCCTCGACGGCGGCCACGACCTGGGCAACCACACCCACCACCACATCGACGTCAACGCCCTGCCCGAGGCCGACGCCTACGCCGAGATCACCGGCTGCGCGGACCGCCTGCGCCGCCTCACCGGCTCCATCGGCACCTGGTTCCGCCCCTCCCGCGCCCAGCGCGCCACCCCCCTCGTCGAACGCCTCGCCCACCGCGCGGGCTACCCGCACGTCCTCTCGTACGACGTCGACTCCCTCGACTTCACCTCGCCGGGCGCCCCGGCGATCACCCGCACCATCGCCGGCGAGATCCGCGAGGGATCCGTGGTGAGCCTGCACTTCGGGTACGCGGACACGGTCGCCGCGCTCCCCGCCGTCCTGCAAGAACTGGAACGCCGCGGCCTGCGCGCCGTCACGACCACGGAGCTGCTGACCTGATGCCCCTCACCCCCGGCCTCACCACACGCGCCGCGACCCTCCTCGCCGCCGGTGCCGTCCTCGCCGCCCTCGCCGGCTGCGGCGGCACCGGCGGGCGCGCCGACGAGGCGCTCGGCACCGAAGGCGTCCGCAAGCCCGCGGCGCCCAAGGCCGCGCCCGGACTGCCCGGCATGCCGCCCGTCCTCGACCCCAAGGACGCCTACGCCGCCGACCGGCCCAACGCGCTCACGCCCGAGGCCAAGAAGTTCCTGCCGCGCGTCTACGTCCCCAACACCGAGTCCGACACGGTGTCCGTCATCGACCCCAAGACGTTCGAGGTCGTCGAGACGATCCCGGTCGGCGACCAGCCCCAGCACGTCGTGCCCTCCTGGGACATGAAGACGCTCTGGGTCAACAACGACCTCGGGGACTCCCTCACCGCGCTCGACCCCGTCACCGGCAAGACCGGCCGGACCGTCGAGGTGTCCGACCCCTACAACCTCTACTTCACGCCGAACGGCAAGTACGCCGTGGTCATGGCCTCCATGGACCGCGAACTGGTCTTCCGGGACCCCAAGACCATGAACCGGGTCAAGACCGTCCCCGTCACCTGCGCCGGCGTCAACCACGCCGACTTCTCCATGGACGGCCGCTACTTCATCGTCTCCTGCGAGTTCTCCGGCGAACTCCTCAAGGTCGACACCGAGAAGATGGAGGTCGTCGGCCAGCAGAAGATCCCCTTCGAGGGAGCCATGCCGCAGGACGTGAAGATGTCCCCCGACGGCAAGACGTTCTACATCGCCGACATGATGGCCCACGGCATGTGGGTCCTGGACGGGGAGAAGTTCACGACCCCGAAGCTGCTGCCCACCGGCAAGGGCTGCCACGGCCTCTACGTCAGCCGTGACTCCAAGGAGATGTACATCTCCAACCGGGGCGAGGGCACCATCTCCGTCTTCGACTTCCCGAAGAACCGCCTCACCAAGAAGTGGAAGCTCCCGCAGGGCGGCAGCCCCGACATGGGCGGCGTCTCGGCGGACGGCAACACCCTCTGGCTTTCCGGGCGTTACGACTCCGAGGTGTACGCCATCGACACCCGCACCGGCGTCCAGCTGGCCCGCATCCCCGTCGGCAAGGGCCCGCACGGCCTCGCCGTCTACCCGCAGCCGGGCCGCTATTCGCTCGGGCACACGGGCATCTTCCGTTGAACCCTGGATGGTTGACGGTTGGCCACGGCTGACACCGGGCACCACAAAGGGGCAGCTCGGGAACGTGCTGTCCCCCCACCCCCCGGAGTCCGCCCATGATCCGTGGCATCGACGTCAGCTCGCATCAGTCGACCTTCAGCACGGACGGCCTCTCCTTCGTCATCATCAAGGCGACGGAAGGCCGTTCGTACATCAACCCGAAACTCACCGCCCAGACGAAGCGCGCCCGCGACGGCGGCTGCGTGGTCGGCTTCTACCACTTCCTGTGGCCGGGGAACATCACGGCCCAGGCGGAGTACTTCGTGGGCAAGGCGCCGGAGAAGGCGGGGGATCTGCTGGCGGTGGACTGGGAGCGGACGGGGGAGGGCACGCGCGCGAGCAACGCGGAGAAGGACCGCTTCATCCGGGAGGTCAAAAGGTTACGACCCGGACATAAGGTGCTTCTCTATTGTAATCGCGATTTCTGGTTGAACCACGATGTGACGTCCTATGCGGGCGACGGGCTGTGGATCGCCGACTACGTGACGGCGGGCAAGCCGCGCATCAAGGCGAAGTGGACGATCCATCAGCACACGTCGACGCCGCTGGACAAGAACGTGGCCGACTTCGCGAGCGAGGACGCGCTGCGGGAGTGGGCCACGCCCTGACGTGCCGAGGGTTCAGGCGCGCCAGTCCGCCGTGCGCTCCGGCGAGGCCGCGTCCAGGGCCTTGCGGATCTCCGCGACGTCACCGGCGTTGCCGTACACGGGAGTTCCGGGCTGCTGACGCCAGGAGTCGTCCTGCCCGCCGTTGTCGACGGTGTCGAAGCCGAGCTCGTCGATGAGGTCCCGTACGACCTTCTTGGCGGCCTCGTCGTCGCCGGACACCGGCAGGGCGACGCGGCCCGGGGCGCCCTTGGGCAGGGGCTTGTCGAGGATGTCCTGGGCGTAGGTGCCGTTGAAGGCCTTGATGACGGAGTGGCCGATCTGCCGCTCCGTCCAGCGGCTCTCGGTCAGGCCCTCCTCGATCTCGGCGATCCTCCCGTCCCGCTGCTGCGGGTAATAGTTGCCGGTGTCGATGACGGCGACGTTCTCCGCCGCGCCGTCGAGGAAGCCGGCGGGCAGGTCGGGGACGGCCTTGAGCGGGATCGTCACGACGACGACCTGCGCGCCGCGCGCGGCCTCCGCGACGGGGACGGGCGTCGCGCCGGTCTCCTCGGCGAGGGCGGTCAGGGTGTGCGGACCGCGCGAGTTCGCGACGGAGACGTCGTGGCCGAGAGAGGCGAGGCGGCGGGTGAGGTTGCCGCCGATGTTCCCCGCGCCGATGATGCCGATCTTCATGACTGCCCTTTCGGAGGTCCACTGTCGTAACGGAGGCAACCTCCGGAAAGGGTGGGGTATTCCCGTCGCGGCAGCGGAATCACGGCGTACCTGATGGCTGAGGGTGCGCGGCAGTACCGGCGAGCCGGCCGGCTGCGCGCCGCCGGCTGAGGATCGCCCGCAGCGGCAGGAACAGCAGCAGCGCGAACGGCGAGAGCAGGATGGTGAGGACGAGCAGCGGCCCCGTCACGAGCGGGTGTACGCCGAGTCGACGCGCCTCCCGGAACATCCACTGTCCGAGGAGGAGGTCCCAGGCGATGACCTGCGCCCAGATCGCGCCCGCGCCGTCGGCGAGGGCCGTCAGGTCGCGGAATCCGTCGAGGTCGGGGCTGCGCACCGTGGCCCACAGTTCCGGCAGGACGGGCAGGGCGAGGGCGAGGTAGACCAGGAGGGTGGGGACGACGGTCAGGGGGGAGGCGGCGATGCGGGCGGTCGGGCCCCAGGACGGGGCGAGGATCATGAGCAGCCAGACGGGTGCGGCCAGCCAGAAGGAGAGCTCGAAGAGGAATCCGGTCACGGGGTGAGCTCCTTCTCCGCGGGCGTCTCGGCGTCCTTGGCGCGGGCGGGAGCGGTGAGCGGGGAGCGGAGCGCGCCGTACGCTCCCGCCGCCGTGGCGGCGGCGATCAGGCCCGCGGCCGTCAGCGTCCCGGCGTCCGGGTGGATCAGCGGCTGTCCGCGCAGTGCCTGCCAGGTGAGCAGGGCGAAGACCGCCGCGTACGCGCCCGACGCCACCAGGACGAGCCGCAGGCGCACGCGGGCGTCGGCGAGGCGGGCGTAGCGGGGCGCGAGCGCCATCAGGGTCATCAGCAGCAGCGGGAGCAGTTGCAGCGCGTGCATGCCGAAGAAGTGCGGGATGCGCAGGTCGCCGCCGGTGGTGGACCAGCCGGTCAGGGGCATGGAGGGGCCGCCGTCGGGCACGCCGACGCTGTGCGCGCCGACCACCGAGGACGTGCCGCGCACCTGGCCGGGGGCCGGCTGCGTCATCAGGAAGCCGACGGCGGCACCGGCGAGGGCCAGCGCGATGCCGCAGCGCATCGCCCACGCGGAGGCGCGGTCGGCGATCCTGGCGCGCAGCAGCAGGACCGCGATGGCGAGCGTGGCGAGCCAGAGGACGACGACGGTGACGGCCATCGCGTTGAACAGGGCCTCGTCGAGCGGCGTCTGGTGGTTGAAGTGGCTGCGCTTCCCGCGCACCACCTGTCCGGTGATGATCAGCATCTCGACCGCGCTCGCCGCCGCGACCACGGTGCCCGCCCACCAGCCGACGCGGCGGCCGCGGTCGAGCAGGGACAGCATCCAGGCGAGCGAGAGTCCGTACGCGATGAACGAGACCGAGAACTTGAACGGTTTGAACCAGATCCGCGCGCCGACCAGGACCCGGTCGTCGACCACGAGTCCCACCGCGGACACGACGGCGAGCGCGGCCATCGAGGCGGAGAACAGCACCAGCGGGCGGTGCCATGAACGCCATAAGGACATGGGTGTCCCCTCATCTCATCTGCGGTCGGTTGCGTGCGTCAGGTGCACGGAGGGAGAACCAGAGCAGATAGTGGAACTATCTGCTATCCGATAGCGCCACTATCTATGATGGGTCGGGGGGTTGGCAAGGGATGACGACGAGGAACGGGAGCGTGGACAGACCGTGCGTATTGGCGAGTTGAGCCGCAGGACCGGTGTGCCGGTGCCGACGATCAAGTACTACGTACGAGAAGGGCTGCTGTCGCAGGGCGAGTTGAGCAGCCCCAACCAGGCGCACTACGACGAGACGCACGAACGCCGACTTCGGTTGATTCGGGCCCTTTTGGAGGTCGGCGGCCTCAAGGTCGCCGCGATCGCGGAGGTGCTCGGCGCCGTCGACGACCCCGGCCGCACCCTGCACAAGGTGCTCGGCGAGGCCGCGCAGCGCCTCGGCGTCCAGGGGCGCGCCGACGACGACGCGGAGGCGACCGCCGCGCGCGCCGCCGTCGCCGGGCTGATCGCGCGGCGCGGCTGGCGCGCGGACGAGTCGAACCCCGCCGCCGAGGAGCTGTCGCGGGCGCTGGCCGCCATGTCCCGCGTGGGGCACGGCGCGTTCGCGGAGCTCCTCGACGAGTACGCCGAAGCCGCCGAAGTCGTCGCCCGCGCCGACCTCGGATACGTCGACCGCCACGTCGCGGTCGAGGACCGCGTGGAGAGCGTGGTGATCGGCACCGTGCTCGGCGAGGCGGTGCTCAACGCGCTGCGCAGGCTCGCGCACGTGGACGCCTCGGCGCGGCTGTACGGCGACGGCGAGGGCAACGGCGTCTTCGCCGGAGGCGGGGGCGGGGGCGCCGGCGGGGGTGACGGGGCGGAGTGACGCGGCGGCGCCCCCGACACGCGAGGCATCTCGGCGTATGTCGGGCGATCTTGACGTACGTCGCGCTCGGCACGTTGCATGCAGTCTGTCCGAACTCCCCAGGACCCCTTGGACCGGAGGCCGCCGATGACCGCCCGCACCCGTGACCTGTTCGAGCGCTATCACTCCTGTTGGGAGGCGCGGGACCCGGACCGGATCGCCGAGCTCCACACGGCGGACTCGGTGTTCCACCTGCACGCGGGCCAGCGGCCGGTGCGCGGCAGGGACTGCGTGCGCGACGCGGCGGCCGGCATGTTCGCGCTCGTGCCCGACCTCGCCTTCACGCGCGTGTCGCTGCGCACGGGGGAGGACTTCTGGGTCGTCCAGTGGCAGCTGTCCGGGACGTCCGCGTCGGGCCCGCAGTTCTCCGTCGACCTCGTGGACTACGTCCTCGTCGAGGGTGGTCTGGTGAAGGAGAAGCACTCCTACGTCGACGGACCTGCGATGCAGGAGGCCCTCACGCCCGCCGGAGGCGCCTCGTGACGCGGCGCACCGGCCGGGCGGCCGTCCCCTCGCGCCGCGCCCTGCTCACGGCGGCGGTGCTCGGGCCGCTGGCCGCGTGCGGCGGGCAGGACCGCGCGGAGTCCGGGCGGCCCTCGGCGGAGGGTTCCTCGGCGGCGCCGGGCCGGGGCTCCGCCGACCCCGCGCCGTCCCCGGACAGTTCGCGTCTCAAAGGGAGGTTCGCGGCCCTGGAGCGCGAACACGGCGGGCGCCTCGGCGTCTTCGCCCTGGCCACCGGGACCGGCGCCACGCTCACGCACCGCGCGGACGAACGCTTCGCGTTCTGCTCCACCTTCAAGGCGCTCGCCGCGGCGGCCGTCCTGCACCACCACCCGCTCGCCCACCTCGACGAGCGCGTCACCTACACCGCGGCCGACGTCGACTCCATCTCGCCGGTCACCGAGAAGCACATCGACACCGGCATGACCGTCCGGCAGCTGTGCGACGCCGCGGTCCGGCACAGCGACGGCACCGCGGGCAACCTGCTGATGCGCGACATCGGCGGCCCCCGGCGCCTCACCACCTACCTGCGCGGACTCGGCGACACCGTCAGCCGCATGGACAGCTACGAACCCGAACTGAACGACGTACCGCCCAAGGACCCCCGCGACACCACCACGCCCCGCGCGATCGCCGCCGACTACCGCGCACTCGTCCTCGGCGACGCGCTGAGCGCCGAGAAGCGGGCCCTGCTCAAGGACTGGTTGCTGCACAACGCCGCGCCCGTCGGCGCCACCCGCATCCGCGCCGGGCTGCCCACGGGGTGGAGGGTGGCGGACAAGACCGGCACCGGCAACTGGGGCCGGGCCAACGACATCGCCGTCGTCTGGCCGTCCGGACGCGACGCCGACCCACTCGTCCTGGCCGTCATGACGGACCGCCCGGGGCGCGGCGCCCGCCCGAAGGACGCGCTGCTCGCGGGCGCGGCGAAGGTGGTCGCGGACGAGTTCGGATAGGGGGACGCCGGAGTGCGCGGGGCGGGACACGGCATGGCGTGGTGTGGCGTCGCCTGCAAGGGGCGAGGGGTGCGTCAGTCCTGGGTGAGCAGCATGCGGAGCGTCTCCTGGAGCTCGTTCTGCGCCACCCGCGCCGCCTCCTCCGCGTCCATCGCCTCGACGGCCCGTACGAGCGCGGTGTGGGCCGCGTCCCCGTGGTTCTCCTCCTCGGCGCGTACGTCGGTGAGTTCGAGCAGGTCGATCAGGCCCTGTCGCAGCGCGGGCATGAACTCCGCGAACAGGTCCGTCAGCACGGGGTTGCGCGCCGCCGCCACGACGGCCGCGTGCAGGGCGATGTCGGCGTCGACGAACTCCGCGTCGCCCCCGGCGGCCGCCGCCTTGCGGCCCGCCAGCGCGGCCCGCATCGCGACGACGTCCTCCTCGGTGCGGCGCAGCGCCGCGAGCCGCGCCGCCTGCACCTCCACCAGCATCCGCACCTCGTACACATCGGTGACCGCCGCCCGCCGCAGCCGCGTCGGCCAGTCGGCGACCGGTTCCGTGGCGACGACGAAGACGCCGGCGCCCTGCCGGGGCCGCACCAGACCGGCCCCGGTGAGCGCGCGCAGGGCCTCGCGGACCGTGGAGCGTCCCACGCCCAGCTCCTTGGCCAGTGTCGTCTCGCCGGGCAGCTTCGTGCCGACGGGCCAGTGACCGCCGGTGATCTGCTCGCGCAGGCGGGCGGCGGCCTGTTCGACCAGCGGGCTGGGGCGTACGGAGCCGAGGGGCATCGGGGGCCTTTCGGGGATTCGGGGATTCGGGGAACTGGGGAGGGGAGCGGGGGCGGTACTTGTCCGACAGGTACGTGTCCGACAACTGCCCGCAGTGTCTCAGAGTCACTTGTCAGAGGAGTGCTCCTCCGAGGAGTACTTGTCTGAGGAGTACTTGTCTGAGGACCTGAGGTGTGGCTACTGTGACCCCCATGATCTTCCGCGGTCTCCTTCTCCTCGGCTGCCGCGGCGGGGCCTGAAGCGACCGGCACCCCGCCGCGGGGTGCCGTGCTGCCGGTCTCCCGACCGAGCCCGCCGGACCGAGCCCGCCCAGGAGCAGAACCGCATGACCACCGCGACCTCACCCACGTACGACTGGAATCCCCAGCGCCCCGGCCCCATGCCGCACCACCGTTACCGTCCGTATCAGGATCGGGTGCACGTCCCCGCCCTGGAGCGGAGCTGGCCGGGCGCGCGGATCGAGCGCGCTCCGCTGTGGGTGCCCGTCGATCTGCGCGACGGCAACCAGGCGCTCGCCGAGCCCATGGACCCCGACCGCAAGCGGCGCTTCTTCGAGCTGCTGGTCTCGATGGGGTTCAAGGAGATCGAGGTCGGCTATCCGTCGGCCAGCCGGGCCGACTTCGACTTCGTGCGGCAGCTGGCCGAGCGCGGCGGGCCCGGCGGAGGCGGTGGCCGCGGCGGACGTGGCGGGCCCGGCGGCGACGCGCTGCCCGACGACGTGACCGTCGTCGTGTTCACCCCCGCCAAACCCGAACTCATCGACCGCACCTTCGCGTCGATCGAGGGGCTGCCGCGCGCCGTCGTGCACCTCTACATCCCCACCTCGCCCGTCTGGCGCGACGTCGTCCTCGGGCGGTCGCGCGCCGAGGTGCGCGAGGTCGCCAGGGAGGCCGCCGTCCACATGGCGCGCCTCGCCGAGGGGCGGCCGCGGGCCGACATCCGCTTCCAGTTCTCGCCCGAGACGTTCAACCTGACCGAGCCCGACTACGTGCTCGAACTCTGCGACGGGCTCACCGAGTTGTGGGACGCGAGCCCCGACCGCCCGGTCACCCACAACCTGCCGGCGACGGTCGAGATCGCCACGCCGAACGTGTACGCCGACCAGATCGAGTACCTGCACCGGCACCTCGCCCGCCGCGACTCCGTCCTCCTCTCCGTCCACCCCCACAACGACCGCGGCACCGGCGTCGCCTGCGCCGAGCTCGCCGTCCTCGCGGGCGCGCAACGCGTCGAGGGCTGTCTGTTCGGCAACGGCGAGCGCACCGGCAACGTCGACCTGGTCACCCTCGCCCTCAACCTCTACGCCCAAGGCGTCGACCCCATGGTCGACCTCTCCGACATCGACGCCGTCCGCGAGGTCGTCGAGCACTGCAACCGGCTGCCCGTGCACCCCCGCCACCCCTACGCGGGCGACCTCGTCCACACCGCGTTCTCCGGCACCCACCAGGACGCCATCAGCAAGGGACTCGCCCACCACACGCGCCGGGCGGCCGAGCTGGGGGTGCCCGAGCGCGAGGCCCCCTGGGACGTCCCGTACCTGCCCGTCGACCCCGCCGACATCGGGCGCACCTACGAAGCCGTCATCCGCGTCAACTCCCAGTCGGGCAAGGGCGGCACGGCGTATCTCCTGCGGACCCGGCACGGCCTCGACCTGCCGCGCGACCTGCGGCCCGACTTCTCGCGCGTGGTCCAGGAGACCACCGACGACAGCGGCCGGGAGGCGACGGCGCGGGAGCTGTACGAGCTGTTCCTGGCGACGTACGTGACGCCCGGACGGGACGGCGAGGTGGTGCTGGGCCCGTGGACCACCGACCGGGCCCCGGACGGCGCGCACCGTTTCGTCTGCACGCTCCAGGCGGGCGAGAAGGCGGGGGACTTCGAGGGCGTCGGCAACGGCCCCCTGTCCGCCTTCGTCGACGCCCTGGCCGCCGCCGGGGTCGCCGTCGACGTCCTCGACCACGCCGAGCACGCGGTCGCGGAGGGCGCGGGCAGCGAGGCCGCCGCGTACGCCCGGTGCCGGGTCGGCGACACGGTCCGCTGGGGCGCGGGCCTGGACACCTCGGTCCTGACGGCCTCGGTGCACGCCGTGCTCGCCGCCGTGAACCGGGCGAGTGCCGCGGACCGGGCGGCTGCCGCGACCCACGAGGGCGCCGCGGACCACGCTGGGGTCGCCCGATGACCCCGGAGCCCCCCGCCCCCGTGCTGCACGCGGACGACGTCACCGTCGTCCGCGACGGGCGCGCCATCCTCGACGAGGTCACTCTCACCGTCCGCCCCGGCGAGCACTGGGCGCTGCTCGGCGCGAACGGCGCGGGCAAGTCGACCCTGCTCGGCCTCTGCGGTGCCATCACCCACCCCACGCACGGCACGGTCGAGGTGCTCGGCCGCCGCCTGGGCACGGTCGACCTGCGCGAACTGCGGTCCTACGTCGGCCATGTGAACCCGCGCCACCCGCTGCGCTCGCCGCTGCCGGTCCGCGAGGTCGTCCTGACCGGGCTCACCAACAGCGTCGAACCGGTGCCGCGGTGGCGGCCGACCCCCGAGCAGGAGGCCCAGGCCGACCGTCTGATCGCCCTGCTCGGGCTCGCCCACCGCACGCAAGCGCGCTGGCCCACGCTCTCCCAGGGCGAGCGCGGCCGCACCCTGATCGCGCGTTCCCTGATGCCGAGGCCCCGCCTGGTCCTCCTCGACGAACCGGCCACCGGCCTCGACCTCGCCGGCCGCGAACGCCTCCTCGACAGCCTGGACATGCTGCGCGAGGCCCACCCCGAGCTGGCCACGGTCCTGGTCACGCACCACCTGGAGGAGCTGCCCGCCGGCACGACGCACGCGCTGCTCCTGCGCGACGGCCGCGCGCTGGCCTCCGGCGCCGTCGACGACGTCCTCACGGGCGACCAGGTCACCAAGTGCTTCGACCACCCCGTGCGGCTGGAGCGCAGGGACGGCCGGTGGAGCGTGCGGGCCCGCCGCTGAGGGGATGGGCGGGGCAGCCGAAAGGGCCCGGCGCACCGCGTGCGCCGGGCCCCTCACCCGCTTCGACTACTTGTTCAGGCTCGCCCAGAACTCGTCGAAGGAGAGACGCTTGTCGGCGTTGGTGTCCTTCGCGCTGATCACGGCCTCGGCCACCGCCTCGGTCTGGTAGAAGTCGCCCATCTTGGCCATGGCGCTCTTCCACTCGGCCGCCGTGATGAAGCCGTCGCCGTCCGCGTCGAACTGGTCGAACGTCTTGCGCGCTTCCTCGATGTCCGCCACCGGATCCACCCCTTCTTGGTGCAGTACTGACGGGGGTTAGGGTAACGGCCGTCCCGGGACCGGATTCACCAGGAGTACGCCCATGGCCAGCACCTCCGACGCGCTCGGCACCCTCTTGGCGGCGGCGGCCCGCGGCGACTTCCCTCCGCCGGACGGCAGGACGACCGTCGTGCCGCAGCCGAGCCACCGCGACGCGGGCGTGATCGCCTTCACGGCGCACTCCGTCGTCTTCACCGACGAGGACCCCGCGTGGGTGCGGGCCACGCTCGACTCCCTCGGCGGCGATCCGCTCGCGGCCACCATGAACCCGCGCTTCCTCACCGCGTTCCTGGACCGGACCGGGCGCACGACCGACACCATCGACCTGCTCACCGTGGCCGCCGCGCTGCCGGGCGACCCCGACCCGGACCTCGCCCTGCGCGCGCTCGACGATCCGGACCACCCGCGCGTCGCGCGGGCCCGCAAGCGGCGCGACGACGTGCGGGTGTGGTCGTCCGCGGGCGGCGGCGTGCTGGTGATCGGCCGGGGCGTCGCGGGTCGCTGGGAGGCGGCGATCGAGGTCGACGAGGGCGTACGCCACCGGGGGCTCGGGCGCGCGCTGGCGAGCGCGGCCCGGCATCTCGTACCGGACGGCGACGTGGTGTGGGCGCAGCAGTCGCCGGGCAACGCGCGCAGCGTGCGGGTGTTCCAGGCGGCGGGGTTCCGTCCGGTGGGCTCGGAGGCGCTGTTCCAGGAGTCCAATGCGCCGCTTATGGGGACATAAGCGGAAAGGGACTACTGAGGACCCGAGGTGCCGAAGAGGCTGGGTGCATTACCCGACCCAGTGGAAGAGTTGGCATTCCCTTGAAGCGTATGCGTACGGCGGTCCTGGCCGCCGTCTCGATGGCAACCCCGACGATCTTGGCCGTGGCGCCCGCGGCGGCGGACGAGGTGCGGCCGCCGGCTCGCTCCGTGTCGGAGCCCGATGCGGAGCCCGAGGAGTCGGAGAAACCGAAGTCGGCGCCCTCGCCGAGAGCTCCTGCGGCATCGTCGGAGGCCCCCGCGCCGACGCCCGATGCGCTGCAGAACGGGCACGCCGCCGCGTCGGCCGCCGCGCCTCAGGAGAGCCCCAGCATGGAGGTGGAACTGGGCGGAGTTCCCGCCCAGTTCGTGGCGGGCGGCGACTGGACGGAGTTCAGCCTGACCCTGGACAACCTCACGGAGCAGGCCTTGGACGGAAGGGACTTCAACGTGACGGTCGCGGTGAACACCCTGCTCCCCGATCATCCGCCCCTCGTGCCGTCGGACATGAGCATGCAGGTGTTCTTCGAGGGCTCGTGGCACGATGCGGTTCTGACCATGCCGGGGCGCGTGAGGGACGTCGACGCGATCCTGGTCTTCGACGGCATGACGCTGCCCCCGGGGAAGAGCACTCTCCCGATACGGGCGAAGTTCACCGCGGATGCCCCGCTGACCGAGTTCTATTTCCATGCGACGCCTGATTGGGATCACAACGACGACCCCGTTCCGTCCTGGGAGTGGTCGGAGATCGTGCGTCCCGCTGACCCTGACCCCGACCCGGAGCCGTCCCCCGATCCTGAGCCGAAGCCGGACCCTGAGCCGGATCCCGAGCCGAAGCCTGACCCTGAGCCGAAGCCGGACCCCGAGCCGAAGCCGGACCCTGAGCCGGATCCCGAGCCGAAGCCTGACCCTGAGCCGAAGCCCGACCCCGAGCCGAAGCCGGACCCTGAAGCGGATCCCGAGCCGAAGCCCGACCCCGAGCCGAAGCCGGACCCTGAAGCGGATCCCGAGCCGTCACTCGACCCCGAGCCGTCACTCGACCCCGAGCCGTCGCCCGACCCCGGGGCGACGTCGCAAGCGGGTGATGATGCGCACTCCGGCCCCGCGCAGGGGCTCGCGCAGGGGCCCGTGCAGGGGCCCACGCACGGCACCGCCTCCGTTGCCGGACGCGGTGCCGGCGCGGCCGGGTCCTCGGCGCGGACCGGGGCCGAAGGCTCCTCCGCGCACGGGCGGCTCGCCGAGACCGGGAACGATGCCGCGACGACCTGGTCCCTCGGCGCCGCCGGGGCCCTGCTGGCCCTGGGGACCACCGTCGTCGCCGTCAACCGTCGTACGCGCAGGGGCCGGACGGACACGTGACGCGCCGCGCCGGGCAGGGGCACCCCGGCCCTGCCCGGCGCCGACACGCCGATGCCCCGGGCCGGCGTACCGCGTCCGGTGGCCCGCCGCCTCCGCCCCCGTGCCACACCGCCAGGGCGCTTCGGGCAGGCTTGCCCGGACAGCCGATCCTGGGAGCACCCCGTTGAACCGCACCGTCCTGGCCCTCGCCTTGGCCGCCCTCTCCGTGGTCCCGCTGGCGGGCTGTACCGCCGCGGGCGACCCGGCGCCGAAGGCCGCGCCGGGCACGGCCGGGCACCGCCCCGAGCTGCGGCGGTTCTACGACCAGCGGCTGACGTGGAAGCCCTGCGGCGACCTGCGCTGCGCGCGCCTGACCGTCCCCCGCGACTACGCCCATCCGGACGACGGCAAGACCTTCGTCCTGCCGGTGGCGAAGGCGGCGACCGCCGAGCCGGACGACCGGATCGGCTCGCTCGTCTACAACCCGGGCGGCCCCGGCGCCTCCGGCGTGAGTGACCTGGCCGCGGACAGCGGCGAGGTCTTCGGCGCCGCGGTGCGCGCCCGCTTCGACATCGTCTCCTTCGACCCGCGCGGGGTGGGCGGCAGCAGGCCCGCGGTGCGGTGCGCGGAGCCCGACGACGCAGACGACGGAGACGACGCGGACGACGGGGACGACGTCCAGGAGCCGATCGCGCCGCGGACCGCGGGCGACCGCTCCCGCGCCTTCGCCGGCGCCCGTGCCGAGGCGGCCGCGTGCGCGAAGGGCAGCCCCGGCATCCTGCCCCACGTCGGCACCGACGACGCGGCCCGCGACCTGGACGTGCTGCGGGCGGCCCTCGGCGACCGGAAGCTGACCTATCTGGGCTGGTCGTACGGGACGAGCCTCGGCACGTCGTACGCCGAGCAGTTCCCGCGCCGCGTCCGCGCCCTGGTCCTGGACGGCGCCGTCGACCCGGCCCTGGACTGGTCGGAGCGGGCGCTGTCCCAGGGCACGGGCTTCCGCAGGGCCGTCGACGACTACGCCGAGCACTGCGCGGACCTCGTGGGCGAGGCCTGCCCCGGCGCGAGCCCGCGGGAGATCTCCGGCCTGCTCGACGGTCTCTACGAGGAGGCGGCGCGCGAGCCGTTGCCGGCCGCGGGCGACGCGTACGACGTGGACGCCAGGACGCTCCTCGACGTCGTCACGGACGCGATGTACAGCCCGGAGGACAGCTGGGCGGACCTGTCACAGGCGCTGGGCGAGGCGGCGGACGGCGACGCCACGAAGCTGGCCGCGCTGGCGGAGGAGGACGACGGCCCGGCCACCGGGTCGCACCGCAGGGCACGCGGCCCCGAGAACGACGACGAGGCCATCCTCGCCGTCAGCTGCCTCGACACCCCGCACCCGCGCGATGCCCGGCCCTACTGGGACGCCCTGGCCGCCGCCGACGAGGCGGCGGGCGTGTACGGCACGTCGAGCGTCGTCGACGAGCTGACCTGCGCGGACTGGCCCGCCGGTACCCGGCGCCCGCACGAGGTCCGGGCGAAGGGCGTCCCCCCGGTCCTGGTGGTCGGTACCACCGGCGACCCGGCCACCCCGTACGAGGAGGCCGAGAGCCTCGCCGGCCAGTTCCCCGGCGGCATGCTCCTGACGTACGAGGGCCGCGGCCACACGGCGTACGGCCGCGGCGGCACCTGCGTCACGAAGGCGGTCGACGCCTACCTCGTCGACCTGGAGCCGGTCCGCGCCGACGCCACCTGCTAGCGGCGGCGGACGGCATCGCTCACGGAACCTGCCTGACCAGATGCCGGTCCCGCAGCTCGCGGCCGCCGAACGCGCCCGAGCCGTCGGCCGCGGACCAGGCTGCCGCAAGACCGGCCTGGTCCAACGTCCGCCAGTCCGGGGTCTCCTGCACCAGGAGCCGCCCCAGCCCCCGTCCCAGCTCGACCATCGCCCGGCCGGTCCTGCCGCGCTCGGCGCCGTACGCGTCCAGCGCGTCCGGCCGCTCCGGCAGGGCGCGCAGCGCGGTCTCCAGGGCGGCGGCATCCTGAAGTGCCTTCACCGCGCCGCCTGCCATGTGCGGGCGCGCGACGGTGGCCGCGTCGCCCGCGAGCAGCAGCCGCCCGGCGGTGTAGCTCGGCGCGGTGAAGTCGTACATCGGCTGGATGAACTGCTCCTCGCGCGGCGTCAGCCGGATCAGCCCGCCCCAGTAGGGCGGCATCAACGCGTCGGTGACATGGGCGAGATGGGCGTGCAGCGAGTCGGTGAGGGTGCCGGGCGGCAGGCTGGTGGGGGTGTCCAGCGCCAGGTCGAGGCCGGCGGGCGGGGCGGTGTACACGACCCAGTTGGCGCGGTGGCCGCCCCGGCCGTCCGGGATGCGGTAGATGATGGCGTGACCGCCCGGGAAGACGACGTAGGCACAGTCCTCCACCGCCCAGGGAGTGGCCGGCAGGCCCGGGAGGTCGAGTTCCGTCAGCCGCTCGGCGGGGACGGCGCCGCGCCAGGCCAGATAGCCGGCGTAGCCGGGCCCCACCTCGGGAAACGCGGCGCCGCGGACCGTCGAGCGATAGCCGTCCGCGCCGATGACCAGATCGAAGCGCTCCGTACGGCACCCGGCGTGAGGCCGCGCGCTTCCGCTCTTGCTGCTGTTGCTGCTGCCGCCGTCGTCGAGTTGCAGCACGGCCCCGTCCGCGAGATCGCCGACCCCGGCCACTCTTTCGCCAGGACGGAAGACCGTGTCCTCCGGCAGCCGTCGCCGCAACTCCCGCCAGAGCGGTCCCCAGCAGTACGAGCGGAACGGGAACGGCAGGACGGCGAACGGGCGGCCGAGCGGTGCGGCGCCGTCGCGGTGGTACCAGCGGCGGGTGGTCAGTTGCACCCAGGGCATCGCCGCGTCCAGGTATCCGGCGGCCGCGAGTTCGGCGTACCGGGCGTCGTGCATCACCAGGCCGACGCCGCGGTCCGCGAGGCGGTCGCTGGTGCGTTCGAGGACGGTGATCCGGCCCGCGCCGGCGCGATGCGCGGCCAGCGCCGTGGCGCAGCCGGCGATGCTGCCGCCCACGACGGCGACATCGGCGCCTTCGATCCGGATGCGAGGTGAGTTCATACTGCGGGTCCTCCTGCACGATTCGGCCGCCGGTCGGTGCGTCATCCGGCGGGAGCGGGCACCAGCTTCCGAATGGTCAGCGGCTCGGCGAGCACCGTCTCCAGTGCCTGCTTCAAGTGGGCGAAATGAGGGGTGGCGAAGTGTTCGGCGAGCGCTTGGGGGTCCGTCCATTCCTCCACGAGCACCATGCGGGCGGGCTCGTCGCGGTCGGTGTAGGGGCGATAGGCGAGGCACCCGGGCTCCGCCAGGGACGGCTCGACCATCGCCTCCAGGACGGTGCGGAGACGGTCTTCCTGACCGGTCTTGGCCAGGGCCTCGGCGATGACGGTGAGGGACATGACGGGCGGGTCTCCTTTGCTGTCAGCGGCGGGTCTGCAGGCCGCCGCCGAGGAGGTATTGGCCGACCATCTCGAAGTTGGTCGAGGCCAGTTGAATGTGCTTGACCACGGTGTGGAGGTCGCGGAAGCAGCGCTCCAGCCGGTGTGCGCGATACGAAGAGGTGGCGCCCGACATTTCGCAGATCGCGTCGACGGCGACGGTGGCGTTCTCCGCGGCCGTGGCGCACGCGAGCCTGATCAGCGCGGAGAGCTCGTCGCCCCCGGTCTCACCGGACCGCTCGGCGTGCCGCACCGCGTCAGCGACGAGGCAGTGCGCCGAGCGCACTCCTGCGTGGGCCCGGGCAAGGCGATCCTGCACCGTGTGGCTGTTGCCGAGCGTGGCCTTCCCTTCGGAGGGGATCTTGGACAGGGCCAACTCGGTGAAGAGGTCCAGGGCTTGACCGGCGATGCCGAGCACCGTGGCGGCGGCGAGGAAGGGGCCGAAGTCGTAGTAGCCGATGCCGTAGGCCCTCGAAGCGCGCCTCGGCGGAGGTGCCACCAGCGCGGCGTTGTCGACGGTGTGCGCTTCGGGCACGAACACGTCGTCGATCTCGTAGTCGTGCGACGCGGTTGCGGCCAAGCCCGTCGTGTACCAGGTGTCGAGCGGTTTCACCTCGGTGACGGGGGTGAACAGCATGCGGACCTCGTCGGCGGTCCCGCCGTTCGTGATCCGGGCGGCGGAGACGAGCCACGCCGCGCCGGCGAAGCCGGAAGCGAAGCCCCAGCGCCCGGAAAGCCGGTAGCCCCCCGGGACCTTCTCCGCGGTTCCCGTGGGGTGCACCGAGCCGACGACGAGCTTGTCGTGCCGGGAGAAGACGGTGCGAGCGCTGTCTTCGGGCAGATAATCCGTGATGCGCCCGATCGCGCCCTGCACTCCGATCTGCCAGGCGACCGAGGCATCATGACGGGCAATCAGTTCGATGGCGCCCATTCCGGCGGGCAGGGGAGCCTGGCCACCGCCGAGTGCACGGGAAACGAACATGCGATGCAGGCCGAGTTCGGCCATTCTTTCGTAGACTTCCGGTGAAGACGCCCGGTTCGCCTCGGATTTGTCCCGATCGGCGTCGACCGCGGGGAGGATTTCCTCGGCGCGCGCGGTCCACTCGGTCGTGAATCCGGGAAAGGGCGGCCGGGAAAATATCCTCGGTTTCTCCGCGGCAGGCTGCATGTTCTCCGTGGCAGGCTGCATGGTCACGTTTCTCCATTCCCTGGTCGGCGTGAGCATGTACGTGCCCGGTTCCGGGCGCCCGGGAGACCCGCCGCTCACGCGCCACCGTACGGAACCCCACGCACGGACTCTGCAACGGAATTGGCCGCGCCGAAACGTAGGTGCTGCAACTTTCCATGCGGCGAAATGTCAATGCGGCTTCTTCCGGGCCTGCTTGCGGCCCTCCGAGGGCGTGCGGTTCGCTTACCGGCAGCGCAGAACCTCAGAACCTCAGGAACACGGCACAGCCATTGACGGTAACCACTGGTGGGGTGAAGATGTCGAAGACGGCCGACGCGGCAGGTCAGACGGATGTCATCGTTGTAGGCAACGGCGTACTCGGGTTATCGGTCGGGGTGGAAATCGCCCGCACCCGTCCCGACGTGCGAGTGACTCTCCTGGGAAAGCCCGCGCGCCAGTACGGCGCGACGCCCGCCGCAGGTGCCATGCTCGGCGCGTTCGGCGAGGTCACCGCGCATGCGCTCGCCTCGGAACACGGCCGGAAGAAGCACGCCCTTGCCGTACAGGCGCAGCGGCTGTGGCCGGAATGGATCGAAGGCCTTGAGGCCACCGGGACAGCCGCCGACGGCCGGATCAGGACGGCGGACGACACGGTTGTCCTGCTGAACACCGTGGGCCATTCCGCTCTGGACGACGCGAATTTCGCCGCCGTGCTGACGGCTCTGAAGGAAGCGAACGCACCGCATGAGGAAATAGCCGTCGAATCCGTCGACTGGATCGACCCGGACCCGAATTCCCGGCCGCTGCGCGCCCTGCACATCGAAGGCGAGGGGTCGGTGGACTCCGGCATCCTGCTGGCGGCGCTGGAACGCACCTTCCTCCAGGCGGGAGGGCGCCTCCACCCGGTCGACGCGACGGAGATCCGGGCCTCGCAGGGGCGCGTCGAGGGCGTGGTGACGGACGACGGGAACTTCCTGCCGGCGGGCCATGTGGTGGTCGCTGCCGGGGCCCGCAGCCAGCGCCTGGTGGCAGCGCTGCCGGGCCTGGAGCACCGCATCCCCCGGATCTACGACGGGGTGGGCGTCTCCGCGCTCGTCGACACCTGGGACGGCTCCGGTCCCGCCACGGTGCTGCGGACCTCCAACCGTGCCTTCGCCTGCGGACTGCACCTGGTGCCCCGCGCGGGCGGTTCGGTCTACATCGGCGCCACCAACGCGGTCTGCCTGGAACCGCGCGGCGCGGCCAGCATCGAGGAGACGGTCTTCCTCTTCAACTGCGCCACGCACCAGCTGCACCGCGGACTCAACGGCTCCGAGCTGCGCAAGGTGCAGGTGGGCAGTCGCCCGGCCCCGATCGACGGCTTCCCGCTCATCGGCGGTACCTCGGTCGAGGGGCTGTGGATGCTGTCGGGCACCTACCGCGACGGGCTCCACATGTCCCCGCTCCTTGCCCGGCACGTCGTGTCCCTGATGGACGGCGGCACCGGCGTCGACGGTCTGCGCGAGTTCCGGCCCGAACGCGACCTGATCTCCGCCTGGAGCCGGGAGGAGATCCTGCACGACGTGGTCCGGCACACCATGGCGACGGGGTACGAGTTCCCCTGGCGGCTGCCGCTGGAGTGGCCGCACATGATGGAGACCTTCCTCCAGGGCCCGTTCGCGGAGCTCGCGGACCGGCTGAGCGACACCTACACCCCGCCCGCGGACCTCATGACCGCGATCATGTTCTCGGAGCCCGAGCAGCAGGACGAACTGATCGCGTACTACGCGAACGTCCACCGGGAGTGGCACTGACCCCGGGACCCGCGCGCTGAGCCGCGCGGGTCCCTCCCGCGGTCCGCGATGCGGCAGCCGCGTACGGGCGCTCCGTCCGTACGCGGCTGCCGCATCGCATGTCCGGGAACCACCGAGACGAGGGAACAGGCGATGCCGACGCTCCACCTGCACGGCCAGGAGTGGCACTACCAGCGGGAGGGCGTGGGCGAGCCGGTGCTGCTCCTCCCGGGCGCCGGCGAGGCCGGATACGTCTGGCAGCTGCACCAGGTACCTGCTCTCGTCGCGGCCGGATACGAGGCCGTCACCCTCGACCTGCCCGCCCCGCAGGGGGTGCGGGAGGAGGACTCGTTCACCGCACTCGCGGACGCCACGGCCGCGTTGACGGCGGCGCTGGGTCTGGCGCCCTGCCGTCTCATCGGCTTCTCCTTCGGTGCGCAGCTCGCCCAGGAGCTGCTGGTGCGCCGTCCCGGAACGTTCAGCGGGGCGGTGCTGATGGCGACGCGGGGCCGGCCGGACCCGGCAGGCGAGGCCCTGCTCGCCGCGGAGCGCGCCTGCCACGCCGAGGGAGTCCGGTTGCCGCCTCCGTACGCGGCGTTCGTGCAGGCGGCTCTCCAGCTGTCACCGGCCACCTGGCACGACGAGCACGCCCTGCGGGACTGGCTCGACGTCTTCGAGTTCGCCGCGAGCTCCGGCGCCGCGGGGCAGCAGCTCCCCCCGGCGGCGGTCTCCGTCGACCAACTCGACGCGCTGGGGAGTGTGTCGGTGCCCGTGCTGGTGCTGGGCTTCGCCCATGACCTCATCGCCCGCCCGGCGCTCGGCCGCGAAGTGGCCGCGGCCTGCCCTTACGGCCGGTACGAGGAGCTGGCGGACTGCGGGCACCACGGCCACCTGGAGCGGCCGGACGCGGTGAACGAGGTCCTCGTACGCTTCCTCGGTTCTCTGCGGGCGCCGCGCTGACCACGACGAACGGAAGCTCCTGGCCGCCTCGGCCAGGAGCTTCCGTGTCGCCGAGGCGGTCTCAGCGGCGCACGGCCGCCGACCAGGACTGCCACAGCCGGGCGTAGGCACCGTCCAGGCGCAGCAGTTCCGCGTGGCTGCCGATCTCGACGATCCGCCCGCCGTCCATCACAGCGATCCGGTCGGCGCCCTGCACGGAATCGAGCCGGTGGACGATCGAGATCACCGAGCGGCCCACCAGCAGCGCGGCCATGGAACGCTCCACCTGGCGGGAGGCGGAGGGGTCCATGAGGGCGGTGGCCTCGTCGAGCACCAGCGTGTGAGGGTCCGCCAGGAGCAGCCGGGCCAGGGCGAGTTGCTGGGCGGCGGCGGACGGGACATCGGTCCCGCCCGTCGCGATCGGGGTGTCGAGGCCCTCCGGCAGGGAGCGCACCCACTCCTCCAGGCCCACGGTCCGCAGGGCGGACCACAGGTCGGCGTCGCTCCAGCCGGTGTCGTCGCCTGCCGTACGAGGTGCCCTCTCCGGCAGCGTCATGTTGCTGCGCACGGTCCCGGCGAAGACGTGGTTCTCCTGCGTGACCAGGGCGACTTCGCGCCGCAGCGTGTCGACCGACATCTGCTCCACCGGCGCCCCGCCGATCTCCAGCACGCCCTCGGTGGGGTGGTGCACCCCGGCCAGCAGCTTGCCCAGTGTGGACTTGCCCGCACCGGAGGTACCGACGACGGCGATGCGCTCGCCGGGCGCGACGTCCAGGTCGATGCCGTGCAGCACCTCGCGGCCCGTCTCGTACTCGAAGCGCACCCCGCGCAGCCGGATCTCCCGGCCGTCCGGGACGGCTCCCTGGTCGGAGCGCTCCACGGGCAGGCGCTCGACGCCCAGGATGCGGCGCAACGCGGCGTTGCCGATCTGGAGTTCATCGGTCCAGGAGAGCAGCTCCACCAGCGGCCCGTTGAGGCTCTGGACGTACAGCACCATGGCCGTGATCTCGGCCAGGCCGACCAGGTCCGCGCGGTAGGCGGCGCCGCCGGCCAGCAGGGTGACCGCCAGGGGGAGCATGGTGGACAGGTCGAGGGCCGGGTACCAGATCGTCTGGAGCCAGGTGATGCGCTGCCGGTGCCGCACGATCTGCGCCACGGCCTCGCCGTGGTGGGCCAGCCGGCGCGGTCGCAGGCCCAGCGACTCGACCGTGGCGGCGCCGCGGACCGTCTCGTGCGTGCTGGCCAGCACCTCGGCCTCGTCGCGGAGCAGGTGCTCGTAGCCCCGATTGGCCCGCGGCCGGTACCAGCGGGTCGAGAACACCGCGAGAGGCAGACCGATGAGCAGCGTCAGCGAGAGCAGCGGCGAGGTCAGCAGCATCGCGGCGACGGTCAGCACGAGCGTGACGGCCGCCATCAGGATGCGGGGCAGCGCGAGCCGGATGCCGTCGTTGAGCCGGTCCACGTCGGACGTGGCGCGGCTGAGCAGGTCGCCGGTGCCGACGGACTCGACGGTACCCAGCGGCAGCCGCGTCACGCGCCGGACGAAGCTCTCCCGGATCTCGGCGAGCACCTTCTCCCCGAGGAGGGTGGTCTGCACTTGCGCGAAGCGGGTGAGCACCGCTTGTGCGGCCAGCATGGCCACGAAGGCCAGCGCGATGACGTCGACGCGGAAGGTGCTGGTGCCCCGCTGGACGGACTCGACCAGGTGACCGAGAAGGCGGGGGCCGACGAGGCCCGCGATCAGCGCGAGGCAGAAGAGGGTCAGCATGGCCGTGATCCGGCCACGGTTGTGGCGTACGAAGGTCCAGAACCAGTGGGAGACTTCCGGCCGCCCGGCCAGGGGCAGCCGCGCCTGTCCGGGCGCGTCGCCGGACGCCGCAACCGGGGTGTCCGTGGTCTGCGTCGTCATGATGCCGTCTGCTCCGCTTCGGGGGCTGCTCGCCGGTCGGTCTCGGGTGGGAGGCGGACCACGGTGTCGGCCGTGTTCGTCCACAAGGGGCTGTCGGTGAGGACGAGCGTGGTCCGGCCCTCCCGGTATGCCGTCACGCGCTGGGCGATCAGGGCCTCGGTGGAGGCGTCCACCGCCGAGGTCGGGTCGTCGAGGACCAGCACGTCGGGATCGGCGAGCAGGACACGGGCGAGGACGAGACGCTGGCGCTGTCCGCCCGACAGGGAGCGGCCGCCTTCGACGAGCACTCCGTCGAGCCCGCCGGGCACGGCGTCCAGCACGTCCATGGCGGCCGCGGCGCGCAGAGCACTCATCAGTTCGCCGTCGGTGCGCGGGGTTTCGCCGGACAGCTCGGTCCTCAGCGGTCCGCTGAACAGGAGGTCGTGGTGTCCCGAGTACACCACTCGGGCACGCAGATCGGGCAGGTCGGCGCGCTCCAGGGGTACACCCCCCACGCGGGTGCCGGCCGGGGCTTCGTCGGGCGGGCCGTAGCGGGTGATCCGGGTGGCCAGCGCGGAAGCGCGTGCCCCGGAGCAGACGACGGCCGTCAGGTGTCCCGCGGGCGCCTGGATCCCGGTGGTGTCGTCGGTGAGCGACAGCGGGCCCGCAGGCAGGGGCAGCGGGTCGGCGGGGGGCCGGGGGTGCCCGGTGATGCTCAGGAACCGGCAGACGCGCCCGGCCGCGACGCGCGCCAGGCTCATCGACTCCGCCGCCTCGGTGGCGGTGCTCACCGGGATGACCAGGAAGACCGACGCGCCGTAGAACGCCACGAGTTCACCGGGGGTGATGGTCCCGGACAGGGCGAGCCGGGCGCCGAGCCAGGCGACGAGGATGGTCACCAGGCCGGGCAGGAACACCCCGGCCGCGCCGATCCAGGCCTCCATGCGGCCGGCCGCCTCACCGGCGCGGCGCACCTCTTGGCTGCTGTCCACGAAGCGCGCGGTGAACGCGCGCTCGCCGCCGATGCCGCGCAGGACGCGCAGCCCCGAGCAGATGTCGCCGGCCTGGGCCGTCGCGGCGCCGAGGCGGTCTCGCTGCATCTCGTTGCGGCGCTGCAGCGGACGCAGCAGCGGGCCGATGCCCAGCAGCGCCGCGGGCACACCGATCAGCACGACGATGCCCAGTACGGGGGAGGTGACGGTCAGGGCGACGGCGATGACCAGGAAGGACACGATGGCGCCGGAGGACCGGCCGACGACCTCGAAGGCGCTGCCGATGCCGGGCACGTCCCCCGCGACGATGGCCACCACGTCGCCGGACGCGGTGCGGTGCCGCAGTGAGCCGCCGAGCCGGACGGCCTGGCGGGCCAGCACCCGGTGCGTGGTGGACACCGCGTGCATCTGGCCGCCGACGGCGGTCTGGATCAGACCGGCTCCCGCACCGGCCTGGACCACGGCCAGCACCACGACGACGGCCACCCAGCCGAGGAGCGACCCGGAGGCGCCGGCCTGGATGCCGTCGTCGATGGCGTAGCCGACGACCAGCGGCAGGAGGGCGAGCGGGAGCATCCACAGCGCCCCCAGGAGAGCGCTCAGCACCAGCGGCCACGGTCGGATGCGGATCAGCCACCACAGATAGTGCCAAGCGCTGCGGTGGTCGGCTTCGGGAACGGTCACCGGGGACTCCGCGGGCCGGAATAAACCGATGAGCAAGAGGGATTCTCCAAGAGTGTGCGTGGGCCCGAACGCACCGAAGACCTGGGGTGCTCGGGCTGTGACGGCCGAAAAAGCGTGGGGAACCGAGGGCGATCATTCAGGCCGGTCGAATCCGGTGTCAAGAAGGATTCCCCCAGACGGAAAGCTTGCGGCCACGGCGTGTACAAGTCCTCCCTCAGCAGGGAACGTCTCGTACTCCGGGCCGGCCGGCGGCGCCGTTGACTCAGCCGGGAATCCGGGCGAAAGCTGCCCGCCGAGCCGGTCACCATCTGGTTTCTCCGTTCCTGAGCAGGGTGGCCCCATGGCCCCCGACGTAAGGATCTGGTTGTGCGCATCGTCGTGGAACAAAATGTCGACGTTCCCATGAGAGACGGCACCGTATTGCGGGCCGACGTTTATCGGCCGTATTCACCTGGCCGGTTTCCCGTGCTCGTCCGGCGCACTCCTTACGGTCGCGGCGGCCCGGCCGCGGGGGCCTCGCTGGACGCGCTGCGGATGGTGAACGCCGGGTATGCCCTGCTGGTTCAGGACGTCCGGGGGCGGGGCGGGTCGCAGGGCGGCTTCGAGCCCTTCCGGTACGAGGGGCAGGACGGTGCCGACACCGTGGCGTGGGCGGCGGCGCAGCCGTACTGCGACGGCGCGGTGGGCGTACTGGGCCGCTCCTACGAGGGGACCGCCGCGCTGCTGGCCGCGGCCGAGGCGCCGGACGCGCTGGGCGCGGTCACCCCGCACATGGCCGGATCCGATCTCCACGAGGGCTGGTGCTACCAGGGGGGCGCGTTCCAACTGGGATTCTGTCTGCACTGGACCCTGATCGACCTGGTCCTGCCGCAGTTGCCGCAACCGGGCGCGGACGGGGCGCATCCCGACACCGCTCGGGTGGTCGCGGCACTCGACGACATCGAGGAGCTGTACCGGACACCCTGGCGCGCGCCCGCGCTGCTGGACCGGCTGGCCCCCTACTACCGGCAGTGGCTGGAACACCCGGTGCCGGGAGAGTACTGGCAACGGGCCGCGCCCAACCGGGGATACGAAGCGATGCGGGCGCCCGGGCTGCACATCGGCGGCTGGTACGACATCTTCCTCGGCGGCACGCTGGAGAACTTCACGGGGATGCGGAAGCGGGCCGGCTCGTCGGCGGCCCGCGAGCTGTCCACGCTGGTGGTGGGGCCGTGGTCGCACCGCGTCGCCGGCGGGATCTTCCCGCAACGGCGCTACGGCACACGGGCGGACGAGCAGGTCCTGGACGTCACCGCGCTGCATCTCACCCACTTCGACCGCGCCCTCAAGGGCACCGCGAGCGGCGCGCACGAGCGCGTGCGGCTCTTCCTCACGGGAGCCGACCGCTGGGTGGCGTACGAGGACTGGCCGGTGCCCGGCACCCGAACCGTGGCCCTCCACCTGACCAGCGGCGCACGCCACGCCAACACCGCGTCCGGGGACGGGCGGCTGCTCGCCTCGCCGACCTCGGACGCCGCCGCCGACCGGTTCCGGCACGATCCCGCCGACCCGGTGCCCACCACCGGCGGCCCGACGCTGATGACGGGCCTGTTCGTCGGCTCCGACTGCGGACCGCAGGACCAGCGCGCGGTCGAGGCCCGGCCGGACGTCCTCTGCTACACGGGCGACGTGCTGACGGCGCCGCTGACGGTGGTCGGCGAGGTGGTCCTGCTCGCGTACGCCTCCACCTCCGGCCACGACACCGATCTGACGGCCAAGTTGGTGGACGTGGCCCCCGACGGCCGCGCCGAGAACCTGTGCGACGGCATCGTCCGGGCCCGTTACCACGCCGCGCCGGACGATCCCCGGCCGCTGACGCCGGGCCGGACCGTCGAGCTGACGGTGCGGCTGGGCGCGGTGGGCCATGTGTTCCGCGCCGGGCACCGGATTCGGCTGGAGGTGGCCGGCAGCAATTTCCCGCGCTTCGACGTCAACCCCGGCACCGGCGGCTGCTCGACGGCGCTGCGGGACCAGCCGTACGAGCCGCAGGTGGTGTCGGTGCACCACGGGAGCGCCCACCCGTCCCGGCTGCTCCTGCCGGTCCTCACGGACAGCTGAGGTGACCGCGCCCTTCGACCGCCCTGTCCCGTACCTTCCCGATCCCCGAGGAGTCACTGTGACCGTGCGACACGACCAGAACACGGCCGGGGGCGAAGCCCGGACCCCCGCTCCCGCAGCTTCCCCGCACCCCCGCGGTACCGGGGCCGCCGCCCACTGGGCCCGGCTCGGCGAGGTGATGCGCGACCTCGACTGGGCGTTGCGCACGGAGTCCTACCGGTACGCCGCGGGCGCCGCGCACCAGCCGTGGCTGCCCGCCGACGCCGCCGACGACCCGCTGTACCACCTGCTGCACCTGGGCGAGAGCCAGGCCGCCCCGCCCCCCGAACTGGCCGCGGGGCTGGCGGAGTTGGGCCTGTACGACGCCTCGGACCGCGGGCACCGGACCGCGGGCCACTACTTCACGGCGTTCCGCGGCATGGTCACGGTGGCCGACCACCACGGCCGCCCCGCGCGCAGCGGCGTCTACCTCGGCGAGGACGGACTGGCGTTCACCGACCGCCTGCTGAGCGCGCACGCGCACGGTAGGGCCCTGGACATCGGCTCCGGCTCCGGGCTGACCACCAGCGCCCTGGCCGCACGCGGGCTGCACACCACCGCCCTGGACATCAGCGCGGACTGTGTGGCCGCGACCGCGGCGACCGCCGCGCTGAACGGGCTGGCGCAGCGCGTCGAGGCGGCCCAGGCCGACGCCACCAGGACGCTGGGGGGCGGCGAGCGCTACGACTTCATCGCGTCCAACCCGCCCGGCGTCGTGGTGCCGGAGACCCTGGAGTACGGCCCGGGCGGGAACGGCGGCCCGGACGGGCTCGCGGTGGTGCGCGCGGTCACCGGTGGCGCGCCGCGCATGCTCCGCGACGGAGGCACGCTGCTGATGCGCTTCGAGTCCGCGGGAGACGCGCGGGGTCCCCGCATCCTTGAGGAGATCTTCGAACAGGCCGGTGACAGCTCGGTGTTCGTCACCGTGCAGTCCCGGCTGCCGATGCGCACCCGCAGCGGGCTCACCGCGCTGCGCGCCGCCGCGCACAACCCCGGACTGTCCCCGGCCGAGTTGCTGCGCCGCCTCGACGCGCACACCGACGCGCTGGGCGCGGGGTCCTTCTACACGTCCTTCATGCTGGTCCGCAAGGACGGGCGCGCCCGGCGCGAGGTGCACGACCTGACCGGGCGGCGGGGGGCCGCGGGCCCCGCGTCCGCCCGCCCGGAGCCGCCGGACGGCGACGTCTCGAAGCTGCCGCCGGGGGTCACCGGACTGGACTGGCAGCCGCATCTGCGGCTGGTGCGCGAGCGCTGGGACGACGCGGCGGCGGCCGCGCGCCGCCAAGGGGAACTGGACGCGGTGGTGGCCGAGGTGTTCGGCGACGCGGTCGAGCGGGACCCCGTGCACAGCCGTAGCCTGCACGCCCTGCTGAGCGGGCTGCCGGGGATCGCGCGGTGACTCCACGGACCGGCCGGGTGGCCCCCGGGCGTGCGGGCCCTGGGGGCCACCCGGCCGGCGGCGGGTGTCAGCCGTGGTGGTCGCAGGTCTCCCCGCGCACGACGAGCGTGGTGGCCGCCTCGCCGGGAGCGGCGGGGTCGGCCAGCCGGGCCCGCATCGCCCAGCGGTGTGCCGGGTGACCGTCGGCCCAGAGCACTGCCGCGGACCGCAACTCCCGTCCGGCGGCGCACTGTTCGGCGTACCACTGCCGGAACGTCGGGGTGGTCCACAGCTGGAGGGGGATCCAGCGGGCGCCGCCGGTGCGTTCGGCACCCGCCGCCAGCCGGTGCAGGGCCGCGCGCACGGTCGCGTCCAGCGATTCGCTCACCGGTACCCCGAGGGCGTGAGCGAAGTGCAGCAGGTACGCGTTGCGTTCGGCACTGGCGGGCGAGCCCAGCACGACCCGGCCGGAGCGGTGCCAGGCACCCCACTTGATGTTGGTCACCAGACCGGGCAGGGAGGGCATGGCGCGCGGGACGTAGAAGAGGATGACGTCGCTCATGGCCATCGCCTCCTCCTCCCAGGCGATCTGGTCGGCGTAGGAGAGCGGCTCGCCCTCCTCTGGCTCGGGCAGGAAGACCGCCAGAGTGCCGTCGCCGTCCCACTGCCGGGTGATCCATCGCACCGCCTCGTCGCGCCACGACGGCACGTCGGGGTCGAGAGAGGTGGGTCCGCACAGGTAGAGGGAGGCGGACCAGGTGTCGGGGAGGGGCTGCCCGGCGCGGACGACGGTGATCTCAGCGGGCATGGCGGGCTCCCAAGGCGTTCAGGGCGTCGCCGGGCGGGGTGGTCCCGCCCGGCGCGGGGGCGCGGTACGTGCGGCTCAGCCGGGCGGCCGTCTCCATGACGACCGCGGCTTCGAGCTTGTGGGACTGCTTCGTCTCCGAGCGCCGGATGAGCAGGCTGACCGAGGCCACGGTGGCCGGACCGCGCCGTACGGGGGCGGAGACCAGGTCCCAGCCGGGGAGGGGCGAGGGGGTGCGGGCGTGCCCGAGGGCGCGTATGCGCTCAAGGCCGGCCTGCTCGGGTGCGGCCCCGGGCAGGTTCGCGAGCAGGACGAGCCCTGCCGCGTCGGTGTGCAGCGGTGCGCGGAAGAGCAGGCCCAGGCGGTCTCCTTCGGCCGGCGTCGGCACGGGCTCCGTGCCGGGCGCATGGCTGCACCACAGGCTGACCCGCAACGGCGGCCGGAGCATGACGGGCACGTGCAGGAAGGCCGCCCGGCCCGCCCGGCGGCACAGCGCGCCGAGTTCCGCTCCGACGATCTCCAGCGATACGGGCAGGTGGGGAAGTTGGCCGGTTGGCGGGGCGGCATGCCGGGCGAGCCGGTATCGGCCGTAGCCGCACTGCAATACGGCGCCTTCCCGTACGGCGGACTGGAGGATGCGATGGGTGGTGGAGCGCGCCAGGCCGGTGAGCCGGGTCAGCGTGTCGAGGGCATGGGCGCCGGGGCCGAGTTCATGGAGTGCCCTGAGTAATCGAAACGCTCGGTCGGCGGCAGTCTGAGGGGATTGATCCGG
This sequence comes from Streptomyces sp. NPDC052114, assembly GCF_040680155.1. Taxonomy (NCBI): domain Bacteria; kingdom Bacillati; phylum Actinomycetota; class Actinomycetes; order Kitasatosporales; family Streptomycetaceae; genus Streptomyces; species Streptomyces sp. NPDC052114. Next base: position 331,144 of record NZ_JBFAWC010000003.1, on the reverse strand, counting down.
TGACGGCTGTGCAATCTTCAACTCTTCTCCCGGCGGCCTCGTGATCAGCAGGAGGTGACATATGCGTCGAGGCCATTTTTCGCACTCCGCATGTAAAAAAACAATGAATGTTATTTTCCAGAACATTTACTTCCAGAAGTGATTGTTCCGGCTTAAATCGCCTGCGTCTGACGCCCTCTCGGGGGAGGGGGATCGAGGCGTACATGTCCGGCCTCTGGCGGGATCGCATCCTTGACACGGGTCTTTCCCTGCCAAGATCCTTTTGTACCAGGACATTCTTGTCCATCGCGCCCACTTGGGGGGACCTTGGCGGCAGAGCGCTCACGCACGCAGGAAGTGAAAAGGCACCTGCGGGACTTGTTGCGGGAATGTCGCGCACGGGTTGACGCGAAGGGAACGGCGCCCCACGGTCGCGACCGTCGCCGTCCGGGTATTTCTCAGGAGAACACCGCGGCCCTGCTCGGCTGTTCGACGCGGTGGTACGCGACGCTGGAATCGGGCCGCATGGAGAATCCCACCCGGGAATTTCTGGACAGTGTGGCGGACGTGCTGCGGATGACCGACCAGGAGCGTCAGGCGCTCTTCCTGTACGCGTCGGGACGGCTGCCGCCGGCCCTCAAGGAACCTCCCTCCATACCCCCGCACCCGGACTGGGACACCTTCGTGCACCAGCAGGTCCAGCCCGCGTGCATCTACACCCGCTCCTGGGACCTGGTGGTCGCCAACGCGGAGTATCTGGACCTGCTGTACGACGGTGTGCAGGGCGGTGTGGCCGGGCTCGCCGACCGCAACATCCTGCGCTTCGTGCTGCTGGACCCGACGAACCGCGGCGCCCTTGCCGACTGGCAGGACAACTGGGCCCTGCCCATGCTCGGCGAGTTGCGCGCCGCGCTCGCCGCCACGCCCGACGACCGGGAGCTCACGGCGCTGCTGCACAGCGTGCTCGTCGATCCGTTGGTCAGGAAACTGTGGGAACGCAGCTCCATCCCCCTGCGCATACACCCTGACGGGGTCACTCAGGCGGTCCGGCACCCCCGGCGCGGCCACGTCGAGTTCACCGTCCTCGCGGCGAACCCGATGCAGGCCAGGGACCTGCGCTTCGTCACGCTGATGATGGTCGAGGCGAGCCCGGTGCGCCAAGCCCCGGGCACGCGTGCCGAATCGGGCGGCGCACGGACATGGTGACGGTTGCCTGCCTCAGCGGTGGATGAGGAAGGGCCCCATCGCCAGGGCGTCGAGCGGCGACCTGGCGAAGGTGGCCAGCGCGTCCCGCGGTGAGCACACCACCGGCTCGGCGTTGCCGTTGAAGGAGGTGTTCAGCAGGACGGCGCTGCCCGTGTGCGTCTCCACCTCGCCCAGCAGCCGGTGGTACAGCGGATTGACGTCGGCCGACACGGTCTGCGGCCGGGTGGTGCCGTCCACGTGGGTGGCCGCGGCCAGCCGTGCGCGGCTGCGCTCGGGGACCGGCACCGTCACGATCATGTAGGGCAGCCTCGTGTGCAGGTCCAGCAGTTCGGCGGCGGCCTCCTCCCGCAGGCTCGGTGCGAACGGCCGCCATGCCTCGCGGTCCTTGATGGTCAGGTTGATCCGGTTCTGCTGCTCGGCCGGGGACGGCGCCGCCAGGATGCTGCGCTGGCCGAGGGCGCGGGGACCGCCCTCGCTGCGCCCCTGGTGCCAGCCCACGATCTCGCCCCGGGCCAGCAGCCGCGCCGTCTCGGCGGCGATGTCGCCGGGCTCGGTGTAGCGCGTACCGGTGGCGGCCAGGACGTGCCGGATCGCGTCCGGCCCCCACTGCGGGCCCCAGGCGACGGTGCCCGTCATCGGGCTGATCCGCTCCCCGGCCTGCGCGGCCACCCACCCGGCGGCCCCCAGGCTCACCCCTTGGTCACCGGCGAGCGGCTGCACGAACAGGTCCTCGACCTGGGGCATCCGCATCAACTTGCCGTTCAGGGTGGCGTTGAAGCCCACCCCGCCGGCGACCAGCAGCGTCGACTCACCGGTGTCGCGCAGCAGCCCGCGCACCATGGCCAGCACGCTGTGCTCCAGCGCGGCCTGCGCGGTGGCCGCCAGGTCCCGGTACGCGAAGGGGTCCCGGGCGGTACGGCGGGTGTGGCGGCCGAGCGCCGGGTCCCAGCCGCGCGTGACCGTGTTGGGCGGCACGTCGAGGGTCTTCTCCAGCCGGGCCAGCCACAGCCGGATGGTGTCGTCCTCCTCGTCGGTGCGCCCGCGCGAGAGCAGGTCCTCGGGCACGGCGTCCACGCGGTACCCGTCCCCCTCGACGAGCAGCGCGCCACCGAACGTGGTGTCGCCCACCGTGCCGTACGGCGCCAGGCCCATGAGCTTGCCCGCGGCGTCGGCACCCAGGCCGGCGTACTCGCACACCGCCGCGTAGAAGTAGCCCAGCGACCAGCCGGGCGACACGGTCCGCAGGACCTTGAGGTCGCCGCCGCTGCCCACCGCCAGGGTGGCGCTCTCGGTCTCGCCCTGCCCGTCGAGGATCAGCACCGCGCCACTGTCGTGGCCCGAGAAGTAGTAGGCGCTCGCGGCGTGCGCCATGTGGTGCTCGACGAAGAGCAGCCGCGGGTCCTTGCCGCGCGGGAACAGGCTGCGCGGGAGCAGGAAGTCCAGCGCCTCCGCGTCGGAGGGGAACCACTCCAGGCCGCGCTGGGCGAGCAGCGCGGGCATCTCCCAGCCGTGCGCCACGATGTCGATGTCCTCGATGCCCAGCCCTGCCTCGGCCAGGCAGTGGGCGACGGCGTGGTGGGGTGCCTGGCCGTACGCGTGCTTGTCGCGGGTGAACCGTTCCTCCTCCGCGAAGGCCACGACCTCGCCGTCGACCAGCAGGCACGCCGACGCATCGTGACTCGCCCCGGGCCAGCCATTCACACCGAGAATGCGCATGTATTTCCCCTCCAAATGGTGTCCGTGGATACGGCCATTGACATTCGCTAACCCTGGAGCTCACACTTGGGAAAGCGCCTCCCCTGCGGAATGTCATGCCGCGGAGGACTTCGCTTTGATTCCCTTCGGGGATTTGATTACTCACTCTGGGGTGAGCTCTGGCTCCCTGTCAAGAGGAGCTTCTTCGGCTCACCCGGATTTCCGTGCGGACCTTGCACGACATTCCATGTCGACATCGACTACCGGGAGGTTTCCCGAATGTTGCACGTACGCATGGGCCTGGAAGGGGCCGAAATTCGCGCCATGGGTGAGGAGGCGGATGCGGCCGAGGATTTCCACCAGACCCGGGAGAGGCTGTCCTTCCTCCAGCGGCAGGGGGTCGCCGTGCACTTCCCCGAGGTGTGGGACGAGACCGGGCCGCGCGCCGCGATGCTGCTGGAGGAGGGCGACGGCGCGTGGTTCATGTGGAAGGGGCCCACCGGGGCGCCCGATGCCGAAGTGCTGCGCCGGCTGCTTGCGCACTGTGCCGGGTTGCCGCAGGTCACGCTGGTAATGCGTCCTGAATGGGAGCTGCCCGACGTCCTGGCTGCCGCCGGGTTCGGCCCGGCCGGGTCCTTCCGTACGCTGCTGCTCGATGCGGCCGGGACGGACGAGGACGTGCTCGGCAGGATGCGCGCCAGCACCAGGAGCCGGGTGCGGCGGGCCCTGCGATTCGGGTTCTCCTTCACCGACGACCCCGGGCTGCTGCCTCGTTTCCACCCCTTCTACGCGGATGCGATGCGCCACGCGGATTCCCCTGACTTCGCCCAGGAGGCGTACCTGCGGGAACTGCTGGAACTCCCGCGGGTACACCTCTTCGGAGCCGTGCACGGAACAGAAATGGCCGCCGGTTCGGTGTGCCTGGTGAACGGCGACTCGGTCGAGGCGCGCTATGTCGCGACCAACCCCGAATATCGGGCGCAGGCAGCATTGAATTTCGTGCACTTCGAGACCATGAAATGGGCGGCCGCACAGGGGCTGCGCTATTTGGATCTCAGTGGGATCGACGGCGACGAGACAAGCGAGAAGACACGGTTGATAAACCGCTTCAAGCTCGGTTTCGGGGGCACGGAGTTCAGTTATCCGGTCTACTGCCGCTGACGAAGCGCTGCTCGGTCAGGGCGGGCGGCGCGGGGGTGCGGAAGACCGACAGGTCCTTGACCGGCTCGATCTTCCGCCCCCGCTTGCGATGCGCCCGGCGCAGCCGTTCACGCTGCGCCGGGGTGAGCTCGGGGCAGTGTTCCGGTACGGCCCGCAGCATGCGGGTGCGCCCCGCGTGCGCGGGCAGCCGGTCGCGCACCTCGAACGGGTCGCGCAGCAGGTGGTAGACGGTTCCGGTGTGGTAGGTGGCCTGCATCACCGCGTAGAAGGCCGCCGCCAGGGGGCCCTTGTCCCGGACACACCCGGTCAGCGTCCGCGCCGAGTCGTACAGCCGCCACAGCACGGGTATCGCGGGCGTGGTGAAGACGCCGAGCTGCTGGCCGATGCCCTCGCCGATGCCGTAGCGCCAGTAGCTGCGCAGGTTCTGGAAGCCGTGCTGGGCTCCGTGGTGGATCACCGCGTCGGGCAGGTGCACGACGGGGATCTCGGCGAGCTGGAGCCGGAAGTCGAACTCCCGGTCCTCGCACCAGTGGACGAGCGGGTCGTAGTGATAGCCGCCGATGTGGTCGGCGACCCGGCGGTCGTAGATGAGGGGCGGGGAGAGGGCGCTGATGTAGTCGCCCTCGTCGAACTCCCGCACCCGGGCGGTGAGCCGGCTCAGCAAACCGTCCGACTCCCCGTACACGACCTGGCCCTTGACCACGGGGTGGTCGAGCACGGCCTCGACCATCATGCGCACGACGCCGGGGGCGAACGTGCAGTCGGAATCCATGTAGAGCAGGTACTGTCCGCTCGCCGCCTCGGCACCGGCGTTGTAGGCCGCCCCGAGGTTGCCCGCGTCGGGGATCTCGGTGACGACCAGCGGCCGGGGGTGCTCGGCGATGATGCGGCGGATCTCGTCGGAGGCGCCGTTGAGCGCCAGGACGATCTCCACGTCCTCGTCGACGGACGCGATGCAGTCGACGATGCGCACGTCGTCCTTGAGCGCGATGACGATGCTGGTCCGCGCGAGACCGGCCGCGAGCGCCGCCTCGGTGTCGTTCATTTCTCCCTCTCTTCCCGCTCGGCCACCTGGCCCGGCCTGCTGCCCGGTCAGTCCTTGCACAGGACGTAGACGTGCGTGGTGTGAGCCGGGGAGTAGGCGTCTCCGTCGATGTCGCGTACCGAGACGGTCCGCAGCCCGTGCCCGCGTGCGGTCTCCTCCAAGGTGAACGGGTCCATCACGTACTGGAGGTGCGTCTCGTGCCACAGCGTCTCGGCACCCCGGCGCAGGGTCAGGACCGTGCGGCTCCGGTCGAAGGCCGACTCCCAGTGGTGCCTGCGGTGCAGCGTGTGGCCGTCCTTCTCGTTCTCGTACTCCAGCGCTCCCCAGTCGGACTTCAGGACCTTGCGCGACGAGTAGTCGAACACCATGTGACCGCCGGGCCGCAGGGCGTCGGCCGCGCAGGACAGGCAGCTCGCCAGGTCGGACGGCGGCAGGTAGTTCAGTGCGTCGAAGCCGGAGACGACGAAGTCGTAGCCCTCTCCCGCGCGGAAGCCGGCCATGTCGGCGACGACCTGGCGGTCCTTGGGCACCTTGCCCCGGTCGAGCATCTCCGCGGACCGGTCCAGCGAGGTCACGTCGAGCTGGGGCAGCAGCTCGCCCAGGACGCGGGCGCCGACGCCGGTGCCCGCGCCGAGGTCCAGCACCCGGGCCGGCCCCTCCACGAGTTTCGCCAGCTCGGCCCCGATGCCCAGCCGCCAGGTCTCGCGTGCGGTCTCGCCTTCGAACAGCTCGTAGGTGTCGGCCCATTGGGCGTACGCGATCGGCATACGGATTCCTCCAGGTGTGAGCGGGTGTACGGAGTCGGTCTGCGCGGCAGGCGCCGCGGCACGGGGGTCAGCGGGGCACGGCGGCGCGGTGGGACAGCTCCAGCGGGAGCCGCGCCAGGGCCTCGTCGGCCACGGCCTCGGCCGCCGCGACATCGGGCCCGGTGGCGATCACCCCGGCCAGCGGCTCGGTGCCGCCGCTGTACCGGGGCAGCCGCAGGCCCGGCCGCAGCTCCATGCCCCAGAACAGGTCGTAGACCTCCGGCGGCCGGGGCACCGCGTCGAGGTCCCCGGCCCGCACGACGGTGCCGCCGTCGGCGGGCAGATACCTCTGCACCACGGCCCGCCGGACTCGGGGCGTCAGCTCCCCGGGCACGACGGGCCTGCCCAGGGCCAGCCGCACGGCGTTGGGCAGCGGATCGACGCCGGTGCCCAGCGGCATCACCTCCGTGGCGATCCTGGCGCCGGTCAGCCGGCAGGTGATCTCCAGCAGGAAGACCCTGCCGTCAGGGGTACGCAGCACATCGGTGTTGACCACGGCGTCGTGCAGGCCGAGCGCGCGGGCGCCCGCCCGGACCACGGCCACCACGTCCCCGGCCGCCCGGTCGTCCAGCGCGGTCGGCAGGGTGTCGCCGCCCTCGAAGAAGTACGGGGCGAACTCCTCCTTGCGCCCGTACTCGCGGTCGGCGAACCCGGTGACGTGGAGGGTGCCGTCGACCACGAGCCCGGCGACGGTGTGCTCGGTGCCCGCCAGGAACTCCTCCACGACGACCCGGCCCGAGGCGCTGAGCCGGAGCGCCTCGCGGATCCGGTCCGGCGCGGTGTCCGGTGCGTCGAGCTTGGCGACCCCGGCGGAGCCGGACAGATCGCGCGGCTTGACGACCGCGGGCAGTCCGATCCGGGCCAGGGCCGCCAGCGCGCCCTGAAGATCGTCCGCGGCCTGGTGGCGCGGCACGCACAGGCCCGCGCGTTCGAGCACGGCAAGCCGCCGGTCCTTGAGCGTGCAGTCCAGCGCGACCTGTTCGTCGACGCCCGGACAGCCGAACCGGCGGGCCAGCCGCGCGACCACCGGGGGGTTGTCGCAGCCGAGCGACAGGACTCCGTGCACCTCCCGCAGCCCGGCCTCGGCGACGGCGCGCTCCACCGCGGGGGAGTGGCCGGGGTCGGCCACCAGCAGCCGGTCGGCACAGCGGCGTACGCGTGCGGTGGGACGGTCGGTGAGCACCACCAGGTCGAGGCCCATGTCCTTGAGTGCCGTCAGCGACCTGTCCATGCCGGAGCCGATACCGCACACCAGCAGTGTCTCGGTCATGGTCCTCCTCCAGTCATGGTCAGGGCGTCGGCGGTACGGCGCCCAGGCTGAGCACCTCGAACACCTCGGCGTGATCCGTGCCCGTGGCGACCGCGCCCCGGTAGCGCGCCAGGGCGAGGACCGCCTCGTCCCAGGCGGCGTGCCGGAGCTGGGAGGCGTAGGCGCGCATGGCCTCGACCTTGCGGTCGACGAATCCGGTGACGTCCTCGGCGTACTGGTACTCGGGCAGGGGAGCCCACACCTCGTAGCCGAGCACCAGCCGGGGCATGGGGGCGGGCTCCCCGGTCTCGCCGAAGAAGGCGGACGTCGCCATCCACAGCGATTCCATGGCCAGTTGGTGCACCATGCGGTGCTCGACGTCGCCGTCGTGACGGTGCGGTACGTAGACGAGGTCGGGCCGGGTCTCGCGGATGAGCCGGACCAGGTCCAGGTGCACCTTGCGGGTGAGCCGGAAGTCCCGCGACGGCTCGTCGAGCACGACGCACCGGTGCACTCCCAGCGCGGCGTTGGCCTTGCGCGTCTCGTCGGCGAAGTCCGCATCGGTGCGCTCGGTGTCGTACAGGCTGCGCTCGCGGCCGATGACGACGGCGACCGTCACCTCGGCACCCTCGCTGGCGTGCTTGGCCATCGAGGCACCGCAGCCGATGACGTCGTCGTCGGGATGGGGGGCGACGACCAGGACGTTGGTCACAGGGCGGCCCCGGCGTCCGGCACGGGAGACTCGGCGCCCAGCCCGAACCAGCGCGCCCACATGGAGACCAGGACCATGCCCTCGTCGAGCGTGGTGGCACAGGGCACGCCCAACTGCCGGGCCGCCCGGTCGGAGACGACGCGTGCGGTGGCGCGGTACAGCTCCGCCTCCCAGTCCGGGACGTCCGCCGCGGCCGCGTCGTACGAGCCGGGTGCGAGCCCCCGGATCGTACGGAAGTGGTCGAAGAACCGGCCCCAGGTGGTGGTCTCGTCGGCCGCCAGCAGGAACCGGCCGCCCGCCACACCGGGGCGTGCGCAGGCCCGGAGCACGGCGTCCGCCACATCGTCCACGTACACGGCGTTGCACACGCCGCCGCCGGCACCGCTGGGCAGCACGGCGAAGTCGGCGGCCGGGCGGCGCAGCTGGGCGCCGGTCCACTGGTCGCCCCAGGGGCCGTAGACGACGCCGGGCTGCAGGACGACGACCTCCAGGTCCGGGCCGTTCGCCCGCAGGGCCAGTTCCTCGGCGGCGAGCTTCTGCTGCTCGTACTCGCGGTCGGCCGGGTCGGCGGGCCGGTTGGGGGCCTGTTCGTCGAAGGCGCCTTCGGTGGCGGCGTACACGTCGACGGTGCTGAGGTGCACCACGCGGCGCACTCCGGCGGCGCGGGCGGCGGCGAGGAGGTTCGCCGTGCCGTCGACGGTGGCCGCCCACCGCTCCGTCACGTCGCCGCCGCTGCCGAACGCGCAGTGCACGACCACGTCGCAGCCCTCCAGCGCCTGGCGGAGCGCATCGGGGTCGGCCAGGTCGGCGGTGCGGAAGTCCAAGCGGTCCTGGGGCAGCGTGGACAGCCGCGCCGCCCGGCCGAAGCCGCGGACCACGGCCCGCGCCTCGGCCCCGGTGCCCAGGACGAGCCGCTCGACGACGCGTCCGCCGATGAATCCGCTCGCGCCGGTGACGGCGACGCGGGTTCCGGTCAGCTCCTCGGTATCGATCATGTCGCTCAGGCTCCGCTCGTCGTGCGGTGGGTGGTCCAGGGCTGCGGCATGGCACGACGCGCCGGGCCGTGGTAGCAGGCGTCGATCAGGTCGACCACTCGCTTGCCGTCCTCGGCGGGTGAGTGGGGCGCCACTCCCGGCGTCCGGCCGGCCGCCGCGAAGTTGGCGAGCTGCTCCACGAACAGGGCCTCCCATTCGTTCTGCGCCGGGGCGACCGCGTCGACGTCGCCGCGGTGCAGCTCCTCCCCGGCATGGGTGGTCAGGGTGCACTCGCCCGCCGGGAAGTCGGTGCCGATGCTCACCTCGGCCTCACTGCCGGTGATGACGCAGGCGGTGCCGAGCGGGCGCAGTCGGCTGAGTTCGACGATCACGTCGACGGAGCCGAACCGCAGCCACGTGCGGCTCTCGCTCTCCACGCCGCCCAGCGAGTCGTCCTGGTGGTCCAGCAGCTTCATGTCGTTGCCCAGCCACCAGAAGAGCGTGTCGAAGACATGCGAGCCGGTGTCGGTGAGCACCCCGCCATGGGCGAGCCGCCGGTCGAACATCGACCACGTGACCGGCTCCCAGCTGTAGGGATGGCCCTCGGTCCAGCGCACGCGCCGGACGGTGCCCAGCGCTCCGCTGCGGATCAGCCGGCGCACCCAGGCGTACGCGGGGAACAGCCGCCGGGGGTGTGCCATGGCGAGCAGGGATTCCGGGTGGTCGGCGGCCGTCTTGAGGAGGTGTTCGGCATCGGCGGGGGTGGTCGTCATGGGCTTTTCCAGGAGGACGTGCTTGCCGTCCGCCAGGAGGTCGGCGGTCAGCCGGGCGTGCGCGGTGTGGGGCACGGCGACGACGGCGGCGTCGAACGAGCCGCGCGCCTCGTGCCAGGTGGCGGCCAGCTGCGGGGATTCCGTTCCACCGTGTTCCCGGTACACCGTCAGCGCGTCCTCGGCGTGGCCGAGGTCGGGGTCCACCAGGGCGGTGAGCCGGGCCCCGGGTACGTGCGGCAGGGCGGGCAGATGGCAGGCCCGCGCCGCCGCGCCGCAGCCGATCACGGCCAGGCGCAGTGAAGTCATCAGCACTCCGTTCGAGGTTCGGAAAGGGGAGGAGGAGAGGGACGGGAGGAGGGGAGGAGGGGAGGGACGGGAAGGGGGTTTCGCCGCCCGGAGGGTCGCGCTCGGGGGTCACGTCCGGTGGACGACCCACACGTTGGGTTCGACGTACGTGGCCGTGCCGTCCGCGTCGGCGCGCACCGGGGCCAGGGCGCCGGGCACGACGTACGGACCGGGTCCCGGCATGGGGGAGCCGAGCACCTGCTCCCAGCGTTTGATGGGCTGACGCACCGTCAAAGAGCGCTCGGCGATGGACAGTTGCTCGGCTCCGAGGCGCAGATGGGTGCGCAGCCAGGGGTCGAAGGGCGCACCGTCGGGGGTGCGCCAGCGGGTGTACTCGGCCAGCGGGACGAGCGGGTAGCGCGCCTTGTCCGTGGGCCGCACGGGGATGATGACGCCACGCCAGCCCGCGTCGGCCGCGGCTTGCCGCGCCCGGTCGAGCAGCAGCCGGGGTAGCCCCGCGCCGCGCTGCTCGCGGGCCACGGACACGGAGAGCAGACACAGCGCGGTGGGCCGCGCGGCGAGGTCGTCGTCGACGGCCCGCACCAGGACGTCGTCGGAGCCGCCGGGCAGGTCCGCCACGGTGCCGTTCCAGCGCACCGGCAGGCCGTTCGCCGCCGCGACGAGGGCACCGTCGGTGTCGGTGACGCACAGCTGGTGCGCCGCGAACCGCTCGTACAGGTGGTGCCAGCGCCAGTTCCCTGGCGACTCCCACGCCATGAAGGGCGGCATGTTCTCGGCGATCAGCCGGTCGACCGCGTCACGGAGTCCGGGCCTTTCGGAGAGCGGCACGACGGTCGGCCCTGGAGGGTGCGGAGGTGTGCCCACGGTGCCCCTAGCCGATCAGCCGGGAGTCGGCCGAGGCCCGCATCTCGCGGGACTTGCGCAAGTCGCTGGTGACGTTGATGCGCTTGAGCCAGCGGTCGCTGCCGTCGTAGCGCGCCCGGAAGGGCACGCGGCCGTGCACGGCCAGGTGGTTGTTGACGCACAGCACGTCTCCTTGGTCCAGGACGACGTTGCCGAGCGCCCCGTCCACCACCTCCGTGACGGCCTGGAGCGCGTCCCGGGCCTGCGGGTCGTCGTCCGGGACCTCCATGAAGTACGGGTCGAGCCGGAGGTACGGGGCACGGCGCGAGCCGTACAGCACGGCGACGCGCTCCCGGTTGCTGATCAGTCGCTCGATGCTGGCGAACCGCTCGGCGGCCTCGGCGTCGCCGGACGTCGAGTTGTTCTTGGGGAGGTGGGACTCGTCGGGAGCGATGTAGAAGCGCTTGGCGAAGAGCGTGTCGACGTGCTCGGGCGGGAGGGCGGACAGGTCCAGCTCGCCGACGGTCGTCGCGACGTCGTCCGGGTTGCGCAGGGCGGACAGCAGCAGGTAGTCGCCGCGGTACGGATGGAAGGCGTCCTCGATGTGCCAGGTGAGCAACTCGGAGCTGCCCGTGCCGAGTTGCTCGTGGTCGTGGCCCTTGATGGGGAAGACGTCGTGGACGAGCCGCCCGTCCTGCTGGGTGGCCCAGCCGAACGGCTCGCCGACGACGGCCCCGTACAACAGGAGCAGGATCTCCTCGGGGAACTCCGGCCCGGGGCGTTCGCGGTCGCGCCAGTGCCGGGGAGTGGTGCCGATCCGCTCGCTGTCGATGCGGTGACCGCTGAGCACGCAGTAGCCGCCGGCCTCCTCCAGCACGAAGCTGCGCAGGAACCTGCGGGTCCGCTCGGGTAACCCGGCGGCCAGGAAGGGCAGGTCGAATATCAGCTGCGGATCCTCCGGCGAGGCGTACTTCCGGGACAGCTCGATCGCCAGCTCAGCGGAGATCTCTGCTTCCCCCGCCGTCAGCTTCAGGACGTTTCGGGTTGCGGTCTGCACGGCTCTGGGTCCTTTCGCGGGGGTCCCGGGGGTGTCCGCCGGGACGGGTCGGTGCGTCAGCGGTGGCCGGCGAGGTGCTCGGCGAGCTGTCGGGGGGTGGGGCGGTCGAAGAGGGCGCTGACGCGCAGTGCGGCGGCCGCGGGCAGATCCGTGCGCAGCTCGCTCACCAGGCGCATCGCCAGGATCGACTGCCCGCCGTGGGCGAAGAAGTCGTCGTCGGGGCCCAGCGCGGGGGCCTGGAGCACGGTGCGGAACCGGTCCAGCACGGTGGTCAGCGGGCCGTCGGTGTCCTGCGCGGCCGGGGCGGACACGGCCGCGGGCGCCGCCCGTTCGCCGGCGGTGGCGCAGAGCGCGGCGAGCGCCGCCGTGTCGATCTTCCCGTGCGGGTTCTTGGGAAGCGCGGCGACCCAGTACATCCGGGTGGGGACGGCCCACTCCGGCAGGGCCGCGGCGACCGGGCGCGCGGCACGCCGCCGCCGCTCGCCGGTCAGCGGGCGGACGGTACCGGGCGCGGGGCGCCGCGCGGGGTCGGCCGGGACCAGGCAGGCCGTCAGGGAGCTGCCGTCCACGGGGTCGAGCAGGACCACCGCCTGGGCGACGTCCGCGTCGTCGGCCAGGGCGCGTTCCACGGCCGGGGCCTCCAGCCGGTGCCCGCGCACCTTGAGTTGGGCGTCGTCGCGGCCCAGGAACACGAGGTTGCCGTCGGGCAGGAAGCGCCCGAGGTCCCCGGTCGCGTACGTACGGGCGCCGGGCACGCGGTCGTGCGGGTCGGTGCGGAAGCGCCGGGCGGTCTGCTCGTCGTCGTCCAGGTAGCCCCGCGCCAGCGAGGGGCCGGAGACGTGGATCTCACCGGTCTCGCCCGCGGGCAGCACCCGGCTGTCGCGGCGCACGGTGACCGTGGCGTTGGCCAGGGGGATGCCGATGGGCACCTCGTCGGCGTCCTCGGGCAGTCGGCCGGTGTAGAGAGTGGAGGTCACGGTGCACTCGGTCAGTCCGTACACATGGACCAGTGCGGCCGACCGGCGCCGTTGCCACGCACGGTAGGCGACGGGGTCCATGCGCTCGCCGCCGACGAGCACCGCGCGCAGCGCGGGGGGCGTCGTGCGGCCGGTCGCGTCGAGCCAGCGGGCGTACTCGCGCCAGTACTGGGTGGACAGCTCCACCACGGTGGCCGCGCCGTCGTGCAGGGCCCGGTGCAGGTCCTCCGGTTCCAGGGGCCGGGTGTGCGGGCGGCACACGACGGCGCCGCCGGCGGCGAGCACCGGGAAGACCTCCTCGATCACCACGTCGAAGCCGAGGGAGGCGACCTGGAACCAGCGGTCGGACGGGGTGAGGGCCAGGCGCTCGCACAGCGCGTCGGCGAAGCCCGCCAGGGCGCCGCGCTCGATCAGGGTGCCCTTGGGGCGGCCGGTGGAGCCGGAGGTGAACAGGATGTACGCGAGCCGTCCTGCGTCGCGCTCGACCGCGCGGGGCCGGGCGGCGGGCGGCGCCGGGTCAGGGCCCGCCACCTCCAGCCGGGGGGTGCCGTGCGGCAGCGGTGCCCCGGCACCGTCGGCCCGGTGCAGCCAGACCGTCGCGTCGGCGCGACGGACGAGGTCCTCGCGCAGTCCGGGCGGCAGCCCGTCCTCCAGGACGGTGAACGCCGCCCCGGCCTTGAGCGCGGCCAGCATGCCCAGCACGGCGTCGCGGGGCCGGTCGAGGGCCAGGCCCACGACGGCTCCGGGCCCCGCCCCGGCTGCCGCGAGGCGCGCGGCGAGGGCCTCGGCGCGGGCGTCGGCGGTGCGATACGTCCACGTGTCCTCGCCCTCCAGCAGGGCGGGGGCGCCGGGGCTGAGCCGGACGTGGTGGTCCCAGCGGTCCAGGAAGTCCGCGGCGGGCGGGAGGTCCGCGCGTGCGCGGTTCATCGTCCGCCCCCTCGGCCCCCGGTGCCCAGGAACCGGGAGAGCCGGTCCAGGCCCTGGCGGAACTCGTCCTCGGCACCGCCGAAGCCCAGCCGCACGCCGTCGGGGCGGTCGAAGGCGGTGCCGGGCACCAGCAGCGTCCCGTACTGGTCGAGGAGGTCGAGGCAGAAGCGCTCGGTGTCGTCGACGCCGGGCAGGCCCAGCAGTCCGCACACGCCGCCCTGCGGGCGCTGCCAGGTCACCGCGTCGGCGTGCCGGGCGGCCCACGCGTCGAGCAGCGCGAGGTTACGGGCCGCCTGCCGGGCCCGGGGGCCGATCAGACGGGGGGCGGCGCGCATCGCGTGCAGGGCGATGCGCTCGACGAGGGGCGACAGGAACAGGGTCGTGCGGTCGCGCAGCGGGAACGTGCGCGCGATCAGACCGGGGTCGGCGATGCACCAGCCGAAGCGGAGTCCGGGCAGTCCGAACGTCTTGGAGAACGTGCCGTAGGAGAGGGAGTGCGGATAACTCAGCGTGGGATCGGGCAGCACTTCCGTGCCGTGCGTGATTTCCGCGAAGGCCGCGTCCCACACCAGTAACGCGCCGGTCTCGGCCACCCGGTCCACGAATTGTGCGTACCCGGCAGGGGAAAGCGTGCAGCCCGTGGGGTTGTGCGGAAAATTCACCACGACGGCCTTGGTGCCAGGGGTGATGACCGAGCGCAGCACGTCGTCGGGAAAGGCGCCTTCGGACAGCCTGGCCAGGGGCAGCTTCCGTATCTCGCAGCCCTTTTCCCGGGCGAAATGCCCCAGCGAATGGTAGATGGAGTCGGGCAGCACCACGCGGTCGCCGGGGGCCAGCAGGCTGCCCAGGGTGAGCGCGATGGCCTCGCTCGACCCGTGGGTCACCATCACGTGGTCGGCGCGCCCGGCCGCGTACCGGTCGGCGATCGCCTGCCGCAGCTCAGGGGAGCCCTGCGAGGTGCTGTCGTCCATGACGACGGCGTCCAGCTCCGCCTGCTCGATCCCGGCGATGCGACGTAATTCGGCAAATGAATAGGGCTGGACACCGCTGGAGCTGATGTCGAATTCGGCTTTGTCGAGGTTCCGCCGGTACCACTCCTCCAGTATGGGTGGGCCCGTCGGACTGATCACTGCGCCGTCGTTGATTACGCGCGACAAATTCAGCTCCATGATGGGTGGCGGCAAAGCGGGCAGTGGTTGCGCTACTGGGAAGCGAACCCCAGCGGCGTGGCGGTCCGCAAGCATGCCCGGGCGAAAGCGAGTCGACATTTCACCGGATGGAAACTTGGTTCGGACACGTTTCCGTGTGGGCACTTTCGCAGCCATGGACGGGATACCACTGAGCGTTCCGCGGATGCTGGACCGCGCCGCCGCGCACGGCATCGCGATACGCGGCGACACGGCGGCCGTGGACGAGACGGGCTGGGACTTCCGGGTCGTGCACGGCACGGACACCCGGGGCCGGCGGTGGATCCTGCGCAGTCCGCGCCGCGCCGAGGTGGTCGGCCCCGCGGCGGTGGAAGCCCGGCTGCTGCGCCTGCTGCGCACGCGGCTGCCGACCCGGCTGCCGCACTGGCACGTCCACGAGCCGGAGTTCATCGCCTACCCGAGGCTGCCGGGTTCCCCCGCCGGGACCGAGGACGCGCGGACGCTGCGCTACACGTGGGCGATCGACCCGTGCGCCCGCGGGGCCGACTACCCCGACGCCGTCGCCCGCGTGCTGGCCGCCCTGCACGCGGTGCCCCCGCGGGTGGCGACGGCGGCAGGCGTGCGGCACGTCCCGGCGGCCCGCTCGCGGGAGCACGCGGCCCGCCAGCTGGACGACGCGCGGGCCGCGTTCGGCCTTCCGGCGGCACGCTGCCGGGACTGGCGGCGGTGGCTGGCGGACGACGACGCGTGGCACGCCGACCCGGTGCTCGTGCATGGGGACGTGCACCCCGGGCACACCCTGGTGGCCCGGTCAGCGGACGGCGGCGGACGCCTCACCGGGCTGCTCGACTGGACCAATGCCCGGGTCGACGACCCCGCCCTCGACTTCGTCGATCAGTACTACGCCGGGGGACCGGCCGTGCTGGACGCGGTCCTGGACGCCTACCGACGGCACGGCGGCCGGGTGCGCCCCCGGATGCGCGAGCACATCGTGGCGCGGGCCGGTTTCCTCTGGGTCCACGTGTCCCTGCTGGGCCTGCGCACCGGTCGCCCGCACCTCGTGGACACGGCTGTCGGCCACCTGCGGAGCACCGGCTGAGCCTGATCCCTCAGCACTCGATGATGTTCACCGCGAGCCCGCCCCGGGCCGTCTCCTTGTACTTGACGCTCATGTCCGCGCCCGTGTCCTTCATCGTCTTGATGACCTTGTCCAGGGACACCTTGTGGGAGCCGTCGCCGCGCAGCGCCATCTTCGCGGCGGTGACGGCCTTGACCGCCGCCATGCCGTTGCGCTCGATGCACGGGATCTGGACGAGGCCGCCGACCGGGTCGCAGGTCAGGCCGAGGTTGTGCTCCATGCCGATCTCGGCGGCGTTCTCCACCTGGGAGGGGGAGCCGCCCATGACCTCGGCCAGGGCGCCCGCCGCCATCGAGCAGGCGGAGCCGACCTCGCCCTGGCAGCCGACCTCGGCGCCGGAGATCGAGGCGTTCTCCTTGAAGAGCATGCCGATCGCGCCGGCCGCGAGCAGGAAGCGGACCACGCCCTCCTCGTCGGCGCCGGGCACGAAGTTCATGTAGTAGTGCAGGACGGCCGGGATGATGCCCGCGGCGCCGTTGGTGGGGGCGGTGACCACGCGGCCGCCCGCCGCGTTCTCCTCGTTCACCGCCATCGCGTAGAGGGTGATCCACTCCATGGCGCGGGACTGCGGGTCGCCCTCGGCGCGCAGCTGGCGGGCCGAGTTGGCGGCGCGGCGGCGGACCTTCAGACCGCCCGGCAGGATGCCCTCGCGGGACATGCCGCGCGACACGCAGGACTGCATGACGCCCCAGATGTCGAGGAGGCCCGCGCGGATCTCGTCCTCCGTGCGCCAGGCCTTCTCGTTCTCCAGCATCAGCGCGGAGATGGACAGGCCGGTCTCGTCGGCGAGGCGCAGCAGCTCGTCGCCGGTGCGGAAGGGGTGCTTGAGGACGGTGTCGTCGGGGACGATCGGGTTCTCGCCCGCCACCGCGTCCTCGTCCACCACGAAGCCGCCGCCCACCGAGTAGTACGTCTTCTCCAGGACGAGGGCGCCCTCGTGGTCGTAGGCGAAGATCGTCATGCCGTTGGCGTGGTACGGCAGGGCCTTGCGGCGGTGCAGGACCAGGTCCTCGTCGAAGTCGAAGGCGATCTCGTGCATGCCGAGGAGGTTGATCCGCCCGGTCGATTTGATCTCCTCGACGCGGTCGTCGGCGCTCTCCACGTTCACCGTGCGCGGCGACTCGCCCTCCAGGCCGAGCAGGACGGCCTTCGGGGTGCCGTGGCCGTGGCCGGTGGCGCCGAGCGAGCCGTACAGCTCGGCCCGTATCGCCGTGGTGTGGGCCATCAGGCCCTCGTTCTTGAGGCGGCTCGCGAACATGCGGGCCGCGCGCATCGGACCGACCGTGTGGGAGCTGGACGGGCCGATGCCGATCGAGAACAGGTCGAAGACCGAGATGGCCACGGGAACTCCAAAGGTGGTTGGTAGACGCCGTTGTCTGCCGGGGTGGTGCAGAAGAACAAGGCGGTGCAGGAACGACGAACGCGCGAACGCGTGCGGCGGTACGGACACGTGGTGCGGGGCACCCCGCACACTGTGTTCACTGTCCAGTGTGCGGGGTGCCCCGACGTTTCGTACGTACGAACAAAAGCGTACGAAACTACTTCAGGCCGGGGTACAGCGGGTGCTTGTCGGCCAGAGCGGTCACGCGGGCCTTCAGGGCCGGGGCGTCGAAGCCAGGCTTGAGGGCCTCGGCGATGATGTCGGCGACCTCGCGGAAGTCCTCCGCCTGGAAGCCGCGGGTCGCGAGCGCCGGGGTGCCGATCCGCAGGCCCGAGGTGACCATCGGGGGGCGCGGGTCGTTCGGGACCGCGTTGCGGTTGACCGTGATGCCGACCTCGTGGAGGCGGTCCTCGGCCTGCTGGCCGTCGAGCTCGCTGTTGCGCAGGTCGACCAGGACCAGGTGCACGTCGGTGCCGCCCGACAGGACGTCGACGCCGACGGCCTTCGCGTCGTCCCGCACCAGGCGCTCGGCCAGGATGCGGGCGCCGTCCAGGGTGCGCTGCTGGCGCTCCTTGAACTCCTCCGAGGCCGCGACCTTGAAGGAGACGGCCTTGGCCGCGATCACGTGCTCCAGCGGGCCGCCCTGGAAGCCGGGGAAGACCGCGGAGTTCAGCTTCTTCGCGAAGTCCTTGTTGCGGGCCAGGATGACGCCGCCGCGCGGGCCGCCCAGGGTCTTGTGCGTGGTGGAGGTGACCACGTCCGCGAACGGCACCGGGTTGGGGTGCAGACCGGCGGCGACCAGACCGGCGAAGTGCGCCATGTCGACCCACAGGTACGCGCCGACCTCGTCGGCGATCCGGCGGAACTCGGCGAAGTCCAGCTGACGCGGGTAGGCGGACCAGCCCGCGATGATGACCTTGGGGCTGTTCTCCTTGGCCAGGCGCTCGACCTCGGCCATGTCGACCAGACCGGCCTCGTCCACGTGGTACGGGACCACGTTGAACTGCTTGCCGGAGAAGTTCAGGCGCATGCCGTGGGTGAGGTGGCCGCCGTGCGCCAGGTCGAGGCCGAGGATCGTGTCGCCGGGCTGGGCGATCGCGAAGAGGGCGGCCTGGTTGGCGGAGGCGCCGGAGTGGGGCTGGACGTTGGCGTACTCGGCGCCGAACAGCTCCTTGATCCGGTCGATCGCGATCTGCTCGGCGACGTCGACGTGCTCGCAGCCGCCGTAGTAGCGGCGGCCGGGGTAGCCCTCGGCGTACTTGTTGGTGAGGACCGTTCCCTGGGCCTCCATGACGGCGACCGGAGCGAAGTTCTCCGAGGCGATCATTTCCAGGGTGGACTGCTGGCGGTGGAGCTCGGCGTCGACGGCGGCGGCGACGTCCGGGTCCAGCTCGTGGAGAGGGGTGTTCAGAAGCGACATCACACGATCCCTATCGGTATGGGTCAGCCGGCGGTGAAGGCGGTGTACTCATCGGCGGAGAGCAGCTCGTCCGGCTCGTCCGTGATGCGCACCTTGAACAGCCAACCGCCCGTGAACGGCTCGGAGTTGACCAGCGACGGGTCGTCGACGACGTCCTGGTTGGCGGCGACGATCTCGCCGGTCACCGGGGCGTAGAGGTCGCTGACCGACTTGGTCGACTCCAGCTCGCCGCAGGACTCGCCCGCGGTGACCGTGTCGCCGACCGCGGGGAGCTGGGCGAAGACGACGTCACCGAGCGCGTTGGCCGCGTGCTCGGTGATCCCGACCGTCGCCACGCCGTCCTCGGTGGCCGACAGCCACTCGTGCTCCTTGCTGTAACGCAGCTGCTGGGGGTTGCTCATGACCTGAATTCTCCTGTACGCGGGTGAGTGCTGCGGAACGAGAAAGATGTGCGTGGGGTCACTTCCGGGACGCCCGGGACGGACCGCCTCGGAAGCGACGCCGTCACTTCTGGCGCTTGTAGAACGGCAGCGCCACGACCTCGTACGGCTCGTGGGTGCCGCGGATGTCCACGCCGACGCCCTCGGTGCCGGGGGCCGCGTGCGCCGCGTCGACGTACGCGATCGCGATCGGCTTGCCGAGGGTCGGCGAGGGGGCGCCGGAGGTGACCTCGCCGATCACCTTGCCGTCCGCGACCACCGGGAAGCCCGCGCGCGGGACGCGGCGGCCTGAAGCGATCAGGCCGACCAGCTTGCGCGGGGGAGCGGTCTCGGCGCGCTCGGCGGCGGCCGCGAGCGCCTCGCGCCCCACGAAGTCCTCCGAGTGCGACGTCTTCTCGAACTTCACGACCCGCCCGAGACCGGCGTCGAACGGCGTCAGCTCGGCGGTCAGCTCGTGCCCGTACAGCGGCATGCCCGCCTCCAGGCGCAGCGTGTCGCGGCAGGAGAGCCCGGCGGGCACCAGGCCGACCGGCGCACCGGCCGCCAGGAGCGCGTTCCACAGCTTCTCCGCGTCACCGGGGGAGACGAACAGCTCGAAGCCGTCCTCGCCGGTGTAGCCCGTGCGGGCGATGAGGGCGGGCACGCCCGCGACGGTGCCGGGCAGGCCCGCGTAGTACTTCAGGCCGTCCAGGTCGGCGTCGGTCAGCGACTTCAGGATGCCGGGGGACTCCGGACCCTGCACGGCCAGCAGCGCGTACGCGTCGCGGTCGTCGCGGACCTCGGCGTCGAAGCCCTCGACGCGGGCGCTCAGCTCGTCCAGGACGGTCTGCGCGTTGGAGGCGTTGGCGACGACCATGTACTCGGTCTCGCCCAGGCGGTAGACGATCAGGTCGTCCAGGATGCCGCCGTCCGCGGCGACGATCATGGTGTAGCGGGCGCGGCCGAGGCCGACGGAGCCGATGTTGCCGACCAGCGCGTGGTTCAGGAAGTCCGCGGCCGCCGGGCCGGTGACGGCGATCTCGCCCATGTGGGACAGGTCGAAGAGACCGGCCTTGGTGCGCACGGCGTTGTGCTCGTCGCGCTCGCTGGCGTAGCGCAGCGGCATGTCCCAGCCCGCGAAGTCGGTCATGGTCGCGCCGAGCGATCGATGCACGGCATCGAGGGCGGTCAGTCGGGGGGCAGTGCTCATGAAGGGAACTCCCAGGGCATGACGGGCGAGGTCGATCCTCCCCATCTGTCATCGGAACCTGAGAGGTTCGCCGGCGGCGACCCGAAGCGTCGGGGCATCCGGCTTGCACCTTGGGTGGGACCGCCGGGGGCGGTCCGCTTTTCAGATGTGCCTCGCCCGCGCGGTACGGGGCCTGAGAGATTCAAGGGAGGAACTTGCTCCTTCGGCGCCCCGGGCTGACGGCACATGTGCCGGCTCGGGGACTCTCCCGCGCGGATTCAAACGGCCGGTATGGAGTTGGCGCGCACATCATTGCACGCGACTCTGTCCAGGGGGACCCGCGCCCGGTCACGGATCCGACGACCCCGGAATGCTCTTGTGCCGCATTACCTTCTCTTTACACTTGCTGGGGAGGCAGTACGTGACCGCTATGGGGAGGCCGATCACGGTGCACACCAGGACCAGTGTCCATGCCACGACCACGGGGGTGGCGCTGCCGGGACAGGCCGCCGTCCCCGCCGAGGAGAGCTGTGGCCCGCTTCCCGCGGCCGTCGTCCGGGACCTGCGCGGGCGGGGCGGCCACAGCCCGCACCGCCTGACCTTCGCCCCGGGCGACCTCGTGGTCGTCTCCGGGCTGCCCGGCGGCGGGAAGTCGACGCTGATGCGCCAGGCCGTCACGGGCCCGCGCGTCGACTCCCAGGACACCCGCGACCGCTGGACCGACCGCATGCCCCGCCGGCTGCCCTACGCGGTCTACCGCCCCCTGGTCCGCCTCGCGCACTACGCAGGGCTGCGCAGCCTCCTGCGCTCCGGCGAGAGCGTCGTGGTGCACGACTGCGGCACCCAGGCGTGGGTGCGCCGCTGGCTCGCCCGCGAGGCCGCGCGGCGCGGCGCGACCCTGCACCTGCTGCTGCTCGACGTCCCGCCGGACACGGCGTTGCGGGGCCAGCGCGAGCGCGGCCGCGGCGTCTCCCGGTACGCCTTCGCCCGCCACCGCAGAACGGTCGGGCGGCTGGTCGCCGCCACCGAGCGCGGCGACCTGCCGCGCGGCTGCGGCTCGGTGCTGCTCCTGGACCGTACGGCGGCGCGGGTGCTGCGGGGCATCGGCTTCGACCGGTAGCGCGGCCCCGGCAGGCCTTCGGTGCGCGGTCCCGCGCCGCCCGGCGTTAGGGTTCGAGCCGCAGGCAGAGCGGTCGCGATCAGGGGTTGGACAGATGGACTTTCCGGCGCAGGCACACGCCCATCCGTACGGCGGTTGGCCGGGCAACGAACTAGAGGAGGTCCTCGCGGCCTCCCTCGGCGGCCCCGAGTCGGCGGGCGCCCGGATCGTGGAGGTCCTCGGCCGCAGCCAGCTGTGGATCCCGCTGCCGAACGGCGGCGGCCCCGACAGCGGGACCCTCGACCTGCCGACCCTGGAGATCGAGGGGCAGGCCTACGTGCCCGTCTTCAGCTCCGAGCAGCAGTTCCGCCAGGCGCTCGGCGAGGCGGCGGACCGCATGGGGTGCACCGTGGCGCCCGCCGTCGAGTTCGCCCGCGGCCTGCCCCCGCAGCTGGGCATCGCGCTGAACCCGGACGGCACCGTCGGCGTCCCGCTGCCGCCCGCCGCCGTCGCCGAGCTCTGCCGGTCCGGCCGCTCCGAACTCGACGGGCCCGCCACCGGCGGGCGCGTACGCCTGTTCGAGCCGGACTGGCAGGAGGACCCGGTCGACCTGCTGGCCGCCGCCGGGCGCGAGTTCGAGGCCACGGGCGTCGTGCTCACCGCGCGCCGGTGCCTGGCGAGCGTCGAGACCGACGACCCGACCCTCTTCATCGGCGTCGAGCTGTCCACCTGGGACGGCAACGCCCGCGACCTGCCCATGGAGGCCCTCGGCCGCGCCCTCGGCCAGGTCCCCGCCCCGTGGCCGGTGAACCTCGTGCTGCTCGACGTGGCGCAGGACCCGGTGGGCGACTGGCTGCGCGCGCGGGTGCGGCCGTTCTACCTGCGCGGGGCCTGAGGGGCGCCTGTCGCGCGGCCGGGGGAGGCTTCCGGCGGGACCCCGGGGGGACACGGCCCGTGGGGCCTGAGGCGCCGTACGTCAAGTCCGTGCCAGGATCGCCGCTTAAGCTGGTTCCATGACCGGGCCGGGCGCATGCCGTGCCGGGCGGCCGGGTTCTCGGGTTCTGGGGTCGAAGCGAAGGGGCGGTTACGGGTGAGTGCGTCGGGCACGGCCGCGGCCGGGCGGATCGAGCAGCTGCTGCGCCAGGTGACGCCGGGGCGTTACGACGCGTACGAGGCACTGCTGCGCGCGCTCGCCGCCGACCAGGTGTGGATGCTGCTCTGGCACGGCCGGGCCGGATCCCCCGACGCCCAGTACGGGAACATGGAGATCGACGGCCTCGGTTACGCCCCCTGCGTGACCTCCGCGCAGGAGCTCTCCGCCAGCGGCTGGAACCGCAGCCACGAGGTCGTGCGCGGCGTCGACGTCGCCCGCACCCTCTACCCCGACCACTACGGCCTCTGGCTCAACCCGCACGCGCCGGGCGGCGGCGTCGGCATCCCCTGGCTGGACCTGCGGCGCATCGCCATGGGCCTGGACATGCTGCCCGCGGGACCGCTCAGGCTCTCCGAGCCGAGCATCGAAATCCCCCAGTTCTATGCCATGTTGGCGCAGAACGCGCACCGCACGCCCGCGGTCCGCTCGCTGCGCAGGGCCTGGGTGCAGCCCGCGCTCGGGGCGCCCTACCTGGCCATCGGCCTCGATGTGTACGACACCTCGCCGCCGTCGGTGGACGCGGTGCGCGCGATGATGCAGCAGTCCATCGCAGCCGTCCCGGACGGGCTGCCCGTCTCGACCGTCGCCATGTCCGACGACTACGACCCGGTAGCGATGTGGCTGCGCGCCAACGCCCGGCCGTTCTACGACCGCGAGGCCCAGGCGGCCCCCGCCCCCGCCGGCGGCTACGGCTACCCCGCGCAGTACTGACCACATACTGGCCGTGACCGACGGATCGGTTACGGCCACCTTGCGCCGCGCTGGCCGGAAGTGACCGACACCGTCGCTCCGCACGGTGCTGAGCAGCGCCGACGGACGTGATGTCCGTTGTGATGCGGGTGGGGCCCTATGGGCGCCCGTGACTCCTTGCGCCCCAACTGCCCCGTGTTCGCCCCTCGTTCACACGCGTCCGGATAACGGAACACCCCGATCAGCATCACGGTTGCGCATCCTTTCCCCGTCAAGGCTGGTAACAGATCGCGACGTGGATGAAGACTCCCGCTCCAAGGGGCCTTCGCCCCTGTGTACGACGGACTGATCACGTCGCTACAGCGGCAAGTGCGGGCCGGTCACCACCGGTTGAGAGGGGTCCCTGCCACGATGACGGCACCATTGCATGACACACCTGCGGATGTGGACCCGACCGAGGACGTCGCTCCCGCAGTTGATGCAGGGGTGAAGAAGGTCGAGGGTCGGTCCCTCAAGCAGATCGCCTGGAACCGCCTGAAGCGCGACAAGGTCGCCCTCTTCGGCGGCTTCACGGTGCTGTTCCTGGTCCTTGTCGCGATCTTCGCCCCCCTGATCGTGAGCCTGCTGGGCCATCCGCCCAACGACTTCCACCAGGACGAGCTGGACGAGCTGACCAACCTGCCCAAGGGCGCGTTCGGCGGCATGAGCAGCGACTTCCTCTTCGGGGTCGAGCCCAACAAGGGCCGCGACGTCTTCAGCCGCATCGTCTACGGCGCGCGGATCTCGCTCCTCGTGGCCTTCCTCGCGGCCATCGTCGCCGTCGCGCTCGGCACCCTCTTCGGGATCATCGCCGGCTACTTCGGCGGCTGGGTCGACGCCCTGATCAGCCGCGTGATGGACGTGCTGCTCTCCTTCCCGCAGCTGCTCTTCATCATCTCCCTGGTCTCCGTGCTCCCCGACGACCTGCTGGGCCTGACCGGCAGCAGCGTGCGCGTCGCGATCCTGGTGATGGTCATCGGCTTCTTCGGCTGGCCCTACGTCGGCCGCATCGTCAGAGGCCAGACGCTCTCGCTGCGCGAGCGGGAGTACGTGGAGGCGGCCCGCAGCCTCGGCGGCGGCCGGCGCCACATCCTCTTCCGTGAACTGCTGCCCAACCTGGTCGCCCCGATCACCGTCTACGCGACGCTGATGATCCCGACCAACATCCTCACGGAAGCGGCCCTGAGCTTCCTCGGCGCCGGTGTGAAGCCGCCGACGGCGTCCTGGGGCGGCATGCTGCGCGACGCGCTCGAGACGTACGAGCACGACCCGATGTTCATGGTCTTCCCGGGCGTGACGATCTTCATCACCGTCCTGGCCTTCAACCTGTTCGGCGACGGGCTGCGTGACGCGCTCGACCCGAAGGGGACGCGCTAGTCCCCAACCGGCTTGCCCCTGCCGCATGTCAGGTGGCTCTACCCATGGTTCTCCGGCAGCTCAAGGCCAGGGACCGCGAATCTCGGAGGTTACGAGAAAATGCCCACAGTTTCCTCGAAACGACGGCTCACCGCGGGTGCGGCCCTCGTCGTCGCGGCGCTGGTGACCACCACGGCGTGCGGCGGCGGTGACGGTGATGGCGGCGACTCGAAGGGTGCCGGCTACAACGCGGCGCTCGACAAGGTCGCCAACCCGTCCAAGAAGAAGGGGGGGACGCTCAAGATGGTCGGCAAGCAGGACCTCGACTCGGCCGACCCCCAGCGTGCCTACTACGGCATGTCGTGGGACTTCATGCGCTTCTACACGCGCCAGCTGATCTCCTACAGCCCCGAGCCCGGCAAGAAGGGCACCAAGCTGGTGCCCGACCTCGCCACCTCCACGGCGAAGATCTCGGACGACGGCAAGACCTACACGTACCAGCTGCGCGACGGTCTCACCTGGGAGGACGGCTCCAAGCTGACCTCCAAGGACGTCAAGTACGGCATCGAGCGCTCCTGGGCGACGGACACCATCACCGGTGGCCCGGGCTACATCCGCCAGGCCCTGGACCCCGACAAGAAGTACAAGGGTCCCTACAAGGACAAGGGCGGCCTGGACGCCATCGAGACGCCCGACGACCAGACCATCGTCTTCAAACTGCCCAAGCGCAACGGTGACTTCGAGCAGTTCCTCGCCATGCCGTCCGGCTCCCCGGTGAAGGAGTCCAAGGACACCAAGGCGAAGTACACCGCGCGGCCGTTCTCCGCGGGCCCGTACAAGTTCGAGACGTACAAGTCCGGCAAGAAGATCGTGCTGGTCCGCAACACCGCCTGGAAGAAGTCCTCGGACCCGATCCGCGCGGCGCTGCCCGACAAGATCGACGTGACGATCTCCGCCAACCTGGAGGAGAACGACAAGAAGCTGATGGAGGGCGACTACGACGTCGACCTCAACGGCACGGGCATGACCCAGTCCGGTCGCGTCACCGCCGTCTCGGACCACAAGGCCAACGTCGACAACATGCACACGTCCTTCGTGCGCTACGTCGCGCTGATCCACACGGCCAAGCCGTTCGACAACGTGCACTGCCGCAAGGCCGTCTTCTACGCCACGGACTTCGCGAGCCTCCAGCAGACCCGCGGTGGCGCGGTCGCGGCCGGTGACATCGCCAACTCCACCTTCCCGGTGGCGATCCCGGGTCACAGCGACTACGACCCGTACGGCGTCCTGAAGCGCAAGGGCAAGCCGGACGTGGCCAAGGCCAAGGACGAGCTCAAGCAGTGCGACAAGCCGAGCGGCTTCAAGGCCAAGCTGACCGCCCGCAACAACAACCCGGGTGAGGTCGACGCCGCCGAGGCGCTCCAGGCCCAGCTCGGCAAGGTCGGCATCGACGTCAGCGTCGAGTCCCTCGACGGCGCCGACTCCGCCAGCATCACCGGTTCGCCGTCCGTCGTGAAGAAGCGCGGCTACAGCATGCAGATGAGCGGCTGGGGCCCGGACTTCCCGTCCGGCCAGGGCTACGCGCAGCCGCTGTTCGACAGCCGCTTCCTGATCGAGAACGGCAACTACAACGAGTCGCAGATCAAGGACAAGAAGATCGACGGTCTCTTCGACAAGGCGATCTCCGAGACCGACGCGACCAAGGCCGGCGAGATCTACAAGGAGCTCGACAAGCGGATCCTCGACCAGGCCGACTGGATGCCCTTCCTGTACGAGAAGAACATCACCTGGCGCGGATCGCGGCTGACCAACGCCTACATGTCCGACGCCTACAACGGCCGGTACGACTACGTCTCGCTCGGCGTCGTCAAGTAACCGACCCCGCCCGACCCGTAGTTGACCGTCCCACCGCCGCCGAATCCCGCCAGTCCGAAGGGCAGGTGATGGCCCCGGGCGGTGGCCGGGACCCCTCACAAGGGGGTGCCGGCCACCGCCGGGCCGCGCACAGTGCTTGCTTATCTCATCCGGCGCCTGATCGCCGTCATCATCATGGTGCTGGTCGTACTGCTCGCGACCTTCACCATCTTCTTCATGCTGCCCAAGTGGGCGGGACAGGACATCGCCGTCCTCTTCGCCGGCAAGGCATCGGGTGCAGAGCAGCTCGAGGGCATCCGCGTCAAGCTGGGACTGGACGACCCGCTGCTCGTCCAGTTCTGGGACTTCATCAAGGGCATCCCGATGGGCCGTGACTACGTCAACGGCTCCGACGTCACCCACTGCCCGGCCCCCTGCTTCGGCTACTCCTTCCGTACCGAGGCGCCGGTCTGGGAGACCCTCAAGGACGCCCTGCCCGTCACCGCCGCGCTCGCCGCTGGCGCCTGTGTGCTGTGGCTCGCCGGCGGTGTCATCACCGGCGTGATCTCCGCCCTGCGCCGGGGCACCATCTGGGACCGCGCCGCGATGACCACCGCGCTCGCCGGTGTCTCGCTGCCCGTCTTCTTCACCGGCATGATCGCGATGGGCATCTTCGTCCACAGCCTCGGCTGGGTGAAGATCGCCGACAGTCTCAGTACCGAGGATCCGATCAACGTCTGGTTCGAGACGCTGATCCTGCCGTGGATCGTCCTGGCGTTCCTCAACGCCGCCATGTACGCCCGGCTCACCCGCGCCACGATGCTGGAGGTCCTCGGCGAGGACTACATCCGCACCGCGCGCGCCAAGGGCCTCGGCGAGTCCGTCGTCATCCGCAGGCACGCGCTGCGCTCCGCGATGACGCCGATCCTCACCGTCTTCGGACTCGACCTCGGCGTCCTGATGGGCGGCGCGGTGCTCACCGAGTCCACGTTCAACCTTCCGGGGCTCGGCCTCGAGGCGGTCAAGGCCATCAGCAGCAAGGACCTGCCCGTCATTCTCGGCGTCACCCTGTGTGCGGCGCTCGCGATCGCCGTCGCCAACCTCGTCGTCGACCTTCTGTACGCCGTCATCGACCCGCGAGTGAGGCTGGGATGACCGAACTGTCCAAGAGCGGGGCCGCGGTGGGCGAGCCCGTCGCCGGGTCCGCCGCTCCCTCCGCCTTCCTCGAGGTGCGCGACCTCAAGGTGCACTTCCCGACCGACGACGGCCTGGTCAAGTCCGTCGACGGCCTCAGCTTCCAGCTGGAGAAGGGCAAGACCCTCGGCATCGTGGGCGAGTCCGGCTCCGGCAAGTCCGTCACCTCGCTGGGCATCCTCGGCCTGCACACCGCGGGGCAGTACGGCGCGCGGCGGGCGAAGATCTCCGGCGAGATCTGGCTCGACGGCAAGGAGCTGCTCGGCGGCGACCCCGACGAGGTCCGCAAGCTGCGCGGCCGCGAGATGGCGATGATCTTCCAGGATCCGCTCTCCGCGCTGCACCCGTACTACTCGATCGGCAAGCAGATCGTCGAGGCGTACCGGGTCCACAACGACGTCGACAAGAAGACCGCCCGCAAGCGCGCGATCGAGATGCTCGACCGGGTCGGGATCCCCCAGCCGGACAAGCGCGTCGACAGCTACCCGCACGAGTTCTCCGGCGGCATGCGCCAGCGCGCGATGATCGCCATGGCGCTGGTCAACAACCCCGAGCTGCTCATCGCGGACGAGCCGACCACCGCCCTCGACGTGACCGTCCAGGCGCAGATCCTCGACCTCATCCGGGACCTGCAGAAGGAGTTCGGCTCCGCCGTCATCATGATCACGCACGACCTGGGCGTGGTCGCCGAGATGGCGGACGAGCTCCTGGTCATGTACGGCGGCCGGTGCGTCGAGCGCGGCACGGCCGAGAAGGTCTTCTACGAGCCCCAGCACCCCTACACCTGGGGCCTGCTGGGCTCGATGCCGCGCATCGACCGCGAGGAGACCGACCGGCTCATCCCGGTCAAGGGCTCCCCGCCCAGCCTGATCAACCTGCCGAGCGGCTGCGCCTTCAACCCGCGCTGCCCCTACGCGGACGTCCCCAAGGACCAGATCACCCGCCGTGAGCGCCCCGAGCTGCGCGAGGTGGCCGCCGGTCACTACTCCGCCTGCCACATGTCGCAGGAGCAGCGCACCCGGATCTGGACCGAAGAGATTGCGCCGAAGCTGTGAACGATGACGTGAAGGGCCAGGAGATGACGATCCCGGCGCAGACGAAGGGCTCACCGGAGCCGCTGCTCAAGGTCGACGGCCTGGTGAAGCACTTCCCCATCAAGAAGGGGCTGCTCCAGCGCCAGGTCGCCGCGGTGCAGGCGGTCGACGGGCTGAGCTTCGACGTGCGCCCCGGGGAGACGCTCGGCGTGGTCGGCGAGTCCGGCTGCGGCAAGTCGACGATGGGCCGGCTGATCACGCGCCTGCTCGAACCGACCGGTGGCCGGGTCGAGTTCGAGGGCACGGACATCACGCACCTGAACACGGCCGGCATGCGTCCGCTGCGCCGCGACGTGCAGATGATCTTCCAGGACCCGTACTCCTCGCTGAACCCGCGCCACACCATCGGCGCGATCGTCAGCGCGCCCTTCAAGCTGCAGGGCGTCAAGCCCGAGGGCGGCCTCAAGAAGACCGTGCAGGAGATGCTGGAGCGCGTCGGGCTCAACCCCGAGCACTACAACCGCTATCCGCACGAGTTCTCCGGCGGTCAGCGCCAGCGCATCGGCATCGCGCGGGCGCTCGCGCTGCGGCCCAAGCTGGTCGTCGCGGACGAGCCGGTCTCGGCCCTCGACGTCTCCATCCAGGCCCAGGTGGTCAACCTCCTGGACGACCTCCAGGAAGAGCTCGGTCTCACGTACGTGATCATCGCGCACGACCTGTCGGTCATCCGGCACGTCTCGGACCGCATCGCGGTGATGTACCTGGGCAAGATCGTGGAGCTGGCTGACCGCAAGGACCTCTACGCCACGCCGATGCACCCGTACACCAAGGCGCTGCTCTCCGCGGTGCCGGTGCCCGACCCCAAGCGGCGCGGCGTCAAGAGCGAGCGCATCCTGCTGCGCGGCGACGTGCCCTCGCCGATCGACCCGCCCACCGGCTGCCGCTTCCACACGCGGTGCTGGAAGGCGACGGAGATCTGCAAGACGAAGGAGCCGCCGCTCATCCCGCTCGCCACCGGGCACCAGGTGGCGTGCCACCACCCGGAGAACGCCGAGGACCAGGCGCCCGAGGACACCAAGCTGCTGTCGGTGGCCAAGGAGGCCATCGAGGTGGTGTCGGTGGCGACCAAGGCGGACGAGACGGCCGCGGCGGAGGAGGCGGAGGCCGCGGAGTCGGAGTCGGTCGAGGTGCCGGAGTCCGCCGAGCCCGCCGAGTCCGCCGAGTCCGCCGACGCGGCCACGGACGCCGAGCCCGCGGTCTCCAAGGACGCCAAGGACTCCAAGGTCTCCAAGGTCTCCAAGGAAAAGGGTCAGAAGTCGACTGAGGCATAAGGCAAGTTGACCCGGACGAAGTACGCGCTCCGGGTCATGTACATGCCCTAGCGGGAGAGTGCAGAGTCTGCGTGTCCGCCCCGGCGGACCCACCCCATCGGAACGCGTTCGAAGGGAAGACTCATGGCACTCTCCCGTTCGGCACGTCTGGCGGCCCTCACCCTCGCGGCCGCCTCGTTCTGTCTGATCGCCGCAGCCCCCGCCCCGGCCCCTGGCTCCGACGGCGTCGGCGACCCCTACTTCCCGAAGCTCGGCAACGGCGGCTTCGACGTACGCCACTACGCCCTCGACCTCGCCTACGACCCGGACACCGACCGGCTCGACGGCCGCACCACGATCACCGCGCGCGCCACCCAGAACCTGTCGTCCTTCGACCTGGACCTGCAGAAGCTGACGGTCACCCGCGTCGAGGTGAACGGCAGACGCGCCGCCTTCACGCGCGACGGCGACGAGCTGCGCATCACCCCGCGCCAGGCCCTGGGCAGGAACAAGACCTTCGAGGTGGGCGTCGAGTACGGCGGCGTGCCCGAACCCCTCGGCGGGCCCATCGTCTTCGGCTCCGAGTACGGCTGGATGAAGACCGAGGACGGCGTCTTCGTCGCCTGTGAGCCCAACGCCGCCTCCACCTGGTTCCCCGCCAGCGACCACCCCTCCGACAAGGCGGCCTTCGACATCCGCGTCACGGCGCCCAAGGGCCTGACCTCGGTCTCCAACGGCCGGCTCGTGGGGACGTACGACAAGGGCGGGCGGACCGAAGCCCACTGGCGCGTGACCAAGCCGATGGCGACGTACCTGGCGACCGCCACGATCGGGAAGTTCGACGTGCGGACCGGGAAGACCCCGGGCGGCACGCCCCTCTACGTCGCGATCGACCCCAAGGTGCCGCGGGGCGACGTCGACGTGTACGCCGTGACGGCCGAGGTCACCGACCACTGGTCGAAGGTCTTCGGCCCCTACCCCTTCGAGGAGACCGGAGCGATCGTCGACGACTTCCCGCAGGCCGGCTACTCCCTGGAGACCCAGACCAAGCCGATCTACTCGGCCGTGCGCTCGGAGAACACGATCGTCCACGAGCTGGCCCACCAGTGGTTCGGCGACTCCGTCACGGTCGACAAGTGGAGCGACATCTGGCTCAACGAGGGCTTCGCGACCTACGCGCCCTGGCTCTGGAACGAGCAGAAGGGCCGCGCCACCGCCCACGACTCCTTCCGCGCCGCGTACGACGCGCGGCCCGCCGACTCCGCGTTCTGGCAGATCGTCGTCGGTGACCCGCAGCGCGACACCATGTTCTCCTCCGCCGTCTACCAGCGCGGCGCGATGACGCTCCAGGTGCTGCGCGAACGGATCGGCGACAAGGACTTCTTCCGGCTCCTGAGGGCCTGGGTCAAGGAGAACCGCTACGGCAACGTGAGCACCGCCGACTTCGTGCGGCTCGCCGAGAAGGTCTCCGGCGAGCAGCTCGACGCGCTCTTCGACACCTGGCTGTTCACGAAGGGGAAGCCGGCGCTTCCGTAGCGCCCTGGGGCGCGGCGGTGATCCGCCAGCCGCCGACCTCGCGGAAGCCGGAGTCGTACACCGCCTCGCCGTCGCCCGGCGCCAGCGCGTAGTGCCGCAGGTTGCCGCCCCAGTAGCGCAGGATCCGGCCCAGCTCGTCGGCCGCGTTCCCCGCGAACGCGTCCTCGCCCATGTCGACCTCCAGCACGAACTTCACGTGGTGCACCCCTTCCGGTGTCGGTGAGAACCCTTCCTTCGACTTTCTCATTGAAGTCCTTCTTGGGGCTTTTCCATGTCCGTCCCCTGCTGTTCGGGGGTTCGGCGCGCGAAAGTCCCAAGTCGGAGTGGGAGCAGCGCCGGGCCGGGGGCGCGCGCGGGTAAGAATGGCGCGTGCTCCAGGATCTGTTCACGCCCTCCGTCCAGCACGCGCTCGACATCGTGGGCATCTTCGTCTTCGCGATCTCCGGCGCGCTGCTCGCCGTGCGCAAGAACTTCGACGTCTTCGGCATCGCGGTCCTCGCCGAGGTGACCGCGCTGGGCGGGGGACTCTTCCGCGACCTGGTCATCGGGGCGGTCCCGCCGGCCGCATTCACGGACCTCGGCTACTTCATCACCCCGCTGTTCGCGGCCCTCCTGGTCTTCTTCCTGCACCCGGAGGTGGAGCGCACCCAGCTCGCGGTCAACGTCTTCGACGCGGCGGGCCTCGGCCTGTTCTGCGTCACGGGCACGACCAAGGCGTACGACTACGGCCTCGGCCTCACCCAGTCGGTGGCCCTCGGCCTCGCCACGGCGGTCGGCGGCGGTGTGCTGCGCGACATCGTCGCCAACGAAGTGCCCTCGCTGGTCCGCTGGGACCGCGACCTGTACGCGGTGCCCGCCATCGTGGGCGCCACGATGGTTGCCCTGTGCATCCACTACAAGCAGCTGACGGGCTTCACGATCGGCCTGGCCATCGTGACGGCGTTCGTCCTGCGGCTGCTCGCGCTGCGCTACCACTGGCGCGCGCCGCGGGCCTGGAACCGGCGGTCGACGGCGGTGGAGGCCGAGGCGGAGGAGACGCCGTAGAGGCCGTGGAGGGCCGGGGCGACAGGAAAAGCTACCGCTCAGTAGTTTCCTGTTGTACGTTGCTGGCATGGCAACGGCAGCATCGCAAGCATCGATAACCACATCGATACCCGCCCGCATCGGCGACAGCGAGTTCGACCGCGACACCGCGGTCGTCCGGCGCGAGCCCGGCGTCTACGACACCGAGCTCTCCGCCGGGTGGACGATCATCAGTGCCGTCAACGGCGGCTATCTCCTCGCCGTCCTCGGCCGCGCGCTGGCCGACGCCCTGCCGCACGACGACCCGTTCACCGTCTCCGCGTACTACCTCACCGCGTCGGCCCCCGGCCCCGCCGTGATCCGTACCGACCTCGTGCGCGCCGGGCGGTCCCTGTCCACCGGGCAGGCCTCGCTCTTCCAGTACGACGAGGAGGGCCGCGAGGTCGAGCGGATCCGCGTGCTCGCCTCGTACGGAGACCTCGACGAGCTCCCCGACGACGTGCGCACCACGGCCGTCCCGCCCGCCATCCCGCCGCTCGACCAGTGCTTCGGCGCGCAGGACGCCCCCGACCACCGGCCCGTGCCCGGCAGTTCGGCCATCGCCGACCGCCTCTTCCTCAAGCTCGACCCCGCCACCCTCGGCTGGGCGCTCGGGCAGCCGTCCGGCAAGGGCGAGATGCGGGCCTGGTTCGGCCTCGCGGACGGCCGCGACGCGGACCCGCTTTCGCTGCTCCTCGCCGTCGACGCGCTGCCGCCGACCGCCTTCGAGCTGGGCCTGAGCGGCTGGGTCCCGACCGTGGAGCTGACGGTCCACGTCCGGCACCGCCCGGCCCCCGGCCCGCTGCGCGTCTCGATCACCACGCGCAACCTCGCGGGCGGCTTCCTGGAGGAGGACGCGGAGGTCTGGGACAGCGAGGACCGG
This sequence comes from Streptomyces sp. NPDC052114, assembly GCF_040680155.1. Taxonomy (NCBI): domain Bacteria; kingdom Bacillati; phylum Actinomycetota; class Actinomycetes; order Kitasatosporales; family Streptomycetaceae; genus Streptomyces; species Streptomyces sp. NPDC052114. Next base: position 297,529 of record NZ_JBFAWC010000003.1, on the reverse strand, counting down.
CTGGTCGCGCAGTCGCGGCAGCTGGCGCGGGCGCGGCTGAGCTGACGCCCGAGGGCGCGCGGGCCCGGTGGGGCCCGCGCCGTGCGGGGCCGTGCGGTGGGGGATCCTGGGCGGGTGAAATCCGACCGGCTGCTCTCGATCCTGCTGCTGCTCCAGACCCGCGGGCGGGTCCCCGCGCACGAGCTCGCCGAGCGCCTGGAGGTCTCCGTCCGCACGATCTACCGGGACGTCGAGGCCCTGTCCTCCTCCGGCGTCCCCGTCTACGCCGAGCGCGGCCGGCGCGGCGGCATCGAACTGCTCGCCGGATTCCGCACCGACGTGACGGGCCTGACCGCGGACGAGTCGCGGGCGCTGTTCATCCTCGCCGCGCAGGGCGCGCACGCCGCGCTGGGCCTGGACGACGCGCTCGGCTCCGCGCTGCGCAAGGTCATGGCCGCGCTGCCCGCACCGCACCGCCCCGCCGCCGAGTTGATGAGCCGCCGCGTCCTCGTCGACTCGGCGCGCTGGCTGCCCGGGGTCCGCGATCCCGCCCCGGCCGTCGTCGACTTCGACGTCCTGCGGGACGCCGTCTTCGCCGACCGGCGGCTGCGGCTGCGCTACCGGCACAGCGGCGACGCCGAGCCGAGCACCTACACCGTCGACCCCTACGGCCTCGTCTCCAAGGCGGGCGTCTGGTACCTGGTCGCGGACCGGCGCGGTGCCCCGCGGCTCTTCCGTGCCGACCGGGTGCGCGCGGCGACCGTCACGGACGCGCCCGTCGAGCGCCGGGCCGGCGTCGAACTGGCCGACGTGTGGGGCGTGTTGAAGCGCCGGGTCGAGGACCGGCCGGTCGGCCTCGACGTGACGGCGCGGGTGGCCCGCCGCCGCTACCAGCTGTTCCTGCGGCTCCAGGGGCACCGGCTCGCCGGGCCGCCCGAGGACGACGGCGCGAGCGAGTGGATCGGCGTCCGCCTCGGCTTCGGCGTCGTCGGCGAGACCCGCACGCTGCTTCCCTTCGGCGCCGACGTGGAGGTGCTCTCGCCGCCCGAGGTGCGCGCGGAGCTGGCGGGCGCCGCGGCGGCGGTCACGGAGCTGTACGGAGCGGGGCCCGGCGCAGGAAACGGCTGAGCTCACCGGTGAGTTCGGCGGGCGCGTCCTCCTGGACGAGATGTCCCGCGCCCTCGATCAGGCGCAGCTCGGCGCCGGGGATCGCCTTGGCCAGCTCCTCGCCGCGCGCCGGGGGGATCCAGGTGTCGTCGGTGCCCCAGCAGACCAGGACGGGCAGGTCCACCTCCCCGTACCGGCCCTGGATCTCGTCGGTGAAGCGCTGGTCGTTCTGCTCGATCTGCCGGTAGAAGGCGGGCCTGCCCTCGTCGGTGCACCACGGCTCCACGAGCCGGTCGAGGACGGCGGGACGCAGCCCCTGGTGGCTGGCCGAGGAGACGTACTCGCGCACGAGGGCCCGGTGCAGCTCGGGCGGCAGCTGTCCGAAGACGTCGGCGTGCGCGCCGAGCAGCCGGTAGGTGGGGGAGCCCCAGGGGGCGAGGGCCACCGGGTCGACGAGCGCGAGGCGTTCGTAGCGGGCGCCGTGCAGCAGGTGCGCGCGCAGCGCGACACAGCCGCCGAAGTCATGGGCGACGACGGCGGGCCGGTCCAGGCCCCAGTGGCCGAGCAGTTCGGTGAGCACCCGGCCCTGCGCGGCGAGCGAGACGTCCTGCCCCGCCCGCATCTCGGATGCGCCGTAACCGGCCAAGTCCCAGACGTACACGCGGTGTTCGCGCGCGAGGGCGCGGGCGACGCCCCGCCACACGTACGACGAGAAGGGCGTGCCGTGGACCAGGACGACGGGCGGGGCGTCGGCGGGGCCGAGCGCGGCCCAGCGGATCGCCCCCGCCGAACTGGCGAAGGTCTGGTCGAGGGTCCAGGCGTCAGGGGCGTTCGTCATGACCGTAGAGCGTAGTTGCCCCTTACGGGAGAGTCGAGGGCATTCGGTGGTCGCGACCCGCGCACCCTCGGGGGCCCGCCGCTACCGCCCGTCGAGCCAGTGGCGGCGGCCCAGGCTCACCAGGCGCAGCTGCCGGCGCGCGGCGTCGGCCACGGCCCGCTCGGCCTCGGGTGTCGCCGCCTCCAGGAACGACGAGGCCGTCATCACCATGTGGTCGACGTACATCCCGGCGAGCATCAGCAGGTCGTCGTCGCTCCAGCCCCTGGCCTCCGGCTCCTTGGCGAACTGGTCCCGCACCTCCTCGGCGAACAGGGCGAGCTGATCGCCGATCGCGGCGCGCACCGCCTTGACGCCGCCGTGCCGCTCGCGGGCGATGAAGCGGACGTGCGCGGGGTGTTCGCGGACGTAGGCGGCGATCAGCCCGACGGCGCCCGCGATGCGCTCCTCGCCGTCGCCGACCGCCGTGAGCAGGGCGGCGAGCGTCGTGTGCAGGCTGCCGAGCGCCTCCTCGACCAGGGTCACGCCCAGGTCGGCGGTGCAGCGGAAGTGCCGGTAGAAGGCGGTGGGGGCGACGCCCACGGCGCGGGTGACCTCGCGCAGGCCCAGGCTGCTGAGGCTCTGCTCCTCCAGCAGCCCGAGGGCCGCGTCGAGGAGGGCCTGCCGGGTCTTCTGCTTCTGGGCCTGCCGGACGCCGAGGGTGTGACTCATGCCATGCAGTTAACAACTGTTCTCTGGGATTGGGAAGCGGGAAGCGGGAGTAGACTCTCCAGTCAGTGAACAGTTGTTACCACAACCGTTCACCGAATCGAGAGGTCACCGCAACCGAGAGGGATCTCATGCTTTTCCTCGTCGCCGCCCTCCTCCTGCTCGGCGTCGCGATGGGCACCGTGGCCCACGCCCCGCTGCCCGTCACCGCCGTCGCCGCCGCCGTCATCGGCGTCTGGCTCGTGGTCTTCGCCGTCCGCGAGCGCCGCGCGCACCAGCGCTGACCCGCCGCGCCGACCCGGCGCCGCCCCGCCTCCGCCCCGTACGACACCTCCACCTGCCAGGAGTCGCACCATGGAACTCACCGCCACCAGGCCCGCGACGCGGCGGGACGCCGACGGCATGGCCGTCGCCTCGTTCGTCCTCGGCCTGCTCGGACTGCTCGTCCTCAACCTCTTCCTCGGGCCCGTCGCGATCGTCCTCGCCGGCCTCGCGCTGTGGCGCGGCACCGCCCGCAGGGGCCGCGCGCTGCTCGGCCTCGGGCTCGGCGTGGCCGACCTCGTCGTGCTCGCCGTGCTCGTCGCGGCCGACAACACGGTGTCCTGGGGGCTCGCGGGCTGATCCCCGTGCCGCCGGGGTCCCGCAGGCTGATACCGCCGGGGCGTCCGGCACCGCACGGCTCGTAGAATCGTGCCCACCATGGCCTACCTCGACCACGCAGCGACCACTCCGATGCTCCCGGAGGCGATCGCGGCGATGACCGCGCAGATCGCCGTCACCGGCAACGCCTCCTCGCTGCACGCGGCGGGGCGCCGGGCGCGACGCACCGTCGAGGAGGCCCGCGAGATCCTCGCCGAGTCGCTCGGCGCGCGCCCCAGCGAGACCGTCTTCACCTCCGGCGGCACCGAGGCGGACAACCTCGCCGTCAAGGGCCTGTACTGGGCGCGGCGCGACGCCGAACCGGCCCGCACCCGGGTCCTCGCCAGCCCCGTCGAGCACCACGCCGTCCTCGACGCCGTCGACTGGCTCGGCGAGCACGAGGACGCCACCGTCGAGTACCTCCCGGTCGACGCGTACGGCCGGGTGCACCCCGACGCGCTGCGCGAGGCCATCGCGCGCGACCCCGACTCCGTCGCCCTGGCCACCGTCATGTGGGCCAACAACGAGATCGGCACGATCCAGCCGGTCCGCGAACTCGCCGACGTCGCCCAGGAGTTCGGCGTCCCGCTGCACGCCGACGCGGTGCAGGCCTACGGCCAGGTCCCCATCGACTTCGGCGCCTCCGGGCTCGCCGCGATGACCGTCTCCGGCCACAAGATCGGCGGGCCCTACGGCATCGGCGCGCTGCTGCTCGGCCGTGAGTACAGCCCCGTGCCCGTGCTGCACGGCGGCGGCCAGGAGCGGCACGTGCGCTCCGGGACGCTGGACGTGCCCGCCATCGCCGCGTTCGCCGTCGCGGGCGAGCACGCCGCCGCGCACCGGGAGCGGTTCGCCGCCGGGATCGGCGCGCTCCGCGACGAGCTGGTCGCCGCCGTCCGCGCCGCGGTCCCCGAGGCGATCCTCGGCGGCGACCCGGACCCGGCGGGCCGGCTGCCCGCCAACGCGCACTTCACCTTCCCCGGCTGCGAGGGCGACTCCCTCCTGCTGCTGCTCGACGCCCAGGGCATCGAGTGCTCCACCGGCTCGGCCTGCACCGCCGGTGTCGCCCAGCCCAGCCACGTCCTGCTCGCCACCGGCACCGACCCCGACCTGGCCCGCGGCACCCTGCGCTTCTCCCTCGGCCACACCTCGACGCAGGCGGACGTCGACGCGGTGGCCGCGGCGATCGGCCCCGCGGTGGAGCGGGCGCGGTCGGCGGGCCTGAGCTAGGCGGGCCCTCGGGCCCCGGGGCCCGGCTAGGCGGACTTCTTGGGCTCCGAAGACTTCTTGGGCTTCTCCGGTGCGTCCCTGGCGGCCCGCACCAGGCGTATGTAGCGGTCCCAGTCCCAGTGGGGGCCCGGGTCCGTGTGGTCCGTGCCGGGCACCTCCACGTGCCCGACGATGTGCTCGCGGTCCACCGGGATGTCGTACCTCCGGCAGATCCCGGCGGTGAGCCGCGCCGACGCCGCGTACATCGCGTCGGTGAACGAGGACTTCTTGTCCACGAAACCCTCGTGCTCGATGCCGATGCTGCGTTCGTTGTAGCTCTTGTTGCCCGCGTGGAACGCCACGTCCAGCTCGCGGATCATCTGCGCGATGTGCCCGTCCTTGCGCACCACGTAGTGCGCGGCGGCGCCGTGCGCGGGGTCCTTGAAGACCCGCAGCGCCGTCTGGTACCCGCCCTGGACGACATGGATGACGACGCGGTCGATGGCGTAGTCGTCGGGGCGGTCCGCGCGCCGCCAGTTGTAGTCGGAGGCGGCGATCCACTGCGCGCCCGGGGTGTCGACCTCGCCCTCCTTGCGCTTCTTCACCACCCCCGGCAGCCGCCACCACAGCCGGCCGAGCTCGTCCCTGGCGAGCACGGCCGTGCCGACGGCCGCCGCGGCGCCGCCGATCAGCAGCGTGCGCCGGTCGATGCCACGGCGGCGCCTCGGCTCCGCGTCCTGCTCGCCCGTACCGCCGGGCCCGGTGGTCTCTTCCCCCATGTGATCGTCAACGCTTACTCACGGGCGTACGGTTCCCGTCGCCCCGTACCCTGTGAGGGCTATGACTTTGACCGAGACCCCGCAGCGACCCCAGCGCCCCCTCCGTGTCCTCGCCGCCATGTCCGGCGGCGTGGACTCCGCCGTCGCCGCCGCCCGCGCCGCCGAGGCCGGGCACGACGTGACGGGAGTGCACCTCGCGCTCTCCGCGAACCCGCAGTCGTTCCGCACGGGCGCGCGGGGCTGTTGCACCATCGAGGACTCGCGCGACGCCCGCCGCGCCGCGGACGTCATCGGCATCCCGTTCTACGTGTGGGACCTCGCCGAGCGGTTCCGCGAGGACGTCGTCGAGGACTTCGTCGCCGAGTACGAGGCGGGCCGCACGCCCAACCCGTGCCTGCGCTGCAACGAGAAGATCAAGTTCGCCGCGCTCCTCGACAAGGCCCTCGCCCTCGGCTTCGACGCGGTCGTCACCGGGCACTACGCCCAGGTGATCGTCCACGAGGACGGCTCGCGCGAACTGCACCGCGCCTCCGACATGGCCAAGGACCAGAGCTACGTCCTCGGGGTCCTGGACGAGCGCCAGCTCGCCCACGCGATGTTCCCGCTGGGCGACACGGTCACCACCAAGGAGGAGATCCGCGCCGAGGCCGAGCGCCGCGGGCTCGCCGTCGCCAAGAAGCCCGACAGCCACGACATCTGCTTCATCGCCGACGGCGACACCCAGGGCTTCCTGGCGGCCCGCCTCGGCAAGGCGGAGGGCGACATCGTGGACGCCGAGGGCAACAAGCTCGGCACGCACGAGGGGGCGTACGGCTACACCATCGGCCAGCGCAAGGGCCTGCGGATCGGCACCCCGGCCCCCGACGGCAAGCCGCGGTACGTCCTGGACATCTCCCCGGTGAACAACACCGTGACGGTCGGCCCGGCCGACGCCCTGGACGTGACGGGCCTGACCGCGATCAAGCCCCGCTGGTGCGGCGCCGCCCCCACCGGGCCCGGCACGTACACCGCGCAGCTGCGGGCCCACGGCGGTGAGACGGAGGTGACCGCCGAGCTGGTCGACGGCACCCTGACCGTCTCCTTCACCGAGCCGGTGCGCGGCGTCGCGCCTGGCCAGGCGATCGTGCTCTACGACGGCACGCGCGTGGTCGGCTCGGCGACGATCGCGACGACGGAGCGGGCGACGGCGGCGGCCTAGGCCGCCCGCGGTCCTCCCGGGTCAGGCGACCCGGAGGACGATCTTGCCCTGCGTGCGGCCCTGTTCGCCGTACGCGTGGGCCTTCGCCGCGTCCGCCAGGGGCAGCACCGTGTCGACCTCGACGCGGAGCCTGCCCTCGTCGACCAGGCGCGCGATCTCCAGCAGACCGAGGCGGTCCGGCTCGACGACGGTCCACCCCGCGTGCACGCCGAGCTCCGCGGCCCGCGCGGGGTCCGGCAGGCCGCCCGGGTCCGGGAGCGTCACCAGGTGGCCGCCGCGGCGCAGGACGGGCAGCGAGCGGTCGCCGTACTCGCCGCCGACCCCGTCGAGGACCACGTCCACGTCGCGCACCGCCTCGGCGAAGTCCACGCGCGCGTAGTCGACGACTTCGTCGGCGCCGAGCCCGCGCAGGAAATCGTGCTTCTCCTGGCGTGCGGTTCCGATGACGTACGCGCCCCGTGCCTTGGCGATCTGCACGGCGAGGTGGCCCACACCGCCGGCCGCCGCGTGGATCAGCACCCGCTGACCGGCGCGCAGCCCGCCCGTCTCGATCAGCCCCTGCCAGGCGGTGAGCGCCGCCAGCGGCAGCGCGGCGGCCTGCACGTGGTCGATCCCGGCGGGCTTGTGGACGAAGCGCCGGGCAGGCGCCGCGACGAACTCGGCGTAGCCGCCCGCCTGCTCGGGGAAGCGGGGCATGCCGAACACCTCGTCGCCGGGCTGGAACAGGGTCACCCCGGGACCCACCTCCTCGACGACGCCCGACACGTCGTAGCCCAGGATCGGGGTGTCCCCCCAGGTGCCGAAGGCGCCCTCGGCGCGGGTCTTCCAGTCGACCGGGTTGACGCCCGCCGCGTGCACCCGGACCAGGATCTCGGTGAGGCCCGGCTCGGGGCGGTCCACCTCCACGGGGACGAGGACTTCGGGGGCGCCCCAGGTGCGGGGGCTGACGGCACGCATCTTCATGGTCTTCCTCTTTCGGGACGGCCCGGCCGCCGTTCGCCGGCGGCCGGTCGCTCCAGCGTGCGCCGGGACGATCGATCACAGTGCCGGCAGTTTGGCCATGATGTGACAGGATTCGGCCATGGCATCCTCGGGCGGTCGGCATCGTGTGGCGGTCCTCGCGCTGGACGGCGCCTACGTCTTCGAGACGGGCATCGCGCCGCGGATCTTCGGCGCGGCCGAGGACGCCGAGGGGCGCCCGCTCTACGACGTCGTCGTCTGCACGGTGGACGGGCGGCCGGTGCGGACCGACGCCGGGTTCGAGATGGCGGTGGACCACGGCCCCGAGGCGCTCGCGCGGGCGGACACCGTGGTGATCCCGCCCACGAGCCGCCTCTGCGGCGGCACGCTGGACGGCGTCCTGCCCGACGAGCTCGCCGCCGCCCTCGCCCGGGTGCGGCCGGGCACGCGCTGGGTGTCGCTCTGCACCGGCTCGTACGTCCTGGCCGCCGCGGGGCTGCTGGACGGGCGCCCCGCGACCACGCACTGGAAGGAGGCCGACCACTTCCGGCGGACCTTCCCGCGGATCGTGGTCGACGAGGACGTCCTCTTCGTGGACGACGGCGACATCCTGACCGCCGCCGGCGTCGGCGCGGGCGTCGACCTCTGTCTGCACCTGCTGCGCCGCGACCACGGCAGCGCGGTCGCCCACCACGTCGCCCGCTTCTGCGTGGTGCCGCCCTGGCGCGAGGGCGGGCAGGCCCAGTACATCGAACGGCCCGTGCCGGAGCCCACGCTCGCCACGACGGCCGCCACGCGCGCGTGGGCCCTGGAGAGGCTCCAGGAGCCGCTGCCGCTGGGGGAGCTGGCCGCCCACGCGCGCATGAGCCTGCGGACCTTCACGCGCCGCTTCCAGGAGGAGGTCGGCATGCCTCCCGGGCGCTGGCTGACCGCTCAGCGCATCGAACTGGCGCGCGGGCTCCTGGAGTCGAGCGACCTGCCGGTGGACCTGGTGGCCCACCGGGCGGGGTTCGGCACCGGCAACTCCCTGCGCCAGCACATGCGCGCCGTCCTCGGCGTCTCGCCCGCCGCCTACCGCAGGACGTTCACGGCGACCCGATGACCTCCACGTCGTAGAAGCAGAAGTGGTCCTTGATCGCGGCCACGTCCGGCTTCGGCTCCGGGTACGCCCACACCACGTCGTCCGCGCCCGGCAGCGACCAGTAGGCGGCCGTTCCCTTGAACGGGCAGTACGTCGTGGTGGCCGACGGCGTCAGCAGATCGGTGCGCACGTCCTCCGGAGGGAGGTAGTGCCGGACGGGGTAGCCCGTCTCGCGCAGCAGCAGGGGGCGGCGGCTCTCCGCCACGACCTGTCCGTCGTGCACCACGCGTACGTGGTCCGTGCCTTCCTCGATGGTGATCAGATGTCCCTGGGTCACGGCTGCCCTCCTCGATGAGTGCTGTCAGAGGCGGAACGTACCGTGGGCGCATGAACATCTGCGTCTTCCTCTCCGCCGCCGACCTCGACGACCGCTACACCCGGCCCGCCCGCGAGTTCGCCGAGCTGCTCGGCAAGGGCGGGCACACGCTGGTGTGGGGCGGCTCCGAGAGCGGTCTGATGAAGGTCGTGGCGGACGGCGTGCAGGAGGCGGGCGGTCGGCTCGTCGGCGTCTCCGTCGACTTCCTCGCGGCCAGGGCCAGGCAGGTCACCGCCCCCGACGAGATGGTGATCGCCCGCGACCTCGCCGAGCGCAAGGCGCTGCTCCTGGAGAAGTCCGACGCCGTCGTCGTCATGGTGGGCGGCACCGGCACGCTCGACGAGGCCACCGAGATCCTGGAGCTGAAGAAGCACGGCAAGCACACCAAGCCCGTGGTCCTGCTGAACTCCGAGGGGTTCTACGACGGCCTCAAGGAACAGTTCCGCCGCATGGAGGACGAGGGCTTCCTGCCCGTCCCGCTGACCGACCTCGTCTTCTTCGCCGAGGAGCCGGTGGGCGCGCTGGCGTACCTGGAGGAATCCTCCGGCACCCAGTGATGCGAGCATGGCGGGTATGGCAACACATGTGATCACCGGGGCGGGCTCCGGCATCGGCGCGGCCGTCGCCCGCCGCCTCCACGCACGCGGCGACGAGCTCGTCCTGCACGCGCGCGACGCGGGCCGCGCCAAGGAGCTCGCCGCCGAGTTCCCCGGCGCGAGCACCCTCGTCGGCGACCTCTCCGACCCCGACAAGCTGTCCTGGGCCTTCGGGCACCAGTCGCTGCCCCCGCGCGTGGACTCCCTCCTGCACATCGCGGGCGTCGTCGACCTCGGCCCGGTCGGCGAGCTCACCCCCAAGGCCTGGCGTCACCAGCTCAACGTCAACCTGATCGCCCCCGCCGAGCTCACCCGCCACTTCCTGCCCCAACTGCGGCTCGCCCAGGGGCACGTGGTCTTCGTCAACTCCGGCGCCGGCCTCAGGGCGAGCCCCGAATGGTCCGCGTACGCCGCCTCCAAGCACGGCCTGAAGGCGCTGGCGGACTCGCTGCGCCACGAGGAGCACGGCAACGGCGTCCGCGTCACCTCCGTCTACCCGGGCCGCACGGCCAGCGCCATGCAGGTCAAGGTCCACCAGCAGGAGGGCAAGGAGTACGACGCGTCCCGCTGGATCGACCCCGAGTCGGTCGCCACGACGATCGTCATGGCCCTGGACCTGCCGCGCGACGCGGAGGTCAACGACCTGACGGTGCGGCCGGGGCGATGAGCGACTTCCGTTGGGGCCCGGCGACCGGCGTCGGGTCCATGCCCGGCGGCGACGCCCGCGAGGCCGCCAAGACCGTCACGGGCAGTTTCGAGGGGCCCGAGCAGGGCATCCCGTACCTCCCCGAGCTGCCCGCGCGCGGCCCCGGCGCCGACATGATCGGCCGCACCGCGGGGCTCCTCGTCGACCTGTACGCGCGCGTGGAGCCCAGCGGCTGGCGCGTCGGCGACCGCCCCGGCCGGGACACCCGGCGCGCGAGGGCCTGGCTCGGCGAGGACCTCGACGCCCTGGAGGAGTTCACCCAGGGGTACGAGGGCCCGCTCAAGGTCCAGGCCGTCGGCCCCTGGACGCTCGCCGCCGCCCTGGAGCTGAGGAACGGCGAGGCGGCGCTCTCCGACCCCGGCGCCTGCCGTGACCTGGCGGGATCCCTCGCCGAAGGGCTGCGCGCACACCTCGCGGACGTGCGCCGCAGGGTGCCCGGCGCCCGTGTCGTCCTGCAGCTCGACGAGCCCTCCCTCATCGCCGTGCTGCGCGGGCAGATCAAGACGGCCAGCGAGTACCGCACGCACCGCGCCGTGGACCGCCAGCTCGTGGAGAGCACGCTGCGGGACGTCCTGGCCGTCCAGGACGACGGGCCGACCGTCGTCCACTCCTGCGCGCCCGACGTGCCGTTCGCGCTGCTGCGCCGCGCCGGCGCCGACGCGGTCTCGTTCGACTTCGCACTGCTCACCGAGCGTGACGGCGAGGTGATCGGCGAGGCGGTCGAGGGCGGCACGAAGCTCTTCGCCGGTGTCGTGCCCGGCGTGGGCGGCCGATTGTCAGACCCTGCCGGTAGCGTCATGGGTGTCAGGTCGCTGTGGCGCAGGCTGGGGCTGAATCCGGGATCACTCGCGGAGTCGGTCGTGGTCACTCCGTCGTGCGGACTCGCGGGAGCGTCTCCCGCGTATGCGCGCGAGGTGCTCGCCCACTGCGTCCGGGCGGCGAGATCGCTCGCAGACAACCCTGAGTAATTGGGTATGACGTAACGGGAGGACGTAACGGTGGCTGTCGAACAGCAAGGCTCTGTGCCCGCCGAGGCACGGGATCAGCACGCCCAGCTGGCCGAGCAGATCGAGGAGCACCGCTTCCGGTACTACGTGAAGGACCAACCGGTCGTCAGCGACGCCGAGTTCGACAAGCTCCTGCGTTCCCTGGAGGCCCTGGAGGAGCAGTACTCCGAGCTCAGGACGCCCGACTCGCCGACCCAGAAGGTCGCGGGGTCGTACGAGACGGAGTTCACGGCCGTCGAGCACCGCGAGCGCATGCTCTCCCTGGACAACGCCTTCGACGACGAGGAGCTGGCCGCCTGGGCCGACCGCGTCGCCAAGGACGTCGGCTCCCCGGACTTCCACTTCCTGTGCGAGCTGAAGGTCGACGGCCTCGCGGTCAACCTCACGTACGAGGACGGCAAGCTCACCCGCGCGGCCACCCGCGGCGACGGCCGCACCGGCGAGGACATCACGCCGAACGTCCGCACGATCGCCGACATCCCCGAGCGCCTCACGGGCGACCGCGTCCCCGCCCTCGTCGAGGTCCGCGGCGAGGTCTTCTTCCCGATGGAGAAGTTCGAGGAGCTGAACGCCCGCCTGGTGGAGGCGGGCGACAAGCCCTTCGCCAACCCGCGCAACGCGGCGGCGGGTTCGCTGCGCCAGAAGGACCCGCGCGTCACCGCGACCCGCCCGCTGCACATGGTCGTGCACGGCATCGGCGCCCGCGAGGGCTTCGACATCGACTGCCTCAGCCACGCCTATGAGCTGCTGCACGAATGGGGCCTGCCCACCGCGCAGCACAACAAGGTGGTCGACGACCTCCAGGGAGTGCGGGACTTCATCGCGTACTTCGGGGAGAACCGTCACTCCGTGGAGCACGAGATCGACGGCGTCGTCGTCAAGCTCGACGAGATCCCGCTGCAGGGCCGCCTCGGCTCCACGGCGCGCGCGCCGCGCTGGGCCATCGCGTGGAAGTTCCCGCCCGAAGAGGTCAACACCAAGCTGGTCAACATCCGCGTGGGCGTGGGCCGCACGGGCCGCGTCACTCCGTACGCCCAGGTGGAGCCCGTCACGGTGGCCGGTTCCGAGGTCGAGTTCGCGACGCTGCACAACCAGGACATCGTGAAGAAGAAGGGGGTCTTCATCGGCGACACCGTCGTCATCCGCAAGGCGGGCGACGTGATCCCGGAGATCCTCGGCCCCGTCGTGGACCTGCGGGACGGCAGCGAGCGGGAGTTCGTGATGCCCGCCGAGTGCCCCGAGTGCGGCACGGAGCTGCGCGCCATGAAGGAGGGCGACATCGACCTCCGCTGCCCCAACGCCCAGACGTGCCCGGCCCAGTTGCGCGAGCGCCTGTTCTACCTCGGCGGGCGCCAGTGCCTGGACATCGAGAACTTCGGCGAGGTCGCCGCCGCCGCCCTGGTCAAGCCGCTGGAACCGGCCAAGCCCGTGCTGACCGACGAGGGCGACTTCTTCGACCTCGACATCGAGCGGCTCCTGCCCATCAAGGCGTACGTCCTCGACCAGGACAGCGGACTGCCCAAGCGCGACCCCAAGACCGGTGAGGACAAGGTCGTCACGGTCTTCGCCAACCAGAAGGGCGAACCGAAGAAGAACGCCCTCGCCATGCTGGAGAACATCGCGGCAGCCAAGGACCGCCCCCTGGCCCGCGTCATCAACGGCCTCTCCATCCGCCATGTCGGCCCGGTCGCCGCCGAGGCCCTGGCCCGCGAGTTCCGCTCCATCGACCGCATCGAACAGGCCACGGAGGAGGAGCTGGCCGTGGTGGAGGGCGTCGGCCCGACCATCGCGGCCTCCCTCAAACAGTGGTTCGCCGAGGAGTGGCACCGGGAGATCCTGCGCAAGTGGCGGGCTGCCGGGGTACGCATGGAGGAAGAGGCGAGCGGCGAGGACGAGGGTCCCCGTCCGCTCGAAGGCCTCACGGTCGTCGTCACCGGAACGCTGGAGCACCACACCCGGGATGGCGCGAAAGAGGCACTGCAGAGCCGGGGCGCGAAGGTGACCGGTTCCGTTTCGAAGAAGACCGCGTTCGTGGTTGTGGGGGACAACCCCGGATCCAAGTACGACAAGGCCATGCAGTTGAAGGTTCCGGTTCTCAACGAGGAAGGCTTCGCTGTCCTGCTCGAACAAGGACCGGACGCGGCGAAGGAAGTCGCGCTTCCGACCGAGGAGTAGCGGTTGAAGGCCACCCGTTCAGCGCATACCAGATGCATACGGGTGGCCGGGTCGCATTCGGGCAACCGTGGGCGACCGCTGCCCGTGGAAGCCTTCTGCGGCCTACTGTTGAGGTGTGCGCCTGCCGTGCCCCGCTGCGAACGGGGTATCTCCTGCTCACCAAGAGCGTGGAAAGGGGGCATCCCCTACTCGGCACGAGTTCGGGAGTACGACGTCCCCTCGCTCGTGGAGAGTGCGGGGACGGACTTACGGACGCGGCCGACTTCGGGCCGAGTCCGCATGGCGTGGGCACCGCCGGCTGTGAGAGGGACGGGAATGGAACCGACCGAGAGCGCCGCCCCGGACTCACGGCTGCGTGGCCGCCTGTGGCGCGCGCCGAGCGCCTGGCTGCGCGGCCGCCGAACAGCGACGACCACCGACGCGGGCACCTGCCCGATCGCGCCCGCCCCCGGCGCCGGAGCGCTGAGCACCGCCGTCGAACCGCGTGAGCGTGCCTGGAGCGCCCCGGGACCGGACGGCGCCGCGTCCCTGCCGGGCACGGGCGGCCCCGACCCCCAGGACGGCCGCACGCCCTGGCAACTGCTGCCGTTCGTGGTCGTCGCCGCGGCCGCCGTCCTGCTGGGCACGGGCTTCTACCAGGCCTTCACGGGCAGACACGCCCTGTTTCCCGCCGGCACGGCCGGCTGGTCCCTCGCCGTCCTCACCGGCCTCATCGTCGGCCATCTGGTAGCCCTCGGCCGCGACCGCTGGTGGGGCGGCACCGGCTCCGGCGGCGCGCTCACCGTCGCCGTCCTCCTGCTCTACGGCTGGGTGCCCGCGGGGATGGTCAGCCTCACCACCGTCGTCCTGGTGGGCGTCGCGCGCCGGCACCGCTGGCGCCAGGGCGTGCTGCACGGCGCGGTCGACATCCTCGGCATCGGCGCGGGCGCGCTCACCCTCGCGGCCTTCGGCACGGCGCCCAGCGCCGAATCGCCCTGGCTGCCCGAGACCTGGGACCTGTACACCGCGCCAGAGGTCGCCCTGGTCTCCGTCGCCTACCTCGCGGTCACCCGCGTCCTGCTCTGGTACGTCCACTCGCCGCGCACCGGCGCCCTGCCGACGGTCACCCGCACCGCCCTGGTCAGACAGGGCCTCCTCGGCATCGCGCTGCTCGGCATCGCCCCGCTGATCTGCGTCGTGGCGATCTCCCTGCCGATCCTGCTGCCGCTGTTCGCGATTCCGCTGGTCGCGCTCGACTCGACCCTCTGGATCGCCCGCGCCCGCGCGGAGGAGCAGCTGCGGGACCCGCTCACCGGACTGCCCAACCGGCAGTGGCTGCTGGAGCGGACGTGGACGGCCCTCGACGACGCCGAGCGGATCGGGGCGCGGTCCGCCCTGATGCTGATCGACATGGACCGCTTCCGGTCGGTGAACGACACTCTCGGCCACCTCGCCGGTGACCGGCTGCTGCTCCAGATAGCGGACCGGCTGCGGATCGCGCTGCCGCGCGGCGCGGAGGCGGCCCGGCTCGGCGGCGACGAGTTCGCCGTGCTGCTGCCCGTCGCCGACTCCACGACCTCGGCCACGCGCGTGGCCCGCCAGTTGGTCGCCGCGCTCGGCTCCCCGCTCGACCTGGACGGCCTGACGCTCGTCCTTGAGGCCAGCGCGGGCCTGGCCGTCTTCCCCGATCACGCGCTCGACGCGGAGGGTCTGCTGCGGCGGGCGGACGTCGCGATGTACCAGGCCAAGCGGGACCGCACGGGCGTCGAGGTGTACGAGTCCAAGCGCGACTCCAACACCCCTGACCGCCTGGGCCTGTTGGGCGATCTGCGCCGGGCCCTGGACGCCGGTGACGTCGAGCTCCACTACCAGCCCAAGGTCCGCTTCGACGGCAAGGTGGCGGGCCTGGAGGCGCTGGTGCGGTGGGTGCACCCCGAGCGCGGGAAGGTGCCGCCCGACGAGTTCATCGCCATCGCCGAGTCGTCGGGCCTCATGCCGCATCTGACGGAGTACGTCCTGGAGACCGCCCTCGGCCAGGTCGCCAAGTGGCAGGCGCAGGGCCTGAAGGTCCCCGTCGCGGTCAACGTCTCGCCGCGTGACGTCCACACCCCCGGCTTCGCCGGTGCCGTCGCGGCGCGCCTCGCGCGGCACGGAGTCCCCGCCGGGGCGCTGCAGTTGGAGATAACCGAGCACGTCCTCCTGGAGGATCCGCAGCGCGCCGCGGACACGCTGGCCGGGCTCACCGGCCACGGCGTCAAGATGTCGCTCGACGACTTCGGCACGGGGTACTCCTCGCTGGTCCACCTGCGTCGGCTGCCGGTCAGCGAGCTGAAGATCGACCGCTCCTTCGTGGCACGGCTCGCCGTCGACAACGAGGACGCGGAGATCGTCCGCTGCACCGTGGACCTCGCGCACTCGCTCGGTCTGCTGGTCGTCGCGGAGGGCGTCGAGGACGACGAGACCTGGGAGCGGCTGCGGGACCTCGGCTGCGACGCGGTGCAGGGCTGGCTGGTCGCCGCGGCGATGCCGGCCGAGGAGACGACGGCGTGGCTGCGGGCCCGCGGCTCCCGCGGCTGGCGCCGCCCGGCCGACGTGGCGGCCGAGGCGAAGGCCGCCGAGGGCTCGGACGTGGGGCAGTCGTCGGGGCACGTGGTGCAGTAGCGCGGGCCCGGCGGCGCGGGTGCCGGACGCGCGGGCCGACCTGCGCGGAGCGCGAAGACCGCCCGGCGGAGCGGTGAGGACCGCCCGCGGGGGTGGCGAGGGCCGCCCCTCGCAGCCGTGGGGCTCGTCCCGCGGAGCGGCGAAGACCGTCCGGCGTGGCACGGGGCTCGTCCCGGTGGCCGCGAAGAAACTCCCGCCGAACCGCGATGCTCGTCCCGAGGCCCGGCCAAGCCCGTCCGGCGAAGCCGCGCGGAACCCCTCCCGCGCGGCGGCGAAGAGTGCCCGCGAGCCGGTGGAGAACCCGGCGCGCGGTCCCCGGGGGCCCGGCGGAGACCGGGGGAGAGCTCGGCGCGGAGTGGCGGTGAGTCCCGTGCGGAGGGGTGGGGAGTCCCGTGCGGAGGGGTGGGGAGTCCCGTGCGGAGGGGTGGGAAGTCCCGTGCGGAGTGGCGGGAAGGCTCGTGCGGAGTGGCGGGGAGTCCCGTACGGAGCGGTGGGAAGGCTCGTGCGGAGCGGCGGGGAGTCCCGTGTGGAGTGGCGGTGAGTCCCGTGCGGAGCGGCGGGGAGTCCCGTGCGGAGTGGCGGTGAGTCCCGTGCGGAGCGGCGGGAAGGCTCGTGCGGAGTGGCGAGAAGCCCCGTGCGGAGCGGTGGGAAGGCCCCTGTGGCGTGCCGCAGGAGTGCTCGGGAGGAAACCGTTTAACGGGCACGGCGGCCCGACCCATAGGATTGGGGTCACAACCCACACACTCACCCCTGAGGATCGCCGCATGCCTGGCATCACGCGCGAGGAGGTCGCCCACCTCGCCCGCCTTGCACGTCTGGAGCTGAAGGCCGAGGAGCTCGACCACTTCGCCGGACAGCTCGACGACATCATCGGCGCGGTCGCCCGCGTCTCGGAGGTCGCCGACCAAGACGTACCGCCGACCTCGCACCCGCTGCCGCTGACGAACGTCATGCGCGCGGACGAGGTCCGTCCGTCGCTCACCCCCGAGCAGGCGCTCTCCGGCGCCCCGGCCCAGGAGCAGCAGCGTTTCAAGGTGCCGCAGATCCTGGGGGAGGACTAATCACCATGACGGACAGCAACATCATCAAGCTCACCGCCGCCGAGATCGCGTCGAAGATCGCGTCCGGCGAGCTCACGGCCGTCGAGGTCACCGAGGCCCACCTCGCCCGCATCGACGCCGTCGACGAGAAGGTGCACGCCTTCCTGCACGTCGACCGCGAGGGCGCCCTCGCGCAGGCCCGCGCCGTCGACGAGAAGCGCGCCCGGGGCGAGAAGCTCGGCCCGCTGGCCGGCGTACCGCTCGCGCTGAAGGACATCTTCACCACCGAGGGCGTACCGACCACGGTCGGCTCGAAGATCCTCGAGGGCTGGATCCCGCCGTACGACGCCACGGTCACCAAGCGCCTCAAGGCCGCCGACGTCGTCATCCTCGGCAAGACCAACATGGACGAGTTCGCCATGGGGTCCTCCACCGAGAACAGCGCGTACGGCCCCACCGGCAACCCCTGGGACCTCACCCGCATCCCCGGCGGCTCCGGCGGTGGCTCCAGCGCCGCCCTCGCCTCCTACGAGGCCCCCCTCGCCATCGGCACCGACACCGGCGGCTCCATCCGCCAGCCCGCGGCCGTCACCGGCACGGTCGGCGTCAAGCCGACCTACGGCGGCGTCTCCCGCTACGGCATGGTGGCGTTCTCCAGCTCCCTGGACCAGGGCGGCCCCTGCGCCCGCACCGTCCTCGACGCGGCCCTGCTGCACGAGGTCATCGCCGGGCACGACGAGCTGGACTCGACGTCCATCGACGCCCCGGTCCCGCCGGTCGTCGAGGCCGCGCGCAACGGCAACGTGGACGGCCTGCGCGTCGGCGTCGTGAAGCAGTTCGCCGGCGAGGGCTACCAGGCCGGAGTCGTCCAGCGCTTCAACGAGTCCGTCGAGCTGCTGAAGTCCCTCGGCGCCACGGTCGTCGAGCTGGACTGCCCGTCCTTCGACCTGGGCCTGTCGGCGTACTACCTGATCGCGCCGTCCGAGTGCTCCTCGAACCTCGCCCGCTTCGACGCCATGCGCTACGGCCTGCGCGTCGGCGACGACGGCACCAAGTCCGCCGAGGACGTCACCGCGCTCACCCGCGAGGCCGGCTTCGGCGACGAGGTCAAGCGCCGCGTCATGCTCGGCACGTACGCGCTCAGCTCCGGCTACTACGACGCGTACTACGGCAGCGCCCAGAAGGTCCGCACGCTCATCAAGCAGGACTTCGAGAAGGCCTTCGAGCAGGTCGACGTCATCGTGTCGCCGACCACGCCGACCACCGCCTTCCCGATCGGCGAGCGCGCCGACGACCCGATGGCGATGTACCTCGCCGACCTGTGCACCATCCCGACCAACCTGGCGGGCAACGCCGCCATGTCGCTGCCCTGCGGCCTCGCGCCGGAGGACGGCCTGCCCGTCGGACTGCAGATCATCGCCCCCGCCATGAAGGACGAGCGCCTGTACCAGGTGGGCGCAGCGGTCGAGGCCGCCTTCGTGGAAAGGTGGGGTCACCCGCTGCTGGAGGAGGCACCGTCGCTGTGAGCGCACTGAACAAGGCCAAGGGCTTCAAGAAGTCCAAGACCGGTACGTATCTGTCGATCGGCACCACCGCGTTCGGCGCGATCTCCGTGCTCAAGCAGGCCAAGAAGGCCCGCCACGAGCACGACACGCTCCGCCTCGTGGATGCCGTCGTCTCCGCTGCCGCCATCGCCACCGGCGTCGCGCTGCTCTTCCGTGAGCTCAAGCGCCTCGGCGACGACGACGTCCTGCTGGGCTGAGAGGGAAAGTTTCACCGTGACTGCCACTACTGACCTGGTGTCGTACGAGGAAGCCCTCGCGACGTACGACCCCGTCATGGGCCTCGAGGTCCATGTCGAGCTCGGCACCAGGACCAAGATGTTCTGCGGCTGCTCGACCGCGCTCAAGCAGGACGCGAACAGCCAGACCTGCCCGACCTGTCTCGGCCTGCCCGGCGCGCTGCCGGTCGTGAACGAGATCGGCGTCGAGTCGGCCATCAAGATCGGCCTCGCGCTCAACTGCGAGATCGCCGAGTGGTGCCGCTTCGCCCGGAAGAACTACTTCTATCCGGACATGCCGAAGAACTTCCAGACCTCCCAGTACGACGAGCCGATCGCCTTCAACGGCTATCTGGACGTCCAGCTGGAGGACGGCGAGGTCTTCCGCGTGGAGATCGAGCGCGCCCACATGGAGGAGGACACCGGCAAGTCGACGCACGTCGGCGGTGCCACGGGCCGTATCCACGGCGCGTCCCACTCCCTGCTCGACTACAACCGCGCGGGCATCCCGCTCATCGAGATCGTCACCAAGCCGATCGAGGGCGCGGGCGAGCGGGCCCCCGAGGTCGCCAAGGCGTACGTCGCCGAGCTGCGCGAGCTCATCAAGGCGCTCGACGTCTCCGAGGCCCGCATGGAGCAGGGCCAGATGCGCTGTGACGTGAACCTCTCGCTGCGCCCCAAGGGCCAGGAGAAGTTCGGCACGCGCTCCGAGACGAAGAACGTGAACTCGCTGCGTTCCGTGGAGCGCGCCGCGCGCTACGAGATCCAGCGCCACGCGGCCGTGCTCTCCTCGGGCGGCACGATCATCCAGGAGACCCGGCACTTCCACGAGGACGACGGCTCCACGACGTCGGGCCGTGTGAAGGAGGAGGCGGAGGACTACCGCTACTTCCCGGAGCCCGACCTGGTGCCGGTCGCCCCGTCCCGCGAGTGGGTCGAGGAGCTGCGCGCCGGTCTGCCGGAGCTGCCGCGGGTGCGCCGCAACCGCCTCCGCGAGGAGTGGGGCATCTCCGAGCACGACATGCAGTCGATCCTCAACGCCGACGCCATCGGCCCGATCGTCGCCACCATCAACGCGGGCGCGGACGCCGCGTCGGCCCGCAAGTGGTGGATGGGCGAGCTGGCGAGGAACGCCAACGAGCAGGGTGTGGAGCTCGGTTCGCTCCCGATCACCCCGGAGCACGTCGCCCGGGTGACCGAGCTCGTCTCCGCCGGTGACCTGAACGACAAGCTGGCCCGTCAGGTCATCGAGGGCGTCCTCAAGGGCGAGGGCACGCCGGACGAGGTCGTCGAGAAGCGCGGCCTGAAGGTCGTCTCGGACGAGGGCGCGCTGACCGCCGCCGTCGACGAGGCCATCGCCGGCAACCCCGGCGTCGCGGACAAGATCCGCGGCGGCAAGGTCGCGGCCGCCGGCGCGCTGGTCGGCGCGGTCATGAAGGCCACCCGCGGCCAGGCCGACGCGGCCCGCGTCAAGGAGCTGATCCTGGAGAAGCTGGGCGTCAGCGAGGGCTGAGGCCACTTCGCCCGTGCGAGGGGGCGGCGCACCCGGAAGGGGGCGCCGCCCCTTCGGCGTGCACGAAGGGCTCAGGCCTCCTCCCGCGGTGCGCCGAACGGCTCGAAGAACATGTGCTCCAGCGGGTCCTGGTCCCGGCGCAGCCAGGGAATGCCGTCCATGGCGGGGCGGCCGCCGCGCAGCCAGTGCAGCAGCGCCCCGGTGAAGTTCGTCTCCAGGGGCGGACCCTGGTCGTCGTGCCGGGGATGGACGGCGACGCGCCACTGGTCGGGGTCGTCCCCGTCGACGCACCAGCCGATCTGGTCGCCGTCGATGCTGGAGGCGACGGGCAGGAAGCCGCCGGGCGCGGGCCAGGCGGGCATCGGGTAGTACTGCGGGTGGCCCTCGCGCAGGCTGCGGTAGCCCTCCAGCATCTCCTCGACGCCCGCCGCGAGCCCCAGCCTGTGGTCCAGGTCGAGCGGGGCGGGCAGGTCGAGCCACCAGCCCCAGTTCCCCGCGCCGTACGTCCGCGAGAGCGCCACGAAGTCCGCGGGCAGCCGGGTGCCGAGCCGCTCGAAGAGCTCCTCCCAACTGCCTTGGCCCAGATGCGGGGTGAGCGGCGGGGGTATCAGCGCGGTGATCGCCGCGAGGCCCTCGCCCCGGGTGAGGGCTGCGTGCTGCGCGGCGTCGACGTACGTCCCGCGGGGCGGCGGGGTCCAGGGGGTGGCGCCCGCCAGCGGGGCCCAGGTGCGCACGGCGGGGTGCAGCGGCCCCAGCCGGCCGCCGGGCTCGCCGGGGTTCGGCACGCCCTCCAGGACGGCCGCCGACAGCCAGGCCAGGAAAGGGACTTCGTACGGGACCCAGGGCTCCGCCACGCCGACCGCCACGGAGGTGGTCATCAGCACCACCGGCCACTCGTCCGGGTCCTTCGACGCCGAGGTGTCCCAGAAGAGGTGGTCGCCGCCCGAGGTCGTGGCGAAGGCGAGCAGGCCGCCCTCGTCGGGCAGGAAGCGGCGCTCCTCGCGGTCGTGCCACATGAACATCCGGGGGCGGATGGCGGAGTGACGGTGCGTCTCCAGGATCCAGGCCGCGTACTCGAACCGTCCGTCGGCGCTCGCGCACGGCGTGTGCAGGCGGACGGAGCCGGAGTCCGGGAGGCCTATCTCGACCGGGCCGTACGCCGACACGAGCGCCTTGTAGTCCTCGGGCAGGGGGACTTCGAGCCAGGCCTCGACCGCCGCCCAGTCGACGGCGGGCGCGGCGTCGGGCGGGGGTCCGACCAGGTCCGTGAAGGCGGCGACACGTGCGGTGAGTTCCATGGTTTCGAGGATGGCACCCGCCACTGACAGCGCGGTCGTCGCGGTGCGCCCTACGCCTTGCGTCCAAGACCATTTGGACGTTCACCCCGACTTCGGTCCCCGGCCTTCACAAGGAAACCGGACGTCACTAGCGTCCCGGCGGAACGAGCCCAATGGATCAACAGGCAACCATTGGGCGTTGATGGGGAGGTCGTACGTGACGTCGGAGATTTCGCGCAGGCGCTTGATGGCGATCGGCGGCGGTGCGCTCGGCACCGCCGCCGTCGGGTCGTTCCTGCCGCCCTCGCTGCAACAGGCGCTGGCGCAGGGCCCGCCCAGGCACGGCGGCGGCCTCGACTCGATCGAGCACGTCGTGATCCTGATGCAGGAGAACCGTTCCTTCGACCACTACTTCGGCTCCCTGCGCGGCGTCCGCGGCTTCGGCGACCGCAACGCCATCCGGCTGCCGAGCGGCAAGCCGGTCTTCGAGCAGCCCGCCGCCCTGCGCACCGTCCTGCCCTTCCCGGTCCGGCAGGCCGCCGAGACGCAGAAGAAGGACCTCCAGTACGTCGGCGCCCTCGACCACTCCTGGAGCGGCGGCGCCAAGGCCTGGCACGACGGCTGGATGGACGGCTGGATCACCGCCAAGACGGCGGCCACCATGGCGTACTACACGCGCGAGGACATCCCGCTGCACTACGAACTCGCCGACACCTTCACCGTCTGCGACGCCTACCACTCCTCCATCCACACCTCCACCAGCCCCAACCGTAATCACCTGTGGAGCGGCAAGACCGGCTACGAGCCCAGCGGCAAGCGGGCCGTCGGCAACGACGCCTACGACGAGGGCACGCACCCCGGCTACGACTGGGGCACGTACGCCGAGCGCCTGGAGAAGGCGGGCGTGAGCTGGCGGACGTACACGGAGTGGGAGAACTTCACCGACAACCAGATCGAGTTCTTCGCGACCTTCAAGGCCGTCGCGCGCAAGGCCCTCACCGCGGCGGGCACCGGCCTGACCTACATGGAGGCCTTCTACGCCAAGGTCCGCGACGCCAAGGACGAGGCCGAGCGCACGAAGCTGCTCGACGCCCTCGACAAGGGCGTCGCCACGCTGACCAAGGGCGAGCGCTCGCTGTTCGAGCGCGGGCTGCGGCGCGTGCCGACCGGGAAGCTCGCCGAGACGTTCGCCCGGGACGTCGCCAAGGGCAGGCTCGCGAAGGTCTCCTACCTGGTGCCCTCCGCCCTGGACTCCGAGCACCCGAGCGTCTCCTCGCCCATCCACAGCGCGACCATCGTCTACAAAATCCTCGACGCGCTCGCCTCCCACCCCGAGGTGTGGCGCCGCACCGCCGTCTTCATCAACTACGACGAGAACGACGGCTTCTTCGACCACGTCCCGCCGCCCGTGCCCGGCGGCGACAGCCCCGAGGAGCGGGAGGAGCGCTGGGAGGGGAAGCCGACCGGGCTCGGCGCGCGCGTGCCGATGCTCGTCGTCTCGCCGTGGACCGTCGGCGGGTACGTCTGCTCCGAGGTCTTCGACCACACCTCCGTGGTGCGCTTCCTGGAGAAGTGGACGGGCGTCAGGGAGCCCAACATCAGCGCCTGGCGCCGCAAGGTCACCGGTGACCTCACCGGGGCCTTCGACTTCCGGCGCGGCCACCGGCAGCCCGAGGTCGAGCAGCCTGCCGCCATCCCCGGGTTCAGCGGACGCTGGGCCCCGCAGCCGCCCGCACAGCAGTCCATGCCCGAGCAGGAGCCCGGCACCCGCCGCGCCCGCCCGCTGCCGTACCAGCCCGACGCGGACGTGCGGCCGGGCGAGGACGGCACGCTCACCGTGCGGCTGCGCAACGGCGGCCGCTCCAGCGCGCACTTCGCGCTCTACCCGTACGCCGGGGAGTTCGCCGTCCCGCAGCACCAGGACGTCGCGCGCACGGGCGCGTGGACCGTGCCTGCGCCCAAGGGGACGTACGACTTCACGGTCACCGGGCCCAACGGCTTCCGGCGCGAGTTCGCCGGCGCGGTGGCGGGCGCGGACGGCAAGGGCGGCAAGGGCGGCGGCGCGCGCCTCGCCTCCGCGATCACCCGCCGCGAGATCCACCTCACACTGGCCAACCGCGGGAACGAGTCGCTCGTCTTCACGGTCAAGCCGCTCGGATATGTGGATGAAGCGGACATCAGGCGGCGCACGCGGACCGTGCGCGTCAAGGCGGGCAGCAGCCGCACCGTCGCCTGGCACACCGCCGACGAGCACGGCTGGTACGACGTCGAGGTCACCGCCGACCGTGACGCCGCCTTCCGTCGCCGGCTCATGGGTCACATCGAGAACGGGCGCGCGAGCGTCTCGGGCTGACGCCCGGCGTGCGCGGGTGCGCGGAGGGGCCCGAAGGCGTTGTCCGAGGGGTCTCCGCGCACCTCTTGTGCTCTTGTGAGTAAGGCCACGAAAGGGACCAAGGATCTCCAAGGGCTGTCAAGGTGTGTGCGGCGCTCATGTCGCCGCTCATGCGTTCTTTGCGGGCTGTTCGGTTGAATCACGGCTGTTCCCGATAAAGATCCACGAACCACCCAGGGAGCCCCGTCCGTGGCCGCACTCGCACGGTGGTGCGTCAGGCACCGCCTCCTCGCCGTCCTGCTCTGGCTCATCGCACTCGGCGGCGCCACGACGGCCGCCGCCGTCGCCGGTTCCGCGTACTCGAACGACTACGAGGTCCCCGGCACCGAGTCCGGTCGCGCGACCCAGCTCCTGAACGAGGGCTTCCACGGCCTCGGTGGCGACAGCGACACCGTCGTCTGGCACACCGGACCCGGCACCTCCGTCCGCGCGGCCGACGTCGAGCAGACGATGACCGACGCCCTCGGCACGATCGCGAAGATGCCGGCCGTCGCCTCCGTGACCGGCCCCTACGACGGCAAGGGCGCGGGCCAGGTCAGCGCGGACGGCCGCACGGCGTACGCCACCGTCACCTTCCACGAGCAGGCCGACGACATCGCCGAGGCCGACGCG
Source organism: Streptomyces sp. NPDC052114 (assembly GCF_040680155.1). Classification (NCBI taxonomy): domain Bacteria; kingdom Bacillati; phylum Actinomycetota; class Actinomycetes; order Kitasatosporales; family Streptomycetaceae; genus Streptomyces; species Streptomyces sp. NPDC052114. The sequence goes on along the minus strand of NZ_JBFAWC010000003.1, from coordinate 272,920 downwards.
CAGGCCGTCGTCGACACCGCCAGGGCCGCCGCGTCCGACGACCTCCAGGTCGAGCTCGGCGGCACCGCCATCGGGCTCACCGAGTCCAAGAGCGCCAAGACCGCCGAGATCGTCGGCGTGGCCGTCGCCGCCGTCGTCCTCTTCCTGGCCTTCGGCTCGCTCGCCGCGTCCCTCCTGCCCATCGCCACCGCGCTGGTCTCCGTCGGCACCGCGTACGCGGGCATCGTGCTGCTCGGCCATGTGATGACCGTCGCCGACTTCGCGCCGATGCTCGGCACCCTGATCGGCCTCGGCGTCGGCATCGACTACGCCCTGTTCATCGTGACCCGGCACCGCAAGGGCCTCAAACGAGGCCTGCCCGTGGCCGTCGCCGCCGAGCGGGCCGTCGCCACCACCGGCCGCGCCGTGGTCTTCGCGGGCGCCACCGTCTGCATCGCGCTGCTCGGCATGCTCATCCTGCGGCTCAGCTTCCTCAACGGCGTCGCCATCGCCGCCTCGCTGACCGTCGTCCTCACCGTCGCCGCGTCCGTGACCCTGCTGCCCGCGCTGCTCTCCTGGATCGGGCCGCGCGCGCTCGGCCGCCGCGAGCGGCGCAGGCTCGCCGAGCACGGCCCCGAGCCGGAGGTCCCCACCGGGCTCGCCGCCCGCTGGGCCGCCTTCGTGGAGCGCCACCCCAAGCTGCTCGGCGGCCTCGCCGTCGTCGTCATGGCCGCGCTCGCGCTGCCCACCTTCGCGCTCCACCTGGGCACCTCCGACCAGGGCAACAACCCGGCCTCCAGCACCACGCGGCAGGCCTACGACCTGCTCGGCGACGGCTTCGGACCCGGGGTGAACGGCCCCCTCACCCTGGTCAGCGAGGTCTACGGCGCCGGCGACCGCAACGCCCTGGACGACCTCACCACCACCCTCAGGTCCACCGAGGGCGTCGCCTCCGTGAGCCCGGTGACGTACGACGAGAGCGGGCGCACCGCCTTCCTCACCGTCGTCCCCGACTCGGCGCCGCAGTCCGAGGCGACCAGCGAACTCGTCGACCGGCTCCGCGGCGACGTGCTGCCGAAGGCCGAGGCGGACAGCTCCCTGGACGTCCAGGTGGGCGGTGTCACCGCGAGCTACGACGACTTCGCGGAGATCATCGTCGGGAAGCTGCCGCTCTTCGTGGGCGTGGTCATCGGGCTCGGCTGCGTACTGCTGCTCCTCGCCTTCCGCTCGATCGGCATCCCGCTGAAGGCCGCCGCGATGAACGTGGCCGCCGTCGCCTCCGCCTTCGGGATCGTCGTCGCGATCTTCCAGTGGGGCTGGGGGAGCGAGCTGCTCGGGCTCGGCAGGGCGGGGCCGATCGAGCCCTTCCTACCGGTGATCATGGTCTCGGTGCTCTTCGGGCTCTCCATGGACTACCAGGTCTTCCTGGTCAGCCGGATGTACGAGGAGTGGCTGGAGACCGGCGACAACCGGCGGGCCGTCCGCGTCGGCCTCGCCGAGACCAGCCGCGTCATCAACTCCGCGGCCGTCATCATGATCTCCGTCTTCCTCGCCTTCGTCCTCAGCGGCGACCGGGTCATCGCGATGTTCGGCATCGCGCTCGCGGCGGCCGTCGCGCTCGACGCGTTCGTGCTGCGCACGCTGCTCGTGCCCGCGCTCATGCACATGCTCGGCGGCGCCAACTGGTGGCTGCCGCGCCGCCTCGACCGGCTGCTGCCGCGCATCAGCATCGAGCCGCCGGAATGTCGTTCGAACGCGCGCGGCGACCGTGCGAGGATCCCGGGACAGCGGGACGTACCCGACGAAGACGCACGTGCGCCGAAGGAGCAGGATGTTCGCGATATCGCTGGGCGAGGGCGCTGAGCTGCGGCCGCTCGAACCGTGGCAGGCAGAGGAGTTCCTGGAGCACGTCGAGCGGGCGCGGGAGTACACGGGGCCGTGGGTGCCCTTCACCGTGACCGTCAAGGACCTGGAGACCGCGCGCGAGCTCCTGCAGAAGTACGCCGACAAGCAGGCCGCCGACATCGGCCGCTTCTACGGCATCTGGCTGGACGGCACTCTCGTCGGCGGCGTCGCCTTCCGGATCTTCGACACCGGCGTCGACGGCTGCGAGCTCGCCGTCTGGCTGGAGCCGACGGCCGCCGGGCGCGGCCTGGTCAACAAGGCCTCGACGGTCCTCATCGACTGGGCCGTCGACCAGCGCGGCATGCACCGCGTGGAGTGGCTCGTCTCCTCCCTCAACGACCGCAGCAAGGCCGCCGCCAAGCGCCTCGGGTTCACCAAGGACGGCGTGCTGAGGGAGAGCTTCCCCTGGCAGGGAACGCGGCACGACATGGAGGTCTGGTCGGTTCTCGCCCCGGAGTGGCGGGCCGCGCGCGACGCGCGTTAAGAGAGCTCTCAGACTCCGTCCGTACGGTGCGGTGGCATGGGTACCAAGACAGATGACGCGGCCGTGGCCAAGGGCGCGACCGAGACCGGGGACGTGACCGAGGAGTCCAAGGAGTCCAAGGATTCCAAGGAGTCGAAGGGCACCGAGGAGTCCGCGGAGCCCGCGGAGGCGAAGGGCACCGAGGCCGACGCGCCGGACGAGGCCGGGGACATCGATGACGCCGACGCCGACGCCGACGCCGAGCCCGTCGCGCCCGCCAGGTCCACCGGGGTGGGCCAGGGCGCCGCGGCCGTCGTCTCGGCCGCGCTCGGCGTGGTCGGCCTCTCCGGCGGCTGGCTCGGCACGATCGCGTCGGCCCGCGAGAATCTCTACGGACAGCTGGAGACCCAGCAGGGCGCGAGCGTCGCCACGACGGTCCAGGCCATGTACGGCGACTCCTGGAAGGCCACCGCGCTGGTCGCCGGGATCTTCGCGCTGGTGGCGCTGGTCGTCGGCTTCGTGGTGCTGGTCAGGCCCGCGTTCGGCGCCCCCGGCAAGGAACAGGCGCCGTGGATCAAGTCCGTGGCCTGGGCGGGCGTCGCACTCGGTGTGATCGGCCTGGTCCTCGCCATGGCCAAGTACTCCGACCTGCTGCTCGGGCTGCCGTCGACACCGTCCTGAGCCGTCCCGTACGCCACCTAAGGCAAGGGCGGGGCAGGGGCTAAGGCCCCTGCCCCGCCCTTCGTCGTACCTAAGGACCCCCACCCCCCGGAGATGCGGCAGTCGCCCGATGTGGGCCACCCCCCTGGGAGACGAGAGTGGAGTCATCGCACAGAGCGGTGAACGAGAACCACGACGACCCGAGGGGTACGAGATGTTCGAGTACGAGATGCACCGGATGCGCGCCGCCGAGCTGGCCCGTGAGGCCGACCGCGGCCGGCTGCTCGGCGAGGCCCGCAAGGCCCGCGCGGACCGCGCCGCCGCCCGCCGCACCGCCCGCGACGAAGCCGAGGGGCGGGTGAGCACGCCGCTTCGGAAGACCCGCTTCACGCGGGCCGCCTGAGATGCCGGGGCCCGTGCCGGTGACCACGGTGCGGACATCGGGTGCCGCGGGGTCCGCACACTGTGCGATGCTCGCGGCTGTGGAGACCAGGTCCGTCAGCCCGGTGTTCGTCGGCCGAGCCGACGAACTGGGCGTACTGAACGAAGCGCTCGCCCGTGCCACGGGAACCCCCCGCCAAGGAGCCGGGGGTCCCGGGGCGGGCGAGCCGCAGGCGTTGCTGCTGGGCGGCGAGGCGGGCGTCGGCAAGACGCGCCTCGTCGAGGAGTTCACCGCGGCCGCCGAGCGGCAGGGCGCCGTCGTCGCGCTCGGCGGCTGTGTCGAGATCGGTGCCGACGGCCTGCCCTTCGCGCCCTTCTCCACCGCCCTGCGGGCCCTGCGCCGCCGGCTGCCCGAGGAACTGGCCGCCGCGGCCGAGGGCCAGGAGGAGGAACTGGCCCGGCTGCTGCCCGAACTGGCCGCGCCCGGCCCGCACAGCCGCGCCGCCGCCGGCTCCGACGAACAGGGCATGGCCCGCCTCTTCGAACTCACCGCACGCCTCCTGGAGCGCCTCTCCCGCGACCGCACCGTCGTCGTCGCCCTGGAGGACCTGCACTGGGCCGACGCCTCGACCCGCCACCTCCTCGCCTATCTCTTCCGGACCCTGCGCGGCGGCCGTCTCGTCCTCCTCGCCACCTACCGCGCCGACGACATCCACCGCCGCCACCCGCTGCGCCCCCTGCTCGCCGAGCTGGACCGGCTCCGCACGGTCCGGCGCATCGAACTCGGCCGCTTCAGCAAGGCCGAGGTCGCCCGTCAGATGACCGGGATCCTCGCCGCCGAGCCCGAACAGACCCTGGTCGACGACATATTCGACCGCTCCGACGGCAACGCCTTCTTCGTCGAGGAACTCGCCGTCGCCTCCCACGGCGGCAGCTGCGCGAGCCTGACCGACTCCCTGCGCGACCTCCTCCTCGTCCGCGTCGAGGAACTGCCCGAGGACACCCAGCGGGTGGCGCGGATCGTCGCCGAGGGCGGCTCCACCGTCGAGTACGACCTGCTCGCCGAGGTCGTCGGGCTCGGCGAGGACGACCTGATCGAGGCGCTGCGGGCCGCCGTCGGCGCCAACATCCTGCTCGCCTCCCCGGACGGCGACGGCTACCGCTTCCGGCACTCCCTGGTCCGCGAGGCGGTCAGCGACGACCTGCTGCCCGGCGAACGCTCCCGCATCAACCGCCGCTTCGCCGAGGCCCTGGAGCTGGACCCCTCCCTCGTCGCCCCCGACCAGCGCGCCCCGCGCCTCGCCACCTACTGGTACTACGCGCACGACGCGGCCAAGGCCCTGCCCGCCGTCCTCGAAGCCTCCGTCCAGGCCCGTCACCGCCACGCCTACGCCGAGCAGCTCCGCCTCCTGGAGCGCGCGATGGAGCTGTGGGACGACGCCCCCGAGGCCGTCCGCGAAGAACTCCGCCCCGCCGCCTACGTGGAGGGCTATCCGCCCTGCGGCTGCGACCCCGCCACCACCCCGCTGCGCTATCTGGACCTGATGGCCGAGGCCACCGTCGCCGGCCGCCTCTGCGGTGAACGCGAACGCGCCCTCAAGATCATCAAGCGTGCCCTGCGCCTCCTGGCCGACGAGAGCGACCCCCTGCGCGCCGCCTGGTTCTGGGTCCAGCGCTCCCGCCTCGTCTCCACCCTCGGCCGCGGCGACGGCTGGGCGGAGATCGCCACGGCACAGGAGCTGATGCGCGGCCTGCCGCCCTCCGAGGTGCACGCCGACGTCCTCGTCCACCGCGCTTCCTGGGGCATGCTCCACGACCCGGGACCCGAGACCATGGCCGCCGCCGAACGCGCCGTCGAGTACGCCCGCATGGTCAAGGCCGACACCATCGAGCTCAACGCCCGCCTCACCCGCGGCAACCTCCTCATCGAGGCCGGCGACCCCGAGGCGGGCCTCGCCGAGATGTACGAGGTCAGGGACCGCGTCGTCAGCGAGGGCCTGGCCACGGACCTGAGCCGCGCCCACATCAACCTCCCCTCCGCCCTCGAAGGCGTCGGCCGCTCCGCCGAGGCCGTAAAGGTCGGGATGGAGGGCATCGAGTTCTGCCGGAAGTACGGCCTGGTGGACACCGAGGGCTGGGTCTGGGCCAACGTCGCCGAATCGCTCATCTCGCTGGGCCGCTGGGACGAGGCCGCCGAGGCCGTCGCCCAGACCCAGCGCTGCGCGCAGAGCTCCAAGCCGCGCGGCTCCGCCGCCGAACGCACCGCGCGCGTCTCCCTCTTCCGCGGCGACTACGGCGCCGCCGCACGGCATGTGCACAGCGCCCACCAGCACTTCGGCCACCACGACCCCCAACCCCAGTACCTCCTCCTCCTGGTCCGCATCGCCCTCGGCGTCGCCGCGGGCGAGGGCCGCATCCTGGACGGCCGCGCCGAACTGGCGAACGGCATCGCCTCCGGCCTCCCCGTCGGCACCTACAAGTACGGCTGGCCGCTGCTGCTCGCCGCCGCCGCGATGGAGGCCGACGCCCGCGGCCTGCCCGCCGCCGAGGCCGGCCGCCCCGCCGCCGTCGAACGCATCCGCGAGGCCGCCAAGGACCTCGCCACTCCCATCCCGCTCTGGCGCGCCTACGACGAGTGGACCCGCGCCGAACTCCTGCGCTCCGAGGGCGGCGACGGCCCCGACGACTGGGCCGCCGTCGTCACCGCCCTCGAACCCCTCGACCGCCCCTACGACCTCGCCCAGGCCCGCCTGCGCCTGGCCGAGTCCCTCCTCGCCGCGGACATCGCCGACCGCGACGGCGCCGCCCGCCTGCTGCGCCAGGCCGCGGAGGTGGCCGACCGGCTCGGCGCCCGGCCGCTCGCCGACTCCATCACCGGACTCGCCCAGCGGGCCCGTCTGCCCCTGACCAGCACCGAGGCCGCGTGCGCCCCCGCCGCCCCGGCCGACCCCGCCGAGGCGCTCGGCCTGACCAGCCGGGAGCGCGACGTCCTGCGCCTGGTCGCGGTGGGCCGCAGCAACCGCCAGATCGCCGAGGAACTCTTCATCTCCCCGAAGACGGCGAGCGTCCACGTCTCCAACATCCTCGCCAAGCTGTCCGTGAGCGGACGCGGCGAGGCCGCGGCCCTCGCCCACCGGCTTCGGCTCTTTCCCCAGGGGGAGGCCCAGGCGGCGGGCTGACCTGCGCCTTCGCGGCCCCGGCCGGTTCCGCACCGGCTCGCTTACGCTTGAGGGCAGGATCTCGGCTCTTGGGAGGCGCAGTGTTCAACGCGATCGAGGCCCTGTTCGCGCCGGGGCGCAAGCACACCGACGACGAGCAGAAGCGCCTGGAGATGACCCGCGTCGACCTCAACGACGGCGACCCCGGGCGCGGGCCGATCGATCTGACCTCGGGCAAGGTGGTCGTACGCCCACCCGTCCCCTCCCCGCGTGCCGACGAGATACCGGGCACCCGCGAGATACCGAGCACCGACGAGACACCGGGCACCGGTCAGGCCGGCGACTGAGCTACTTCACCTCCACCTCCAGGATCTTGTCGTCCCCCTTCTCCGGCGTCCCCCGCGAGTCCGTCTCGCTCGTGACCAGCCACAGCTTGTCGCCGCCCGCCGCGAGCACCGTGCGCAGCCGGCCGTACTCCTCGGACAGGAAGGACTGCGGCTTCGGGTCGTCCACGCCCCGCACCGGGACGCGCCACAGCCGCTGGCCCCGCAGGCCCGCCATCCAGACCGACCCCTCGGCACAGGCCACCCCGCTCGGTGACGCCTCGGACGTCTTCCACTGGGCGATCGGGGCGTGGAAGCCCTCGCCCTCGTCGCCGTCGCCCTTGCCCTCGACCTCCGGCCAGCCGTAGTTGTCGCCGGCCTTGATCTCGTTCAGCTCGTCCCAGGTGTCCTGGCCGAACTCCGAGGCCCACAGCCGCTTGTCCTCGTCCCAGGCCAGGCCCTGCACATTGCGGTGGCCGTACGAATACACGGGGGAGTCGTCGAAGGGGTTGTCGGGGGCCGGCTCGCCGTCCGGGGTGAGGCGCAGGATCTTGCCGCCCAGGGACTCCTTGTCCTGCGCGAGGCCGGTGTCGCCGGTCTCGCCCGTGCCCGCGTACAGCATCTTGTCCGGGCCGAAGGCGATCCGGCCGCCGTTGTGGATCATGCCCTTGGGGATGCCCTTGAAGACCGTGTCGGGCGCGCCCAGCTGCTCGCCCGCGGGCTTCTTCTCGTCGTACAGCATCCGGGCGATGCGGTTGTCGGACTCCGTCGTGAAGTACGCGTACACCATGTGGTCCGAGGCGTACGAAGGTGAGAGCGCGAGGCCCATCAGGCCGCCCTCGCCGCCGGGGGAGACGCCGGGGACCGCGCCGAGCTCCGTCTTCTTGCCCGACGTCCCGTCGATCCGGGTGATCGTCCCCTCGTCGCGCGAGGACACCAGGAGGTCGCCGCCGGGCAGCGCGGCGAGGCCCCAGGGCGTCTTCAGGCCCGTGGTGAGGGTGCGCGTGACCTTCGCGGAACCCTTCTCCGGCGGGGCCTCGGCGCCCGGCTTCCCGGTGGCCGACCTGCTCGACTTCTCCGGCTTCGGCGAGGGAAAGCCCGGGTCCGGGCCGCCGTCGTCCCCGGACGAACATCCGGCCGCGAACACGAGGGCGGCAGCGGCCAACACGGCCGTAACAGCGGGTCGTTGCACGATCAGGGTCCCTTCGACGCAGCGCTTCTACTGTTCATACACCGCTCGCGCCCCGCAGGTTCCCCATCCGCCGCCACGAGATCGCCGGCCCCGGCCGGGGCCGGCCGGGCGGAGCGGCCCTCAGTCCCACGACCCCAGCGCAGGCGGCAGCGCAGCGATCTCCGCCAGGTCCGCCGCCGTCAGCCGCAGCCGCGCCGCCCCCGCGTTCTCCACCGCCCAGCGCTCCCGCTTCGCCCCCGGAATCGGCACCACGTGCCGCCCCTGCGCCAGCACCCACGCCAGCGCGACCTGCGCCGGCGTTGCCCCGTGCCGCTCCGCCACCCGGCGCAGCCCCACCACCAGCGGCTGGTTGGCCGCCATCATCTCGGCGGTGAAGCGCGGATGCCGGGCGCGCAGGTCGTCCGGCTCGAAGCCCTGGCCGGGCGTCAGCGTGCCGGTGAGGAAACCATTCCCCAGCGGCATCGCCGCGAGGAGGCCGACCCCGCGCGCCGCGCACCAGGGCAGCAGGGCGTCCAGCGCCTCCGGCGACCACACCGACAGCTCCGCCTCCACCGCGCTGACCGGGAAGACCTGCTGCACCCGGTCCAGCTGACGGATCGTCGCGTCGTGCAGGCCCGCACGCGGACGCCCCGGCGCGCCGCGCCGCCGGGCGCGCGCCCCCACCGCGCACAGCCCCAGCGCCCGCACCTTCCCCGCGGCCACGAGCTCGGCCATCGCGCCCCAGGTCTCCTCGATGGGCACCTCGGGATCGGCGCGGTGCAGCTGGTACAGGTCGATGGTCTCCGTCTGCAGCCGCCGCAGCGACGCGTCGCAGGCCCGCTTCACATAGCCGGGGCGGCCGTTGGCGACGATGTGCTGCTCGCCCACGAGCAGCCCGCACTTCGTCGACACGAACGCCTCGCCGCGCCGCTCCTTCAACACCCTGCCGATCAGCAGCTCGTTGGTGAACGGCCCGTACATGTCGGCCGTGTCCAGCAGCGTCACCCCCGGGCCGTCGGCGCCGACGGCGTCCAGTGCGGCGTGCACGGTGCGCATCGACGCGTCACCCCGCTGCCGTGAGCCGGTGTACGCCCAGCTCATCGGCATGCAGCCGAGTCCGACGGCGCCCACTTCGAGCGCCCCCGCGCCGATCGTCCTGCACTCCACCTGGCCGTACCCTCCCCGCTCCTCGTCCAGCGATCACCCAAACTAACCGCTGCCGCCGCCGCCCCGAGCGCTGCCTCCCCGACGACGCCGTGCCGCCGCCGCGCACTAGCCTCCTGGCCATGACGACAGACGTATGGCTTCCGTTCGCAGCGCACGAGATCCCGGGCCTTCCCGACGCGTCCCGGTCGGGCCTCACCTACCGCTTCTGGGACGGCGGCCCGGACTTCCCCGCGGACCCGGCCGACTGCGTCTTCTACGTGGTGCCCTACATGAAGACCACGGAGACCGCCGTACGCCCCTTGTCCGCGATGACCTCCGTACGCGTCGTACAGACCCTGACCGCGGGGATCGACCACGTGGAACCGGGGCTGCCGTTCCTCGCGCCGGGGGTGCGGCTGTGCAACGCGCGCGGGGTGCACGAGACCAGCACCGCCGAGCTGGCCCTCACCCTGGTCCTCGCCTCCCTGCGGGGCGTTCCGCGCTTCGTCGAGGGGCAGCGGCAGGAGGAGTGGCGGTCGGGGTTCTATCCGGCGCTCGCCGACAGGTCCGTCCTCATCGTGGGGTACGGAGCGATCGGTTCCGCCATCGAGGACAGGCTCGCCCCCTTCGAATGCGCGCGGGTGGCGCGCGTCGCGCGCTCCGCCCGTGCCACGGAGCGCGGTCCTGTGCACCCGCTCGCGGAACTGCCGTCGCTGCTGCCCGAGGCGGACGTCGTCATCCTCTCCACGCCGCTCACCGAGACCACGCGCGGACTCGTGGGAGCCGACTTCCTGGCCCGCATGAAGGACGGCGCGCTGCTCGTGAACGTCGCCCGCGGACCCGTGGTCGACACCAAGGCGCTCCTCGCCGAACTGGAGTCGGGGCGCATCACCGCCGCCCTCGACGTGACCGACCCGGAACCGCTGCCCGCAGGTCACCCCCTGTGGCACGCTCCCGGAGTGCTCGTCAGCCCGCACGTGGGAGGCTCCTCGTCCGCCTTCCTGCCCCGGGCCAAGCGCCTGCTCGCCGGGCAGCTGACCGAGTACGCCGCCGGGCGGCAGTTGGACAACATCGTGCTGACAACGGGCAGTTGACCGTCCGACGCCGTTTTGTGCACGCTCCGCACCCGCACGCGTGCGCCCCGTGTCCGCTTCCGTCTGGACAGTCACGGAGCGTAGAGGAACTATGTCCCTGAGTGACGAGACTGGTGTATCGTCCCGACAGGGGATGCGCCGTGGACCGTTCGGCGCCGGGGACGAGACATCTGACTGCGAGGGGGGCGACGGGCGATGCACGGCCTATGGGCGAACGATCCGACGCGGCGGGACCGCCGCCGGCGACTCTCACGCGCACCGGCCCGCAGACGCAGGCGCGGCGGGCACCGCACGAGCGGCCGTCGTCGCACGCATCAGCGCCACTGTCGGCGCGGACGACGGACGGACACGGGGGCGGCGCGGACCGGGGCGGACCGATGAGCGCCCCGCCGTCCACGGCCACGGTCTTCGAAGGGGGCCTCGCGGCAGCCCCGCTGCCCCCGTTGCCCCCGCGGTCCCCGCTGATCCGCAGCCCCCTGCCGGGTGGCCGCGGCCTGATCTCGCAGCTGGCGCTCCTGCTGGTCTGCGGGGCGTACGCCACCGGGTCGGCACTCGGCTGGGGATCGCACCGACTCGCCCTGTTCATGGGCGACTTCGGGCTGAGCATCGCCGCCGCGACCGCCGCCGTCTCCTGCTTCCGCTACTCCCGCACCCGCCGCAGCCGTTTTCGACCCGCCTGGCTGCTGTTCGCACTCTCCTCCGCGATGGCAGCGATCGGCAACGCGGTATGGGGCTGGTACGAGGTCGTGCTGGAGCGGCCCGTGCCGAGCCCCGGCCTCGCCGACCTCTTCTTCCTGTGCTTCGCCCCGCCCGCCATCATCGGCCTGCTCGTGCTCGCCAAGCGACCGGTGACGAAGGCGGGTTGGGTCTGCCTGGCCCTCGACTCCTGGCTGATCGGGGGGTCGCTCCTCACGCTCTCCTGGAGTCTGGCCCTCGCGCACACCGCGCAGTTCGAGGGCCAGAGCGTCGCGCACGCCGCGCTCTCGCTGGCCTACCCGCTGCTCGACATCGCGCTGGTCAGCATGGTCCTCGCGCTGCACTTCAGGCGGTCCTCCGCCAACCGCACAGCGGTGAACACCGCGATCGGCGCGCTGGCCCTGACCGTGATGTGCGACGCGCTCTTCACCTCACCGCTGCTGCACGCCAGTTACCGCTCGGGCCAGATGCTCGACGCCGGCTGGTTCGCGGGCTCGCTCCTGCTCGCGTACGCCCCGTGGGCCGCTCCCTGGCACGCGAGCGAGGCGCTCGGACCGGGCCACGCGCGCGTGACGTACGACAGCGGGCCCGAGGAGCCGCGGGCCGCCGCGACCCGTCCCATCGCCGGATCGCTGGCCGCCCTCACGCCGTACCTGGCAGCCGCCGTCTGCACGCTGGGGATCCTCTACAACGTGCTGAGCGGCCGCAGCGTCGACCGCGTCGTGCTCTTCACGGCGGGCACCGTCGTGCTCGCGCTCGTGGTGCGCCAGGGCATCATGCTCCTGGACAACATCACCCTCACCCAGGAGCTGGCCCAGAAGGAGAACCACTTCCGGTCCCTGGTGCAGGGCTCCAGCGACGTCATCATGATCGCCGCGCCGAACGGCATCCTCCGGTACGTCAGCCCGGCCGCCGCCGGGGTCTACGGCCGCGACGCCGAAGAGCTCGTCGGCTCCGAGCTGGCCTCGCTCATGCACCCCGAGGACCTCGGCCGGGTCGTCCACGAGGTCCGCAGATTCCTCGCCGCCAACCCCGTCGAGGAACCCACCACCCGCATCGAGTGCCGCTTCAAGTCCGGCGACGGCGACTGGCTGAACGTGGAGTCCACCGTCAACCGCCACCAGGGCGGCCTCATCTTCAACAGCAGGGACGTCACCGAACGGGTCCGCCTCCAGGCGCAGTTGCAGCACAACGCCGAGCACGACCCGCTCACCGACCTGCCCAACCGCGCCCTGTTCACCCGGCGCGTGGGCCAGGCGCTGACCGGCCGCAGAGTGACCGACCGCGGCACGGCCGTGCTCTTCATCGACCTCGACGGTTTCAAGGCGGTCAACGACACCATCGGCCACCAGGCCGGTGACGAACTGCTCATCCAGGCCGCGCGCAGACTTCAGGAGGCGGTGCGTTCGGGCGACACCGCCTCCCGTCTCGGCGGCGATGAGTTCGCGGCCCTCATCGTCGGCGACGGGACCAGGGACCAAGCCGCGAGAGAACAGCACATCTTCGAGCTCGCCGACCGGCTGAGAATCACCCTTTCCCAGCCCTACGCCATCGACGGCAACGACGTGCGCGTCGCGGCGTCCATCGGCGTGTCCTTCGCCGAACCGGGCATCGGCGCGGGGGAGTTGCTGCGCAACGCCGACCTCGCGATGTACCGGGCCAAGGCCGCGGGGAAGGGCCGCGTCGAGCTGTACGCGCCCCAGATGCAGGCCGACGTCGTCCGCAAGGCGGAGCTCGCCACGCGGCTGCGCGCCGCGCTGCACGACGGCGAGTTCGCGCTGCTGCACCAGCCCGTCGTCAGCCTCGACGACGGCCGGATCACGGCGGTCGCCGCGCAGGCGCGCTGGCGCTCGGCGCAGGGCATCCTCTTCACGCCGGCCGAATTCCTGCGGGTCTCCGAGTCCGGCGGCGGGCAGGACGGCGACCGTGCCGCCGAGCTCGGCCGCTGGATGCTGGAGGAGGCCGTCGAGCAGGCCGCGGAGCGCGGCCTGACCGGTCACGCGGTGCCCGTCGCCGTCCGCATGAGCGCCCGCCGCCTCCTGGACCGGTCCATGCCGCTCGGCTCCATCGAGGCGCTCCTGACCCGGCACGGCCTGCCCTCCGGCGCGCTCATCATCGAGCTGGCCGACAGCGACCCACGGGTCCCCCTGGACGAGCTGGAGCGGCGCCTGACGGCCCTGCGCAGACTCGGCGTACGCATCGCGCTCGACGGCTTCGGCAGCGGGTACGCGGCGATCACGGCCCTGCGCCGGCTCCCCGTCGACGTACTGAAGCTCGACCGCAGCCTGATCGAGGGCGTCGTCGAGTCCGCGCGGCTCTACAAGATCACCTCGGGGCTGCTGCGGATCGCGGGCGACCTGGGGCTGCTCTCCGTGGCCGACGGCGTCGATCTGCCCGAGCAGGTGGTCGCCCTGCGCGCGATGGGGTGCACGCACGGGCAGGGCATGGCGTTCTCCGGGCCCCTGGACGAGTACCGGCTGCGCCGGGCGCTGGCGATGGGCGAGTATCCGGTGCCGCGCTGTCCGGCGGAGCCGGTGTTCGCGGGCGGCCCCGCGGGGACGTACGCGGGTGGTCCCTCGTCCTACGCCCGCTCACATAATGAGACCCCCGTCCCACCTACTTGACAGGTGCCGCGTGCCGGGGGGAGGGTCAATGCCATGCGCACCCGAATTCTCGTACTTGGAAAGCGCGTCGGCTGAAGCTGGGACTGACCGGTCCGGACACCGGAATCCCAGCGACCGCACCCGGCGCGCTCCCCTCGCTTGCCTCACGGCACGAGGGGTTTTTTGTTGCACTGGCACCCGCCAAACCCCTGCAAAACCCCCGCAAAAACCCTCAGCTTCGAGAAGAGAATGCCGATGACCGAGCAGGCCTCCGGGGCCCACCATCCGCAGCCGCGGCCCCGAACCTCAGGACACCAGTCCGCCCCCGTCGAGCACGTCACGGGTGCGCAGTCCCTCATTCGTTCTCTCGAGGAAGTCGGGGCCGACACGGTGTTCGGCATTCCCGGCGGCGCCATCCTTCCCGCGTACGACCCGATGATGGACTCCACCCGGGTCCGCCACGTCCTGGTCCGCCACGAGCAGGGCGCGGGCCACGCCGCCACCGGGTACGCGCAGGCCACCGGCAAGGTCGGCGTCTGCATGGCGACGAGCGGCCCCGGCGCCACCAACCTGGTCACGCCGATCGCCGACGCCCACATGGACTCCGTCCCGATGGTCGCCATCACCGGTCAGGTGGCCTCCAAGGCGATCGGCACGGACGCCTTCCAGGAGGCGGACATCGTCGGCATCACGATGCCGATCACCAAGCACAACTTCCTGGTCACCAAGGCCGAGGACATCCCGCGCACCATCGCCGAGGCCTTCCACATCGCCTCGACCGGCCGCCCGGGCCCCGTCCTCGTGGACATCGCGAAGGACGCGCTCCAGGCGCAGACGACCTTCTCCTGGCCGCCGCAGCAGGACCTGCCCGGCTACCGCCCGGTGACCAAGCCGCACGCCAAGCAGATCCGCGAGGCCGCCAAGCTCATCGCCGCGGCCAAGCGCCCGGTCCTCTACGTCGGCGGTGGTGTCCTGAAGGCCCGGGCCACCGCCGAGCTGAAGGTCCTGGCCGAGCTCACCGGAGCGCCCGTCACCACCACACTGATGGCGCTCGGCGCATTCCCCGACAGCCACCCGCTGCACGTGGGAATGCCGGGCATGCACGGTGCGGTCACCGCCGTCACCGCGCTGCAGAAGGCCGACCTGATCGTCGCCCTCGGCGCCCGTTTCGACGACCGCGTCACCGGCAAGCTGGACAGCTTCGCCCCCTACGCGAAGATCGTCCACGCCGACATCGACCCGGCCGAGATCGGCAAGAACCGCGCCGCCGACGTGCCGATCGTCGGTGACGCCCGCGAGGTCATCGCCGACCTCGTCCAGGCCGTCCAGGCCGAGCACACGGAGGGCCACAAGGGCGACTACACCGCCTGGTGGAACGACCTCAACCGCTGGCGCGACACCTACCCGCTCGGCTACACGCAGCCCGACGACGGTTCGCTCTCCCCGCAGCAGGTCATCGAGCGCGTGGGCCAACTGGCCCCCGAGGGCACGATCTTCGCGGCGGGCGTCGGCCAGCACCAGATGTGGGCCGCGCACTTCATCGAGTACGAGCAGCCGGCGACCTGGCTCAACTCCGGCGGCGCCGGGACGATGGGCTACGCGGTCCCGGCCGCGATGGGCGCCAAGGCCGGACAGCCCGACCGCACGGTCTGGGCGATCGACGGCGACGGCTGCTTCCAGATGACCAACCAGGAGCTCACCACCTGCGCCCTGAACAACATCCCGATCAAGGTCGCCATCATCAACAACGGCGCCCTCGGGATGGTCCGCCAGTGGCAGACGCTGTTCTACAACCAGCGTTACTCCAACACGGTCCTGCACAGCGGTCCCGAGGACATCGGCCCGAACAAGGGCACGCGCGTCCCGGACTTCGTGAAGCTGTCGGAGGCGATGGGCTGCGTGGCGCTGCGCTGCGAGCGCCCCGAGGACCTCGACAAGGTCATCGCCGAGGCCAACTCCATCAACGACCGTCCCGTCGTCGTCGACTTCATCGTCCACGAGGACGCCCAGGTCTGGCCGATGGTCGCCGCGGGCACCTCGAACGACGAGGTCATGGCCGCCCGGGGCGTCCGCCCCGACTTCGGCGACAACGAAGACGACTGAGACCGAGAGCGAAAGAGAGACCCAAGGCCATGTCCACCAAGCACACGCTCTCCGTCCTCGTCGAGAACACCCCCGGCATCCTCGCCCGGATCGCCGCCCTGTTCTCGCGCCGCGGCTTCAACATCGACTCGCTCGCCGTGGGCGTCACCGAGCACCCCGACATCTCCCGCATCACCATCGTCGTGAATGTCGAGGACCTGCCGCTCGAACAGGTCACCAAGCAGCTCAACAAGCTGGTCAACGTCCTGAAGATCGTCGAACTGGAGCCGGGCGCCGCGGTGGCCCGCGAACTCGTCCTGGCGAAGGTCCGCGCCGACAACGAGACCCGCTCCCAGATCGTCGAGATCGTCCAGCTGTTCCGCGCCAAGACCGTGGACGTCTCCCCGGAGGCCGTCACCATCGAGGCGACCGGCAGCAGCGACAAGCTGGAGGCCATGCTCAAGATGCTGGAGCCCTTCGGCATCAAGGAGCTCGTCCAGTCCGGCACGATCGCCATCGGCCGGGGCTCCCGCTCCATCACGGACCGCAGCCTGCGGGCGCTCGACCGCACGGCCTGAACCCACCCCCGGGCCCGCCCGCATGGCGAGACCCGTGAACTTCCCTCCCGGAACCCGCCGTACGGTGGGACGCAACACCAGCACACATAGGAGATTCCCAGTGGCCGAGCTGTTCTACGACGACGACGCCGACCTGTCCATCATCCAGGGCCGCAAGGTCGCGGTCATCGGCTACGGCAGCCAGGGCCACGCCCACGCGCTGTCGCTGCGTGACTCGGGTGTCGACGTCCGTGTCGGTCTGCACGAGGGCTCCAAGTCCAAGGCCAAGGCCGAGGAGCAGGGCCTGCGGGTCGTCACCCCCTCCGAGGCGGCGGCCGAGGCCGACGTCATCATGATCCTGGTGCCGGACCCGATCCAGGCCCAGGTCTACGAGGAGTCCATCAAGGACAACCTCAAGGACGGCGACGCCCTCTTCTTCGGCCACGGCCTGAACATCCGCTACGGCTTCATCAAGCCCCCGGCCGGCGTCGACGTCGCCATGGTCGCCCCCAAGGGCCCGGGCCACCTGGTCCGCCGTCAGTACGAGGAGGGCCGCGGCGTCCCGTGCATCGCGGCCGTCGAGCAGGACGCGACCGGCAACGGCTTCCCGCTGGCGCTCTCGTACGCCAAGGGCATCGGCGGCACGCGTGCGGGCGTCATCAAGACGACCTTCACCGAGGAGACCGAGACCGACCTGTTCGGCGAGCAGGCCGTGCTCTGCGGCGGCACCGCCGCGCTGGTCAAGGCGGGCTTCGAGACGCTGACCGAGGCCGGCTACCAGCCGGAGATCGCGTACTTCGAGTGCCTCCACGAGCTGAAGCTGATCGTGGACCTCATGTACGAGGGCGGCCTGGAGAAGATGCGCTGGTCCGTCTCCGAGACCGCCGAGTGGGGCGACTACATCACCGGCCCCCGCATCATCACGGACGCCACCAAGGCCGAGATGAAGAAGGTCCTCGCGGAGATCCAGGACGGCACGTTCGCCAAGAACTGGATGGACGAGTACCACGGCGGTCTGAAGAAGTACAACGAGTACAAGTCCCAGGACGAGAACCACCTCCTGGAGACCACGGGCAAGGAGCTGCGCAAGCTCATGTCTTGGGTCAACGACGAGGACTGACGTCGCCCCCGGGTCCGGGGCTCTGCCTCGGGGCTCCGCCCCGGACCCCGCTCCTCAAACGCCGGAGGGGCTGAATTTCGAGCTCCGCTCGCGTACTGCCGGAGGGTGGTGGTCCCTCCGGCATCCGGCGTTGTCCACCGCGTCCATCCACGGACGGGTGATCCTTCCACGGAGGCGCATGTGGAGCCCCGCCACGCCACTACACTGCTGTTCAACATTCGCGTCGGGCCCACAGCGTCGTGCGTCTTCCACGCGGCTAGCACCCTCCACCGCCTGCGGCCGTCGGGACGGCCGTCCGCAATGGACTTGTGAGGACTCACGTGAGCACTGCTGCCAACGGCAAACCCGTCGTACTCATCGCTGAAGAGCTGTCGCCCGCCACCGTCGACGCCCTGGGCCCGGACTTCGAGATCCGCCAGTGCAACGGCGCCGACCGCGCCGAGCTGCTGCCCGCCATCGCCGACGTCGACGCGATCCTGGTCCGCTCCGCGACCAAGGTCGACGCCGAGGCGATCGCCGCCGCCAAGAAGCTGAAGGTCGTCGCCCGCGCCGGCGTCGGCCTGGACAACGTGGACGTCTCCGCCGCCACCAAGGCCGGCGTCATGGTCGTGAACGCCCCGACCTCGAACATCGTCACCGCCGCCGAGCTGGCCTGCGGCCTGCTCCTGGCCACCGCGCGCAACATCCCCCAGGCCAACACCGCCCTGAAGAACGGCGAGTGGAAGCGCTCCAAGTACACGGGCGTCGAGCTGGCCGAGAAGACCCTCGGCGTCGTCGGCCTCGGCCGCATCGGCGCCCTCGTCGCGCAGCGCATGAGCGCCTTCGGCATGAAGGTCGTCGCCTACGACCCGTACGTGCAGCCCGCGCGCGCCGCGCAGATGGGCGTGAAGGTCCTGTCGCTGGACGAGCTGCTCGAGGTCGCCGACTTCATCACCGTCCACCTGCCCAAGACCCCCGAGACCCTCGGCCTCATCGGTGACGAGGCGCTGCACAAGGTCAAGCCGTCCGTCCGCATCGTGAACGCCGCGCGCGGCGGGATCGTCGACGAGGAGGCGCTGCACTCCGCACTCAAGGAGGGCCGCGTCGCGGGCGCCGGTCTCGACGTGTACGCGAAGGAGCCCTGCACGGACTCCCCGCTCTTCCAGTTCGACCAGGTCGTCTGCACCCCGCACCTCGGCGCCTCCACGGACGAGGCGCAGGAGAAGGCGGGCATCGCCGTCGCCAAGTCGGTGCGCCTGGCGCTCGCCGGCGAGCTCGTGCCGGACGCGGTGAACGTGCAGGGCGGTGTCATCGCCGAGGACGTGCGCCCCGGTCTGCCGCTCGCCGAGAAGCTCGGCCGCATCTTCACCGCGCTCGCCCAGGAGGTCGCGGCCCGTCTCGACGTCGAGGTGTACGGCGAGATCACCCAGCACGACGTGAAGGTGCTCGAACTCTCCGCGCTCAAGGGCGTGTTCGAGGACGTCGTCGACGAGACCGTCTCGTACGTGAACGCGCCGCTGTTCGCCCAGGAGCGCGGCGTCGAGGTCCGCCTCACCACCAGCTCCGAGTCGCCCGACCACCGCAACGTGGTCACCGTGCGCGGCACGCTCTCCGGCGGCGAGGAGATCGCGGTCTCCGGCACGCTGGCCGGTCCCAAGCACCTCCAGAAGATCGTCGCCATCGGCGAGTACGACGTGGACCTGGCGCTCGCCGACCACATGGTCGTCCTGCGGTACGCCGACCGTCCCGGTGTCGTCGGCACGGTCGGCCGCGTCCTCGGCGAGGCGGGCATCAACATCGCGGGCATGCAGGTCGCGCGTGCCGACGTGGGCGGGGAGGCGCTGGCCGTCCTGACCGTGGACGACACGGTGCCGCAGGCCGTTCTCAACGAGCTCGCGGCGGAGATCGGTGCGGAGTCCGCTCGCGCGGTGGACCTCACCGACTAGTACGCCGCGGCTTCGGCCGCCGAGGTTCACCGGCTTCGCCGAGTTCGTCCTCAAGCGCCGGACAGGCTGGATTCTTCCGCCTGTCCGGCGTTTTCGTGCTCCCGCTCACCGCGGTCCCCGGATGCCCGCACACCCCGCAGCGCCATCGACGCCAGCACCGCGGCCGCGAGCAGCAGTCCCGCGCCCGCCATCGCGGCGACGTGCATGCCGTCGGTGAACGCGCCCCGTGCGGCGGCCAGAAGGGCGTCCGCCGCGCGGTCCGGCAGGTGCTGCGCCGCCGCCACCGCGCCGCCCAGCGTCTCGCGGGCCTCGGCCGGGGCGGAGCCGGGGACCTGGCTCCGGTACACCGCGTTGCCGATCGAGCCGAGCAGGGCCATGCCCATCGCGCCGCCGAACTCCTGGCCCGTCTCCAGGAGCGAGGACGCGGTGCCCGCCTTCTCGGCAGGGGCCGCGCCGAGGGCCAGGTCGGTGAGCTGGGAGCCGATGATGACCGCGCCGCAGGCCAGCACGCCCGCCCCGGCGAGGACGAGCCAGAGGGAGTCGGTGCCGGTCAGGGCGAGCAGGCCGTAACCGCTCGCGGAGACGGCGAAGCCGGTGGCGACGACGTGGGCGCGGTCCATGCCGCGCTGCACGAGCACCGTGGCGACCGGCGCGGCGGCGCCGATGAGGACCGAGGGGAGCAGCGCCCACAGCGCCGCCTCCATCGCGCTCTTGCCCAGTACGGACTGCAGATACTGGGTGGTGAAGTACGCCGAACCCATCATCGCCAGCGAGGAGACGAGGTTCAGCGAGACGGCGGCGCCGAAGGCACGGCCCCGGCCGCGGAACAGGTCCGGCGAGATCATCGGTGACGCGGCGGTGCGCTGGCGGTGCACGAAGAGCGCGGCGAAGACGAGGCCGACGGCGACCGACGCGACGTAGGAGGGCCTGACGCCCTCGCTCGGCATCTCCTTGAGGCCCCAGACCAGCGGCAGCACGGCCGCCATGGACAGCGGCACGCTCAGCAGGTCGAAGCGGCCGGGCCGCGGGTCCTTGGACTCCGGGATGAGGAGCGGCGCGAGGACCAGGAGCAGCGCCATCGCGGGCAGGTTGACCAGGAACACCGAGCCCCACCAGAAGTGTTCGACGAGGACGCCGCTGAGCACCGAGCCCAGGGCCACGCCGGCCACGAGAACGGCCTGCCAGATGCCGATGGCCCGCGCGCGCTGCCCGTCGTCGCGGAACATGGTGCGCACGAGGGCCAGCGTGGACGGCATCAGGGTCGCGCCGCCGATGCCGAGGACCGCGCGGGCCGCGATCAGCATCTGGGGACTCGTGGCGTACGCGGCGGCCAGCGAGGCGGCGCCGAAGGCCGCGGCGCCGCACAGGAGGAGCCTGCGGCGGCCGATGCGGTCGCCGACGGCCCCCATCGTCATCAGCAGTCCGGCGAGCACGAACGCGTAGATGTCGAAGATCCACAGCTGTTGGGTACCGCTCGGCCGCAGGTCGGCGCTGATCTCCGGGACGGCGAAGTAGAGGACGGACACGTCCATCGAGACCAGGAGCAGCGGCAGCATCAGGACGGCGAAGGCGGTCCATTCCTTGCGGGTGGCGCGTGGGTTCGTCTGCATGGCCAGGACTGTACGCACGTCTTATACGGCTGTCTAGTACGGTCGTATAGATCGTGTGCGCAAGACACCGGTATGGGACGGCCGTATGGACCGGCGTAAGGTGCGCACATGGGACACCGTGAAGATCTGCTCGAAGGCGCCAAGCGCTGTCTGCTGGAGAAGGGCTTCGTCCGCACGACGGCCCGCGAGATCGTCAAGGAGTCGGGGACGAACCTCGCCTCGATCGGCTACCACTACGGGTCGAAGGACGCGCTGCTGGTGGAGGCGTTCGTCGGGCTCATCGAGGACATGACGGGCGCCTTCGAGCCGACGCCCGGCGAGGGGTTCGCCGCCGAGGGCGGATCGCTCGAACGGTTCCAGGAGCGGTGGGCGAACATCATCCGGTCGTTCCCCGAGACCCGTCCCATCTGGATGCTGACCCTGGAGGTCATCACCCAGGGGGAGCGGCTCACCCAGGTCCGCGAACTGCTCGCGAAGGCGCAGGGGGAGGGGCGCAGCGGGCTCGTCGCGCTGTTCACCGGCATCGAGGAGAGCGCGATCCCGGACGACGTCGTCGAGACCGAGGGCCGCTTCTACACCACGCTGCTCAACGGCCTGATGGTCCAGTGGCTCTTCGACCCGGACTCGGCGACGAGCGCCGAGCAGCTCACCGAGGGGCTGCGGCGTGTGATGGAGCGGGCCGACCCCCGGTAGGGGCGGCGGGGGCGACGTGCCGGCTCGTCGTCCGTGCCGGTCCTAGGGCCGATGGCGGCCGCGCAGCAACAGCGTCCCCAGCGGCGTCCGCCGGTGCAGGACCGCCCGTCCCGCGCGGACCGTCGTGATCAGGCCCGCGGCCCGCAGCGCGGCGGCGTGGGCGGAGACCGTGGCGTTGCTGACGCCGAGGCGCAGGGCGAGGCGGCTGGTGGTGTGCTCCTCGGTCAGCCGGAGCAGCATGTCGGCGCGGGTCCGCCCGAGCACCGCGGCGAGCGCGTCCTCCGTGTCGCCGCCCGGTCCCTCCGGAGAGAGCGGCAGGCCAGGGCCCGCGGGGCAGGTCAGGTGCGGGTCCTGGCCGGGCACGTCGGCGACGATCGGACGGCCGCTCCAGTGGAAGGTCGGCACGAGCACCAGGCCGCGGCCGCGCAGCTCGACGTCCCGCTCCCACGGCGCGTCGATCTCCCAGACGCCCTCGCGCAGCCGGGAGCCCGGGACGAACGTGGTGAGCGCGGCGCCGACACCGTGTTCGGCCGCGGTGAGCGCGTGCCGGGTGAACTCCGCCCGGTGCAGGTCCTGCACCAGCGGCCAGACGGGGCCGAGGAGCGCGTCGAAGGCCGTGTGCTGGGCGCGGCGCAGCAGGCGCCAGGCGTCGGCGTCGCCCCGGTGCAGACCGCGGATCCAGAGCGGGGCCCGGGACACGGAGGGGGCGTTCACCCGCTCGATCTCCGCGCGCACCAGCTCCGGGGGAGCGGCCCGGACGGTGTCCAGGCCCTCTTCGAGGCTGTCGCTGAAGACGTCGAGGAACACGGGCGCCCTTCCCCGGGGCACCAGGTCCGCCAGGGGTTCGACGGCGGCGGGCAGGGACCGCAGGGCCCGGCGTCGCCAGCGGCCGTAGAACACGTCGTCGCCGCCGGAGGACATCCTCATCAGGGCCGCGTTCAACTCCTGGAGGGGCGCGGGGCGGGGCGCGAAGCGGACGCGGGTGAAGTCGGCGGCCGTGCCATGGATCCGGATCACTGCGCTCCTCGGCGTCGTCGCGCCATCGTTTCGGACAGGGCCTCAACGATCGCCCGCCCCTGCCCCGGGACGCCAGCATGCGAGACGTACCTGACACCGGGACCGGCACCCGTGGGTCAGCGCATGGAGATCGGACGAGGGGAGAAGAGCCGTGCACACGAGCTTGCACACGAGGCGGGCCGTCACCGCGTCGGCCCTGCTGGGGGCCGCCGCGCTGTGGGCGGGCGGCGGCGGGACGGAGGCGTTCGCGCGGACCGGGGGCGCCCGCGCCGCGGACGGCCTGGTGCTGAGGCTGCCTGCGCCGACCGGCCCGTACCGGACCGGGGTCACCACGCTGTATCTGGTCGACCGCTCGCGGCGCGACCCGTGGACGCCCGCGATCCCCGTACGGGAGGTGATGGTCACGGTGCACTACCCGGCCCGCGCCGTCCAGGGCCGTCCCCTCGCCCGGCAGATGACCCGGGGAGCGGCCCGGCTGTTCGGGCAGATCGACGCGGCGGTGCACCGGCTGCCCCCGGCCGGCGTGGACTGGGCGGCGACCACGACCCACTCCCACCGGAACGCGCCCGTGCGGGCCGGCCGGTGGCCGGTGCTGCTGTACAGCCCCGGCGGCGGGGACCCGCGCACCCTCGGCACCGGGCTCGCCGAGGAACTGGCGGCCCACGGCCATGTCGTGGTGACCGTCGACCACCCCGGGGACACGAGCGAGGTGGAGTTCCCCGTCGCCATGCGAGGCAGGGAACGGGTCCGCGAGACCGTCTTCCGTGCGGATCCCCGGCTGGACGCACGGCAGTTCCGCACCGTGATCGACACCCGGGTCGCGGACGTCCGGTTCGTCCTGGACCGGTTGGAGGAGTGGGCGGCCGGAGGCAGCCCCGACGCGGCCGGGCGGGCGGTGCCCGAGGGGCTCGGCCGGGCGCTGGACCTGCGGCGCGTGGGTCTCTACGGGCATTCGGCGGGCGGCACCACCGCGGCCCTCGCGATGGACGAGGACCGACGCGTCGCCGTCGCGGTGAACCTGGAGGGCTTCCTCGACGAGGCACCCCCGGCGCCCGGTCGGGAGGGGCGGCTGTTCCCCGTGGCGCGGCACGGCACCGACCGGCCGCTGCTGCTCGTGGGCACCGACGGCTTTCCCGGCCGCACGGACCTGGAGCGTGCCTGGTCGGCCGTGCTCGCCCGGTCGCGGGGGCGCGCCCGCCGGGTGGGCGTCGACGACGCCGCGCACTGGGTGTTCACGGACTACGCGGCCATGGCGCCCCAGCTCCAGGCGGCCGGGCTGATGCCCGCCGCGGACCGTCTCGCGCTGGTCGGCGGGATCGGGCCGGACGTCGCGGTGCCGACCGTGCGCCACCACGTACGCGCGTTCTTCGCGCGGCACCTGCCCGCGTGAACCCTGCCGGCACCTGCCTCGCGTGAACCCTGCGGGCACCTGCCCGCAGGACACCGGCCGGCGGCGAGGGGTGCTCGCCGCCGGCCGGTGGACGGGGTGCTACTTGTTCCTCCCCCGCATCAACAAGTGAGGATTCACTACCACTTGATGCAGGTGGCGGGGACGTAGCCCTTCTTGTTGGTGCCGTACGGCGCGGCGTACAGCCACTTGTTGCTCTTCTTGCCGCACAGGTTGTACGAGCCGCCCTTGAAGGACGCGCCGTCGTGGCAGAGGAAGCCCTTCTTGCCCTTGTTCCACTGGCCGACCGCGGTGGCGCTCGTCTTGGGGTGGGTGCGCAGCTTCACCGTCTCCTTGGCGGGGACGTTGGTCATGCCCCGGGAGCAGTCGGGCTTCGTCGCGGCGACGGCGGTGCCGCCCGTGGCGAGGGTGGTGCCGACGAGGGCGACGGCGGAGAAGGCGACCGCGGGGGCCAACAGCCTGAACTTCATGAGGTGTTCGATCTCCCAGAGTGGGGGGATGAATGTTCGGACGCGGAGAACCGTACCGCCCCACGATCATGGCCGTAATCGTTCGTTGCCCGGTCCTTACAGTCGTGACGACTTCAGGACCATGTGCAGGAGCAGCCGGTCCTCGCCCTCGTCCAGGTCGAGTCCGGTGAGCTGCTCCACGCGCGAGAGGCGGTAGTAGAGCGTCTGGCGGTGGATGCCCAGCTCCGCGGCCGTGCGGCCCGCCTGCCCCGCGCAGTCCAGGAACACCTCGGCGGTGCGGGCCAGTTCGCGGTGGGCGTGGCTCAGGAGCTGGGTGCCCACCGGGTCGTGCGCGGCCTCCGGGGGCAGCGCGGTCAGGAGACGGTAGGGGCCCACGTCCGACCACTGGGCCACCGGCCCGAAGCGCCGCTCGGCGAGTGCCGCGCGGGCCGCCCCCGACGCCTCCCACCAGGCCGTGCCCAGGTCCTCCAGGCCGTGCCGGGACCCCGCGATGCCGGCCGCGGCCCCCGGCGCCGCGTCCAGGAGACGGGCGGCGGCCGTGTGCGCGGGCGACAGCGCGTCGGCCGAGCGCAGCCGCACCAGCGCCGCGAGGGACTGCGCGGTCGTGCCCCAGGGCACCGTGCACACCGCCGCCGCGCCCGGCACCGTACGGGCGGCGGGGGCGTCGTCCGGGTCCGCCGAGCGCCAGGGGGCCACGCAGACCACCGCGTGCAGGCCCTCGCCCCGGGGGCCGAGCGCGGTGCGCAGGGCGGCCACCGCCATGTCGCGCTGCCACCCCCGTTCGGCGGTCAGGACCGCGCGGAACTCCCGGGTCAGGTCGGCGCCCGCCTGCGCCTCGTCGGCGAGCAGCGCGCCGATCCTGGCGGCCACCTCCATGGCGGCGCTCAGCTGCTGCTCGGTGGGCCCCGGCTCACCGCCCAGGAGCCAGACGTAGCCCAGGGCGAAACCCCGATGGCGTACCGGCAGGCAGATGCGTCCGCGCAGGACGCCCGCCTCCGGGGTGGGCGGGATGCGGACCGGGGCGGTGGCCCGGGTGATGCCGAAGCTCTCGAACCAGGCGCGCACCTCGGCCGTGGAGCGGCGGGTCAGGATCGAGCGGGTCCTGACCGGGTCGAGGACGGTCGCGTCGAAGCCGCTGTCGCCGTCGCCCCCGCCGTCGTGCGCGCCGAAGGCGATCAGCTCGAAATCGCGGTTCTCCAGGGTCGCCGGGGCGCCCAGCAGCGCCGAGATCTCGTCGACCAGTTCTTGGTAATCGCCCTTCACCCCACCATTCTCGCGCAGCCCGTCCGTTCCTTCAGACATCTGTCTGAGATCCAGGGCACGGATGCGTGACAGCTGTCGATGGCCCACGATCGGAGGGATCCTTAAATTTCACGGTGGTTCTCCGTGCCGTACCGCCGCATTCCCCTTATGTAGGGCTATGCCGGTAGGGCACCCGCTTTCGTACACCCGTGGAGGTGCCCCGTGCTGGGTCCCGTGATCCTCGCCGCGTCGCGCAGCGACAAGATGCGCCGTTTCGTCTCGGCGGCCCCCGGCACCAAGCAGGTCGTCGCCCGTTTCATCGCCGGCGAGGGCGTCGACCAGGTGGTCCCGATCATCGTCGACGCCGCCGACAAGGGCCTTGAGGTCACCCTCGACGTGGTGGGCGAGGACATCACCACCGTCGAGCAGTCCCACGCCGCCCGCGACGCCTATCTGGAGCTCATCGAGCGCCTGAAGGACCTGGGCCTCGGCACCAGGGCCGAGATGTCCGTGAAGCTGTCGATGTTCGGCCAGGCGCTGGAGGACGGCCACGAGCTGGCCCTCGCCAACGTCCGCCCGGTCGTCGAGGCCGCCGCCGCCATCGGCACCACGGTCACCCTGGACGCCGAGGACCACACCACCCTCGACTCGATGTTCGCCATCCACGAGGAGCTGCGGAAGGACTTCCCGCAGACCGGCTGCGTCATCCAGGCCTACCTCTTCCGCACCGAGGCCGACGCCCGGCGCCTGGCCGAGAACGGCAGCCGCGTGCGCATCGTGAAGGGCGCCTACAAGGAGCCCGCCGAGGTCGCCTTCCAGGACAAGGCCGAGATCGACAAGGCGTACGTCCGGATCCTGCGCATCCTCATGGAGGGCGAGGGGTACCCGATGATCGGGTCCCACGACCCGCGCCTGATCTCCATCGCGCAGGAGCTCGCGCGGCGCGCCGGGCGCAAACTGGACGAGTACGAATTCCAGATGCTGTACGGCATCCGCAGCGACGAGCACCTGCGGCTCGCCGCCGAGGGCCACCGCATGCGCGTCTACACCGCCTACGGCACCGACTGGTACGGCTACTTCATGCGCCGCCTCGCCGAGAAGCCCGCCAACCTGCTCTTCTTCGCCCGCTCCATCCTCACCAAGGACTGAACCAAGGGCTGAGCTCCCAACCCCCTCGACCCTCTTAAGGAGATACGGAACTCATGGACGCTGTGACCCAGGTCCCCGCCCCGGTCAACGAGCCGGTACACGGTTACGCCCCCGGCTCCCCGGAGCGCGCCCGCCTCGAGGCCAAGCTCAAGGAGCTCGCCGAGAACCCCATCGAGCTGCCGATGACCATCGGCGGCGTCAAGCGCCTCGGTGGCGGCGAGCCCTTCCAGGTCGTGCAGCCGCACAACCACAAGGCCGTCATCGGCACCGGCCGCGGCGCCACGCAGCAGGACGCCCAGGACGCGATCGACGCCGCCCTGGCCGCCGCCCCGGCGTGGCGCGCGATGTCCTTCGACGACCGCGCCGCGATCATCCTGCGCGCCGCCGAGCTGCTCTCCACGACGTGGCGCGAGACCATGGCCGCCTCCACGATGCTCGGCCAGTCCAAGACCGCACAGCAGGCCGAGATCGACACGCCCTGCGAGCTCGTCGACTTCTGGCGCTTCAACGTGAAGTACGCCCGTGACATGCTCGCCGAGCAGCCCCCGGCGAACTCCACCGGCGTCTGGAACCGCCTGGACCACCGCCCGCTGGAGGGCTTCGTCTACGCGATCACGCCGTTCAACTTCACGGCCATCGCGGGCAACCTCCCCACCGCCCCGGCCCTGATGGGCAACGTCGTGGTGTGGAAGCCGTCCCCGACGCAGACGCACGCCGCCGTGCTGCTCATGCAGCTCCTGGAGGAGGCCGGTCTGCCCAAGGGCGTCATCAACCTCGTCACGGGCGACGGCATCGCCGTCTCCGAGGTCGCCCTCAACCACCGCGACCTGGCCGGCATCCACTTCACCGGCTCGACCCCGACCTTCCAGCACCTGTGGAAGACGGTCGGCGAGAACATCGCCAAGTACCGCACGTACCCCCGTCTGGTCGGCGAGACCGGCGGCAAGGACTTCGTCGTCGCCCACCCGAGCGCCGACCGCGCCGTCCTGAAGACCGCGCTGACCCGCGGCTCCTTCGAGTACCAGGGCCAGAAGTGCTCCGCGACCTCGCGCGCCTACGTCCCGGCCTCCATCTGGAACTCCGGCTTCAAGGAGGAGTTCGCGGCCGAGGTCGACGGCATCACGATGGGTGACGTCACCGACCTGTCGAACTTCATCGGCGCCGTCATCGACGACCGCTCGTTCGCCAAGAACAAGGCGGCCATCGACCGCGCCAAGGCCGACGACTCCTGCACGATCATCGCGGGCGGCACCTACGACGACTCGGTGGGCTACTTCGTGCGCCCGACCGTCGTCGAGTGCGCGGACCCGGAGAACGAGGTCTTCAAGACCGAGTACTTCGGCCCGTTCCTCGCCGTGCACGTCTACGAGGACGACCAGTACGACGCCATGCTGGAGCAGATGGAGTCGGCGTCTGACTACGCGCTCACCGGTTCGGTCATCTCCAACGACCGCGCCGCCGCCGCGTACACGATGGAGAAGCTCCGCTACGCCGCGGGCAACTTCTACATCAACGACAAGTCGACCGGCGCCGTCGTCGGCCAGCAGCCCTTCGGCGGCGGCCGCGCCTCCGGCACCAACGACAAGGCCGGTGCCCCGCAGAACCTCCAGCGGTGGACGCTGACCCGCGCCATCAAGGAGACGCTGGTCCCGCCGACCGAGTACGGCTACCCGCACATGGGCTGACGCCCCCCAGGGCCGCACGGCCCTCCCTGAACCCCGCCTCCGACCCGGGCCCCACCCCGGTCGGAGGCGGTGTCTTTTCCCACGCCCTCTTTTCCGGTTTCTCTTTTCTCTTTTCCGGGTCCGCGCTCAGGTCAGGGCGTCGACCACGATCCGGGTGATGTCCTCGGCGATCCTGTCCTCGCCCGGCGTGTCCGGGTCGAGGCGCGTCGTGTAGACCGAGACGACCAGCGGGGCCCGCCTGGGCGGCCAGGCCACGGCGACGTCGTTGACCCCTCCGTAGGCGGGGGAGCCCGTCTTGTCGCCGACCCGCCAGCCCTCGGGGAGCCCGGCGCGGATCCGCTTGTCGCCGGTGGTGTTCTCCAGAAGCCACCGGATCAACTGGTCGCGGTCGCGCGGGTGGAGGGCGTCGCCGAGGACGAGCCCGCGCAGGTTCCCGGTCATCGCCGCGGGCGTGGTCGTGTCGCGCCGGTCGCCGGGGATGTTGGTGTTGAGGTCGGTCTCCCACCGGTCCAGGCGGGTGTGCGAGTCGCCGATCGAGCGCGCGAACTCGGTGATGCCCGAGGGCCCGCCGATGCGCCGCATCAGCAGATTGGCGGCGGCGTTGTCGCTGTAGGTGATCGTCGCGTCGCACAACTCCCGTACCGTCATGCCGGTTTCGAGGTGCATCTCGGTGCGCGGCGAGTGCGCGACGAGGTCGTCGCGGCCGTACCTGATCAGTACGTCGAGCAGTCCGGGTTCCTGCTCGCGCGCCCGGCGCAGGATCGCCGCGGCGGCCAGGACCTTGAACGTCGAGGCGATCGCGAAGCGTTCGTCGGCGCGGTAGCCGACGGTGGCGCCGGTGCCGGTGTGCAGCGCGTGCACGCCGATCCGGCCGGGGTAGCTCTTCTCCAGCTCGCGCAGCCGCCGCCGGGTGTCGGTGGCGGCCGCCTCGTGCGCGGCGGCCGTGCCGGCGTCGGACAGCGTGAGGAGAACGGGCGCGGCGGCCGCGGTGCCGAGGAGCGTTCTGCGGGAGGAGGTTAATTTCATGATCCCGACCGTACCGGGCTCGGCCGCGGCTACGCCGTGGCCCGGGGGCCCGGGGCCGCGGCCGAGATCACCTCGTCCAGGACGTCGCGCGCCCGCAGCAGATCCGCCACCTGCCGGTCGATCCGCTCCCGCTCCCTGACCAGCTCGGCCGCGAGCCACGGCGTCGCCCGCTCGGAGGGGCCGCCGTCCTGGTCCCGCATGCACGGCAGCAGATGGTAGATCTTCGAGCTGCACAGGCCCGCCGCGAACAGTTCCTGGATGTGGACGACGCGGTCCACCGCGGCCTCCGGGTAGTCGCGGTGGCCGCCCGGGGTGCGCTCCGCGTACAGCAGGCCCTGCTTCTCGTAGTAGCGCAGGGACCGCTCGCTCACAGCGGTACGCTTCGCCAGCTCGCCGATCCTCATGTCCCGGGCTCCCTCGTCCTCGTACGCGAACGCGCACTTGAATCTGACACTGGTGTCAGCTTCTACCGTTCCGGCATGACGAACACCACGCTTCTCGCCCCGTATTCCGCAGGCCCCCTCGGCCTCCTCGCCAACCGCATCGTCATGGCCCCCATGACCCGCGCCCGCGCCGCCGACGACGGCACCCCGCTGCCGGTCGTCGCCGACTACTACGCCCAGCGCGCGAGCGCCGGACTCATCGTCACCGAGGGCATCTGGCCCAGCAGCCGCGGCCAGAGCGGCTGGCGCTACCCCGGCCTGGAGACCGCCGCGCACATCGAGGGCTGGCGGCGGGTGACCGACGCCGTGCACGCCGCCGGCGGCCGGATCTACGCACAGCTGATGCACGGCGGCCGCAACGGCCACCCGCTGGCCCGCATCGACGGCGACCTGCCGCCCGCGCCCTCGGCCGTCACCCCGCCCGGACACGCGCACGGCCCCGACGGCAGCAAGCCCGACTACGTCGCCCCGCGCGAGATGACCCTCGACGACATCCGCACCGCGGTCCAGGACTTCGCGGACGCCGCCCGCAACGCCATCGAGGCCGGCTTCGACGGCGTCGAACTGCACGGCGCCAACAGCTACTTGATCCACCAGTTCCTCGCCGACAACACCAACCTGCGCGACGACGCGTACGGCAGAGGCTCCGTCGCCGACACCATCCGCTTCGCCGTCGAGGTCGTGCGCGCCGTCGCCGACGCGATCGGCGCCGAGCGGCTCGGGCTGCGCCTCTCGCCCGGCAACCCGCAGTTCGGCATGGCCGAGGCCGACCCCGGACCGGTCTACCGCGCGCTGCTCGACGAGATCGACGGACTCGGCCTCGCCTACCTCCACCTCACCGACAACGACACCTACCCCGCCCTGGCCGACCTGCGCCCCCACTGGCACGGCATCCTCATCGGCAACGTCGGCGAGAACGGCGACCCGACGACGAAGCGGGCGGGCGAAGCCCTGCTCGCCGCCGGGACCGCCGATCTCGTCTCGTACGGCAGGTCGTTCATCTCCAACCCCGACCTGCCGGAACGGTTCGCGGCCGACGCGCCCCTCCAGGAGATCGACGCGGCGCACCTCTACACCAACGGCGCGGAGGGCTACACCGACTACCCGTCCCTGGCGGACCTGCTGGTGTCCGCTCAGACCTCCACGAGGACCTGATCGAGCGATTTCCGTACGAGGTCGGGGACCTGGCAGTCCGCCGCCGGATAGCCCACCGGGATCACCGCGAACGCCTTCTCGTTCTCGGGGCGGCCCAGCACCTGCGACAGGAAACGCATCGGGCTCGGCGTGTGGATCAGCGCGGCCAGACCCGACAGGTGCAGCGCGGACAGCAGCATCCCCACCGCGATGCCGACCGACTCGTCCACGTAGTAGTGCTTGTGCTTGGTGCCGTCCTCGCCCAGCCAGTACCGCTGCTGGAAGACGACGATCAGCGCGGGCGCGTCCGTCAGGTGCGGCTTGACCTCGTCCGTGCCGAGCGGGCGCAGGGCGGCGAGCCACTCCTCGCCGAGCCGCCCGTCGTAGGAGATCTGCTCCTCGTGCTCGGCGGCCTCGCGGATGCGGCGGCGTATCTCCGGGTCCTGCACGAGGACGAACGTCCAGGGCTGCTGGTGCGCCCCGGACGGCGCGGTCGCCGCGCACGCGATGGCGTCGCGCACGACCTGGGCGGGCACGGGGTCCGGCGCGAACTGCCGCACCGTCCGGCGCTCCCGCATCCGGTCCTTCAACTGCGCCGAGTGCGCCAGGGATTCGGCCTCGGGCATGCGCTCCGGACGGTAGGGAACGGAGCGGTAGGGCTCGCCGTGGATGGGTGTCCACTCTCGCTGCTGCTGGTTCTCAGGCATGGGTCAGATTCTGCGGCGGGCGGAGGTGTTCGCGCCATGGTGCAGACCAACTCCGGGAGCGGAGAGGCGCGGTGCCGGGTCAGCTCCACCCGGCCACGATCAGCGAGAGGCCGACCGTGAACCCGGCGCCCAGCAGCACCAGATAGACGCCGTAGAGCCGCCGCAGCCGGTGCGCGAGGAAGCCGAGGGTGCCGAACAGCAGGCCGACGGTGAGGGTGCGGGAGCCGCGCGAGAGCGCCGAGCGGGCCAGCCAGTCGGACGGCGCGACGTCGGCGCGGCCCGCCTCCCGCGCGTACACCTTGAACGGGATGCCGTTCCACGGCTGGTGGCGCACGGCCGCCGCCGACTCCACGGACAGCTCGTGGCGCACCTCGGCGCGCATGCGGTCCGTGGTCAGGGGCTGGGGCAACGACACGCCGGACGCGGCGAGTTGCAGGGCCAGCAGGCCGCCGGCGAGGCTGCCCGCGAGCGCCGCCAGCGACAGCTTCAGGGCCCGCCGTGGCACCGCCACGCAGGCGATCGCGAGGAACAGCTCCGGCATCAGCGGCCAGCTCAGCGCCTCCGCGCCCGCCCACGCGAAGCCGAGTGCCGACCCGAGGCGCGAGCCCGCGACGGCGGCGGTCTTCCTGCGCGCGCGGGAGTCGGCGAGCGGCTCCTCGGTCGTACGCCGGTGCAGCGCCGCCACCGCGTCGCGCGCCTCGTCCGGCGTGGCCGAGGCGGGCAGCGGCGCGCCGACGGCGACCCGCACCAGGGCCGGGCGGAGCCTGCCGTGCTTGGGCAGCAGCCGGTCCGTGCCCGCGATGGCGACCGGTACGACCGGGACGCCCGCATGGGTGGCGAGGACCAGCGCGCCGCGGTGGAACGAGCCCAGCTCGCCGTCCCGCGCGCGGGTCCCCTCCGGGAAGAGGACCACGGCACGGCCCGCGCGCAGGTCGTCCGCCCTGGCCAGCAGGTCGTCCAGGCCGCCGCCGGTACGGCGCACCGGGAAGCCGGCGGCCAGGCGGCTGCAGATCCGCCTGCGCCACGGCGAGGCGAACCAGTAGTCGGCGGCGGCGCCGATCGCCGGGGCGTGCCGGGCGTCCAGCGCGGCGAGCAGGGCGGCGGTGTCGGCGTGGGAGGAGTGGTTGGCGACGACGACGCAGCCGCCGCGGGGGAGGCGTCCGCGCCGCGTGATCCCTCCGGTCAGGGTGAGCAGGGTCCACCACAGTGCCCGGCGGAGCAGTGCCGCGAGGGGGCTGCGTGGGGCGGGCGCGTGACGCGGCCGGTCACCGGCTGCGCCGAGTTCGTCCGTGAGCGTCGGTCGGGCCGAACGACCCGCCGTACCGCACGGCATCCGGGGTCCCCCGCCCATCACGTCACCACCATCGTCAGCAACAGCGCCACGAGCAGCGAGTCGATGCGGTCCAGGAGGCCGCCGAACCCCGGGAGCCAGCTGCCCGCGTCCTTCACGCCCGACTCGCGCTTGACCATCGACTCCAGGAGGTCGCCGAGGACGCAGCCGACGAGGACCGCCGCCCACAGGGCGAGGGAGAACGCGCCGACCGCGGCCAGCGCGGCGGCCGTCGCGGCGGCAGCGCCCACGACACCCGCCCGGGTCTTGTTCGGCGACAGCGGGGAGAGGGGACGGGACAGCGGACCCCGGCGGCCGAGCGCCGTGCCGCCGCACCAGGCGCCCACGTCCCCGAAGGCCACCGCGACGCCGACCGCGACCGCCGTGTCGCCGAGCAGCACGAGGCCGGTCAGCGGGACCGGGATCCACAGCAGACCGAACACCGTGCGGCACGCGCGCGTGAAGCCCGTGGCGGTGTCTCCGGAGAGGAGCGCCACCGACGCGGCGGCGATCAGGAGTACGCCCGCCGTGCGCAGATCGAGGGCCCCGGGCGCCGCCCACGCGAGGCCGGGCAGCGCCACGGCCGCCGCCCCCAGGACGATCCGCTCGCCCCGGGGCAGGCCCGCCATCCGCGCGTACTCGCCGACCGCGACCACCCCGAGCCCGGCCGCGAGCGCGAACGCCCCGGCCCGCCCCAGGAAGAACGCCCCCAGGAACAGCGGCGCGGCCAGCGCCCAGGTCCGCCACCGCCTGCGCAGCTCGGCCCGCATCCCCACCCGCGAGGGCAGCGCCGCGACCGCGACCCCGCCCGCGCCGAGCACCCCGGCGACCACGGGCACCGCCCGCCCCGCGACCTCCCCGGCCACGAACACCGCGCTCATCGCGCACCCCGAGCGCCCACCAGGGCGTCCGTGCCCGCCGTCTCCGCCGTCTCCGCCGTGTCCGCCGTGTCCGCTGGGGTCGCCGTGCCCAGCTCCCGCCACAGCCGCCCGCACCGCAGTGCCGCCGTCAGGAACGAACCCGCCGCGATCACCGCGAGCACCGGCACCGCCCACCCGGACGCCGCCGCCACCACGACCAGCGCGCAGCGCTCCGTCTTGCCGACCGGGCCGCTGTTCAGCCGCCCCGCGCCGGCCGCCGCGCCCGCGAGCGACACCCACGACGGCAGCGTCGCCGCGAGGCCCGCCGTCGCCACCAGCCACAGCGGAGCGAGCGGCAGGAACCCGGCGAGGACGATCAAGTCGGCCGCACGGTCGCCCAGTTCGTTGAGCAGCGAGCCCCGGCGCGTCGTACGCCCGGTGTCACGGGCGAGCGCGCCGTCGAGGTTCGCGAAGGCCAGGCGCGCGGCGAGCAGCACCGCCACCAGCGGTGCCGAGACCCCGAAGGGCAGCAGGCCGAGGGCCACGGCCGCGCCCGCCGCGCAGACCACGCCCGCCGCCGTGAGGGTGTCGGGCGACACCTCGCGGCGGACGAGCGCGGCACGCACGCCGGACAGCTTGTCCGCGTACCAGGGCTTGAGAGCGTAGAGGCCGTTCATGGCACCGACTCTGCCGCCGGGCGGGCGCGCGCGGATCTGTGTGCGTACTCAGATCGGGGCTGAGTACGGTGGGTGCGTGAACACCCTGCGTACGGCCCACACCAGCGATCTGACGGCGGCCGAACTGCGCGCCGCCCGCGCCCTCATGGACGAGGCGTTCGACGGCGACTTCACCGACGAGGACTGGGACCACGGCCTCGGCGGCGTCCACGCGGTGGTGCACGACGCCGGGGGCGCGCTGCTCGCGCACGGCTCCGTGGTCCAGCGCCGGATCCTCCACAACGGCCGTTCCCTGCGGGTCGGTTACGTCGAGGCGGTCGCGGTGCGGCCCGACCGGCACCGGCAGGGACTCGGCGGGCAGGTGATGAGCGTCCTGGAGCGCGTCATCGACGGCGCGTACGCGCTGGGCGCGCTGTCGGCGTCGTCCGAGGGCGAGCGGCTCTACCTCGGGCGCGGCTGGGTCGCGTGGCAGGGCGCGGTCGGCACGCTGGGGCCCGCGGGCGTGCTCCACCTGCCGGACGAGGACCCGCCCCTCCTGTGGCACGCGGACCTCGACCCGGCGCACGAGCTGCTCATCGACTGGCGGGACGGGGACGTGTTCTAGGCGGTGTGTTCTGGGCGGTGTGTTCTGGGTGGTGCTGTGTTCTAGGCGGCGCGGACGATCATCTTTCCGCGGTTCTCGCCCCGCAGCATCCCGAGGAACGCGTCCACGATGTGTTCGAACCCCTGGACCACCGTCTCGTCGAGGCCGACCCGCCCGCTCCGCAGATGCGGCACGACGAACTCGTGCAACTCCTCTTGTACGTCACGGTGGTTGGCGACGAGGAAGCCCTCCATGCGCAGGCTCTTCTCGACGATGTCGGGGAGGTTGCGCAGCGCGTACGGTGCGCCCGTGGCGTTGTACTGGGCGATGGTGCCGATCCGCACGATCCGGCCGTACTCGCGCAGCGAGGAGATCGCGGCCTCCAGGTGCTCGCCGCCGACGTTGTCCATGTAGACGTCGATCCCGTCGGGCGCCGCCTTCGCGAGGAGGTCGGCCGTCGGGCCCGCGTGGTAGTCGAAGACCTCGTCGTATCCGACGTGTTCGGTGAGGTACGCGGCCTTCGCCGCCGTGCCCGCGCTGCCGACGAGCCGTCCGGCGCCCATCAGGCGCGCGAGACGCCCGGTCGCGGTGCCGACGCCGCCGCCCGCCGCGGAGACGAACAGGTCCTGTCCCGCGCGGAGTTCGGCGACGCGGGTCAGGCCGACGTACGCGGTCAGGCCGGTGCCGCCGAGGATGCCCAGGTGCGCGGAGAGCGGCACGCCGTCGAAGCGGGGGACCGGGCGGGCCTCTTCGGCGGTGACGACCGCGTGCGTGCGCCAGCCCTTGCGGTGGAAGACGATCTCGCCCTCGGGCAGCGCGGGGGTGCGGGAGGCGACGACGCGGCCGAGCGTGCGGCCCTCCAGGGGGGCGTGCAGCGCGAAGTCGCCGTCCATCATCTCGCGGTGGTAGGGGTCGACGGACCAGTAGAGGTTCTCGACGAGGGCGGTGCCGGGCGCGGCCTCGGGAACCGCCGACTCGACGAAGGCGAAGTGGTCGGGGGTGGGGAAGCCGTGGGGGCGGGCGGTCTGGTGGACGGTGAGCGCGGTGGCGTCGGTGTTCATGGCGCAGACGGTAGGAAGGAATGCGGGGCCGGGGGAGAGGGTTGCGCTCATGGAACGGCCCGAACCATGAGGGCCCCTCATAGGACGAGGTGAGCGCCTTGCCGACGGCCTCCGAAGCGAAGGAGTACCGGACGGAGCCCGTCTTGACGGAGCCCGTTCCGACGAGGTCCGTCCTGACGGAGCCCGTCCTGACGGAGCCCGTCTCGATGGAGCCGGTCCCGACGAAGTCCGGCCCTACGGAGCCCGATCGGGCGAGCGCTTCCCCGGCGAAGGCGTCCCGGGCCGGACGCGCCCCGGCGCGGTCCGATCAGGCCGGTGCCTCCCCGGCGAAGGCCTCCCGGGCGAAGGTCTCCCGGGCGAAGGCCTCCCCGGCAAAGGCCTCCCCGGCAAAGGCCTCCCGGCCCGAGCCCGCCCCGAAGCCCCCCGTCGCCACCGCCTCCCTGCCCACCGACCTCGCCCCGCACGAGCTCCGCATTCTCGTCGCCGTCGAGGCCGAGCGCGGGTTCTCCGCGGCGGCGCAGGTGCTCGGGCTCACGCAGTCCGCGGTGTCCCACTCGATCCGCGGCAGCGAACGCAAGATCGGTGCGGTCCTCTTCGAGCGCGGGCGCAAGGGGGCGACGCCGACGGCCGCGGGTGCCGCCGCGGCCGCCCACGCCCGCCGCGTCCTGCGGCTCCTCGACACACTCGTGACCGAGGCCCGCGGCGCCGGGCGCGGCGAGGTCACCGGCCCTTTGCGCATCGCCGCCTTCCGCAGCGCGGCCCTGCACCTGCTCCCCGCCGCCCTCGCCCGGCTGACCGCCCGCCACCCCGGCGTCGAGCCCGAGGTCCGCGTGGTGCGCGAGCTCGGCGCGGGCACCGCGGGCGAGGTCGCCGCGGGCCGCGCCGACGTGGGCATCGCGACGATCGGCCCGTCCTCGCCCGTGCCCGCCGGGCTCATCGGCGACGTACTCCTGGAGGAGCCCTACGCGCTCGTGCACCCGGCGGGACACCCCGACCCGCGCTCGCTGCCGCTGGTGGACTGGCACGAGAACTGCGGCTCCTACACCCGGGAGTGGTGGCGCAGGCAGGACTGGATCCCCAGGGCGACCGTCCTGACCGAGGACGACGGAGCGGTGCTCTCGATGGTGAGCAACGGTCACGGCATGGCGATCATGCCCGCCCTCTCCCTGACCGGAGCACCGGACACGATCGAGATCAGTGATCTCGGAACGGAGCGCCCGACCCGCTCCGTGGGCTATGTCACCACCCCTGAGCTGGCCTCTTCCCTCGCCGTGCGGGCCCTGATCCGTGAGCTCAGGGCGGTGCGCGGATGATGCCCGTCTCAGATAGTAGGAAGTCCGAGTAATTGTGGAGACAGACGCTCCGTCCTCCCTTAGCTTTGTAGGAGCCGAACGTCTCGCTCGATCAAGCGACTGGCGGTCGTGAGCCGGAGCCCCACGCAGGCGAACCCTGCCGCTCCGCCGCTCCCCGCCCTTCCGGCGTCTCGAAAGCACCCTTCCCTCAAGGAGTGGATCCCCCATGGCCGAGACGACCGCCCGCCGAGTCCGTCACAGCTCCCGTACGACCGACACCGAGCGCAAGAACGCCGCCGCCGCCCTCCAGCGGGCCCTCGACCGCAGGGACAACGGCGGCGAGACGGGTCACTGAGTCCCGCGTACGACCTCGAAGTGGTCGATGCGCTCGCCGCTCTCGGCGAGCGCGGAGACCGCCAGCTTCGGGTGCGCGCCGGCCGTCACCTCCACCGCGAGGAACGAGAAGCCGGTGTAGCGCACCCGTGACCACGCGACGGTGTCCGGGTCGGGCTGCCGCTGCTTCGTCCAGTGGAAGGTCGCGACGGAGTCGTGGTCGCGGACGTGGCCCTCGTAGCTGTCCTCGACCCCGGCACCGAAGCCGTACAGGTCCTTGCCCGCGCCGCCCGCGGTGACATACACGATGCCGTCGCGCGTCGGATCGGTCGACGCGCCGACCGGCACGGGCCTGCCGACCTCGCCGCCCCTGATGGCGTCCGTGCGTTCGTACACGTGGTTGTGGCCGTTGACCACCAGGTCCACCTGGTGCTCGGTGAACAGCGCCAGCCACGCGTCGCGCACCCCGCCGTCGGAGGCGTGCGTCGACGTCGAGTACGCGCAGTGGTGGAAGAAGACGACGACGAAGTCGATGGCGTCGTCGGCGCGCAGCTCGCCGAGCCGCTGGTCGAGCCAGGCGGTCTGCTTCCCGTCCGAGTAGCCCCTGTTGGCGGGGATCTCGTACGAGACGTCGTTCGCGTCCAGCGCGACGACGCCCACGTTGCCGTACCGGAACGAGTAGACGCCCGGCGCGTTCCTCGGGTCGAAGCCGCTCTCGGGCAGCGACCAGCGGGCCGACTGGCCGCCGTAGCCGTTGGGCGAGTACCACGCCTCCATGTCGTGGTTGCCGGTCGTCACCATCCACGGCACCGACTTCGCGACGGTCTCCGTCTGCGCGAGGAAGGTGTCCCACACGCGCGCGTCGTAGGTGTCCGACTCCTTGCCGTGCCCGGTGGTGTCCGCGTAGCAGATGTCGCCGGCGTGCAGATGGAAGGCCGGGTTCTGGCCCAGGATCACCTGGTCGTTGGCGAGTGCGTGATAGCTGACGCCCTGGTCGCCGAAGGCCGTGAAGACGAACGTCTCCGGCCGTGCGGGCGCGGTCGTGAACGTGCCGAGCGTCGCCATCCGTTCGGGGGACGCCGGGTCGAAGCCGTCGTGGCCGACGCCGTAGTAGTACGTCGTGCCGGGGCTGAGGCCGTCGAGCGCCGCGTGCAGGTAGTACTGCTCCACCGCGGGCAGCTTCTTCGACAGCGACGGGGTGTGCAGGTCGCGCACCTCCGCCTCGATCTTCCGGCTCAGCTCCCAGGGCTTCGATCCGACGCGTACGTAGGGGGACTTGACCGCGAGCGGCACCTGCCAGGAGATCCGCATCTGCGTCCTCGGGTCCGCCCCGAAGGCGAGGTGCCGTCCGAAGGGTGCGACCAGGCGGCCGTCGACCGTCACCGGTCTCACCGGCGCGGCCGGGGCGGCGGCGGTCCGCGCGGAGGGGGTGCCCGCGCCGCGCGCGCCGCTCGAACCGCCCGCGAGCAGGCCGATGCCGCCGACCGTCCCGGCCGTGGTGAACGCGCTCGCGAGCACCCGGCGCCGCGAGAGCCGCCCGCGCAGGTACGCGTGCTGCTCGGGCATGCTCATGCGGGCCGCGAGCCGCTCCGGGATGCCGACCTCGGGAGTGTCCATGCCGGAAGGATTTCCCGGCCGACCCCAACTCCGGGCGGGCGCCGAGGTGAAGAGCGGGTGTCCATGTGGTGGCGGGCGGACCGGGTGACCAGGGGTGTCCGCATGCCGGACGCCGAGTGTCATCCCCTGGGACGGAGAGTAGGGTGCCGTCATGTCTCGCAGCATCAATCTCGCAGTCATCCCCGGAGACGGCATCGGCCAAGAGGTCGTGGCCCAGGGGCTCAAGGTCCTCAACGCCGTGCTCCCGCAGGACGTGAAGCTGGAGACGAAGGAGTTCGACTTCGGCGCCAAGCGGTACCACGCCACCGGTGAGACCCTCACCGACGCCGACGTGGAGGCCCTCAAGCAGCACGACGCGATCCTCCTCGGCGCGATCGGCGACCCCTCGGTGCCGTCCGGCGTCCTGGAGCGCGGCTTCCTGCTGAAGCTCCGCTTCCTCTTCGACCACCACGTCAACCTGCGGCCCTCGAAGCTGCTCCCGGGCGTCGCGACCCCGCTCGCCGGGCAGCCCGAGATCGACTTCGTCGTGGTCCGCGAGGGCACCGAGGGTCCCTACACGGGCAACGGCGGCTCGATCCGCACCGGCACCCCGCACGAGGTCGCCACCGAGGTCTCCGTCAACACCGCCTTCGGTGTGGAGCGCGTGGTCCGCGACGCCTTCGCCCGCGCCCAGGCCCGCCCGCGCAAGAAGCTGACGCTGGTCCACAAGAACAACGTCCTCGCCTACGCCGGTCACCTCTGGACGAACGTCTTCAACGCGGTGGCCAAGGAGTTCCCCGAGGTCACCACCGACTACATCCACGTCGACGCGGCGACGATCTACCTCGTCACCGACCCGGGCCGCTTCGACGTGATCGTCACCGACAACCTCTTCGGCGACATCATCACCGACCTCGCCGCGGCCGTCTCCGGCGGCATCGGCGTCGCGGCCTCGGGCAACATCAACCCGAGCCGCGAGTTCCCGTCCATGTTCGAGCCGGTGCACGGCTCCGCGCCGGACATCGCGGGCCAGGGCAAGGCCGACCCGTCGGCCACCGTCCTGTCCGTCGCCCTCCTGCTGCGCCACCTCGGCTACGAGACCGAGGCCGCCCGCATCGAGGAGGCCGTCTCCGTCGACCTCGCCGAGCGCGGCGACACGGTCCGCAGCACCGAGCAGATCGGCGACGCGCTCGCCGTACGAGTAGCGGGCTGACCCGGCTGCTCCCCACCGCAGGAAAGAAGCCGCCGGGTCCGACAAGGCACCCGGCGGCTTCTCGTATCTGGGCCCCGGGTGTCACCATCGACCCCCGGGCCGCATTCATGCCGTTTCTTCCTCAGGACTCCGCGAGCGATAATCGAACGTGGGGCCGTGAAAGACAGGGAAGCTCGGACGTCCTAGTACCGGAAGTACGGACGTGAGCGCGGTCCGTCACCATCACACCGTGAAGGACGTAGCACTCATGACGACGACGCCGACCATCGAGCTCAAGCCCTCCTCGACCCCCCTGGCCACCGCCGAGCGCGAGGCGATCCTGGCCAGTCCCGGGTTCGGCCGCCACTTCACCGACCACATGGTGACGATCAAGTGGACGGAGGGCCGCGGCTGGCACGACGGTCAGCTCGTGCCGTACGGCCCGCTCGCCCTCGACCCGGCGACGAACGTCCTGCACTACGCCCAGGAGATCTTCGAGGGCCTGAAGGCCTACCGCCAGCCCGACGGCACGGTGGCCACCTTCCGCCCCGACGCCAACGCCCGCCGTTTCCAGGCCTCCGCGCGCCGCCTCGCCATGCCGGAGCTGCCCGTCGAGACGTTCATCGAGGCGTGCGACCTGCTGGTCCGCCAGGACAAGGACTGGGTCCCGGCGCACGGCGGCGAGGAGTCCCTCTACCTGCGCCCGTTCATGATCGCGACCGAGGTCGGCCTGGGCGTGAAGCCCGCCAACGAATACCTCTTCGTCGTCATCGCCTCGCCCGCCGGCGCGTACTTCCCCGGCGGTGTGAAGCCCGTCTCGATCTGGCTCTCCGAGGACCGCGTGCGCGCCGTGCCCGGCGGCATGGGCGACGCCAAGACCGGCGGCAACTACGCCGCGTCGCTGCTCGCGCAGGCCGAGGCCGCCGAGAAGGGCTGCGACCAGGTCGCCTACCTCGACGCCGTCGAGCACAAGTGGGTCGAGGAACTGGGCGGCATGAACCTGTACTTCGTGTACGGCGACAAGATCGTCACCCCCACCCTCACCGGCTCCATCCTGGAGGGCGTCACCCGCGACTCGCTCCTGGCCGTCGCGCGTGACCTCGGCTACGCCTCGGAGGAGGGCCGCGTCTCCATCGACCAGTGGCAGCGCGACTCCGAGAACGGCACCCTGACCGAGGTCTTCGCCTGCGGCACCGCCGCGGTCATCACGCCCGTCGGCACGGTGAAGTGCAACGCGGGCGAGTGGCAGCAGAGCGGCGGCGAGCCCGGCGAGGTCACGATGAAGCTCCGTGAGGCGCTGCTGGACATCCAGCGGGGCACGGCCAAGGACCAGCACGGCTGGATGCACGACCTCGGCTGAGGGCCGGGCGGTACGTTCAGGGCCCTGCCCCGGGGGTGTGACGCCCCTGGGGCAGGGCCCTGTCGCTTCCGTGCGGGCGGTCGGTGGCTTGTCGCGCAGTTCCCCGCGCCCCTTACGGGGCTCGTCACCGCGCGGTCAGCGTGAGACTCGCGGGTACGGCCTCGCACGCCCCACAGAACGCCTTCGACCGGTTGGCGCCGAACGGCACCCTGGTCTCCGTCGGCCACACCGGTGGCGACGACGAGCACTTCCCGCACGGCGCGCTGTTCGGCGACGGTGGCCGCCACAATCGCACCCTCGCCACGTTCTACCTGCTGGACTGCCCGGACCTCGGCCCGGACCTGACGTGGCTGGCGGCGGGGATCGCGGCCGGTGACCTCGACGCGGGCCAGGCGTGGCGGGGTGCCTGGGAGAAGGCGCCGGAGGCGGTCGACGTACTGCTCGACCGCCGCCTGCACGGCAAGGCGATCCTGGACATCGCCTGAGGGAGGGCTACTCCGCGGACTCGCCCTCGTTCTTCCCCTCGTCGTTCTTCTCGTCCTTCTTCTCGCCTCCGCCTGCCGACTCCCCGCCCGGCGAGTGGCTGAAGACGTCGACCAGGCCGAGGACCGCCGAACCGGCGCCC
Organism: Streptomyces sp. NPDC052114; assembly: GCF_040680155.1. Lineage (NCBI taxonomy): Bacteria > Bacillati > Actinomycetota > Actinomycetes > Kitasatosporales > Streptomycetaceae > Streptomyces > Streptomyces sp. NPDC052114. The sequence continues at coordinate 230,164 of NZ_JBFAWC010000003.1, read as the reverse complement.
TTCGCCGCGCGTACGCCGAGTTCGATCAGCTCTTCCATGAGTCCCGCTCCCCGTATTCGTGTTTGTTTCCGCTGGTCAAGGCGGTCTGCTCAGGCTACGAGATCGGGGACGCGGGTCGTACGCGGGGTGAGCGCCAGATAGGCCGCGCCGCCCACCACCCCCGACAGCAGGAAGCTGCAGTCGACGCCGCCCGTCAGGGAGAGCAGCGGGCCCTCGTACGAGGGGAGCGACACCGCGAGCAGGCCGACCGCCGCGCCCAGCGCCCAGGAGGCCGTGGCCCGCGGGTTCCAGCCGCCCCGGTACCAGTAGACGCCGCCCCGGGAGCGGCGGTTGAAGACCTGGAGGGCGTCCGCGTCGTACTCCCCGCGACAGCGCGCGAAGCCGATCAGCGTGATGACCGCCCAGGGCGTGCCGATGGCGGTCAGGAGCAGCACGAACGAGGTCATCGCGTCCTGCGCCTCCCACGCGTAGTGGCCGACGAAGACGCAGGCCGTGGCGGTGACGGCGACGGTGTACGTGGCGCGGGCGCGTGAGGCGCGGGGCAGGATCGCGTCCAGGTCGAGGCCCATCGAGTAGAGCATCAGGCCCGCGTTGCCCACCGAGCCCGCGGAGGCGGCGAGCAGCAGCGGGAGCAGATACCAGGAGGGCGACGCCTCGACGAGCCCGCCCGCGTAGTCGAGGGCGGCGCGCGCCGCGTACGCCGTGAACGTACCGAAGAGCTGCGGGATCAGCAGGCCTGCGAGCAGCCCGAGCCAGGCCGCGCCGAGCACCGCGCGGGAGCCGTGCCGCACCGGGGAGATGTAGCGGGTGTAGTCGCCGAGCAGCGTGATGAAGGCGACCGGCCCCGACAGGCCCGCCGCGACCAGGGCGAGCAGCCACGTCGGCCAGAACGAGCCGAGCGCGTAGCCGCCCGCGCCCGGCAGCGCGGACGTCGTGAAGTCCGGCGCGTACGCGACGAGTCCGAGGACCAGGAGCGCGGTCATGCCGACGGCGAGGACGCGGGACAGGCGCAGCAGCACGCGGTAGCCGAAGACCGCGCCGACCACGGTGGCGGCGGCGAGCAGGGCGTAGACGACGCCGTACGAGAGTCCGCCGGCGGGCAGGCCGAGCAGGCGGTGCAGGGTGCCCACCATCACGTCGCCGCCGATCCAGATGGTCAGCGCGGTGTAGCCGAGGGAGAGCAGCAGCCCGACGACCGAGCCGACCAGCCGCCCGCGCACCCCGAACTGCGCGCCGGAGGAGGTCGAGAGGTTCGTGCCGGTGCGCAGCGAGACGAGGGCGAGCGGTGCGGTCAGCGCGGTGCCGAGCACCGTGCCCGCGACCACCGCGCTCACCGACTGCCACCAGTTCAGGCCGAACGACACCGGCAGCCAGCCGAAGATGATCACCCCCAGGCAGAGGTTCGAGCCGATCAGGATCGACACGAGATCGCGAGGGCCGCTGGTGCGCTCCTCGTCCGGGATGGTGTCGACTCCGCGCTGTTCTATCGGCATGAGGGTGCCCCTGACGCTCGCTGGTCCCGATGGTTGCCCTACTTTTGAGCAGCGCTCAATGTGGCGCGAATGCACCTCCTGCGTCAATGCTTCCCGCGTGCGGATTTCGTGGTTAGAGTGTTGCTCTAAACGTGGAACATGATCGGGAACAGGAAGGAACGGCGCGTGCGACTCACGCCCACCGAACGCGACCGGCTGCTGCTCTTCGGCGCGGCCGAGCTCGCCAGGTCCCGCAGGGCCCGCGGCCTCAGACTCAACGTCCCCGAGGCCACCGCGCTGATCGCCGACACCGTGTGCGAGGCCGCCCGTGACGGCGCCCGGCTCGCCGAGGCGGTCGAGCGCGCCCGCTCCGTCCTCGGGCCCGACGACGTCCTGCCGGGCGTCGCGGACGTGGTGACCGAGGTGCACGTGGAGGCCGTCTTCGACGACGGCTCGCGCCTCGCGGTGGTCTCGGACCCGATCGGCGACGGGCTCGGCGCGCAGGCGCCCGGCGCGCTCCTGCCCGGCCCGGCGCACGAGGACCCCGAGCCGGTCGTGACGCTGACCGTGCACAACACGGCGACCGTGCCCGTCTCGGTGACCTCGCACTTCCATTTCTTCGAGGCCAACCCGCGGCTCGACTTCGACCGGGCCGCCGCCTACGGTCTGCGGCTCGCCGTGCCCGCCGGGTCGTCCGTCCGCTTCGGGCCCGGCGAGAGCGCCGACGTGGGGCTGCTGCCGATCGGCGGCGCCCGGATCGCGATCGGCTTCGCGGGCCTGGTGGACGGGCCCCTCGACGCGCCCGGCGCCCGCGAAGAGGCGCTGCGCCGCGCCGCCGCCTGCGGCTACCTCGGCGTACCCGACACGACTGAGCAGGAGGTCGAGCGATGAGCCGCCCCGGAGGTCACCCCGCCGAACCGCGCCGCCTCACCCCGTACGAGTACGCCGCCACCCACGGCCCCCGCGCAGGTGACCGGGTCCGGCTCGGCGACTCCGGTCTGACGATCCGGGTGGAGTCGGATGCGCAGTTGTACGGGGACGAGTTCCTTGCCGGGTTCGGGAAGACGGCCCGGGACGGGTTGCATCTGAAGGCTGCCGCTGTCCGTGAGACGTGTGACGTGGTGATCAGCAACGTCGTGGTCATCGACGCCGTGCAGGGCATTCGGAAGGTGTCGATCGGGATCCGGGAGGGGCGGATCGCCTCCATCGGGCGGGCCGGGAATCCCGACACCCTCGACGGCGTCGACGTGGTCGTCGGCACCGGCACGTCCATCGTGTCGGGGGAGGGGCTCATCGCCACCGCCGGCGCCGTGGACACCCACGTCCACCTGCTCTCGCCGCGGATCATGGAGGCGTCGCTCTCCTCCGGTGTGACCACGATCATCGGCCAGGAGTTCGGGCCGGTGTGGGGCGTGGGCGTCAACTCGCCCTGGGCGCTGCGCCATGCGTTCAATGCCTTCGACGCCTGGCCGGTCAACATCGGCTTCCTGGGCCGGGGTTCGTCCTCCCACGACGCCCCGCTGATCGAGGCGCTCGCGGAGGGCGGCGCGTCCGGCTTCAAGGTGCACGAGGACATGGGCGCGCACACCCGGGCCCTGGACACGGCGTTGCGGGTGGCGGAGGAGCATGACGTCCAAGTCGCCCTGCACAGTGACGGGTTGAACGAGTGTCTGTCGGTCGAGGACACCCTGAAGGTCCTGGAGGGGCGGACCATCCATGCCTTCCATATCGAGGGGTGCGGTGGTGGTCACGTACCGAATGTGCTGAAGATGGCGGGCGTGCCGAATGTGATCGGCTCCTCGACCAACCCGACGCTGCCCTTTGGGCGGGACGCGGTTGCCGAGCACTACGGGATGATCGTGTCGGTCCACGACCTGAAGACCGATCTGCCCGGGGACGCGGCGATGGCCCGCGACCGCATTCGTGCCGGGACGATGGGTGCGGAGGACGTGCTGCACGACCTGGGCGCGATCGGGATCACGTCCTCGGACGCGCAGGGCATGGGCCGGGCCGGGGAGACCGTGCGCCGCACGTTCGCGATGGCGGGGAAGATGAAGGCCGAGCTGGGCCCGATGGAGGGCGACGGCGCGGACGACGACAACGCGCGCGTGCTGCGCTACATCGCCAAGCTGACCATCAATCCCGCCCTCGCCCATGGTCTGGCCCACGAGGTCGGCTCCATCGAGGTCGGCAAGATGGCCGACATCGTCCTCTGGCGCCCGCAGTACTTCGGTGCCAAGCCGCAGATGGTCCTCAAGTCAGGCTTCCCCGCCTACGGGGTCACCGGCGACCCGAACGCGGCCACCGACACCTGCGAACCCCTCGTCCTCGGCCCGCTGTTCGGCGGGCACGGCCCCGTACCGGCCGACATCTCCGTGGCCTTCGTCGCCCAGGCCGCCGTCGACCAGGGCAACGACACCATGCCCACCCGCAGGCGCCGCGTCGCCGTCCGGGGCACCCGCGGCATCGGCCCCGCCGACCTGCGCCTGAACTCCCGTACCGGAGCCGTCGACGTCGACCAGCGCACCGGCCTGGTCACCCTCGACGGCGACCCGGTCCGCTCCGAGCCCGCCGACTCCGTCTCCCTCAACCGCCTGTACTTCCTGTGAGGACCCCGCGATGACCTTCCGCATGCCCCCCGAGTGGGCCCCGCACGAGCGCACCTGGATGGCGTGGCCGAGCCCCAACCCCACCTTCACGAACGAGCGGGAACTCGCCGAGGCGCGGGCGGCCTGGGCGGGCGTGGCCCGCGCCGTGCGCCGCTTCGAGCCCGTCACGATGATCGTCGGCACCGGCCAGGCCGAGTCGGCCCGCGCGCTCCTCGGCCCCGACGTCGAGCTGGTCGAGCGGGAGCTGGACGACGCGTGGATGCGGGACATCGGCCCCACCTTCGTCCACGACGGCGAGCGCCTCGCCGCGGTCGACTGGACGTTCAACGGCTGGGGCGCCCAGGAGTGGGCGCGCTGGGAGCACGACGCGAAGATCGGCCGGCACGTCGCCGACCTCGCGGGCGTCCCCGTGCACCCCTCGCCCCTCGTCAACGAGGGCGGCGGCATCCACGTCGACGGCGAGGGCACCGTCCTGCTCACCGACACCGTCCAGCTCGACCCGCACCGCAACCCCGGCCTGACCCGCGAGCGGGTGGAGGAGGAGATCCACGCCCGCATCGGTACGGAGAAGGCCATCTGGCTGCCGCGCGGACTCACCGGCGACTACGGACAGTTCGGCACCCGCGGCCACGTCGACATCGTCGCCGCCTTCGCCGCCCCCGGCGTGGTCCTCGTCCACTCCCAGCAGGACCCCGCCCACCCCGACTTCGAGGTCAGCGAGGAGATCGTCGCGACCCTGCGCGGACAGACCGACGCGCGCGGCCGCACCCTGGAGATCGTCGAGGTGCCCGCCCCGACCGTCCTGAAGGACGACGAGGGCTGGGTCGACTACTCGTACATCAACCACTATCTCTGCAACGACGGCGTCGTCCTGTGCGCCTTCGACGACCCGAACGACGAGGTCGCGGCGGGCATCTTCCGCCGTCTCTTCCCCGGCCGGACGGTGACGCCCGTCGACGCCCGTACGATCTTTGCCGGGGGCGGTGGCATCCACTGCATCACCCAGCAGCAGCCGAAGGTGTGATCAAGGAGTACGGGATGGCAGGGCAGGCCCGCGCGCGGAAGAACGCCCCACCGCGTGAGGACGTGCTGTCCGCCGCCATGGAGATGATCGCCGAGCGCGGCCTGGAGAAGCTGACCATGGCCGCGCTCGGCCGCGCGGTCGACATGAGTTCGGGCCATCTCCTCTACTACTTCCGCACCAAGGACGAGCTGCTCCTGCGCACCCTGGAGTGGAGCGAGGGCCGCCTCGGCGCCGAGCGCGGCCGGCTCCTGGCCCGCGCGGGCACGGCGCGCGAGCGCCTCGACGCCTACGTCGAGCTGTACGTCCCCGACGGCGTCGGCGACCCCCACTGGACGCTCTGGCTGGAGGTCTGGAACCGCTCCCTGAACGCCGACGAGGAGGGCCGCGACCGGCAGGCCGCCATCGAGGGCGCCTGGCACCGCGACCTGGTGGCGCTGCTCGCCGAGGGCGTCTCGCGCGGCGAGTTCGGCGCGGTCGACCCGGACCGGTTCGCGGCGCGCCTGCGGGCGCTGCTGGACGGCTTCTCCATCCACGTGGCGATCGGCCTGCGCGGCACGGGACGCGAGCAGGTCCTCACACACGTGCGGGAGTTCCTGGACGGGACGCTCGCCCCGGACGACGCTCGGGACCCCCGGCGGCCTGTCTAGGCCGTACGCGGTCCGACGGACTGCCGGGCGTCGGGTGGTGGCTTGTATCCCCCCGCCACGTGCGGTGAGACCGGAGTGAACAGAGAGATCCACGAGGTCAGAGCGATCTGAGCGAAACAGGCCCCGCGCGGGCGGCACGTCCACGCGCCGCCCGCATCGTGAGACGAGGCCGCGCGGGGCGCGCGCGCTGTGGCAGCATGCCCCCGTGCTCTCGTTCGCCATGATTATTGGCAGCAGGCGCGCCGGTCCGCAGTGACCGCCTCGTACCACCACGTACGGGCGGACACCGTCGTCCTCGACCCGCGCGCAGACCTCTCGCACCCGCGAGGGGTTTTTTCGTTTCCCGGCCCAACCGCAGCCGGGCACGGAGCGCACGGGATCATGGGGGGCGGTGGCGCCGGTCCTTCCGGTAGACCGAGATCCGAATCAGGAGCCAGACAGCATGACGGAAACCAGCACACCCGACGATTCCTTCCATGTCTTCGACACGACGCTGCGCGACGGCGCGCAGCGCGAAGGCATCAACCTCACCGTCGCGGACAAGCTGACCATCGCCCGCCATCTGGACGACTTCGGCGTGGGCTTCATCGAGGGCGGCTGGCCCGGCGCCAACCCGCGCGACACCGAGTTCTTCGCGCGGGCCCAGCAGGAGATCACCTTCCGGCACGCCCAGCTCGTCGCCTTCGGCGCCACCCGCCGCGCCGGCGCCAAGGCCGCCGACGACCCGCAGGTCAACGCCCTGCTCGCGTCCGGCGCCCCGGTCATCACGCTGGTCGCCAAGTCCCACGACCGGCACGTCGAGCTGGCCCTGCGCACCACCCTCGACGAGAACCTGGAGATGGTCCGCGACACCGTCTCCTATCTGCGGAGCCAGGGGCGGCGCGTCTTCGTCGACTGCGAGCACTTCTTCGACGGCTACCGCGCCAACCCCGAATACGCCAAGTCCGTCGTGCGGGCCGCCGCGGAGGCGGGCGCCGACGTCGTCGTCCTGTGCGACACCAACGGCGGCATGCTGCCCGCGCAGGTCCAGGCCGTCGTGGCCACCGTCGCCGCCGACACCGGCGCCCGGCTCGGCATCCACGCCCAGGACGACACGGGCTGCGCCGTCGCCAACACCCTCGCCGCCGTCGACGCCGGCGCCACGCACGTGCAGTGCACGGCCAACGGCTACGGCGAGCGCGTCGGCAACGCCAACCTCTTCCCCGTCGTGGCGGCCCTGGAGCTCAAGTACGGCAAGCAGGTGCTGCCCGAGGGCGCGCTGCGCGAGATGACCCGCGTCTCGCACGCCATCGCCGAGGTCGTGAACCTGACCCCCTCGACGCACCAGCCGTACGTGGGCGTCTCCGCCTTCGCCCACAAGGCCGGGCTGCACGCCTCCGCGATCAAGGTCGACCCCGACCTGTACCAGCACATCGACCCGGACCTCGTCGGCAACCGCATCCGCATGCTCGTCTCCGACATGGCGGGCCGCGCCTCCATCGAGCTCAAGGGCAAGGAGCTCGGCATCGAGCTCGGCGACGACCGCGATCTGGTCGGCCGCGTGGTGGCGCGCGTCAAGGAGCGCGAGCTCCAGGGGTACACCTACGAGGCGGCCGACGCCTCCTTCGAGCTGCTGCTGCGCGAGGAGGCCGAGGGCAGGGCGCGCCGCTACTTCCGCGTCGAGTCCTGGCGGGCCATCGTCGAGGACCGCCCCGACGGCACGCACGCCAACGAGGCGACCGTGAAACTGTGGGCCAAGGGGGAGCGCATCGTCGCCACGGCCGAGGGCAACGGCCCCGTCAACGCCCTGGACCGCGCGCTGCGCGTCGGCCTGGAGCGGATCTACCCCCAGCTCGCCAAGCTGGAGCTGGTGGACTACAAGGTCCGCATCCTGGAGGGCAAGCACGGCACGTCCTCGACCACGCGCGTCCTGATCTCCACCTCCGACGGCGTCGGCGAGTGGTCGACGGTCGGCGTCGCGGAGAACGTCATCGCCGCGTCGTGGGGGGCGCTGGAGGACGCGTACACGTACGGGCTGCTGCGAGCCGGCGTCGAGCCGGTCGAGTAACCCGCCCGCGACCTCGGCTCCACCCCTCCCCGGGCCTCCGTCGGCGGCGCCCCTGAGTTACGTTCGAAGCATGAGGAATCGGACGAAGCGGATCACCGTCGGTCTGTCCGGGCTGCTGCTCGCCCTGGGTGCCGTGTCGATCACGGCGGCGCCCGGGGCCTTGGCCGCGCCCGATGCCCCGGCCGGGCCCGGGGCGCTGTCGGCGTCCAGCGTGTCGGTGGTCGCCGACGCCTGGGAGAAGAGTCCGGTGTACGTCGATCCCGCGGCGTCGGACCAGCTGTCCGACGCCCAGGCGGACGCCCTCGCCCAGAAGATCAAGAAGGCGGACAAGCCGGTCTTCGTGGCCGTGCTGCCCGACGACTTCCCGCAGCAGGACCTCTTCAGGAAGCTGCGGGCCGAGACCGGTGTGACGGGGGTGTACGCGGTGCGGCTGGGCAGCGCCTTCGACGCGAAGGCCGACCGTTCGGTCCTGCGGCCCAACGCCGTCGAGAACCTCGTCGCGCTCGTCCAGGGCGAGGACACGAACCGGCAGCTCAACCACTTCGTCGACCAGGCCGTCGTCCAGGCGGGCGGCACGGCTCCGCAGTCCTGGGGCGGGGGCTCGGACGACGGCGTCTCGGTGGGCGCGCTCGTCGGCGTCGGCGTGGTGGCCGTCGCGGGTGTCGGCACGGCGTACGCCGTGGTGCGGCGCAAGAAGCGGCGGCACGAGGAGGAGCAGCGCGAGGCGCTGCGCAAGCTGGCGGTCGTCGTCGACGAGGACATCACCGCGTTCGGCGAGGAACTGGAGCGGCTCGACTTCCACCCCGCGGAGGCGGGGGCGGACGACGCGATGCGCGCGGACTACGAGCGGGCGCTCGACGCGTACGAGAAGGCGAAGTCGTACATGGCGGCGGCGACCCGGCCCGAGGACGTGCGGGGGGTGACGCAGGCGCTGGAGGACGGCCGGTTCTCGCTGGCGCTGCTCGCCGCGCGGCGCGAGGGGCGGCCGTTGCCGGAGCGGCGGGCCCCGTGCTTCTTCGACCCGCGGCACGGGCCTTCGGCCGAGGACGCGACGTGGGCGCCGGCGGGCGGGGCGGCGCGGTCGGTGCCGGTGTGCGCCGCGGACGCGGCGCGGCTCGCGGACGGTGAGGACCCGATGGTGCGGACCGTGGCGACGGAGTCCGGGGAGCGGCGCCCCTACTGGGAGGCCGGGCCGGCGTACGGGCCGTGGGCGGGCGGCTACTTCGGCGGCGGCATCCTGCCGGGTCTCCTCATCGGCACGATGCTGGGCGGCATGATGTCGAGCCCCGCCTACGCGGCGGACTACGGCTCCGACTACGGCGACTTCGGCGGCGGCGACTACTCGGGTGCGGACTTCAACGCGGACGACTTCGGCGGAGGCGACTTCGGCGGGGGCGGCGACTTCGGAGGCGGCGGCTTCTGACTGGCGGGGGCGCCTTGGGCGGTGCGCCTCCTGTCCGTCTTGGGGCGGGGCTGCGTTGGCGTCTTGCGGTGTGTGGTCTGCCGTCTCGGGGGCGGGCGTCGTTGGCGTCTGCGCCTTGTCGGGTCTGCGCGGTTGCTTCGTCTGTGGGGCGGGGCCGCGGGGGTATGTGCGTACTCGCCATCCCTGCGCCCCGCCTCAAGTCCAAAGGCGCTATTGCTGGCTCGGTGCTCCGTTCGCACATACCCCCACGTCCCCTCGGGAGCGCTTGCGGGCGCGGCCCGGTGGGGGCCGGTGCGCTCGCGCTGCGCCCGGTGGGCAACCTGCCGCCGGTCCCGCCGCTGTGGGCGGCGGCGCTGTGGGCGTCTGGCCGTCCCTGCTGTGGGCAGGCGTTCCGCAAGGCGGAACGGGTGGGCACAGCCCACGGTGCCGGGCAGCGGGAAGCGTGGCTCCAGCCCCGGCGCAGCCGGACCGTGCCGGGTGGCGATGACCGTGGCGCCCGCCCCGGTGCAGGCGGGGAAGAACCCCGGTGCCGGGCGGCGATGAGTGTGGCCCCAGCCCGGCGCAGCCGGAGCGTTCAGGGGCGCAGTAGCGTGAGGTCCTCGCCCCAGGAGTCGACCGTGCCCCCGTGCCCCGCCCCCCGCGCCGCCCGCTCCACCAGAGCGAACAGCGCCCGCTGTGCGACCAGATCGCCGTCGGCGACGATGCGGTCGAGGACGGGCAGGAGACGGGGAAGCGACCAGTGCGGGGCGCCCAAGGGATACCTGGCCAGCTCCCACTCCAGGTACTTGTTGTACGGCCGCACCCGCCCGTGCAGCGCGAACAGCGCGGTCAGGAACCACGGCACGCTCTCGGCCGCGTCGAGGTGCGCGGCCCGACGGCGGCCGTCGCGATGGCTCTTGGCCGAGCGGTAGAGCGAGTTGATGTAGGCGTCCAGGCTGTCGGCGGCGAGCCGGCGCGCCTCCTCCGGGGTCAACGTCGCCTTGCGCGCCACCAGTTCGGCGACCCCGCCGTCCAGCCGGTCGAGCAGGACCCGGCAGTGCACGAACGCATACCTGTCCCACGCGTACGCGTCCCCCGGCAGCCCGCGTGTACGGAACCGCGACAGCGGCAGCACCACCGCGTCCAGCTCCGGCGAGCGCAGCCCCGCCAGGTCCGTCGTCTCCGCGTCGTCCGCGGTGATCACGTACATGTCGTGGTCGGAGTGCTCCGTCGCCATGTCCTCCCGCGCCCGTGAGCCGCTGAGGACCAGGCCGACGACGCCGGGATCCGCCTCGGCTCGCGTCACGTAGGTTTCGAAGGCGTTGCCCATGAGGACGACGGTATCCCCTCGTTCCTCAGCCGAGTCGGGGCGCCGCCCGGTCCGGTGGCGGCATCGTCCACTGGCCCGAGTGGCCCGGTGGGAGTGCCAAGTCCCTGCGTACCGCCGCGTAGTAGCCGTGACGCGCACCGCGCTGGCGCTCCAGCAGATCGCTCCAGGCCCGGGGATCCCGCGTCCCGTCACGCAGGAACCGTTCCATCTCGATCACCGTCACCACCCACGTCCGCGCCTGCTCCACCACGTCCGGCGCGCCCAGCATCAGCAGCGCCTCGCCCGCCGGATCCCGCGCGTCGGCGGCCTCGGTGAGCTGGCGTTCCGCGTCCGTGGGGGAGAGCGGGTGGGGATGGGGGTCGTTGCCGAGGTGCGCGGCCAGCCGGTAGGTGAGGGTGACGGTCTGCTTCAGGACCCTGGCGTACTCGGTGTAGACCGCGAGCCGCCGCTCCTCCCACCGGGCCGCCTGCTCCCGCCGGAACCGGATCCGGTCCCCGCGCATGATCGCGACGTAGGAGCCGAGGGCGCCGATGATCACGCCGATGAGCGCGGGCAGTTGCTGTATGAACTCGGGCACGGCGAAACCGTAGCCGAGCGCCCGCCGTCCGTGGGGGCGGAGGCGGGCGCGCTCGTGGTGCGGCTCGGCCGGTGCGCCGGCCGGAGCTGACGGTGGATCAGCCGGCGTTCTTGATGGCCGAGATGTCGAAGTTCAGCTTGATCTTGTCGGAGACGAGGACGCCACCGGTCTCCAGCGCCGCGTTCCAGGTCAGGCCCCACTCCGAGCGCAGGATCGTCGCCTTGCCCTCGAAGCCCACGCGCTCGTTGCCGAACGGGTCCTTCGCCGAGCCGTTGAACTCCAGGTCGATGGAGAGCGGCTTGGTGGTGCCCAGGATCGTCAGGTCACCGGTGATGCGGTAGTCGTCGCCGCCCAGCGCCTCCGCCTTGGTGGAGCGGAAGGTCATCTCGGGGAACTCGTCGGTCTTGAAGAAGTCCGCGCTCTTCAGGTGACCGTCACGGTCGGCGTTGCCGGTGTCGATGCTCTCCATCGTGACGTCGATGGAGGCCGTCGAGGCGGTCGGGTCCGCGCCGTCCAGGTGCAGCGTGCCCGAGAAGTCGAGGAAGGAGCCCTTGACGTTCGTGACCATGGCGTGCCGGGCGACGAAGCCGATCGTCGTGTGCGCCGGGTCGATCGTGTAGTCGCCGGTCAGCGCGGCGAGCTCCGGGTTCACCGCGGCGGTGGCGGCGGCCGGGGCGGCGGTGGTGTCGGTGTCGTTCTTGCGGCCGAAGAGACCCATGACGTGCTCCTTGGGGACGAGCTCCTGTGGGGAGCTGCTGTTGAATGTTCAACGAGATTGAATGTAGCGCGATTCGGTTCAACATTCAACCTCTAGCGGAGTGTGCCCGGGATGTGACGCGCCGGGGTCGCGCGGTGGTACTCAGTCTCTCCGTGCCCCGGTGATTCCGCGCGGCGTGGCGGGGGTGATGTCCGGTGGTGGCGCGTGTCGTCGCGTGGCGTCATGTGGCGTCATGTGGCGTCGGTGTGGTGCCGGTGTGGTGCCAGATTTTTTTCGCTCCTTTTCTTGCACTGCTGACCTGCGCAAATGTCGTCATCGGGACGCGCGTGGGGCGCGCATGGCGCCCGTGGCACTTGCTGTGGCGCCAGAGTGATGCCACTATGGCGTCATGAACCTCACGCAGTACGTCGACCAGCTCCGGCAGGAGCTCGCGGTCGCCGCCGAAGCCGGCGGCGAAGAGGCCCGCGCCCTGGCCGAGCGCCTCACCGCCCCGCTGGAGTCGGCCACCCGGCTCACCCTGCTCAACGCCCTGTCCGCCGCCGCGGAGGAGATCACCAGCGATCTCGCGCCGGGCTCGGTCGACCTGCGGCTGCGTGGCCTCGATCCCGAGTTCGTGGTGACACCCCCGCCGTCGGTCGACACGTTCGACGCCCAGGCCGAGTACGCGGCGCTCATGTCGGCGCAGCCGGCACCCCCGCCGCCGCCCCCCGCCCCCGACGCGGCGGACGACGGCACCACCGCCCGGATCAACCTCCGCCTCCCGGCCCACCTGAAGGCCCGCGTCGAGGAGGCGGCGAACCGCGACGGCCTCTCGGTCAACGCCTGGCTCGTCCGCGCGGTCTCCGGCTCGCTCGACCAGCCCGGCGGCCGGGCGCCCACCCGCCGCGAGTCCCGCCGGGAGGGCAACGGCTTCACCGGATGGGTGCGGTAGCCCCCGTCCGGAGGCCGCCGGCACACCGCCCGCGCACAGCAACGCACTTCACCCACACCGAGCCGCCGAGCCCCGCCAGCGGAGCGTTCGGGCTCGCAGAGCCACGAGGACGGGACAGCCATGCCTTCTTACGACACTCCGAAGCCCATCACCGTCGACGTCAGCCTCTACGCCGGGCGCCTGCGGGTCGTCGCCGGTGACCGCGCCGACACCGTCGTCGAGGTGCGTCCCACCAGCGAGAGCCAGGAGCTGGACGTCAGGGCCGCCCAGCGCACCCACGTCGAGTTCTCCAACGGCAAGCTGCTGATCAAGGGCCCCAAGGACCGCCTGCTGTTCAGCAGGAGCAACCCGTCGGTCGACGTCGAGATCGCGCTGCCCGCCGGCTCCGCCCTGTACGCCGCCACCACCGCGGTGCACCTCACCGCCGAAGGCACCCTCGGCGACTGCGAGTTCAAGACGTCCGCGGGCGACGTGCAGGTCGAGCGGGCGGCCCGGGTCAAGCTGGGCACCGGCTTCGGCGAGATCGCCGTGGGCCGCGCGAACGGTGCGGCCGACATCAGCACGGGCTCCGGCCAGATCCGCGTCGGTGAGGCGACGGGCCCCCTCGGCATCAAGAACTCCAACGGCAGCGTCCACCTCGGCGACATCGAGGCCGCCGCCACCGTGAAGACCGCCAACGGCGCCATCACCGTCGACCGCGCCACCGCCGACGTCACGCTCAAGACCTCCAACGGCGCGATCGAGGTGGGCGAGCTGGTGCGCGGCACCGCCGTCCTGGAGTCGGCCGCGGGCCGGATCAAGGTCGGCATCCGCCAGGGCACGGCCGCCTGGCTCGACGTACGCACGAAGTTCGGTGTCGTGGACCAGGAGCTGGAGGCCTCGGACGCGCCCGGCGAGCCCACGGACACCCTCAAGCTCCAGGCCCGCCTGGGCATGGGTGACATCACCGTCCACCGCGCCTGAGGCCCTCGCCCCCCTGGCCCCCGGCGCTCGCCCGTAGCGGCCTTCCTTCCCTGCCGGCTCCGGCTGCGCCCCTCTTTCCCTCCACCCCCGCTGTCGCCCAGGCAGCCGTCCGGAATCAGTTTCGAACTGGTGTCCGGTACCGAGGCTGCCCCCACCCGAAAAGGAACGGACATGGCAACGCCCCACCAGGCGCGCCCGGCGGCGATCACCGCCACCGGCCTGCGCAAGTCCTTCGGCGAGAAGACCGTCCTCGACGGCATCGACCTGCGCATCCCCGAGGGCACGATCTTCTCCCTGCTCGGCCCCAACGGCGCCGGCAAGACCACCGCCGTGCAGATCCTGTCGACGCTCGTCCCGGCCGACGCCGGAGAGGTGCGGATCGCGGGCCACGACCTGGGCCGCGAACCGGAGAAGGTGCGCGCCGCGATCGGCGTCACCGGCCAGTTCTCCGCCGTCGACAACCTCATGACCGGCGAGGAGAACCTGCTCCTCATGGCCGACCTCTACGGCTTCGGTCGCCGCCAGGCCCGGCAGATCACCGCCGACCTCCTGGACCGGTTCGACCTCGTCGAGGCCGCGCGGAAGCCCGCGGCGACGTACTCCGGAGGCATGCGGCGCCGGCTCGACATCGCGATGACCCTGGTCGGCAGCCCGCGGATCATCTTCCTCGACGAGCCGACCACCGGCCTCGACCCGCGGAGCCGCCACGGCATGTGGGAGATCGTCCGCGACCTCGTCTCCGACGGCGTCACCGTCCTGCTCACCACGCAGTACCTGGAGGAGGCGGACCAGCTCGCCGACCGCATCGCCGTACTGAGCGGCGGAAAGCTCGTCGCCGAGGGCACCCCCGGCGAGCTCAAGCGCCTCGTCCCCGGCGGCCACGTCGTGCTGCGCTTCGCCGACCTGGCCGGTCTAGAGCGCGCCGCCCGCACCCTCGGCATCGGCACCCGCGACGACGACGCCCTCAGCCTGCAGATCCCCAGCGACGGCAGCGTCAAGTCCGTGAAGTCGCTGCTCGACTGGGTCGAGGCCACCGAGACCGAGGTCGAGGGCCTCACGCTCGACACCCCCGACCTGGACGACGTCTTCTTCGCCGTGACCGGCCGCACCGACAACGAGAAAGTGACGACCCGATGAGCGCCTCCGCCCCCGCCACGTCCGCCGCCGCCCCGGCCGTCGTCCGCGCCCACACCCCCGTGCCGACCACGGCGCTGCGCAACTCCCTGACCATGCTGCGCCGCAACCTCAGACACGCCCGCCGCTACCCGGCGATGACGATCAGCCTGGTCAGCATGCCCATCGCCATGCTGCTGCTCTTCAACTACGTCTTCGGCGGCGCGATGGCGACCGGCATCGGCGCGCGGTCGTCCGGCGAGTACCTCGACTACCTCGTCCCCGGCATCCTGCTGATGGCCGTCGGCGCGGGCGTCCTGCCCACCACGGTCGGCGTCTGCACCGACATGACCGAGGGCATCGTGGCCCGCTTCCGGACCATGCCGATCAGCGGCGCCTCGATCCTGACGGGCCGCGCCGTCGGCGCGGTGATCCAGATCCTGCTCAGCGTCGTCCTGGTCATCGGGGTCGCCCTGCTCGTGGGGTTCCGCTCCGACGCCGAGCCGCTCGCCTGGGTCGCCGCGGCCGGACTCCTCGCCCTGATGTCCTGCGCCCTCACCTGGCTCGCGGTCGCGCTCGGCCAGCTGGTCAAGGCCCCGGAGGCGGCCAGCAGCGTCGCCCTGCCCTTCTCCTTCCTGCTGCCCTTCCTCAGCAGCGTGTTCGTGCCGCTCGACTCGATGCCCGACTGGCTGCGCCACTTCGCCGAGTGGCAGCCCTACACCGCCTTCACCGAGACGCTGCGCGGCCTCCTCGTGGGCGGCGAGATCGGCAAGTTCGGGCCGCTGGCGGTGGGCTGGGGCCTCGCCATCACCCTGGTCGGCTTCCTGTGGGCGCGCTCGCTGTTCCGGCGGGCCGCCACCCGCTGACCCCCTGACCCCGCGGAGCCACGGGGGTGCCTCGCGGACGGGCGCCGCGCGACTACAGTGTCGCGCGGCGCCTCCTCGCGGTTGCGGAACCGGTGCCCACGGTTGTCGGCCCTCACCAATCGGACCGTCGGCCGGACCCCCGTTCGGGCCTCCGATGTGAGATGCCTCTCGCCCGGGGCCGGGCCGCCCGGCCGCTGACATCCCACTGTCATCCCGCTGTCAGATGACTGACATCGCACTGACACAGGGGTCACTAGGGGTAGCCCGGGCGGCACCCCTTTGTGGAACTCCCACAACGGAACCGGGTCTGAACCGTCACTTCTTCAGTGCCCCCGACCTCTTCTGTCCGGGGGTGCCAGGAAAACGGCCCGGAGACTGTACAGAGTCGACGGTCCGTTTCCCTGGGGGCGCTCCGTAAGGTCGCTACATGACCGTTTTGGACGAGACCGCTTCATCCGGGGGCGAGCCCACCGACTCGCGTGGGCGCGTGGCCGAGCTGCACGAGATCCGTGCGGAGGCGCTGCGCGGGCCCAGCGAGAAGGCGACCGAGGCGCAGCACGCCAAGGGCAAGCTGACGGCGCGCGAGCGGATCGAGCTCCTCCTCGACCCGGGTTCGTTCAACGAGGTCGAGCAGCTGCGCCGGCACCGGGCCACGGGCTTCGGCCTGGAGGCCAAGAAGCCGTACACGGACGGTGTCATCACCGGCTGGGGCACGGTCGAGGGCCGGACGGTCTTCGTGTACGCCCACGACTTCCGCATCTTCGGCGGCGCGCTCGGCGAGGCGCACGCCACGAAGATCCACAAGATCATGGACATGGCCATCGCGGCCGGTGCCCCGCTGGTCTCCCTGAACGACGGCGCGGGCGCCCGCATCCAGGAGGGCGTCTCGGCGCTCGCCGGCTACGGCGGCATCTTCCAGCGCAACACCAAGGCCTCGGGAGTGATCCCGCAGATCAGCGTGATGCTGGGCCCGTGCGCCGGTGGCGCCGCCTACTCCCCGGCGCTCACGGACTTCGTCTTCATGGTCCGTGAGACCTCCCAGATGTTCATCACCGGCCCGGACGTGGTCCGCGCGGTGACGGGCGAGGAGATCACCCAGAACGGCCTCGGCGGCGCGGACGTGCACGCCGAGACGTCCGGCGTGTGCCACTTCGCGTACGACGACGAGGAGACCTGCCTCGCCGAGGTGCGCTACCTCATCTCGATGCTGCCGTCGAACAACCGGGAGAACCCGCCGGCCCACGAGTCGGAGGACCCCGCCGAGCGCCGCTCGGACGTCCTGCTCGACCTGGTCCCCGCGGACGGCAACCGCCCCTACGACATGGCCAAGGTCATCGAGGAGATCGTCGACGAGGGCGACTACCTCGAGATCCACGAGCGCTGGGCGCGGAACATCATCTGCGCGCTGGCCCGCCTGGACGGCAAGGTCGTCGGCATCGTCGCCAACCAGCCGCAGAGCCTGGCCGGCGTCCTGGACATCGAGGCCTCCGAGAAGGCCGCGCGCTTCGTCCAGATGTGCGACGCCTTCAACATCCCGATCCTCACCCTGCTGGACGTCCCCGGCTTCCTGCCCGGTGTCGACCAGGAGCACGGCGGGATCATCCGCCACGGCGCCAAGCTGCTGTACGCGTACTGCAACGCCACCGTGCCGCGGATCTCCCTGATCCTGCGCAAGGCCTACGGCGGCGCCTACATCGTCATGGACAGCCAGTCCATCGGCGCCGACCTGACCTACGCCTGGCCGACCAACGAGATCGCCGTGATGGGCGCCGAGGGCGCCGCCAACGTGATCTTCCGTCGGCAGATCGCGGCCGCCGAGGACCCCGAGGCCATGCGCGCCCGCATGGTCAAGGAGTACAAGGCCGAGCTGATGCACCCCTACTACGCCGCCGAGCGCGGTCTGGTCGACGACGTCATCGACCCGGCCGAGACCCGCGAGGTCCTCATCAACTCCCTCGCGATGCTCCGGAACAAGCACGCCGACCTGCCCTCGCGCAAGCACGGCAACCCCCCGCAGTAGCAGCCGGACCTGCCCCTGCGCCGCAGTAGCCCACAAGGAGAACGCTGCACATGACTACACCTGACATCCGCGTCGAAAAGGGCCACGCCGAGCCCGAGGAGGTCGCGGCCATCACCGCGATCCTGCTGGCCCGCGCCGCCGCGCAGCCCGCCGCCGCCCCGGCCCACCGCGGCCGCGACAAGGCCGGCTGGCGCCGCCTGGAGCGCACCCCGGGCTTCCGGGCGCCGCACAGCTGGCAGGGCTGACCCACCGCCGTACGAGGCCCCGCTCTCCTCCTGGGAGGGCGGGGCCTCGACGCGTTCCCGGACCGGGACGTGACGCCGCGACCGCCGTAGACTTGAGGGGCGGCAGTGCACCACGGCGTGGTCCGGTCATGAACGCACGCATCGAGGACTACGCCCTCATCGGCGACCTGGAAACGGCCGCGATCGTCGGCAGGGACGGGTCGGTCGACTGGCTGTGCCTGCCCCGCTTCGACTCACCGGCCTGCTTCGCCGCCCTGCTCGGCACGGACGAACACGGGCTCTGGCGGGTCGCCCCGGTGCACGGCGGCCCGTGCGCCCGGCGCTCCTACCGCCGGGACACCCTGGTGCTCGACACCTACTGGGAGTGCCCCTCCGGCACCGCGCGCGTCACCGACTTCATGCCGCCCCGTACGGCCCACGGTCCCTGCCTCGTACGGGTGGTCGAGGGCCTGACCGGCACCGTGGCCATGCGCAGCGAACTGCGGCCGCGCTTCCACCACGGCCGGGTCACGCCGTGGACGCGGGCCGAGGGGCGCTGCACGGTCGCCGTCGCCGGACCCGACGCGCTCTGGTGGAGCGCGGACGGCCCGATGGAGATCCGCGGGGACACCACCCACGCCTCCCTGGTCGACTTCACCGTCCGCGCGGGCCAGTGCCTCTCGCTGCGGCTCGCCTGGGCGCCCTCGCATCTGCCGGACCCGCCCCAAGCGCTGGCCGTCCCCGCGGAGACGGCCCTGAAGGCGACCTGCGACTTCTGGTGCCGGTGGACCGCCCGTTGCTGCTACCAGGGCCCGTGGCGCGAGGCCGTCACCCGCTCGCTGATCACGCTGAAGGCCCTCACGTACGCGCCCACCGGCGCCATCGTCGCGGCGCCGACCACCTCGCTTCCCGAGCGCCTCGGGGGCGAACGCAACTGGGACCACCGCTTCTGCTGGCTGCGCGACTCCGCCCTGGCCCTCTCCGCCCTGCTGCGCGGCGGCTACCGGGACGAGGCGACGGCCTGGCTCGACTGGCTGGTCCGCGCCGTCGCGGGCGACCCCGCGGGCCTGCAGGCGGTCTACGGACTCGCCGGGCAGCGGCGGCTGCCGGAGACCGAGGCGCCGTGGCTGCCGGGATACGAGGGATCGAGGCCCGTCCGGTTCGGGAACGCGGCGGTCGACCAGTTCCAGCTCGACGTCTACGGCGAGGTCCTCGACACGCTGCACCTGGCGCTGCGCGCGGGCGTCCCGGTGGGACCACATCTGTGGAGCCTGGTGACGTCCCTGATGAGCCAGTTGCGGGCGCGCTGGCGCGAGCCGGACCGGGGGCTGTGGGAAGTGCGCGGCGAGCGGCGGCAGTTCGTCCACTCCAAGGTCATGGTGTGGGTCGCCGCCGACCGGGCCCTGCGCATGGGCGACATGCTCGGCAGGACCGAGTGCGCCGCGCAGTGGCGCGCCCTGCGCGACGAGGCACACCGGGAGGTGTGCCGGGCCGGCTGGGACGCGCGGCGGGGTTCGTTCGTCCAGGCCTACGGTGCGCCGGAGCTGGACGCCTCGGCCTTGCTGATCCCCAGGGTCGGCTTCCTGCCCGCCCACGATCCCCGGGTGCGCGGCACCGTCCTCGCGATGCGTGCCCTGGACCACCACGGCTTCCTGCGCGGATCCACGCGGGGAGGGCCGGGCCCGCGCGCCGTGGACGGCCCGCCCGGCTCCGAGGGCACGGTCGTGGCCTGCTCCCTCTGGTACGCCGACGCGCTGGCGGCGACGGGCCGTACCGCCGAGGCCCGGGAGGTCTTCGAGCGCGTCCTGGCCGTCCGCAACGACGTGGGCCTGCTCGCCGGGCAATGGGACCCGGTGAGCCACCGCCACCTGGGCAACGCGCCCCGGGCGGCCAGCCATGTCGCGCTGGTCGACACGGCGTTCGCCCTTCAGGACGCGGGGGCGTGACCCCGGCGCCGGACCGCTGTCAGGAGGACCATGCCCGAGTCGCCGTAGTCCGGCAGCGTCGGGTCGGCGTCGATGCGGGTGACCGCGAGCCGTTCCGTGACCGGCGCGAACACCTCGGTGACGAGCGCGGGATCCACCGGACAGCCGGGCCATCGCGAGGCGGCCCCGATGCGATACGTCGGCATGTTCTCCATGAACGCCGCGACCAGGTGTCCACCCGGCACGACCGAGCGCGCGAAGCGGTGGCAGAAGTCGGTGAACTCCGCGAAGTCCTCGGTGACGCCCTCCGCGACGAAGTTCATCGACGCGATGTCGTACGTCCCCTGCGGCACCGCGCGCACGTCCCCGTGCACCACCCGCACCGGCTCCAGGGCCTCGGGCAGCGTCGCGGGAAGCGCGGGATCGAGGCGCCGGCACAGCGCGTAGAACGGCAGCCAGCTGTCGTCCGGGCCCTGCTGGAGCTGCCGGCGCAGATAGGCGACACCCGCGGCGCTCGCCTCGACGGCGTCGACACGGCGGCTCGCGGCGGCGGCGAGCATCAGCGGGTAGAGGTTGGGGCCCGCCCCGAACTCCAGCGAACGGGCGGCGGCCCGCGGGGCGAACCGGCGGTAGAAGGCGGAGTGGTGGGCGATCACCGCGGCATCGGAAGGGTGCAGCTCACGGTAGTTCTCACCGAGGTAGTCCCCGACGGGCCAGCCGTCCCAGTCCACGTCGTCGTTGCGGATCACCGGCATGGCGGTCAGTTCCCCGGCCGGGCGGGAAACCGCTC
Source organism: Streptomyces sp. NPDC052114 (assembly GCF_040680155.1). Taxonomy (NCBI): domain Bacteria; kingdom Bacillati; phylum Actinomycetota; class Actinomycetes; order Kitasatosporales; family Streptomycetaceae; genus Streptomyces; species Streptomyces sp. NPDC052114. Next base: position 209,506 of record NZ_JBFAWC010000003.1, on the reverse strand, counting down.
GAAGAGACGGGTCAGCACGGCGTTGAGCCGGTCGATGTCCCGGTCGGAGTTGAGGGCCGTGACCTGGACGCGGAACCCGACACGGTCGCGCGGCACGAGCGGGTAGGCGGCCAGTGTCACGTAGATGCCCTCCTGCCACAGGTACTCGGCCACCGCCGCCAGGTCCGACGCGTCGCCGAGGGGGATCTCCACGATCGGCAGCCGGTCCGCGTTGAGCGTGCGCACGCCCAGTCCCGCCAGGTGGTCGAGGACCCGGACGGTCTTGCGGTACAGCTCGGCCCGGATGGCGTCGCCACGCCGGTCGTTGACCTCCAGACCGGCGAGCGCGGTGGCGAGCGACGCGGTCGGCGAGGGGCCGGAGTAGAGGTAAGGGGCCGCCGCGACCTTGAGCTCGTCCTTGAGCCGGGTCGGCAGCGCGAGGAAGGCGAGCAGCGACGAATAGGCCTTGGAGAACCCGCCGACGAGCACGACGTTGTCGTAACTCTCGCCGGTGTGCCGCACCACGCTGTTTCCCCGTGCCCCGTACGGACACGGTTCGCCGGGTCCCCGTTCGCCGATCACGCCGAAGCCGTGGGTGTCGTCGAGGTAGAGCGTGGCGTCCAGCTCCCGGCACAGCCGGGCCAGGGCGGGTACGTCGGCGATGTCCCCGCTCATGCTGTTGACGCCGTCCAGGCAGACCAGGCGCGTCGACCCCGGGGGCGTCCGGCGCATCATCGTGGCCAGTTCGCCGGGGCGGTCCGCGTGGAACCGGTGCAGCGTCGCGCCCTGCCCGCGGGCGGCCACGCAGCCGTCGTACACCGTCCGGTGCGCCGCCGCCTCGACGAACACGTGCCCCCGGTCCGCCAGCACGGGGATCACCGAGGCGTGGATCAGCGTGGCGGTCGGCAGGAGCAGGGTGTCGGGGGCGCCCAGCAGGGCGGCGAGACGTTCCTCGATCTCCGGATAGAGCCGGGGGCTGCCGAGCAGCCGGGACCAGCTCGGGTGCGTTCCCCAGCGGCGGACCGCGGGCTCCACGGCGTCGATGATCTCGGGATCGCAGTCGAATCCCAGGTAGTTGCAGGACGCGAAGTCGATGAGCCAGTGGTCCCGGCTGCGGATGTGCCGGCCGCGGACCTCGTCCAGGACGGCATCGCTCATCGGGCTGGTCCGCCGCAGGTGTGCCAGATCGCTCCGGCGCGGGTCGACGGGCACGCGCGGGAGCCCGGTGTCGTCGCTCATGGATCCTCCCTCTCCGGCCACGGGGAGACCGGGGACACCGGGGCGGCCGGGGCGAGCGGGGTGCCCCGGCCGCCCCGATCGCCCCGCTCGCCCCGGAGCAGGCACCGCCCCTGCTCCGCCGTCAGCGGCCGCGCGAAGAGATACCCCTGCCCGAACCGGCAGCCCATCCCGGCCAACAGGTCCCGCTGGACGGGCTGTTCGATCCCCTCGGCGATGACCTGGAGCCCCATCGTGTCGGCGAGGTGCACGATGCCCTCGACGAGGGCGACCTGACGGGCGTCCTCGGCGATCTCGTCGATGAAGCTCTTGTCGATCTTCAGTACGTCGATGGGGAAATCGCGGAGATAGCGCAGCGAGGAGAACCCGGTGCCGAAGTCGTCGACCGCGATCCGCACGCCGAGGTCCTTCAGCGCGGTCATGACCGACTGGATGCGGGCGTCCTGCCGCATCAGCACCGATTCGGTGAGTTCGAGCTGCAACGACCCCGGCGCGAGTCCGGGCGTATCCAGGGCCCTGCGCACCTCGTCCAGGAAACCGGTGTCGCGGAACTGGCGCGCGGACACGTTGACGCTGACATAGGGATCCCGGTCCCGGGCGTGCCCCACCGCCTGCAGGGCGGCCATGTCCGCGACGGCGCTCCCGAGGACCCAGGCACCCAGCGGCGTGATGTGTCCGGTCTCCTCGGCGAGCGGGATGAACTCCTGCGGCGGTACCGGACCGCGCCCCGGGTGCGGCCAGCGGGCCAGCGCCTCGAAGCCGACGATCTCGGCGGGGGCCACCGCGACCCGCGCCGCCGGCCGCCCCGCCGGGGCACCGTGCCCGGCGATGTCGACCACGGGCTGGTAGCGCAGGGTGAACTCCCGCTCGGCGAGCGCCCGCTCCAGGCTCGCCTGCAGCGCGTGCCGCTCCCGTATGCGCACGTGCAGCCGCTCCTGGAACCGGCGCCACTGACGCTTGCCCGCCGCCTTCGCCGCGTATAGGGCCAGGTCGGCGTGGGCGAGCAGCTCCTCCGCCCCCGTGCTGTCCACGGCCGTGGCCACGCCGACGCTCGCGGACACGCTCACGGAGTCACCGGGCAGGTCGAACGGCCTGCTGAGGGCCTGGACCACCTGCGCGGCGAGGATCTCGGCGTCGGCGGGCTCCTTGGCATCCTCCATCAGGACGGCGAACTCGTCGCCCCCCAGGCGGGCCGCGGTGTCACTGCGGCGCAGCGTCCCCGAGAGCCGGGTGCCGACCGCGGTGAGGAGCCGGTCCCCGACCGCGTGCCCGAGTGTGTCGTTGACCGTCTTGAAATCGTCCAGGTCGATGAAGAGCACACAGGTCAACGTCGACTCCCGGCGCCCGCGCAGCAGCGCCCGCTCGATGCGTTCCAGGAGCAGCGTCCGGTTGGGCAGGCCGGTCAGCGCGTCGTGGAAGGCCCGCTGGGTGAGTTCGTGCTCCAGCTGACGCTGCTCGGTCACATCCCGCAGGGTGACGACGAGCCCGCGCACGGCCGGGTCCTGACGCAGATCGCTGCACCGCACCTCCACCTCTATGTGGCCCTCGTCCCGCGGCACCCACCAGTGGTCGTGGGAGTCCTGGCCGATGCCCGCGCGCAGCGCCGTGAACACCCGCCACGCGCGGTCCCGGTCGCGCGGGTCCACCAGATCGGGAAGGCGCGATCCGGTGGGCGCCGCGGCGCCGAAGACGGCCCGCGCCGAGGGGGTCGCGTACCGGACGGTGTCGTCGTCGTCCACGATGAGGATGACGTCGGAGGCGTTGCGCACCAGCGCGGCGAAGTACGCCTCGCTCTCCCGGCGGATGATCTCCTCGCGCAGGGCGATCCGCTCCAGCGCAAGCCCGGCGTGCGAGGCGAGGATCTCCAGGGAGCCCCAGATCTCGGTCAGCTGCCGTTCGGACCCGGCGGCGACCAGGAGGCCCTGGGGCGTGCCGTCCGCGGGGCGGTGGCGCGGGACCATCGGGCAGATCAGCGCGGTGTCCGCCCCCGCGAGGCGGGCGGCCACGTCCGGCTCCAGCGTGTCGACCGGCACCAGCCGGGTGCGGCGCGGGGCGGGGGCCGGGGACGGCACCGGCGACGCCGTGCCGGTGGTGAGGACCAGGGACGCGGTCCCGGGCCCGGAGAGCGCGGCGACCGTCCGCTCGCAGGTGTCCGTGATCTCCTTCGTGGTGATCGCCGCGACCAGCGAGGCCGCGGCGGCCCGCAGCGCACGCTCGCGGTCGACCGCCCTGCGGTGCGCCACCACCATGCCCGCGAGGCGCAGGATCACGAGCAGGAACAGGACGACGGAGAACCCGGCGATCACGGCCGCGTCATGGGCGCCGCCGACCAGCGCCTCGGTGAGCAGGACGCCCGGCGCGATCAGCGTGGCCAGGGCGAGCAGCACGAGCCGGTGCCGGGGCGGCAGCAGCGACTGCCGCTGCTGTGCGCCGGCCGTCAGCTCCACCATCGACGGGTGCAGCCCGGCAAGCCCCCAGGCCGTGTAGAAGACGATCCAGCCCGAGTCGAGGAGCGTGCCCGCCTGCCAGGACCCGCTGAGCTGAAGGATCCCGTAGGCGATGTCGAAGCCCAGGAGCGTGAGCGTGCCGAGAACCAGCAGCCGCAGGGAGCGGTTGGGCCCGGACACGGAGCCGGGGGTGAGCAGGCGCGCCAGGAGGGCGAGGACCAGGACGTCCCCGAGCGGATACGCGATGCTGATGACGCGCTGTGCCCAGGTGAGCCCCTCCACCTCGGTGAGCGGCTGGACCAGGTAGACCCAGACGGGCAGCGCGAGCCCCGCGGTGATGATCAGGGCGTCCAGCAGGCTCGGCAGGTCGCGGCCCGCCCAGCGGTAGCGGACGAGACCGAGGAGTCCCGCCGCGAACAGCGCGTACACCGCCAGGTAGCAGCCGTCGGCGGGGGAGGGGAACGGGTTCGACTCGTGTGCGTACTCCTCCAGCACGTTGTAGTACGTGTCGCCCGTGGCGAACGCCAGCAGCCCGGCGGCCAGCGCCCACCAGGGCCAGCGGTGCGCGGGCCGGTGCACGTGCACTCCCACGAGCACCGCGGCGACGCCCCCGAGGCCGATCAGCGCCCACAGCGGGGCGCGCAGCCCGGGAAGCGTCATGTACGCGGTGGTGAGGCCGGCGACCAGCGCGCAGTAGCCGATCGTGAGCCGGCGGGCCCGTGGCGGTCCCGGAGGATGTGCCCGAAGCATGGCCAAGCGCCTCCCCGCAGGGCAGGGACACCGGGCCGAGAGTCACGCGTCAACCCCGGGGTCTCGCTTCTCTTGATCGTAGGCCCGCCCGCCGGGCGCCTGCATCTTCAGCGCTCGTCGGGCAGCGCGGCCCCGACCGGTGGGGGCGTACCGACGGTCCGCCCGAAGTAGTCCACGCTCCCGGTGTCGGTGCCGAACAGCTTCCGCAGGTCGAGGCCGTCGTCCGCGAGGGCGGAGCAGTCCGGTGCGAGCAGGTGCGCGTCGTCGGGGGAGTCGACGGCGGGCAGCGCGCCGCCCGCGAAGCAGGGGTCGGTGCTCAGGCCGACCGGCTCTTCGCCGAGCCGCTCCTGGCCGGTCGCCCGGCTCCACGCGCCGAGGTCGTGGAAGGCGCGGTCGCCCCACTGAATGGTCCAACGCCCCTGCTGTACGCGGTAGTTGTTGCCTTGCAGGACGGCGTTCGCCGCGGTGAGGCCCTGGTCCACCACGGCCAGCGGGGACCCGTCGGTGACGAAGTTGTTGTTGCGGACGGTGACGCCGCTCTCGCCGTCCATCAGCCGCAGGGCAGGGCCGCCGGCACCGTCGTCCGTCGCGGTCATCACGACCGTGTTCTGGTAGATCAGCAGATCGCGTACGTCGTGGCCGTAGACGGCGAGCCCGCCGAAGCGCGGCAGCTTGCGGCCGTTGTCGGCGCTGAGGTTGTAGCGGATCGCGTTGTCGGTGTGCGCCCCGTTCACCGCGCGTGTGTAGGCGTAGATGCCGGGGCCGTCGTTGTGGAACGCCAGGTTGTACTGGATCGTCGAGTGGGAGACGTTCTCGTCGAAACCGAACCCGGCGCCGTCGACGTCGGAGCCGGTGTGGTTGCGGTAGGAGGTGTTGTGCTCAAGCACCACCCCCGTGGCGTCGTACGCCCAGATCCCCACCGGTCCCGAGGGTGCCGTCGCCGCCCCGTCGGCGCCGTTGTCGTGGGCGCTGGAGCCGCGCACCACGGCGTCGCGCACGGCGCCGAGGACGATGCCGTTCCCGGTGTGGCGGTCGGCCGCCGAGGGGTCTCCGGCGTTGCGGTACGCCTCGACGTCCTCGACCTCGACGTTCTCGTGGGAGTAGGCGGGCCCGCCGGGATCGAAGGAGGGGCCGTAGGTGAGCAGACCGGCGTCCTTGTTGCCGTGCAGCCGGGCGTGCCGCACGGTCACGTCCTTGAACCCGGCGCCCTTCGCGATGCCGCCGACGGAGATGCCCACCCGGAACCCGGAGACCGTGACGTCGAGGACGGCGACCCCGTCGAGCCTGCCGCCGCCCGGACGGTCGTTGTAGAGGTTGATGCCGCTGGAGCTCCGGTAGGCGCCGCTGTCCCCGGTGAGGGTGAGACCGCGGATCTCCACCCCCGCGGTGTTGTGCACGGAGACGCCCGGGGTGCCGTCGGCCGCGATCTCGGCCCGGCCCGTTCCGTACGACCCGATCACCACGGGACGGTCCGCCTCGCCCGCCTCGGTGCCGTTGACGGTGACGGTGCCGCTGAACCGGGCCCCGCCCTCCAGGAGCAGCCGGTCGCCGGGCCGCAGCCCTACGCGTTCGGCGCGGTCGAGGGAGCGCCACGCCCGGTCGGGGGCGGTGCCGTCGTTCCCGTCGTCGCCCCGCGGGCTGACGTAGTACGCGGTGGCCGACGGCACGTAGTGGGGCGTGGCCGCGCAGCCGCCGGTGACGAGCAGCGCGCTCACGGCGACGGCGCCGACCGGGACGGCACGGCCCCGGGCGGCGGTGCCCGCGGCTCTCCCGCGCACGGGGATCAGGCCTCCACCGGCAGCCGCGCGGCCCGTGGGGCGGACTGCGCGGAGAACCACGCCACGGTGTGCCGCAGCCCCTCGTCGAGGGGGACGCGCGGCATCCAGCCGAGCTGCTCGACCGCCGCGTCGATCACCGGACGGCGGCGGGCCGGATCGTCGACGGGCAGCGGGAGGTGGACGATCGGCGAGGCCGATTTCGTACTGCGCAGCACGAGTTCGGCCAGCTCGCGGACGGTGCGCTCGCTGGGGTTGCCCAGGTTCACCGGGCCGGGACGGTCGCTGTCGAGCATGGCGGTCAGGCCCCGGACGAGATCGTCGACGTAGCAGAAGCTGCGGGTCTGGCCGCCGTCGCCGTACAGGGTCAGCGGCTCGCCTGCCAGAGCCTGGCGGATGAAGGTGGAGACCACCCGCCCGTCGTGCGGCCGCATGCGGGGACCGTACGTGTTGAAGATGCGCACGATGCCGACATCGACGCCGAGGGTGCGCCGGTAGGCCGTGGACAGGGCCTCCGCGTACCGCTTCGCCTCGTCGTAGACACTGCGCGGGCCGATCGGGTTGACGTGGCCCCAGTACCTCTCGGGCTGCGGGTGGACCTCCGGGTCGCCGTAGACCTCGCTGGTGGAGGTGAGCAGGAAGCGGGCGCCGTGCCGCTGGGCGAGGCGCAGGGCGTTCTCGGTGCCGTGACTGCCGACGGCCAGGGTCTCCAGGGCCAGGCGGTGGTAGTCGGGCGGCGACGCGGGGCTCGCGAGATGGGCGACGGCGTCGACGGGCCCCGGCACGTCGAAGGGCACCGTCACGTCGGTGTGGACGAAGCGAAAGCGGGGCGAGCCGTGCAGGTGGGCGATGTTCGCCGGTTCCCCGGTGCAGAAGTTGTCCAGGCACCAGACCGTGTCGCCCCGGCGCAGCAGTGCCTCGCACAGGTGCGAGCCGACGAACCCGCCGCCGCCGGTCACCACGACTCTCATGACGCACCTCCCGCCGGTGCGGCCGACGCGGCGGACGGCGAGAGTCCGGGGCGGCCCGGGGCGTGCACCGCCCAGCCGGCCGCCGACCACAGGTGCGGGTCGAGGGCGTTGCGGGCGTCCAGGAGGACGGGGGAGCGCACCAGCGAGGCGAGCGCGACGGGGTCGAGGCTCCGGTAGGCGGGCCAGTCGGTGAGGTGCAGGACCAGATCGGCGTCCTCGCACGCCTTGTCGACCTCCAGGGCGTAGGCGAGCTCGGGGCGGACGGCGCGGGCGTTGTCGAGGGCCTCGGGGTCGTGCACCCGGACCTCCGCGCCCTGCTCCCGCAGGGCGGCGGCCACGGCCAGCGCGGGCGAGTCCCGGACGTCGTCGCTGCCCGGCTTGAAGGCGGCGCCGAGCACGGCGATCCTGCGTCCGGTGAACGAGCCGCCGAGGAGCCGGCGGGCCCGGTCGACGGTGCGCCGCCGCTGGCGCGTGTTGATCCGGTCGACCTCGTGCAGGAACGCCACGGCTTCCCCGGCACCGATCTCCTCGGCCCGCGCGGCGAAGGCCCGGATGTCCTTGGGAAAACAGCTGCCGCCGAAACCGAGTCCGGGGGAGAGGAAGCGCGGGCCGATCCGGGAGTCGGCGCCGATGGCCCGGGCCAGGAAGGACACGTCGGCACCCGCGGCGTCGCACACCTCCGCCATCGCGTTGATGAAGGAGATCTTGGTGGCGAGGAACGCGTTGGCCGCCACTTTGACGAGTTCCGCGGTGGCCGGATCGGTGCTGAAGAACGGTACGCCGACGGTGATCATCGGTGCGTAGACCTCCCGGAGCACCTCCTCGGCGTGCGGCGAGGCCACGCCCACGACCAGCCGCTCGGGCCGCAGGGTGTCCTGGACCGCGGACCCTTCGCGCAGGAACTCGGGGTTCCAGGCGACCTCCGTCCCGGGCGCGGTCCCGGCCAGGCGGGCGGCGATCCTGGCCGCCGTGCCCACCGGAACGGTCGACTTGCCCACGAGGAGGCTGCCGGGCCGCAGACGCGGGGCCAGGCCGTCCACCACGGCATCCACGTGGCGCAGGTCGGCGGCTCCGCCGTCGGGACGCTGCGGGGTCCCCACGCACACGAAGTGGGTCCCGGCGAACGCGGCGCCCTCGGCGAGCGAGGTGGAGAACCGCAGTCTGCCCGAGGCGACGTTCCGGGCGAGCAGTTCGTCCAGGCCGCGCTCGTGGAGGGGCGCCCGGCCCGCGGACAGGGAGGCGATCCGGTCGGCGTCGATGTCGAGGCCGAGGACCTGGTGGCCGATGTCGGCCATGCACGCGGCGTGCACCGTACCCACGTATCCGGTGCCGATCACTGTCATCCGCATGACGACGCTCCTCAGGGGGTGTGCTGGTGGTTGTCAGGGCGCCGGCCGGGACCGGTGTAGCCGTGCGGGTTGAGCTGCTGGAAGCGCCACGCGTCCCGGCACATGTCGGCCAGGGTCCGGGTGGGGCGCCAGCCCCAGGCGCGTGCCACGGCGCGCGCGTCGGCGACGAGTTCGGCCACGTCGCCGGGGCGGCGCGGCATGATCTGGTACGGGACGGGCCGCCCGCAGGCCTCGCCGAACGCGGCGACGACGTCGAGGACCGAACGGCCCGAGCCCGCACCGAGGTTGAACACCCGCATGCCGGTGCCGTCGGCGAGATGGTCCAGGGCCACGCGGTGCGCGTCCGCGGTGTCCATGACGTGCAGATAGTCGCGGACCGCGGTGCCGTCTTCGGTGTCGTAGTCGGCGCCGAAGACGGGCAGGCGCTCCAGCCGTCCGGCGGCCACCTGGGCCACGTAGGGCATCAGGTTGTCGGGGACGCCGCCCGGGTCCTCGCCGAGCAGTCCGCTGGGATGGGCGCCGACGGGGTTGAAGTAGCGCAGCGCCAGCACGGTGAACTCCGGGCAGCGCGCGCACACGTCGGCGAGGATCTGTTCGCAGAGCCATTTGGAGGCCGCGTACGGGTTGGTGGGCCGGGCGGGCGTCGTCTCGTCGAGGGGGCCGTGACCGGCGTCGCCGTAGACCGAGCAGGAGGAGGAGAACACCAGCTGGTGCACTCCGTGCTCCCGCATGACCCGCAGCAGCGCGGTCGTGCCGCCGACGTTGGTGTCGTAGTACTGGACGGGCATCCGCGTCGACTCGCCCACGGCCTTGTGCGCGGCGAAGTGCACGACGGCGTCCACGGAGTGACGGTCGAAGACGGCCGACAGGGCGCGCCGATCGCGGATGTCCAGCTCGTACACGGCACCGACGAACCGGTCGGCGATCCGCTCCACCCGGTCGAAGACCCGCGGGGTGCTGTGGGAGTAGTCGTCGATCACGATCACCTCGTAGCCGTGGTCCAGGAGTTCGACGCAGGTGTGGCTGCCGATGAATCCGGCTCCGCCGGTGACGAGGATCGTGGAGGGTGCGCTCATGGCCGGTCACCAACTCAGGACGGCGGCTGCGTACGCCGGGTAGAGGACGAGGCCGGTGGCGACGGGCAGGGCCGCCAGCAGGCCGAGGATCAGCGGGACGCGTGCGGCGGGCAGCGCACGGGTGAAGGGGAGGCCCGCCGCGCGTGCCGTCTCGCGCACGTGGAGCAGGGGGACGGCGAGCCCGACCGTCGCGTACGTGGCGGCGGCGAAGAGGCACAGGAAGACGTAGCCGGCCGAGGGGCGGGCCAGCTCGCCGAACAGGGCGACGCAGGACAGGGCGGCGGCGAGCAGGAGGTAGGGGAGGGTGAGCCGGGCGGGGAACGGCCGGAGCCCGCCCGGCTCCTTGGGAGTGACCTTGAAGACGACCGGTCGCGAGCGCAGCCGCTGGCCGACGGCGCCGAACAGCCCGAGGACGACGTAGGGCCAGCGGGCGAGCGCGAAGAGCCAGGTCTCCCAGCTGACCAGCGGCGCGGAGGGCGGGCGCAGCAGGCCGCGGCGGCGCAGCAGGCACAGGGTCAGGAGCAGCCATACGGGCATGGACCAGAAGCGTGCGAGGAAGTCGAAGTAGTTGACGTTCATCCACGGCAGTCCGGTGAGCACGGCGACGGGCGGGAGTGCCAGGCCCGCGACGATCATCAGGCCGAGGAGCGGGTAGTAGCCCAGGGCGTAGGAGAAGCGCAGCCGCAGCACGAGGGGGAGCCGGAGCACATGGCGCGGGAGCAGGCCGACCAGCATCGTGGTGAGGCTGCGTGACCACTGGTACTCCTGCGTGATCATGTCGGCGAAGCTGAGGGGCCCGTCGCCGTGCGCCTCCGCGTCGATGGCGAAGGCGCCGTGCCAGCCGGCCGAGTTGAGCAGGTACGTGGTGGAGAAGTCCTCGGCGAGCTCGGGCCCCAGGCCCCCGATGTCCCGCAGGGCGCGGGTGCGCACGGCGTAGTGCGAGCCGATGCACATCGGCGCGAGCCCGTCGCTGTGTCCCAGCTGCACGGCGCCGTGCCAGACGGCCTCCCGGTACAGCCGCCCCCGGGCCGCCCACGACGCCGTGCCGTTGGCGTCGCACATGCTGGGCGCGGCGACGTAGCCGATGGCGGGGTCGCCGAACGGCCTGACCATCTCCGCCAGGTAGGTCGCCGCGGGGACGTGGTCGCAGTCGAGCTGCGCGACCACGCCGTAGTACCGGTAGCCCCAGCAGTCGTAGAAGAAGGCGAGGTTGCCCTCCTTGCAGCGGGTGCGGCGCGGCCAGCTGTCCCGGTGGTACGCGGCGACCCCGCGCCGGGAGGACATCCGCACCCCGTGCGCGCGGCACCAGCCGGTGATCTCCCCGGTCGGGTCCTCGTCGCACAGCCAGACGTCGTAGGCACCGGGGAAGTCCTGGGCCAGCATCGCTTCGAGGGTCCGCCGGGCGGTGGGCCACGGTTCCGAGGGGGCGCGGGTCACGACGAACGCCACGGGCAGGGCCGGAACGGGAAGGTCCGGGTTGATCCGGCGCAGCCGCAGGGCGGCCACGAAGAAGTAGCAGGGCAGGCCCGTCAGGTAGAGCAGCAGGACGCTGTTGACGAGGAGGCCGGCCCACCCGACGCGGTGCTCCGGCCGCAGCCACCAGGACCAGAACCACAGAAAGCTCAGCGCCCAGCACACCGCGATCCCCAGGAGGGCGGCCCGGTCGCGCCGGGGGAGCACGGGCCGGAACGTGGTGGGCCGGACCGTGCGCCGGGGGATCGGGCGGCGGAAGACGGGGCCCCCGGCGGTGATCCGGACGACGTTGCCGTCCGAGATCCGGGCGAGCTCGCGCTCCACCTGGACCAGATCCGCCGTCATCGGCTCGCTGCGCGTCATGGCGACGCTCCTTGGGGCCCGACGCTGTACGCTGACTGCGTACGTTTACGTCGTATATGTACGACTTTGCACCCGATGTCTCCTGAGGTCAAGGGGGCCAGAGAAGCGGAGGCGGCACCCGTGGCGGACGAGAAGGCGGCGAAGAAGGAGACCGCGGAGAAGAAGGAGGCCGCGGCACAGGGGCGGCGCGCCAGCGACCGCGGCCGCTACGGACGCCTGAGCCGGGAGCGCGTCCTGGCCACCGCGCTAGAGGTGGTCGACCGCGACGGCCTCTCGGGCCTGAGCATGCGCAAGCTCGGCGCGGAGCTGGGCGTGGAGGCGATGGCGCTCTACCGGTACGCCGCGGGCAAGGCCGCCCTGCTCGACGGCCTGGTCGAGGCGTTCTGCCAGGAGCTGGAGGAGGAGCTGGCCGCCGGTCCCCGGGAGGCCGACTGGCAGCGGGAGCTGCACCGCATCGCGCTCGCCACCCACGGCGTCGCGCTGCGCCACCCGAACATGGTCCCGCTGCTCGCCACGCGCCTGCTCTCCACTCCGCTGGCCCGTCGCCCGGCGGCCGTGCTCCGCAGCGACGAACGCGTCCTCGCGCTCCTCCACGAGGCGGGCATGGGGGAGCGCCGCACGGTGCGGGTGCACCGCGCCTTCACGGCGTGGCTGCTCGGCTATCTCCTCGTCGAGCTGCGCGCCATGGACGACGAGCCCGGCGAGCCGGACCCGGCCTTCCGCCTCGGCCTGCACCGCATGCCCGCGCGGGAGTTCCCGCGGCTCAGGGCGACCGCCATCGCCCTGGACGGCCGGGGCGGGCCCCGGCAACTGGCCGACGGGCTGGACGCGTTGCTCGGCTCACCGCTCCTGCGCGGCGACGGCTGACGACCGGGCCAGCGCCCGCACCGCGGGATGCCAGGCCCCGTCCCGCGGCCCGGACAGCACGAGCCGGCGGGAGATCCGCGGCGCGACCGGCAGCAGCACCAGGTCGGGCGGCACCAGGGGGCGGGAGACCTCGGACAGGACGGTCACGCCGAGGCCCGCCTGCACCATGCCGATCAGCGTGGCCAGGTCACGGACCCGGTGTTCCGGCGCGAACCGCAGCCCCGCCAGGTCGTGCAGCCGGCGCACGCGGTCCTCGCAGCCGCCCGGCGACGTCAGGAAGTCGTCGTCCTCCAGCTCGCGCACGTCGACGACGGGTTCGTCCGCCAGCGGATGGTCGCGGCGGAGCAGGACGCGGTAGCCGTCGACGGCGAGCTGGACGCCGGGGCCCGGCGGCGGGTCGATCAGCACCGCGGCGTCGGCCGTGCCGTTCTCCAGCCAGCCGGTGATCTCGTCGCTGCCGCCCTCGAAGACCCGTACCGAGATTCCTGGTTCCCGCTCCGCCCAGCGGCGCACCAGGTCCGGGACGAGTCCCCGGCGGACCGTGGGCGTCGCGGCCAGGCGCACGGTGCCGGTCCCGGAACCGGCGGCGTCCGCCGCCACCGCCTCCACACCCCGCACCGCCGACAGCGCGTCGCGGGCGTACGGGAGGACCCGCTCGCCGAGCGCCGTCGTCCGCACCGGACCGGACCGCACGAGGAGCGGGGCGGCGAACTCGCGCTCCAGGGAGGCCACGGCGCGCGACACCGCCGACTGGCTCAGGCCGAGTTCGACGGCGGCCGCGCTGAACCCGCCCGCGTCGACGACGGCGAGAAAGGCCCTGAGCTGCGGGAAGTTCACGGTCATGCGGCGGCCTCATGGGTCTATGACGGCGATGCGTTGGATCAATGGTGCCAGGTGGGGCGAGAGTTGCCCCGGGCCGCCGCGGTGGTGGCCACGGACCACGACCGCGAGGAGAGCCATGCCCCACATCAGGGCCACCGTCACCGACCCCGACCTGCCCGCCGACACCCGGCGCGCCCTCGCCGAGGGCCTGACCCGGCTGGCCGTCTCGGCCCTCGGCAAGTCCGCCGAGCGCACGATCGTCCACCTCGACCTGGTCCCCGCCGACCGCTACTACGTCGGCGCGCGACCGCTGACCGACGGCCGCGACGCGCACCTGGAGGTCAGCATCACCGCGGGCACCAACAGCGCGGCGGAGAAGGCCGCGTTCCTCACCGGGGCCACCGCGTTCCTCACGGACCTCCTCGGCCCCCTCGCCCGCGGCGGCGTGGCCCTGCACGAACTGCACCCCGAGAGCTACGGCTACCAGGGCGTGACCCAGTTCGAGCACTACCGCCACAACTGACGGGGGCCCGCACGCCGAAGCGTGCGGGCCCTCATCCGCGTACGGGTAAAAAGACGTGCCGCGTACTACCGCAGCCGCGCCATCAGGGCGTGCTCGACCAGGGTGATCAGCGCGCTCTTCGCATCGGCGCGGTGGCGCGCGTCGGTCGTGATGATCGGGGTGTCCGGGCCGATCTGGAGTGCCTCGCGGACCTCGTCCGGCGTGTACGGCTGGTGGCCGTCGAAGCCGTTGAGGGCGATCACGAAGGGCAGCCCGGAGTTCTCGAAGTAGTCGACAGCGGGGAAGCAGTCGGCGAGCCGCCTCGTGTCGACCAGGACGACCGCGCCGATGGCGCCACGGACCAAGTCGTCCCACATGAACCAGAAGCGGTCCTGACCGGGCGTACCGAAGAGGTACAGGATCAGGTCCTGGTCCAGGGTGATGCGACCGAAGTCCATGGCCACCGTCGTGGTGGTCTTGTCTCCGGTGTGGGTGAGGTCGTCGATGCCCGCGGACGCGGACGTCATGACGGCCTCGGTGCGCAGCGGGTTGATCTCAGAGACCGCCCCGACGAACGTGGTCTTGCCCACGCCGAAGCCGCCCGCCACCACGATTTTCGCGCTGGTGGTGGAGCGGGCTGTTGCTCCGCCGCTAGAGCTTGCGAAGTCCACTGAGCACCCTTTCGAGCAGTGTCACGTCTGGCTGGCCGCCGGCGGTCTCGTCGCCGCCGGGCTGATGAATGGCGACAAGTCCGGCCTCCGCCAGGTCGGCTACGAGGATCCGGGCGACGCCGAGGGGGATGGAGAGCAGTGCCGAGATCTCAGCCACTGACTTGATCTCACGGCACAGGTTGCAGATCCGCTGATGCTCGGGCAACTGGCCCTGCAACTGATGCGGTTGTGCGGTGGTGTGCACCAGCGCCTCGATGGCGAGCTGGTAGCGGGGCCTGGTGCGGCCGCCCGTCATGGCGTACGGGCGCACCAGGGGGTTGTTCGCGGACCCGGCGGGCGCCGGCTCGGGGGCGCGTCGCTGGGGTTGCACGGGCTGGATACGGGGTGCCTGTCCCGGATTGCCCTGGTCGTACGGGCGCGGCCCGGGTTGCTGGGGCTGCGCGTACGGCTGACGGCGGTGGCTCGGCGCAGAGGGGAAGTTGTACCGGTTCGGGCCGCCGTCGTGCTGGCCACCCTGGCCGTGACCAGGGGACCAGTTCGCCGATGACGAACCGTCTGGGGGTGTTGCCACGTTGCTTCCTCCTCCAACTGTGCCGGGCACCATCACTGTGGAGCCGCGTCCCGAAACCTTACGGCCCCGGGACGCGAAAACGCACCGTCTGTCTGTTAGTTGAGAAGGCTCCCCTGAAGCTCCGCGCGCAGGTCCGGAGTGAGAACTGTGCCCGCGCGGTCGACAAGAAGTGCCATCTCGTACCCAATGAGACCGATGTCCGCATCCGGGTGGGCGAGAACGGCCAGCGAGGAGCCGTCGGAGATGGACATGATGAAGAGAAATCCTCTCTCCATCTCCACAACGGTCTGGGTCACGGAGCCGCCCTCGAAGATCCGGGAGGCCCCGGCGGTCAGCGAGGTCAGACCCGAGGCGACGGCCGCGAGCTGGTCGGCACGGTCGCGGGGGAAGCCTTCGGACATCGCCAGAAGGAGTCCGTCGGCGGAGACCACCACCGTGTGGGACACCCCGGGGGTGTTGTCCACGAAGTTGGTGATCAACCAGTTCAGGTTCTGCGCCGCCTGGCTCATCGGGCTCACACTAACGCTCCTGGTTGTAGGTGCTATCAGGGCTGAAGCCCTGGCCATTCGTGTCACTTCCCGCAGTGCGCCCCCGCTGGACGCCGCGGCGCAGGTTGCTCAGCCTGCCCCGTACGTCCTCGGGGTCGCGGGAGACCTGGGGGCCGCCCTGCGGAGTCTGTTCCGCCGTGCCCTCGACCAGATTGGCCTTGGGTACCCGCCGCGGGAGCCCGGACGAGGTGACCCCGCCCGCCTTGGGCTCCTTGAGGCGTTCGGCGCGCTGCCAGCGCTCGTCGTTGCACGAACGCCACTGGTCGTCGCCCTGGCCCTCGTCCGCGGCGGGGTCGGCGTTCCCGTTCCCGTTCGCGGCGGAGGAGCCCCTGCGGGGGAGGCCCGCGTCGGTCATCTCGTGGACGACGGACGGAGTCGGTCCTGGACGGTCGAAGCCTACGCGCTCCGCGTCGGGCGCGGGGGCCGCCGGAGCAGATTCCGCTTCCTGCCCGTACTCGGGCCGGTAGCCGTCACCGGTGGGCCAGTCGTCCTGCTGGGAACGCTCCGGATACGCGATCTGCGGATCCTGGTAGCCGTCCTGGGCCGGGTAGTACTGCTGGTCGGCGGGGTACTGCTGCTCGGCGGGGTACTGCTCGTTGCCGTAACCGCCCTCGGTGTACTGCGCGTCGGCGTACTGCCCGGTGGCGTACGGGTCGCTGTCGTAGGACACCCGCGGCTCGTCGTAGGCGGCCTGCGGCTCCTCGTACGCGGCCCTCGGCTCCTCGTACGCGGGCGCCTGCTGCTCGTACCCGCCCTGCTGCTGCGCCTGCGGGTGCGGCTCGACCTCGTCGCGGAAGAGCGGACGGCCCCCGGGCTGGTGGGCCTGGGCCTCCAGGGCCGCGCGGCGCTCCTCGCGCATCAACGAGCGGCCCACCGGGTCGAGTTGCTCGGGCGCCTCGGCGCCGTCGCCGTGGTAGCGGCTGTCGTCGAAACCGAGCTCCGCGGCCGTGCGCAGCGGCTCGACCTCGTGGACCTGCTGCTCCGGGATGATCGAGGAGACGGTGAACTCGGGGTCGTGCGGGGCGTGGTCGCCACCGCCGCCGTGCGTGATCCCGTCCGGCAGCATGACCAGCGACGTCGTGCCCGCCTGCTCGCCCGAGGGGCGCAGCTGGACGCGGATGCCGTGCCGGTCGGAGAGCCGGCCGACCACGAACAGGCCCATGCGCTGCGAGATCGCGGCGTCCACGGTCGGCGGGTTGGCGAGCTTGTGGTTGATGTCCGCGAAGTCCTCGGCGGTGAGGCCGATGCCCTTGTCGTGGATCTCGACCATGACGCGGCCGTCGGGCAGCCGGGTGGCGGTCACGCGGACCTTGGTCTGCGGCGAGGAGAACGAGGTGGCGTTCTCCAGGAGCTCGGCGAGCAGGTGCACGAGGTCGGTCACGGCCAGGCCGTGGATCTCGGCCTCCGGCACGCCCTCCAGCTCGATGCGCTCGTACTGCTCCACCTCGGAGGAGGCGGCGCGCAGCACGTCGACCAGCGGCACCGGCTGGTCCCAGCGGCGGCCCGGCTCCTCGCCGGACAGGACGAGGAGGTTCTCGCCGTTGCGGCGCATACGGGTCGCCAGGTGGTCCAGGCGGAAGAGGTTCTCCAGCTGGTCCGGGTCGGCCTCGTTGTTCTCCAGATCGGTGATCAGGGTCAGCTGGCCCTCGATCAGCGACTGGTTGCGGCGCGAGAGGTTGGTGAAGATCGCGTTGATGTTGCCGCGGAGCAGTGCCTGCTCGGCGGCGAGCCGCACGGCCTCGCGGTGCACCTGGTCGAAGGCGCGGGCGACCTCGCCGATCTCGTCCGTGGACGTGATCGGGATGGGCTGCACACGGGTGTCGACGCGGCCCGGGTCGGTGCGCGAGAGCTGGTCGACCAGCATCGGCAGGCGCTGCTCGGCGATGCCGAAGGCGGCGGTGCGCAGCTGGCGCATCGACTTGGACATCTGGCGGGCCATGAACCCGGCCAGGATGAAGGCGGCGAGGAGCGCGAGGACCACGATGGCGCCGGTGATGTAGGCGTTGCGCTGGGCGTCGGCGGCGATGTCCGAGGCCTCGTCCACGGCCTTGTCGGCGAGGTCCGACTCGATGGTGCGGTAGGCGTCGAACTTGGCGGTGGTGGTGGCCCACCAGGCCTCGCGGGTGATGCCCTTGCCGGCCAGCTCGACGCGCGCGCTCGGCTGGGTGCTCTCCAGCGCGGCGATGGCGCTGACCATCTTGTCCTGCGTGGGCGGCGGGACGAAGGTCTTGCCCTCGGCCTTCGCGGCGGCCGCGGCCTCCTTGGCCTGCTTCTCGCCGGCGGCCGTCAGGTCCTTCTTGGCCTGCTCCAGCTTGGCGACGTCCTCGGGGGTGCCGCCGCCGGTGTACTCCTCGATGGCGATGCGCTCGAGGTAGGCGTACGAGGCGAACGCGGTGCGCTGGAGCGTCAGCGAGCCGGTGCCGGGGCCGGGCTTGACCAGCAGCTGCGTGCCGATGGACCGCTGCAGCGAGAGCGCGGCCTTGGAGAGCGAGATCGCGTAGACGGTACGGCCGTAGCTGGTGATGTTGCCGGTGCCCAGACCGAGCTCGTTGGCGAACTCCATCAGGGGGTGCTGGATGGCGACGTAGCCCTCTTCGGTCTTCACGCCGGTCAGCTTGGTGGTGTACGCGTTCTGCCGCAGCGGGGTCAGGTGCGGCTCCACCTTGTGGAAGGCGTCGAGACGGCGCCGGAGGCCTTCCTTGTCGGGCATCTTCTCGCTGGCCGCCTTGAACTCGGCGGCGGCCGCGTCGGTGGCCTTGCGGGCCTTGACGACGGCGGGGTTGTCCCGGTCGCCGCTCAGGAGCGGGGCGGCGGAGATGTCGCGCTCCTCGATGAGGCGGTTGCCGTAGTCGAGGGAGGCCCGCACCAGGCGGGCGGTGTTCTCGGCGTCCTGGGCCTGGGTCCAGGTGTCGATGGAGCTCTTGACCTGGAAGCCGCCCATGACGAGGCCGACGAGCACGGGTATGAGCAGGATCGCGTTCAGCCGCGTGGGCACACGCCAGTTGCGCGGGGACATCCGTCCGCCGGAGGGAGCCTGGGGCTCGGGGCCGGAAGCGGCGGTGACGTCAACGGGGGACGCCGCCGCACGCGGCGGCGGGGTGAAGTTGCCCCGCGCGTCCCCGCTGGTGGGGGGTGCCGCGGGGCTCGGCTTGCTTCGCCTCACTCGACCAACAACCTCTCGGCGGCGGCACACCAGTCGTGCCGCTGTCGTCTCCAAGGCCCGTGCTACTGGGCAGTTCAGCGCATTCCAGCACGTCAGGGGCCGCTCTTCCAAACAGTGGGAAGCGGAACTTCCACGTGGTGTAAGCCTCAGATAAATCGGTCATAAAGAGCGAGCCCCGCCAAAAGGCGGGGCTCTTGTGCGCACAGCGGCACCAGGTGACCGCGATGTGTGGCGGTCACCTGGCAATTCTCTGTCGAAACGTTATGAACACGGCGGGCGGCCGTGTCAAAGGACACAGGCCGCTCCGTGTGATGTACGGCAACTGCCGTATGGCCTCGCCTACTTGAGACGTGCCATCAGTGCGTGCTCGACCAGCGTGATCAGGCCACTCTTTGCGTCCGCACGGTGTCGTGCGTCGGTCGTGATGATCGGCGTACCGCTTCCGATCTGGAGCGCTTCGCGCACCTCGTCGGGGGTGTAAGGCTGGTGGCCGTCGAAGCCGTTGAGGGCGATGACGAAGGGCAGCCCGCTGTTCTCGAAGTAGTCGACGGCCGGAAAGCAGTCGGCGAGACGGCGGGTGTCCACCAGCACGACGGCGCCGATCGCGCCGCGCACCAGGTCGTCCCACATGAACCAGAAGCGGTCCTGACCGGGCGTGCCGAAGAGGTACAGGATCAGGTCCTGGTCGAGCGTGATGCGGCCGAAATCCATCGCGACGGTGGTCGTCGTCTTGTCCCCGGTGTGGGTGAGGTCGTCGATGCCCGCGGACGCGGACGTCATGACGGCCTCGGTGCGCAGCGGGTTGATCTCGGAGACCGCCCCGACGAACGTGGTCTTGCCCACGCCGAAGCCACCCGCCACCACGATCTTCGCGGAGGTGGTGGAACGGCCTGCGCCCGAGCCGTTAGAGCTTTCGAAGTCCACTGAGCACCCTTTCGAGCAGTGTCACGTCAGGCTGGCCGCCGGCGGACTCGTCGCCGCCGGGCTGGTGGATGGCGACGAGCCCGGCCTCGGCCAGGTCGGCCACGAGGATCCGGGCGACGCCGAGCGGCATCGAAAGCAGCGCCGAGACCTCGGCCACCGACTTGACCTCACGGCACAGGTGGCAGATCCGCTGGTGCTCGGGGAGCAGCCCCATCAGCTGGGCCGGGTCGGCCGTCGTGCTCACCAGCGCCTCGATGGCGAGCTGGTAGCGGGGCCGGGTCCGGCCGCCGGTCATCGCGTAGGGACGCACCAGCGGCTGGTCGCCCTCCATTCCGTACGACGCATCAGAGCCGTACGGGTTGTGAGAGGCGGTGGGCGGGGTCATGGATCCTCCGGGCGGGACAGCAGGTCATCTGCGTGTGCCGTCTGACAGAGCCGGTGGGGGCAGTGTGGCGGCCGGACGGTTGGTCAGTACGTTCGGTCGGTGGGGCGGCCGAAGGGGCGAAGCATCGAAGCCGACGCGGGGCCTAGTGGAGCAGGCTGCCTTGAAGTTCGGCGCGGAGGTCCGGGGTGAGGACGGCGCCCGCACGGTCGACGAGGAGCGCCATCTCGTACCCGACGAGGCCGATGTCGCACTCGGGGTGCGCGAGCACCGCCAGGGACGAGCCGTCCGAGACGGACATGATGAAGAGGAACCCCCGCTCCATCTCCACCACCGTCTGGGTCACGGAGCCGCCCTCGAAGATCCGGGAGGCGCCGGCGGTCAGCGAGGTCAGCCCGGAGGCGACCGCGGCGAGCTGGTCGGCGCGGTCGCGCGGGAACCCCTCCGACATGGCCAGAAGGAGGCCGTCGGCGGAGACCACGACCGTGTGGGACACCCCGGGGGTGTTGTCCACGAAGTTGGTGATCAACCAGTTCAGATTCTGTGCCGCCTGGCTCATCGGACTCAACTAACGCTCCTGCTGGTGAGTGGGGAAACTGCCGGTCTGGCCGGTACCGGCCTGGCGACCCTGCTGGATGCCCCGACGGAGATTCGTCAGCCGGCCGCGTACGTCGTCGGGCGCACGCGAGACCTGCGGACCTGTGCTGTCCTGCTGCTGCTGGGCCGTGCCCGCGACCAGATTGGCCCGCGGGACGCGGCGCGGCAGCCCGGATGTGGTGACGCCGCCCGCGGACGGCTGCCGGACGCGCTCGGCCTGGCGGCCCAGCTCGTCATTGGGGGAGGTGCGCCAACCGCTCGGCATGTTGCCGCCGTTGGTGCCGGTGTCGCCGCCCGGGGCCGCGGGCGCGGCGGCCGGCTCCTGATGCTGGCCGCGCGAGGGGAGCGGACGGCGCGGCGGCTCGGGGGCCCGGCGCGGCGCGGCCTCGGGGGCCTGGTGGCCCTGCGGCGCGGCCTGCGGGTTGTGCCGCTGGGGCGCCTGCTGCTCGGGCTGTGCGGCCTGCTGGTTCTGCTGCTGCTGGAACCAGTTGGTCTCCAGCGTGTCGTACAGCGGGGTGCGGCCGTCGCCGGGACCGGCGGCGGGGAGCAGGTCCTCGGGCTCCGCGGGCTGTGCGGCCTGCGGCTGCGGGGGGATGCCCGGGTGGGCCTCGCCCTGGTCGCGGCGCGGGGCCGGGGGCCGCGGCACGGTGTAGTCGGGGTTCTCCCGGCCGCCCTGCGGCGCGAGTCCACCCGCCTGACCCTGCTGCTGGTTCTGCTGGTTCTGCTGGTTCTGCGGTACGGACGGCAGGTCGGCCTGGCGGCCCTGCTGCGGCCCGGCCTGGCCGCCGAAGACGTCCGAGCGGACGAACTGGCCGGACTGACCGGACGAGTCGGTGTCGCGCGTCGGGAGACCCGGCGGCGGCGCGTCGAAGTCCGGGCGCGCGAACTCGGCGGTGGAGCCGGGGCCCTGCCGGTCGTCCGCGCCCGCCGTCGGCTGGGGGAACTGACCGGTGGACTCGTGTTCCTCGTGACCCCGCGGGGCGTCGAAGGGATCGCGCGAGACCTGCGGCTGCGCGTTCTCGTCGCTCCAACTGGGCACGCGCGGCTGAGGGTTGCCCCCGGGCAGCTCGGCACGCGGCCCGCCGCGCGGCGGCAGCTGCGGCCTGCGGCCCTGGTCACCGGCGTCGGCCGACGGGTTCATGGCGTTCGTACGCTGCTGGGGCACCGGAGGCTGCGGCGCGTTGCCGCCCCGGCCGCCCTGCGGCGCCTGCGGCTGCTGGCCCTGGCCCGGACCCTGCTGTCCCTGCGGCACGGCCGGCGGACGCTGCTGTCCCGTGTCCCGCGCGGGCAGCGCGGCCCGCGGACCCGAGCCCGCGACCTGCTGGCGGGGCGGGGTGGCACCGAGCCGCCCCTGGCCGCCCTGACCACCGGCACCGGGACCGCCGCCGAGTGCGGGGCCGCCACGGCCGGGGCCGCCGGGCAGGCCGGGACCACCGGCGAGACCGGGACCGCCGAGCGAGGGACCGCCGTTGCCCGCGCCGGCACCGCGGCGCGCGGCGGCGGCACCCGCGGCGGCCTGCGCCGCGGCGGGACCGCCGGTCGGGGCGGGGGCACCGGGCTTGCCCGGCGCCTTCTTGCCGCCCTGGGCCACGTCGACGGGCAGCATGACCAGCGCGGTCGTACCACCGGAGTCGGACGGGCGGAGCTGGATGCGGATGCCGTGGCGCTGCGAGAGGCGACCGACCACGAACAGACCCATGCGGCGCGAGACCGAGACGTCCACGGTGGGCGGCGAGGCGAGCCGCTCGTTGATCGCCGCGAGGTCCTCGGGCGACAGGCCGATGCCGGTGTCGTGGATCTCGATGAGCACCCGGCCGTCGGGCAGCGCGTGACCGGTGACCTTGACCTTGGTCTGCGGCGAGGAGAAGGAGGTCGCGTTCTCCAGCAGCTCGGCGAGCAGGTGCACGAGGTCGTTGACGACGCGTCCGGCGACCTCGGTCGCGGGCACGGCGGAGAGCTCGATGCGCTCGTACTGCTCCACCTCGGACGCGGCGGCACGCAGCACGTCGACGAGGGGGACGGGCCGGGTCCAGCGGCGGCCGGGCTCCTCACCGGCGAGCACGAGGAGGTTCTCGCCGTTACGGCGCATGCGGGTCGCGAGGTGGTCGAGCTTGAAGAGCGAGGACAGCTGGTCCGGGTCGGCCTCGCGCGACTCCAGCTCGGAGATGAGCGAGAGCTGGCGCTGGATGAGGCCCTGGGAACGGCGCGAGAGGTTGGTGAACATCGCGTTGACGTTGCCCCGCAGAAGGGCCTGCTCGGCGGCGAGGCGGACGGCCTCGCGGTGCACGTCGTCGAAGGCCGCGGCCACCTGGCCGATCTCGTCCCGGGAGTGCACACCGACGGACTCGACGGAGGTGTCGACGTCCTGCGGGTCCGACTCCGAGAGCTGCTTGACCAGCTCGGGCAGCCGGTCCTGGGCGACCTTGGTCGCGGTGTCCTGGAGCCGGCGCAGCGAGCGGATCATGGAGCGGGCCACGACGAAGGCGCCGACGAGCGAGACGCCGAGCACGAGCAGGATCAGCGCACCGTTGAGGATGGCCGACTGCTCCGACTCGTTGCGCAGCTCGCGGGCCTTCTGCTCCATCTCGCCGAGCAGCGTCAGCTCGATCTTCGACATCGCGTCGATCTTGGTGGTGTCGTTGTCGATCCAGTCCTTGTAGGACCGCTTGTCCTGGAGCTTGATGCCGCCCTCCTGCTCGAGCACGCGCTTGGCGTACTCGTTGGCGGCCTTGATCCCGGCGTTGCCGCCGTCGATCGGCTTGGTGAGCTCCTCGGCGTTGCCCGCGTAGATCTTGCTGAACGTCTGGAGCTGCGAGCGCTCCTTGTCGTTGGCGCTGAGACCGAAGGTGCGGTCGGTCTCGGAGATCTTGCCGTACTCGGAGTCGTTCGGCGGCAGGGCCGCGGCGATGATCGCGCGCTGTACGGACGCGTACTCCTTGGCCGAGGAGAACGCGGCCAGGGCGCGGGTGCGCTGGATCATCTCCGGGTTGCTGGTCGCCTGCGCCATGTCCTGCGACAGCGCGAGCAGCTGCTCGACGAGCTGGCTGTAGGCCTCGACGGTCTGCGAGGTGGACTTGCTGTCCTTGAAGGCGTCCTTGCGGACCTTGTTGATGCCCTGGAGCTGCTGGGTGATCTGGACCGCGCTGTGCCGGACGCCGAGGAGGCCCTTCTCGCCGTCGGTGTCGTTGAGGTCCTGGGTGCCCTGAAGGAAGTTGCGGTAGACCCGGTCGGTCCTGTCGCGCGCGCCCTTGACCGTGTAGTCCGAGGCCTTCGCGCCGTGGGCCAGGGGGCCCGCCGACTTGTCGCGCTCCTCCTGGAGCGCCGCGGCCAGCTCGGTGGCCTGCTTGGTCATGTCGGTGAGCAGCTTCATGTTGTCGAGCTGCTGGATCTCGTCCATGGACGAGTTGATGCGGAGCGCGCCGAGGGAGGTCGCGGTGATCACGGGGAGCGCGAGCAGCGAGACCAGGCGGGTGGAGATGCGCCAGTTGCGCAGGGCTATTCGGGAGCCGGGACCCGTGGGCGTCTTGGCGCCGGCCGTGCTCTTGCCCTTGGCCGCGGCGCCCTGGGGGCCGCTGTCGCCGGGCGTGCCCGGTCCGGGGTTCTGGGCGTGCTGGGGGGAGGAGCCGCGGTCGGTCCCGCCGCGCTCCGGTTCCGCAGCGGCTTCCCCTCGGCCCTGACGGGTCTGGGGAGATCCCGTGCCATCCCTCTTGAAACGTCCCTGCACTAGCGTCGCAACCTCTGGACCAGGCGTCCTCCCGCGCGAACGGTCGGACGGTGTCGGCGTCGTGGGGCGGAAAGCACCCCATGGATGGTCGTGAGTGAGCCGGCGCTGCTCCCCCTTCCCGCCGCCACTCGGCGCTGCGTTGCGCCCCTGCGCGCCGGTTCGATCCCGCGGCGGTCCCGGGAATTCCAGCACAGTGCCGGATCTCCAACAAGGCCCGTGTGTCGCGCCGCCACCTACGTGACGCCATGTGAGTGCGGAGTCACGAGACGTAGAAAGTGATCTAGGAAAAATCGGACCCAAACCCATAAAGCTCCTGGGGGTGAGGGGTGTCCCAGTCTTCATGATCAGGAGCGGAATGGTCGCTTCAGTGGCGCAATGTCCGTTTCCGGGAGGTCGAACCTCGGTGTGGTTTGACCCTTTTGTCGGCTCACTCGTGAGCAAACTCACACGAAGATCATGGCCTCTTCTGGACTTTGGCCGGGAATTGGATGTTTAGCCTGACGCTTTACAGGGATGGCGAATCCGACAACCCGCGTCCGTCATATGACGCCTCGACCGACAGGGCCCGAACGGCAGATGAAGACTGTGAAGTCCACGATGTTCCGCAACATAGCCAACCCGCGCCGCACCACTCTCGCGCACCTCAAGGACGCCGACGAGATGCAGGCGGCGCCGCAGCAGCCGGAGCACGCGGTCGAACTGCCGACGCAGACCGCCAACCCCCGGCGCACGATCCTCATGGACGCGCCGGAGCCGCAGACCCCCGTCGCGGGCTGACGAACGGCAGGTCGCCGCGGCTCGCCGCGTTAGCCTGGGTCGTCAGACTTCACCCATCCCGACAAGGGGCTAAGGCTCTCGTGCGCATCGCCAGATTCTCCATCGACGGCAATGTCGGTTACGGCGCGGTCGAGGGGGAGGGCCCCGAAGGGCTCGTCCTCGACATCATCAAGGGCATCCCGTACGCCGACTTCGAGCTCTCCGGCACCAAGGTCCCGCTGAGCAAGGTCCGCCTGCTGCCGCCCGTGCTCCCGAACAAGATCGTGGCGTTCGGCCGCAACTACAAGGAGCACGCGGCGGAGCTCGGCAACGAGGTGCCCGACGCCCCCTTCGCGTTCCTCAAGCCCTCCACCTCGCTGGTCGGCAGCGGCGACGCCGTCACGTACCCCTCCTTCTCCCAGGAGCTGCACCACGAGGCCGAGCTGGCCGTGGTCATCGGCCGCATGTGCCGCGAGGTCCCCCGGGAGCGGGCCAAGGACGTGATCTTCGGCTACACCTGCGCCAACGACGTCACCGCGCGCGACGTCCAGCGCCGCGAGAAGCAGTGGGCCCGCGCCAAGGGCTTCGACGGCGCCTGCCCGCTCGGCCCCTGGGTGGAGACCGGCATCGACCTGGCCGCGGCCAACGACCTCACCATCCAGTGCACGGTCAACGGCCAGCAGCGCCAGCTCGGCAGCACCAGCGAGATGATCCACCCGATCGAGGATCTGATCGTGAACATCTCCGAGGCCATGACGCTGCTCCCCGGCGACGTCATCCTCACGGGCACCCCGGCAGGGGTCGGCCCCCTCAACGTCGGCGACGAGGTCGCCGTCACCATCGAAGGCATCGGCACTCTCACCAACAAGGTGATCAAGCGTGGCTAACGCGACCCCCGTACGCGTACGGTTCTGTCCCTCGCCGACCGGCAACCCCCATGTGGGCCTGGTCCGCACCGCCCTCTTCAACTGGGCCTACGCCCGGCACAACGAGGGCACCCTGGTCTTCCGCATCGAGGACACCGACGCGGCCCGCGACTCCGAGGAGTCGTACGAGCAGCTCCTGGACTCGATGCGCTGGCTGGGCTTCGACTGGGACGAGGGCCCCGAGGTCGGCGGCCCGCACGCGCCGTACCGCCAGTCGCAGCGCATGGACATCTACCGGGACGTCGCCGCCAAGCTCATCGACGCGGGCCACGCCTACCCCTGCTACTGCACCACCGAGGAGCTGGACGCGCGCCGCGAGGCCGCCCGCGCCGCCGGCAAGCCGTCCGGCTACGACGGCCACTGCCGCGACCTCACCGACGAGCAGAAGCAGGCGTACGAGGCCGAGGGCCGCAGCCACATCGTGCGCTTCCGCATGCCCGACGAGGCCACCACCTTCACCGACCTGGTCCGCGGCGAGATCACGGTCCAGGCGGAGAACGTCACGGACTACGGCATCGTGCGCGCCAACGGCGCCCCGCTGTACACGCTGGTCAACCCGGTCGACGACGCCCTGATGGAGATCACCCACGTCCTGCGCGGCGAGGACCTGCTCTCCTCCACCCCGCGCCAGATCGCCCTCTACAAGGCGCTGATCGAGCTCGGCGTGGCCAAGGCGATCCCCGAGTTCGGCCACCTCCCGTACGTGATGGGCGAGGGCAACAAGAAGCTCTCCAAGCGCGACCCGCAGGCGTCCCTGAACCTCTACCGCGAGCGCGGCTTCCTGCCCGAGGGCCTGCTCAACTACCTGTCCCTCCTGGGCTGGTCGTTCTCCGCGGACCAGGACGTCTTCACGATCCCCGAGATGGTCGCCAGGTTCGATCTCGCGGACGTGAACTCCAACCCGGCCCGCTTCGACCTGAAGAAGGCCGAGGCGATCAACGCCGACCACATCCGCATGCTGGACGTGAAGACCTTCGCCGAGGCGTGCGCGCCCTGGCTCAGGGCCCCGCACGCCAACTGGGCCCCCGAGGACTTCGACGAGGCCGCCTGGCAGGCCGTCGCGCCGCACGCCCAGTCCCGCCTGAAGGTCCTCTCGGAGATCACGGCCAACGTCGACTTCCTGTTCCTGCCGGAGCCGGTCTTCGACGAGCCCTCCTGGACGAAGGCCATGAAGGAGGGCTCGGACGCCCTCCTGCGCACGGCCCGCGCCAAGCTGGAGGCGGCCGACTGGACCTCTCCGGAGTCCCTCAAGGAGGCCGTCCTGGCCGCCGGCGAGGAGCACGGGCTCAAGCTCGGCAAGGCGCAGGCCCCGGTCCGCGTCGCCGTCACCGGCCGCACGGTCGGCCTGCCCCTCTTCGAGTCCCTGGAGATCCTGGGCAAGGACAAGACCCTGTCCCGCATCGACGCGGCCCTGGCGAAGCTCGCCGCGTAAGCGCGTCCCGCACGACGAAGGACCCGGAAGCCGCCACGGCTCCCGGGTCCTTCGCGTACGTTCGGGGCATGCCGATCAAAGCCGTGGTCTGGGACATCGACGACACGATCTTCGACTACGCGCGTGCCGACAGCGCCGGTATGCACGCGCATCTGACCGCCGAGGGCCTCGTCGAGCGGTACGAGTCGGCCGAGCGGGCGCTGGCCCTGTGGCGGCGGCTCACGGAGCGCCACTGGGCGCGCTTCGGCGCCGGTGAGGTGGACTTCCAGGAGCAGCGCCGCGACCGCGTGCGCGACTTCCTCGACGCCCCCGCCCTGGCCGACCCGGACGCCGACGCCTGGTACGCGCGTTACGTGGGTCACTACGAATCGGCCTGGTCCCTCTTCCCGGACACCGTCCCCACCCTGGACGCCCTCGCCGACGGCTACCGTCACGCGGTCCTCTCCAACTCCGCCCTGGCCGTCCAGGACCGCAAGCTGAGCATCCTCGGCATCCGCGACCGCTTCGAGGCCGTCCTGTGCGCGGCCGAACTGGGCGTCTCCAAGCCCGCCCCCGAGGCCTTCCGGGCGGTGTGCGAGACGCTGGCCCTGGAGCCCGCCGAGATCGCCTACGTGGGCGACCAGCCGGAGATCGACGCCAGGGGTGCCCGGGACGCCGGACTGCTCGGGATCTGGCTCGACCGCAACGGCGGCGTGCGGGAAGGCCCGTCGGGCGTACACCGCATCACGCGCCTCTCCGAGCTCCCCCCGGTGCTGCGGGCCGATACCCGTTTTGGAGCGCCGTCCACCTTCGGGTAATGTTCTTCCTGCGCCGAGGGGAGCGGGACGAAAGCCCCGAACCGGAAGCGCAAGCCAAGCAAGATCCCTTCGGGGATGGTGTTTCGGTGGCCTATGGTGTAATTGGCAGCACGACTGATTCTGGTTCAGTTAGTCTAGGTTCGAGTCCTGGTAGGCCAGCTCGCAGAGCTCATCTGCACCGTGGATCTCATCCACAAAGCCCCCGTTGTGTAGCGGCCTAGCACGCCGCCCTCTCAAGGCGGTAGCGCCGGTTCGAATCCGGTCGGGGGTACAGATCCTTCCCGCGGGAACAGATCGGGTCGCACCCACTGTTTCTGATGCAGGATCGCTAGGGCCCCCGTTGTGTAGCGGCCTAGCACGCCGCCCTCTCAAGGCGGTAGCGCCGGTTCGAA
Organism: Streptomyces sp. NPDC052114; assembly: GCF_040680155.1. Classification (NCBI taxonomy): domain Bacteria; kingdom Bacillati; phylum Actinomycetota; class Actinomycetes; order Kitasatosporales; family Streptomycetaceae; genus Streptomyces; species Streptomyces sp. NPDC052114. The sequence goes on along the minus strand of NZ_JBFAWC010000003.1, from coordinate 181,013 downwards.
TCCGGTCGGGGGTACGGAGTTGGTCTAAACCACATTGGTCTATGGTGTAATTGGCAGCACGACTGATTCTGGTTCAGTTAGTCTAGGTTCGAGTCCTGGTAGACCAGCTCGGATCTGCGGAAACGCAAGATCCACGCCCCCGTTGTGTAGCGGCCTAGCACGCCGCCCTCTCAAGGCGGTAGCGCCGGTTCGAATCCGGTCGGGGGTACAGAACGGCAAGGGGCCTTCCCATCGGGAAGGCCCCTTCGTCATTCCTCCGTCGCCTCCGGGGGATCGTGCGCGAAGCGGCGGTTCGACTCCTCCGCCTGCGCGATGCGGCGCAGGCCGAGCAGCACCGGCTCGTACAGCACCGTGAGGGCGACGGCCGCTTCCAGCTGCCGGTCCCGCGACGCGTACCGCTCGATCAAGTCCAGGTCCGAGACGGCCAGTTGGCGCCCGGCGTGCGCATAGGGCGCCAAGTCGTCCACGGCGCACGGGTATCCGAGCCGGGACAGGGTGGCCACCGCGGTCACCAGCATGCGGTACGCCGGTGACTCGTCGCCGTACTCCTGCGCGTGCTCCCAGTCGAGCCGGGCCAGCAGGGCGTCGACCGTGCGGCGCGCCTCCCGGGTCGCCGCGTCCTCCTCGTCGGCCTCCGGTCCGTGCGGCAGCGCCCATACGGCCGTGCCCAGACGGGAGTTGTGGTCCAGCGACTCGTCCTCCAGGGCGGTCAGGACCTCGCGCGCCGAGGCGACGGGGACCCGGCCCACCTGGATCAGCGCCCGCACGAGCCGGAGCCGCTGGAGGTGCTCCTCGTCGTACTCGGCCTGCGTCGCGCTCACCCGCTGTCCGGGCGGCAGCAGGCCCTCGCGCAAGTAGTACTTGATCGTGGCCGTGGGGACCCCGCTGCGCCGGCTCAGCTCCGCCAGTCTCATCGGCTCGTGCCTCCTCTTGCGCCTTCGTTTGGAGAGTGGCACTATCCAATCATGGATAGCGGAACTATCCAATGTTCGGCCGGAGCTCTACCAAGGGGGAAACGCCATGAGCAGCAAGCCGATCGAAGGGCGCATGACCGCCGACGCGCAGGGTGGCGTGGTGGTCTTCCACATCGGGATGCGCATCAACAACTTCCGCGCCGTGCGCAGCTGGTGGCCCGTCTTCCTGGCGATGCCGCGCATGCTCAAGGAGCTGTCGCGGGACCGGGGGAGCGGGATGCTGGGGTACCGGCTGCTCCTGAGCGGGGCGCGCGTGATGTACGTCGTCCAGTACTGGGAGTCGCAGGAGAAGCTGCTCGCGTACGCGGCGGCGCCGGACAAGGAGCACCGGCCCGCGTGGGCGGCCTTCAATCGCCGCATCCGGGAGGGCAGGGGCAAGGTCGGCTTCTGGCACGAGACGTTCGTCGTGCCGGCCGGTGCCCATGAGGCGGTGTACGTCAACATGCCCGCGTTCGGCCTGGGCGCGGCCACCGGTGTGATTCCGGTGGGCCGGCGCGGGGACCGGGCGGCCGACCGCCTCAAGGCGGCCTGAGCCGCGTGGGAGCGGGGGAGCCGTAGGGCCACGGGCAAGCGAAGAGCGCCGGAAGGGCCGCCGCGGCGTTGAGGCGGTTCCTTCCGGCGCTCTGTACGTGCTCCGGTGTGGCGCGGCCGTGGGCCGCGCCGGGTGGCGTCAGCCCGAGCGGCGCAGGGCCTCGGAGAGGCGTCCGGCGGCGTCGATGACGGCCTGTGCGTGCATGCGGCCCGGGTGGCGGGTCAGGCGCTCGATCGGTCCGGAGACCGAGACGGCGGCCACCACGCGGTTCGAGGGCCCGCGCACCGGTGCGGAGACGGACGCCACGCCCGGCTCGCGCTCGCCGATCGACTGGGCCCAGCCCCGGCGGCGTACGCCCGAGAGGGCCGTGGCCGTGAAGCGGGCGCCCTGGAGGCCGCGGTGCAGGCGCTCCGGCTCCTCCCAGGCCATCAGGATCTGGGCCGACGAGCCCGCCTTCATCGTGAGCGTCGAGCCGACCGGGACGGTGTCCCTGAGGCCCGAGAGGCGCTCCGCCGCGGCCACGCAGATGCGCATGTCGCCCTGACGGCGGTAGAGCTGCGCGCTCTCGCCCGTCACGTCGCGCAGGTGCGTGAGCACCGGGCCCGCCGTGGCGAGCAGGCGGTCCTCGCCCGCCGCCGCCGCGAGTTCGGCGAGGCGCGGGCCGAGAATGAAACGGCCCTGCATGTCACGGGCCACCATCCGGTGGTGTTCCAGTGCCACGGCCAGTCGGTGGGCCGTGGGTCGTGCGAGCCCCGTGGCCGCGACCAAGCCCGCGAGGGTGGCCGGACCGGACTCCAGGGCGCTCAAGACAAGGGCCGCCTTGTCGAGAACGCCGACGCCGCTAGAGTTGTCCATGCGTCGATACTCCCGTCTCACTCTGTGAAACGCAAGTTCAAATTCTCGTGGAACGCGCCACTCTGTACGAGCGATCCGCGGACCAACGGGTCGGCGGCCGACGCGCGGCACGAGGGGTACGCACGTCGGCGAACGGATTCTCTAGTTGGGCCGGCGAACAGCCGGTCGGAGGGAAAGCGATGGGTAGGACACTCGCGGAGAAGGTCTGGGACGACCACGTCGTCCGGCGCGCCGAGGGCGAGCCCGACCTCCTCTTCATCGATCTGCACCTGCTGCACGAGGTGACCAGCCCCCAGGCCTTCGACGGCCTCCGGCAGGCCGGCCGCCGGGTGCGGCGGCTCGACCTCACCATCGCGACCGAGGATCACAACACCCCGACCCTCGACATCGACAAGCCCATCGCCGACCCGGTCTCGCGGGCGCAGCTGGAGACGCTGCGCAAGAACTGCGCGGAGTTCGGCGTGCGGCTGCACCCGCTGGGCGACGTCGAGCAGGGCGTCGTCCACGTGGTGGGACCGCAGCTGGGACTGACCCAGCCCGGCACCACGGTGGTCTGCGGCGACTCGCACACCTCCACCCACGGCGCCTTCGGCGCGCTGGCGTTCGGCATCGGCACCTCGCAGGTCGAGCACGTGCTCGCCACCCAGACGCTGCCGATGGCCCGCCCGAAGACCATGGCCATCACCGTCGACGGCGAACTGCCCGACGGCGTCACGGCCAAGGACCTGATCCTCGCGATCATCGCGAAGATCGGCACCGGCGGCGGCCAGGGCTACATCCTGGAGTATCGCGGCTCGGCCATCGAGAAGCTCTCGATGGAGGCCCGCATGACCATCTGCAACATGTCCATCGAGGCGGGCGCCCGCGCCGGGATGATCGCCCCGGACCAGACCACCTTCGACTACATCGAGGGCCGTGCCCACGCCCCGCAGGGCGAGGACTGGGACGCGGCGGTCGCGTACTGGAAGACCCTGCGCACCGACGACGACGCGGTCTTCGACGCCGAGGTCTACATCGAGGCCGCCTCGCTGGCGCCGTTCGTCACCTGGGGCACCAACCCCGGGCAGGGCGCGCCGCTGTCGGCGAACGTCCCCGATCCCGCTTCGTACGAAGACGAGTCGGAGCGGTACGCCGCCGAAAAGGCCCTGGAATACATGGGGTTGACCGCCGGGCAGGCGCTGCGCGACATCAAGGTCGACACCGTCTTCGTAGGTTCCTGCACCAACGGCCGCATCGAGGACCTGCGCGCGGCGGCGTCGGTCGTCGAGGGCCGCAAGGTCGCCGACGGCGTGCGGATGCTGGTCGTCCCGGGCTCGGTCCGGGTCGCGCTCCAGGCCGTCGAGGAGGGCCTGGACAAGGTCTTCACCGCCGCCGGCGCCGAATGGCGACACGCGGGCTGCTCGATGTGCCTGGGCATGAACCCCGACCAACTGGCCCCCGGCGAGCGTTCGGCGTCCACGTCGAACCGCAACTTCGAGGGCAGGCAGGGCAAGGGCGGCCGCACGCACCTGGTCTCCCCGCAGGTCGCCGCCGCCACGGCGGTCACCGGCCACCTCTCCTCGCCCGCCGACCTGTCCGACGCCCCCGTGACCGCCGGAGTCTGAGAACCATGGAAGCTTTCACCACGCACACCGGCCGGGCCGTCCCGCTGCGCCGCAGCAACGTCGACACCGACCAGATCATTCCCGCCCACTGGCTGAAGAAGGTCACCAGGGACGGCTTCGAGGACGGGCTCTTCGAGGCCTGGCGCAAGGACCCCGAGTTCGTCCTCAACCGCCCCGAGCGCCAGGGCGCCACGGTCCTGGTCGCGGGACCCGACTTCGGCACCGGCTCCTCCCGGGAGCACGCGGTGTGGGCGCTGCAGAACTACGGCTTCAAGACCGTCATCTCCTCGCGCTTCGCCGACATCTTCCGCGGCAACTCGCTGAAGAACGGCCTGCTCACCGTGGTGCTCGACCAGAAGGTCGTGGACGCGCTCTGGGAGCTGGTCGAGCGGGACCCGCAGGCCGAGATCACCGTCGACCTCCAAGACCGCCAGGTCCGCGCGGAGGGCGTCACCGCCGACTTCGAGCTCGACGAGAACGCCCGCTGGCGGCTCCTGAACGGCCTGGACGACATCAGCATCACGCTCCAGAGCGAGGCGGACATCGCCGCCTATGAGTCCGGGCGCCCCTCGTACAAGCCGCGGACCCTTCAGGTCTGACGTCCCCGCAGCACCCCGCAACGCCCTGATGTACCCCCAATCGTGGACGGTTGGGGGTACTTCTGTGTGCGCCGGGCGGGGGCACCGCGATGACCTGAACGGGTGGTCTCAACTCCCTTGCTCCGGACGGAAGAAGAGGCCGGAAATCCCCTTGTACTTGGCCTGTCGGGGTACCCTCAGGAGGGCCCTGAACGGCGGTAGTTACCCCCTGCGGAGGCGACAACTCGCCCCAGATGGCACAATCGGTGCATGGGACGTGACAGCCAACTCGAGCTCTACGGGCTCGTCGCGGACCAACTGAAGGAAGCGCACTCTCGGGTGCGTGCACTGCAAGTCCCGGAGGGCGTACGGATGGCGCTGACCCGGAAGCTGCTGGTCATTACGGCTGCGGCCAAACACGATCTCGCCGATGCGGCAAGGCGTCTGGAGCGATTGATGGCGTCCCTCGACGAAGTTGACGAGGGCCGATTCCCCGAGGACACCTGAGCATCGCGCCTCAACGGGCCTTCGAGGAACTCCGAGATGGGCCAGTTCGTTGCGGCACAAGGGTGATTAGCCCGTTTCGTGTTTGATTTGCGGTATATATCTGCCTAACGTGCGAAAAAGCCGGAGTATTTCGCTCCCGGCAATGTCTCCGAAGGGGAAGACGTGAACAAGGCGCAGCTCGTAGAAGCGATTGCCGACAAGGTCGGGGGCCGTCAGCAGGCCGCCGACGCCGTGGACGCGGTCCTGGACGCCATCGTCCGTGCCGTCGTCAGCGGGGACCGTGTTTCGGTCACCGGCTTCGGCTCGTTCGAGAAGGTCGACCGCCCGGCCCGTTACGCCCGCAACCCGCAGACCGGGGAGCGCGTGCGGGTCAAGAAGACCTCCGTTCCGCGCTTCCGTGCGGGCCAGGGCTTCAAGGACCTGGTCAGCGGCTCGAAGAAGCTCCCGAAGAACGACGTCGCGGTCAAGAAGGCGCCCAAGGGCAGCCTGACCGGCGGTGCTTCGGCGACGGTCAAGAAGGCCGCGGCCAAGAAGGCGACCGCCAAGAAGGCGACGGCGAAGAAGACCACCGCCAAGAAGACGACCGCCAAGAAGACCACGGCGACGGCGAAGAAGGCCACGGCGACGGCGAAGAAGACGACCGCCAAGAAGGCCACGGCGACGGCGAAGAAGACGACCGCCAAGAAGGCCACGGCGACGGCGAAGAAGACCACCGCCAAGAAGGCCGCTCCGGCGAAGAAGGCGACGGCCAAGAAGACCGCTCCGGCGAAGAAGGCCACCGCCAAGAAGGCGCCCGCCAAGAAGTCGACGGCGCGCAAGACGACCGCGAAGAAGGCCACCGCCCGCAAGAAGTAAGGGCACCAGGGCACTCACGCGCCGGGCCGGGCTCCCACGGGGGAGCCCGGCCCGCGTCGTGTGTCCGCACCGGCCCCGCGGGGCGCCCGCGGGGGTCTCAGAACGTCTGCAGCGTCACCAGGGTGATGCGCCGGGCCCCGCCCTCGCCGTCGACCTCGATGCGCACGCGCTGCCCCGGGCGCAGCAGCCGCAGCCCGCCCGCGTCGAACGCGGGGGCCTCGAAGGGCACCGGGGTGCCGTCGTCGAGCAGCACGCTGCCGCTGCGGGTCTCGGAGTCGTACGTGTACGCGGTCGCCTGCATGGGGAGCAGCGTACTCAGCCCGCGGGCGGCACACGCCCCCGGAGCGGTGTCCTCAGTCGGAGATGAGCAGCCGGGCGGCGGCCGCCGCGGTGCGCGGTCCCACGCCGAGCGAGAGGGCGGCCATCAGGTCCTCTCCGGTGTCCACGTCCTGGCGTACGGAATCGACGTCGTCGAGCGCGAGTTCCACGGCGCCGGACGCCGTGTGCCGGGCCCGCGAGGACGGGCCGAACGCGGGGCGCAATTCCGTTCCCGCCGCCGCGGCCAGCAGGGTCGTCCCGATTCCGGCGGCGTCCGGCACGAATGCCCGGGGGAAGAGGGCGGCGCCGTCGAGGGCGCGGGCCAATTCCGGGGGCCGCAGCGCCGGCAGATCGGCGTTCAGGGCCGCGACGGAGATTTCGGCGCGTTCGGCGCGTACGACCGCCGTTCCGTGCCGCAGCGCGGCGTTGAGGCCCTCTCCCGGCAGATCGGGCACGACCCGCGCGCCGAGGGCCGCGAGCTCGCGCCCTGCGAGCGCGTCGTCCGTGACGACCGCCACATCCCGCACCGCCGGGCACGCCAGCGCGGCGGCCACGGTGTCCTGCGCGAAGGCGAGCGCGAGACCCGGGCGGAGGCCGTCACCGGCGGTGGCGCCGAGCCTGCTCTTGGCGAGCGCCAGCGGTTTCAGGGGTATGACCAGGGTCCACTGCACGGGCGCTCCGTCCTTCTCGTCGCGCCCATTGTGACCTGCCGGGGGGCTCGGGCACTTGGGCGGGCGTACGGTGTTCTCGACAGACCGGCAGCCTGGGGCGACACTTGTGCGGCCGACCAGGTTCATGGAGGAAGGTGTCCGCGTGTCCCGCCGCAGAATCGGCTTCTGGTACCGCCTTGCGGCGGTCATCGCAAAACCGCCGCTGGTGGTTCTGTTCAAGCGGGACTGGCGTGGAATGGAGCACATTCCGGCCGACGGAGGATTCATCACCGCGGTGAATCACAACTCTCATATCGACCCGTTCTCGTACGCCCACTTCCAGTACAACACCGGCCGGGTCCCGCGATTCCTCGCAAAGGACGGGCTTTTCAAAGGCGGCTTTGTCGCCAAAGTGATGAAGGGCACGGGCCAGATCCCGGTCTACCGCGAGACCACGAACGCGCTCGACGCCTTCCGTGCCGCGGTCGACGCGATCGAGCGCGGCGAGTGCGTCGCCTTCTACCCCGAGGGCACCCTCACCCGGGACCCCGACATGTGGCCGATGACGGCCAAGTCCGGTGCCGCGCGGGTCGCCCTGAAGACCAAGTGCCCGGTGGTCCCCGTCGCGCAGTGGGGCGCCAACCTCGCCCTGCCGCCGTACAGCAAGAAGCCGGCCTTCTTCCCGCGCAAGACCCTCCAGGTGAAGGCCGGGGCACCCGTCGACCTGTCGCGCTTCTACGACCAGGAGCCGACGCCCGAGGTGCTGCGCGAGGTGACCGAGACCATCATGGCCGCGGTCACCGAACTCCTGGAGGAGATCCGGGGCGAGAAGGCCCCCGACACGCCGTACGACCCGCGCAGGGCGCGGCTGGAGCAGCGACGCAAGGCGGCGGGCCGTAGCGGCGGCCCGCAGAGCACCGCAGAGAGCACCTCGGAGGACAGCAAGTGACGAACCCCGTGAACTCGGCAGGCGCTGTGAAGGCCGCCGTCTTCGGAACGGGCTCCTGGGGTACGGCCTTCGGCATGGTGCTCGCCGACGCGGGGTGCGACGTCACCCTGTGGGGCCGTCGCGCCGAGCTCGCCGACGCCGTCAACTCCACGCGGACGAACCCGGACTACCTCCCCGGAGTCGAGCTCCCCGAGAACCTCAGGGCGACCACCGACCCGGCCGAGGCCGCCGCGGGCGCCGACTTCACGGTGCTCGCCGTGCCCTCGCAGACGCTGCGCGGCAACCTCGCCGAGTGGGCGCCCCTGCTCGCCCCCGACACCGTCCTCGTCTCCCTGATGAAGGGCGTCGAACTGGGCTCCGCGATGCGGATGAGCGAGGTCGTCGAGGACGTCACGAAGGTGGCCGCCGACCGGATCGCCGTCGTCACCGGGCCCAACCTGGCCCGTGAGATCGCCGCGCGGCAGCCCGCCGCCGCCGTGGTCGCCTGCCGGGACGAGGCCGTCGCGCAGCGCCTTCAGACGGCCTGCCACACGCCCTACTTCCGCCCGTACACGAACACCGACGTGATCGGCTGCGAGCTGGGCGGCGCCGTCAAGAACGTCATCGGCCTCGCCGTCGGCATCGCGGACGGCATGGGCCTGGGCGACAACACCAAGGGCTCGCTCATCACGCGAGGCCTCGCGGAGACCACCCGGCTCGGGCTCGCCATGGGCGCCGACCCGCTCACGTTCGCCGGACTCGCGGGGCTCGGTGACCTGGTGGCCACCTGCTCCTCGCCGCTGTCGCGCAACCACACCTTCGGCACCAACCTCGGCAAGGGCATGACCCTGGAGGAGACCATCGCGGTCACCAAGCAGACCGCCGAGGGCGTCAAGTCCTGCGAGTCCGTGCTGGATCTGGCCCGCAGGCACGGTGTCGACATGCCCATCACGGAGACGGTCGTGGGGATCGTGCACGAGGGTACGCCTCCGCTGGTCGCCCTCAAGGAGCTCATGTCGCGCAGCGCCAAGCCCGAGCGTCGCTGACGGCACGCCTGACTACTCGGGGACCAGCGGGTACTCTCAACGCGATATGAGCAGCGAGAACCTCCCCCAGAGCCCTGAGCAGCGTTCCGAGCCGAGCTCTGAGCAGCCGCTCCGCAAGCCCCGTGTGGCCGTCGTCTTCGGCGGCCGCAGCTCGGAGCACGGCATCTCCGTCGTGACGGCCGGCGCCGTGCTGCGCGCGATCGACCGCGCCAAGTACGACGTCCTGCCGATCGGCATCACCACCGACGGCCGTTGGGCGCTGACCGCCGACGAGCCCGACCGGATGGCCATCGCCGACCGCAGGATGCCGAACGTCGCCGAACTCGCCGACTCCGTGGCGGGCGACGTCGTGCTCCCGCTCGACCCCGGCAACCGCGAGGTCGTCTACAGCGAGCCCGGCTCCGTGCCCAAGGCGCTGGGCGAGGTCGACGTCGTCTTCCCCATGCTGCACGGTCCCTACGGAGAGGACGGCACGCTCCAGGGGCTGCTCGAACTCTCCGGAGTGCCCTACGTCGGCTCCGGTGTCCTCGCCTCGGCCGTCGGCCAGGACAAGGACTACATGAAGCGGGTGTTCACCTCCTTCGGTCTCGACGTCGGTCCGTACCTGGTGATCCGCCCCCGCGAGTGGCAGCAGGACGAGGCCGGTGCCCGCCAGCGCATCGCGGACTTCGCCGGTGAGCACGGCTGGCCGCTGTTCATCAAGCCCGCGCGCGCGGGCTCCTCGATCGGCATCACGAAGGTCGACTCCTTCGCGGGCCTCGACGAGGCGATCGCCGAGGCACAGCGCCACGACCCCAAGATCCTCGTCGAGGCGCTGCTGCGCGGCCGCGAGATCGAGTGCGGCGTCCTGGAGTTCGAGGACGGCCCGCGCGCCAGCGTCCCGGCCGAGATCCCGCCCGTGCAGACGCACGACTACTACGACTTCGAGGCGAAGTACATCGACTCCACGCCCGGCATCGTGCCGGCGCCGCTGACGCCCGAGGAGACCGCGGAGATCCAGCGGCTCGCGGTCGAGGCGTTCGAGGCGGCGTCCTGCGAGGGCCTGGTCCGCGCGGACTTCTTCCTCACCGAGGACGGCCGGTTCGTGATCAACGAGATCAACACGATGCCGGGCTTCACGCCCATCTCGATGTACCCGCAGATGTGGGAGAAGAGCGGCGTCGGCTACGCGGAGCTGGTGGACCGTCTCATCCAGGCGGCCCTGAAGCGCTCCACGGGGCTGCGCTAGCGGCTCTCCCGCGGGGGCGCGCCGGCAGGGCGAGCCCCCGGGGAACACCGGCAGGTCCCCTCGGAGAGGGTCAGGAGGCGATCCCCACGGGGATCGTCTTCTTGATGGGGGCGGCGAAGTCCGTGAGCGGACCCAGGCCGTCCCCCGTCCGCTCCTCGGGCAGCGTCACCTCGACGTAGGCGAGCCGCGCCCCCGTGGTGAAGGTGTACGAACCGTCGTCGTTCTTCTGCAGGAGCCAGGCGACGCCGTTCACCTTGACGCCGTTCTTCTCGGCGTACGCGGGATCGATCATCTCGGGCGGACGCTCCACACCGCAGCGCAGTATGATCGCCGGGTCTCCCCACCCCGCGGTCAGCTCGGACGTCGGCCCGGGGTCGGTGCGCTCCAGCCCGTCGATGTTCTCGGGGAGCTGTTCGTGCAGGTCCCGGCAGAGTCCCGCGGCCTTCGCGGCCGGGGACGGAACCACCACTGACGCCTCGTCGTCCGTAGCTGAGCAGGCCGCTGTCGTGATCAACAGGGCGAGGGCGGACGTTCCTGTGAGGCAGCGGCGCCGGAGACGGGGGATGTTCACCGGGCCAGGGTAGACGGGGGCTACAAGTGCACGACCGGGCAGGTCAGGGTTCGGGTGATGCCATCCACCTGCTGGACTCTGGCGACCACCATGCGGCCGAGTTCGTCCACCGTGTCCGCCTGGGCGCGCACGATGACGTCGTAGGGTCCGGTCACGTCCTCGGCCTGGATCACTCCTGGGATCTTGCCGATCAGCTCGGCGACGGTCGACGCCTTGCCGACCTCGGTTTGGATCAGGATGTACGCCTGTACCACGGAACCTCCAGGGCGGCCACGAGGATCATGTGGGGGAGAAGGGACGCCACGGTACCGCGTCGCCGCTCGCCACGGGGAGACCCGGGCGACCTGTGGCGCGCACATGGTGGTGGACGGACAACAGAAGTTGACGGTCACGTCGACCGTACCGACGACAGAGGCGGCTCGCGACCGGGGGCCGAGCAGCGTGAAAGGGCATGGTGAGACTCGGTGAAGGGATCCGTGGGCGAGTTGGGGGAGTTCGGGCTCATCAGAGAGCTCACCTCCCGGCTCACCTCCACTCCGGCCGTACGGCTCGGCCCTGGCGATGACGCCGCGGTCGTGTCCGCCCCGGACCGCAGGGTCGTGGCGAGCACCGACGTCCTCCTGGAGGGACGCCACTTCCGCCGGGACTGGTCCACGGCGTACGACGTGGGCCGCAAGGCCGCCGCGCAGAACCTCGCCGACATCGCGGCCATGGGCGCCGTGCCGACCGCGCTGCTCCTCGGCCTGGTCGTCCCCGCCGAACTGCCCGCGAGCTGGCCCACCGAGCTGATGGACGGCCTGCGGGACGAGTGCCAGGTCGCGGGTGCGGCCGTCGTGGGCGGCGACGTCGTACGCGGCGACACGATCACCGTCGCGATCACCGCACTCGGTGACCTGCGCAACCACGAACCGGTCACCCGCGCGGGTGCCCAGCCCGGCGACGTCGTCGCCGTCACCGGCTGGCTCGGCTGGTCCGCCGCCGGGCACGCGGTGCTCTCCCGCGGCTTCCGCTCGCCCCGCGCCTTCGTGGAGGCCCACCGCAGGCCCGAGCCGCCGTACCACGCGGGCCCCGCGGCCGCCGGGCTCGGCGCGACCTCGATGACGGACGTCAGCGACGGGCTCATCGCCGACCTCGGCCACATCGCCGAGGCCAGCAAGGTGCGCATCGACATCCGCTCCGGAGACGTCGACGTGCCCTCGCAGATGAACGACATCGGGCAGGCCGTCGGCGTCGACCCGCTCCAGTGGGTGCTCAACGGCGGCGAGGACCACGCGATCGTGGCGACGTTCCCCGCGGACGTGAAGCTCCCCGCCCGCTGGAAGGTCATCGGCGAGGTCCTCAACCCCTCGGCGCTGCCCCAGGTGACCGTGGACGGCGCGCCGTGGACCAGCAAGGGCTGGGACCACTTCGGGGACAACGGGGACGCCGAGTGACCGCGCCGCCGCGGGTGCTCACCGTCGCGGGCTCCGACTCCGGGGGCGGCGCGGGCATCCAGGCCGACCTGAAGACGATGCTCGCCCTCGGTACGCACGGCATGAGCGTGGTCACCGCCGTCACCGCGCAGAACTCCCTGGGCGTACAGGGGTTCTGGGCGCTGCCGGCGGAGGCGGTGCGGGCCCAGTACCGCAGCGTCGTCGACGACATCGGCGTCCAGGCGGTGAAGACCGGCATGCTCGCCTCGGCCGAACTGGTCGAGACGGTCGCCGACTTGCTCGCGGGCACCGACGCGCCCGCGGTCGTCGACCCGGTCGGCGTCTCCAAGCACGGCGACTCCCTGCTCGCCGCCTCCGCGCTGGACTCCGTGCGCACCAAGCTGCTGCCGGTCGCCACGGTCGCGACGCCCAACCTCGACGAGGTCACCCAACTCACCGGCGTCGAGGTCGACTCCGAGGACGGCCTGCGGCGCGCCGCGGCCGCCGTCCTCGCCCACGGACCGAAGTGGGTCCTCATCAAGGGCGGCCACCTCAAGGGCGACGCCGTGGACCTGCTCACCGACGGCTCCGAGGAACACGTGCTGCGGGCCCCGCGCCACGACAACCGCCACACGCACGGCACGGGCTGCACCCTCGCCAGCGCGATCGCCGCGGAGCTGGCGAAGGGACAGGACGTGCCGGAGGCGGTCGCCGCGGCCAAGGAGTACGTCACCGGAGCGATCGCCGCCGGGTTCTCGCTCGGCGACGGGATCGGCCCGGTGGACCACGGCTGGCGGTTCAGACAGGCGTAGTCCGCGCGGGCGCCGGTGCGTAGTCCTTGAGCGTCAGGTCGCTCGCGGTCCGCTCCGTCAGCCTCTTGAAGAAGCCCGCCAGCAGGCGCGAGCTGAGCAATCGGTACGCGCGGTCGCGGCTGCGGATCTTCTTCTCGGTCGGCGGGGCGAGGAAGGGCCCCGCGTTGCCGGACGTCTTCTGACAGCCTTTGGCGTAGTCGCGGACCTCCGCCTCGTACGCGGCGAACGCGACGCGGTGATCGCCCCGCGCGGCCGCGAGCTCACCGGCCAGGACATAGGCGCACACCAGCGCCGTGCCCGTCCCGATGCCGCCCATCGTGGCGCCGTACCCGGCGTCGCCGAGCAGGACCACACGGCCCTGGGAGAGCCGGTCGACGTGGATCTGGGCGATGGCGTCGAAGTACAGGTCGTCGGTGTGCGCGAGGCCGTCCAGGGCCCGCTGGGCGTGCCGCCAGGCCATGCCCGCGAAGCGCTCCGCGGGGATCTCCTTCTGCCGGGCGACGTCACGCCGGTCGTGGTCGAGCGGCCCGGACGCGAAGACCAGGCCGACGCCCGCACGGTCCGCGTCGCCGTCGTAGTTGCTGATGATGACGGTGCGGCCGGGCTCGCTGTAGAGGCGGGCGGTGCGGTCCAGGCCGAGGTGGTTGGGGATGTCGAAGCCGGCCACGTAGTAGCCGAGGTGGCGCAGGTGGCGCAGGTGGCGCGACTCGTCGCCGAAGACGAGCCGGCGGGTGTTCGAGTGCAGCCCGTCGGCGCCGACGACCAGGTCGAAGCGGCGGGGAGCGCCGCGCTCGAAGGTCACGTCGATGCCTTCGGAGTCCTCGGTCAGCGTGGCGACGGAGTCTCCGAAGACGTACTCCACACGGTCCTTGGCGCGTTCGTGGACGTCGAGGGGACCGAGGGTGCCGAAGCGCATCCGCCAGATTCTGGCAGGCGCCCCGCGCGCGTGAGCACACGAAAAAGCCGGTTCCCCAAAGGGGAACCGGCTGATTCAGCAACCAGCTAGGTGGCCGCGCTGGCGTCAGCGCGAGACCTTGCCGGCCTTGATGCACGAGGTGCAGGCGTTGAGGCGCTTCGGCGTCCCGCCGACCACGGCACGCACACGCTGGATGTTCGGGTTCCAGCGACGGGGCGTACGGCGGTGCGAGTGCGAGATGTTGTTGCCGAAGCCCGGCCCCTTGCCGCAGACGTCGCAGTTGGCAGCCACGGGTCACTCCAAAGACTTCAGATGCACTTACGGTTAAACCCGGCATGCCGGGATCAGTGCAATGATCGGAGTGGCGTTGCCAGGAGGAATGGCCCGATGCGTATCGGGCAACCGGAGCAGCATACAACGACTGCTTCGGTACAACGAAACTACCATGGCTCGCCCGGCCCCCGCCCCGGGACCTCTGTTCACCCTGGGTCTACGCTGCGTCCATTCCGGATGGTCAAGGAGGCGAACAGGTGCCGCAGAACCTCGACGCGGTCGCGGTGCGCGCCTGGTGCCGACTGACGCTGGACGCCCTCGGCAGGGCCCGCGAGGAGATCGACTCCATCAACGTCTACCCGGTCGCGGACGGCGACACGGGGACCAACCTCTATCTGACCGTGGAATCCGCCTCCCAGGCGGTCGACGCGGCCTTCACGGGCCATGAGCCGGCCCTCCCCTCGCTGGCCGAGACGGTGCGCGCGATGGCGCACGGAGCGCTCATAGGGGCCCGGGGGAACTCGGGCACGATCCTGTCGCAGCTGCTGCGGGGGATGGCGCAGGTCCTCGGCGGTCCGGACGGGGACCCGGACGAGGGGGGACGTGAGGCGGATCACGCCGACGGGCAGGCCCTGGCGCTCGCCCTGCGGCGGGCCGCCGACTCCGCGTACCAGGCCGTCGCGCACCCGGTCGAGGGCACGGTCCTGACGGTGGCGACCGCGGCGGCCCGCGCGGCCGCCGACGCGGGAGCCGACGCCGACTGCGGGACCGTCGCGCGGGCCGCGTACGACGGTGCCCGCGCCGCCCTGGACGCGACGCCCGGGCAGCTCGCGGTGCTGGGGCGCGCGGGTGTGGTGGACGCGGGCGGGCGCGGGCTCGTCGCGGTGCTCGGGGCGCTCATGGGCGCGCTCGCGGGGGAGACGGTGGTGGCCAGGAGCTCCGAGGGCTCCCACGCGCGGGTGGGTGCCGAGCACGCGCGGACGGGCGCCGAGCCTGCCCGCGCGCGCGTGGCCCCCGTCGCCGTCGCGTGCGAGGACCCCCAGGGGGACACCGGCGGTCCCGCCTTCGAGGTGATCTACCTCCTGGAGGCCGACGACGCCGCCGTCGCCCGGCTGCGGGCACGGCTCGACCGGCTCGGCGACTCCCTGGTCGTGGTCGGCGGCGACGGACTCTGGAACGTGCACGTCCATGTCGACGACGCGGGAGCCGCCGTCGAGGCGGGCGTCGAGGCGGGCCGCCCCCACCGCATCCGCATCACCCACTTCGGGGCGGGCGACGCGCACACCACCGCCCGGCCCCCGCAGGAACGCGCGCAGCGCGCCGTCGTCGCCGTCGTGCCCGGCGAGGGGCTCGCCGGGCTCTACGCCGAGGCCGGGGCGACCACCGTGCCCGCGCGCCCGGGAGAGCCGCCCGCCAGCGGTGAGCTCGTCGACGCGATCCGGCGCGCCCACGCCCGCGAGGTGGTGCTCCTGCCGAACGACGCCGAGCTGCGCCACACGGCGGCCGCCGCGGCGGAACAGGCGAGGACCGAGGGCGTGCGCGTCGCCCTGATCCCCACCCGCTCCGCCGTGCAGGGCATCGCGGCGCTCGCCGTGCACGAGCCGGACCGGCGCTTCGACGAGGACGTCGTCGCCATGACGTCGGCGGCCGGCGCGACCCGGTACGGCGAGCTGGCCGTCGCCGAGCGCCAGTCCTGGACCATGGCGGGCATCTGCCAGGCCGGTGACGTCCTCGGCCTGATCGACGGCGATGTCGCGGTGATCGGGTCCGAGGTGGCCCGCACGGCGGTCTCGGTCCTGGACCGCATGCTGTCGGCGGGCGGCGAGATGGTCACGCTCGTACTCGGCGAATCCGTGCCCGACACCGTCGCCGAGCTGCTGGAGAAGCACGTGCGCGACGCGTATCTGGCGGTCGACACGGTCGTGTACCGGGGCGGCAGGCAGGCGGCGCTGCTGCTGATCGGCGTGGAGTAGAGCCGGGGATCGCGGGGACGTGGCCTGCGACATCAGGGGACGTGGCCCGCGTTGTCAGTGGCGTGGTGTGCAATGGATCTCGTGCCTGCGCTCGAAGAACCCCTGAAGAAAGTGGTCGGCCCCGCCACCGCGAAGGTGATGGCCGAGCACCTCGACCTGCACACGGTCGGCGACCTCCTGCACCACTACCCGCGGCGGTACGCCGAGCGCGGCGAGCTCACCCGCCTCGCCGACCTCCCCCTGGACGAGCACGTCACGGTGGTCGCCCAGGTCGCGAGCGCCCGCATCCTGAAGTTCAACGGCGGCAGGGGCCAGCGCCTGGAGGTCACGATCACCGACGGCGGCGGCCAGGTCCAGCTCGTCTTCTTCGGCCGCGGCATCCACAAGCCGCACAAGGACCTGCTGCCCGGCACCCGCGCGATGTTCGCCGGCAAGGTGTCGGTCTTCAACCGCAAGATGCAGCTGGCCCACCCGGCGTACGAACTGCTGAGGGGCGACGGGGACGAGGCCGGCGAGACCGTCGGCTCCTGGGCCGGCGCTCTCCTGCCGATCTACCCGGCCACCGCCAAGCTGGAGTCCTGGAAGATCGCCAAGTCGGTCGACATGGTCCTGCCCAGCGCCCAGGAGGCCGTGGACCCGCTGCCGCCCGTCCTGCGCGACGGCCGTGGTCTCGTCCCGCTCACCGAGGCGCTCCTGAAGATCCACCGGCCGCACTCCAAGGCGGACATCGCGGCCGCCCGCGACCGGCTGAAGTGGGACGAGGCCTTCGTCCTCCAGGTCGCCCTGGCCCGGCGGCGGTACGCCGACGCGCAGCTGCCCGCCGTCGCCCGCAGGGCCAAGGAGGGCGGCCTCCTCGACGCCTTCGACGCCAAGCTGCCCTTCACGCTCACCGAGGGCCAGCAGAAGGTCTCCAAGGAGATCTTCGACGACCTCGCCACCGAGCACCCGATGCACCGCCTCCTCCAGGGCGAGGTCGGCAGCGGCAAGACGATGGTCGCCCTGCGCGCCATGCTCGCCGTCGTGGACGCGGGCGGGCAGGCCGCGATGCTCGCGCCCACCGAGGTCCTCGCCCAGCAGCACCACCGCTCCGTCGTGGAGATGATGGGCGAGCTCGCCGAGGGCGGCATGCTCGGCGGCGCGGACCAGGCCACCAAGGTCACGCTGCTCACCGGCTCCATGGGCGCCGCCGCCCGCCGCCAGGCCCTGCTCGACCTGGTCACCGGCGAGGCCGGCATCGTCATCGGCACGCACGCGCTGATCGAGGACAAGGTCCAGTTCCACGACCTCGGCCTGGTCGTCGTCGACGAGCAGCACCGCTTCGGCGTCGAGCAGCGCGACGCCCTGCGCGGCAAGGGCAAGCAGCCCCCGCACCTCCTGGTCATGACGGCCACGCCGATCCCGCGCACGGTCGCGATGACCGTCTTCGGCGACCTGGAGACCTCCGTCCTCGACCAGCTGCCCGCCGGCCGCTCGCCGATCGCCAGCCACGTCGTCCCCGCCCAGGACAAGCCGCACTTCCTCGCCCGCGCCTGGGAGCGCGTGCGCGAGGAGGTGGAGAAGGGCCACCAGGCGTACGTGGTCTGCCCCCGCATCGGCGACGAGGAGGAGGACCCGAAGAAGGCCAAGAAGAAGGCCGAGGACGAGGCCATCGCAGAGAAGCGGCCGCCGCTCGCCGTCGTCGAGGTCGCCGAGCAGCTCGCGCGCGGCCCCCTCCAGGGGCTGAACGTCGAGGTCCTGCACGGCCGCATGCAGCCCGACGACAAGGACGCGGTGATGCGCCGTTTCGCCGCGGGCGAGACCCAGGTCCTGGTCGCGACGACGGTCATCGAGGTCGGGGTGAACGTGCCGAACGCCACCGCGATGGTGATCATGGACGCGGACCGCTTCGGCGTCTCCCAGCTGCACCAGCTGCGCGGCCGCGTCGGCCGTGGCTCCGCTCCCGGCCTCTGCCTCCTGGTCACCGACATGCCCGAGGCCAGCCCCGCCCGCGGGCGCCTGGGCGCCGTCGCCGCCACGCTCGACGGCTTCGAGCTCTCCCGCATCGACCTGGAGCAGCGCCGCGAGGGCGACGTGCTCGGCCAGGCCCAGTCCGGCGTCCGCTCCAGCCTGCGGATGCTGGCCGTCATCGACGACGAGGAGGTCATCGCCGCCGCCCGCGAGGAAGCGGTCGCGGTCGTCACCGACGACCCCGACCTGGAGCGGCTGCCCGCGCTGCGCACCGCGCTGGACGCCCTGCTCGACGCCGAGCGCGAGCAGTACCTCGACAAGGGCTGACGGGCGGGTACGCCATATCGTGGGGTGAGCCCACCAACGTGGCGCACCCCCGGCCAGAAGGACTCAGATGACCCGCGTGATCGCCGGCACGGCCGGCGGACGCCGCCTCGCCGTTCCCCCGGGGAACGGCACCCGCCCCACGTCCGACCGCGCGCGCGAGGGACTGTTCTCCACCTGGCAGGCCCTCCAGGGCACGCTCGACGGGGCGCGCGTGCTCGATCTGTACGCGGGGTCCGGCGCCGTCGGCCTGGAGGCGCTGTCCCGCGGCGCAGGGCACACCCTGCTGGTCGAGGCCGACGCCAGGGCGGCCCGCACCATCCGGGAGAACGTGAAGGCGGTCGGCCTGCCCGGCGCGGAGGTCAGAGCGGGCAAAGCCGCCCAGATCGTCCAGGCGGGCTCCCCGGCCGCCCCGTACGACCTGGTCTTCCTCGACCCCCCGTACGCCGTCGGAGATGACGATCTTCGAGAGATCCTCCTCACACTCCGCTCGGAAGGCTGGCTCACGGACGACGCGCTCGTCACCGTTGAACGCAGTACAAGAGGCGGAGAATTCGGCTGGCCGGAGGGTTTTGAGTCCCTCAGGTCCCGTCGCTACGGCGAAGGGACGTTTTGGTACGGTCGCGCCGCCTCTGCGTGCGACGACTCAGTGATCGCGCCATGACCGGACCGGAGAGCGAGGGACTCACGTTGCGCCGCGCCGTCTGTCCGGGGTCGTTCGACCCCATCACCAATGGACACCTCGACATCATCGCCCGCGCCTCCAAGCTGTACGACGTGGTGCACGTCGCGGTGATGATCAATCAGTCGAAGAAGGGCCTGTTCGAGATCGAGGAGCGGATCGAGCTGATCCGCCAGGTCACCGCCGACTTCGGCAACGTCGAGGTCGAGTCCTTCCACGGCCTCCTCGTCGACTTCTGCAAGCAGCGCGACATTCCGGCCATCGTCAAGGGCCTGCGCGCGGTGAGCGACTTCGACTACGAACTCCAGATGGCCCAGATGAACAACGGCCTCTCGGGCGTCGAGACCCTCTTCGTCCCGACCAACCCCACCTACAGCTTCCTCTCCTCCTCGCTGGTCAAGGAGGTCGCGGCCTGGGGCGGCGACGTCGCGCACCTGCTGCCGCCGGTCGTCCACGAGGCCCTCGTCGAACGTCTGGGCAAGAAGTGACCCCCTGACAGTTCGTCACCCGGTGTCGGGCGGGCGGCCACTGGCCTTACAGTCGTCCCGTCCGTCTCCCAACCAGCTGTAGAGAGTGGCGAGCACACGGTGGACGTGCAGAAGAAGCTCGACGAGATCGTCGACGCGATCGGCAGCGCCCGGTCCATGCCCATGTCGGCCTCGTGCGTGGTCAACCGCGCCGACCTGCTCTCGATGCTCGAAGAGGTGCGCCAGGCCCTGCCGGGCTCGCTCGCCCAGGCCCAGGAGCTGATCGGCGGCCGCGAGCAGATGGTCCAGCAGGCCCGGCAGGAGGCGGAGCGGATCATCGAGACCGCGCACGCCGAGCGCGGCTCCCTGATCTCCGACACGGAGGTCGCCCGCCGCTCCCAGGGCGAGGCCGAGCGCATCCTCGCCGAGGCCCGCCAGGCCGCCGACGAGGTCCGCGTCGAGGCCGACGACTACGTGGACAGCAAGCTCGCCAACTTCGAGGTCGTCCTCACCAAGACCCTCGGCTCCGTCGGCCGCGGCCGCGAGAAGCTCCTCGGCACCGGCCCCGGCGTCGACGAACAGGGCTACGAGGACGAGGACGCCCCCGAGCGCAGCCACGACCCCGAGACGCTGCGCCGCAACGCCGACGCGTACGTCGACGCCAAGCTCGGCGCCTTCGAGGCGGTCCTCGCCAAGACCCTGGAGGCCGTCGGCCGCGGCCGCCAGACCCTGCACGGCCGGGCCCCCGCCGACGAGCTCGGCACGCTCGGCGAGGGCGGCGGCCCCCAGGGCCACACCACCGACGCGGAGTACCTGGCGGACCTCGCGGGCCCCGTGGCGGCTCCGGAGAGCGTCCCGCAGGAGCCGGTCCAGGCCCCGCCGATCCCGGCCCAGCAGCCCTACGCTCCGCCGCCGCAGCAGCAGCCCGACCCGTACGGGTACCCGCAGCAGGACCAGTACGCGTACCAGCAGGGCTACGCGCAGCCCGACCCGTACGCCGCGTACCCGCAGCAGGACCAGTACGCGGCCTACCCGCAGCAGGGCCATGAGCAGCACGGGCAGCACGGCTACGAGCAGCCCCGGTACGAGCAGCCGGCGGCGCTGGAGGAGACCAGCCTCTTCGACACGACCATGATCAGCGCCGAGCAGCTGCGCCAGTACGAGCAAGGTCGCTAGAGGGGCTTCGGGACCGGATTGGGCCGAGAGCGAAAGGTCCAGTATCCTGGCTCTTCGGTCGCGCATACGTCCGCGACTTCGGCTGCCCACCCAAGCCTCATTCTTGCGGCATCAGTGCGGCGGCCCCTCCTATGGACTTCCAGGATTCGAAAGCAGGAAAAGCCCTGAGCGCGCGCCTCGACCACCGCAACCCCCTCGTGTTCGACACACACGAGCTGGGTCGGCGTCCCGGTGCCATGCAGCGGCTGACCCGCGAGATCGAGGCGCCCGCGTCGCCGGGCACCTTCGGCATCGAAGGGGTCATCGGAGTGCCGCAGGGCGCCCCGGTCGAGCTGGAGATCCGTCTCGAGTCGGTCATGGAAGGGGTGCTTGTCACAGGCACCGCCCGTGCGTCGGCCGAGGGGGAGTGCGTAAGGTGTCTGGAGCCGCTCGAGCTGGAGCTCGACGCGGACTTCCAGGAGATGTACTCGTACCCTGACGCCGACGACCGGGGCCGCACCGCGGAACCGGCCGACGACGCCGAGGAAGACGAGGACAGGCTCTTTCTCGAGGACGGCATGTTCGACCTCGAGCCTGTGCTGCGTGATGCGGTGGTGCTCGCACTGCCGATGCAGCCGGTGTGCCAGGACGACTGTCCGGGCCTGTGCTCCCAGTGCGGAGTGCGGCTCGCGGACGACCCGGACCACCACCATGACGCCGTCGACATCCGTTGGGCGGCACTGCAGGGACTCGCTGATTCCATCCAGGACGGCGAGAAGGACGAGATGAGCGGCGAAGCGCCTCGATCAGCACGCGCCGCCGAGAAGCAGGAGAAGTAGCCGTGGCTGTTCCGAAGCGGAAGATGTCGCGCAGCAACACGCGCCACCGCCGGTCGCAGTGGAAGGCTGCGGTCCCCACCCTGGTTTCGTGTGAGCGTTGCCAGGAGCCCAAGCAGCAGCACATCGCGTGCCCGAGCTGCGGCACCTACAACAAGCGCCAGGTCCTCGAGGTCTGAGCGGCTGGTGAGAGGCACCGTGTCTAGCCCCAAGAAGGCGGAAGACGCCAAGAAACTGGCGGAGACAACGGCCTCGTCCCACACGCTTCTGGAAGGGCGGCTCGGGTACAAGCTCGAGTCCGCCCTTCTGGTGCGTGCGCTGACCCACCGTTCGTACGCGTACGAGAACGGCGGCCTGCCGACGAACGAGCGCCTGGAGTTCCTCGGGGACTCCGTGCTCGGCCTCGTCGTCACGGACACGCTGTACCGCACCCACCCCGATCTGCCCGAAGGCCAGCTGGCCAAGCTGCGGGCCGCGGTGGTCAATTCGCGTGCGCTGGCGGAGGTCAGCCGTGGCCTCGAACTGGGCTCCTTCATCCGGCTCGGCCGCGGTGAAGAGGGCACGGGAGGCCGGGACAAGGCATCCATCCTCGCCGACACCCTCGAAGCGGTGATCGGCGCGGTCTATCTGGACCAGGGTCTGGACGCGGCGGGTGAGCTGGTGCACCGGCTCTTCGACCCGCTGATCGAGAAGTCCTCGAACCTGGGTGCGGGCCTGGACTGGAAGACCAGTCTCCAGGAGCTCACCGCGACGGAGAGCCTCGGCGTGCCCGAGTACCTCGTCACGGAGAGCGGTCCCGACCACGAGAAGACCTTTACTGCTGCCGCCCGCGTCGGAGGCGTCTCGTACGGCACCGGCACCGGCCGCAGCAAGAAGGAAGCGGAGCAGCAGGCCGCTGAGTCCGCGTGGCGTGCGATTCGCGCCGCCGCGGACGAGCGCAAGAAGGCGGCCGAGGCCGCCGCTGCCGCGCAGTCCGAGGGAAGCGCCGACACTCCCTCGGCCTGACGGCCGCCCATCCTTTTGTTGCCGGTCGCCCCTTCGGGGGCGGCCGGCATCGTGCTGGAGGAACCATGCCCGAGTTGCCCGAAGTGGAAGTCGTCCGGCGCGGTCTTGAGCGCTGGGTCAGCGGGCGCGTCGTCGCCGACGTGCAGGTGCTGCACCCGCGTGCCGTGCGACGGCACATCGCGGGCGGCGCGGACTTCGGGGCGCGGCTCACGGGGCACCGGATCGGGCTCGCCCAGCGCCGCGGCAAGTACCTGTGGCTGCCGCTCGCCGACTCCGCGCAGTCCGTCCTCGCCCACCTCGGCATGAGCGGGCAGCTCCTTGTGCAGCCCCAGGACGCGCCGGACGAGCGGCACCTGAGGATCCGGGTGCGTTTCGCGGACGAGCAGGGCACCGAGCTGCGCTTCGTCGACCAGCGCACCTTCGGCGGGCTCTCGCTCCACGACCTCACCGCCGACGGGCTGCCCGACGTCATCGCGCACATCGCGCGCGACCCGCTCGACGAGGCCTTCGACGACGAGGCCTTCCACACCGCGCTGCGCGCCCGGCGTACGACGATCAAGCGGGCGCTGCTGGACCAGTCGCTGATCAGCGGGGTCGGCAACATCTACGCGGACGAGGCGCTGTGGCGCTCGAAGCTGCACTACGAGCGCGCCACCGGCACCTTCACGCGCCCGCGCACGGCCGAACTCCTGGGTCACGTGCGGGACGTGATGAACGCGGCGCTCGCCGTCGGCGGCACCAGTTTCGACAGCCTCTACGTCAATGTGAACGGCGAATCAGGCTATTTCGACCGGTCGTTGGACGCGTACGGCCGCGAGGGCGAGCCGTGCCACCGCTGCGGCACCCCGATCCGCCGGCGCCCCTGGATGAACCGGTCCAGCTATTTCTGCCCGCGCTGTCAGAGGGTGCCGCGCGCCTCGTCGTAGCGCTCCTGCGCCTTCTGCACGTCGTCCTGCCGGGCCTCCACGAAGCGGATCAGCGTCAGCAGGCGCTCGGCGATCTCGTGCCCGAGCGGGGTGAGGCGGTAGTCCACCCGCGGCGGGTTGGTCGGCTGTGCGTCGCGGTGCACCAGGCCGTCGCGCTCCAGCGCGTGCAGCGTCTGGGACAGCATCTTCTCGCTCACGCCGTCGACGCGACGGCGCAGTTCGTTGAAGCGGAACGTGCCCTCGTGCAGCGCGCCGAGGGTGAGCGCCCCCCAGCGTCCGGTGACGTGCTCCAGCGTGCTCCGCGACGGACATCGCTTGGAGAACACGTCGTACGCCAGGTCGGCGAAGTCGTCGGCGGGGGCGAGGCGATCCATACCACCACCATACTCCCGCGCAGCGCTAACTCAGAGGTTGCGCTAACCAAAAGTTAGTGCTTTCCTTCTGTCGTCGCTCACCGAGGGACGCCGCACGCATCTGCCGAACGAGGAGTACCCCCGTCATGACCAGTCCCGTTGTCGCGATCGCCTACCACTCCGGCTACGGCCACACCGCCGTCGTCGCCGAGGCCGTCCGTGCCGGTGCCGCCGAGGCCGGCGCCACCGTGCACCTGATCAAGGTCGACGAGATCACCGAGGCCCAGTGGGAGCTGCTGGACGCCGCCGACGCGATCGTCTTCGGCTCGCCCACCTACATGGGCACCGCCTCCGGCGCCTTCCACGTCTTCGCGGAGGCCACCTCCAAGCGCTGGTTCGGCAGGACCTGGCACGACAAGCTTGCCGCCGGATTCACCAACTCCGGTTCCAAGAGCGGCGACAAGCTGCACACCCTGCAGTTCTTCCAGACCCTCGCGGCGCAGCACGCGATGCACTGGGTCAACCTCGGCCTGCTCCCCGGCTGGAACTCCAGCACGGGTTCGGAGAACGACCTCAACCGCCTCGGCTTCTTCTCCGGCGCCGCCGCTCAGTCCAACTCCGACGAGGGTCCGGAGGCCGTCCACAAGGCGGACCTAGCCACCGCCGAACACCTGGGGCGCCGCGTCACGGAGACGGCCCGCGTCTTCGCGGCGGGACGTGCGGCGGTCGCGGCCTGAGCCGTACGGCTCAGAAACCGAAGTCCTGCGTCCACCAGGGGCCGCCCGCCGCGAAGTGCGCGCCGACGCCCAGCGTCTTGTAGTCGCAGTTCAGGATGTTGGCGCGGTGGCCCTCGCTGTTCATCCAGGCGTCCATCACCGACTGGGCGTCGGCCTGGCCGCGGGCGATGTTCTCGCCGCCCAGGTTCGTGATGCCGGCCTTCTCGGCGCGGTCCCACGGCGTCGCGCCGTCCGGGTCGGTGTGGTCGAAGAAGTCGCGCGCGGCCATGTCGGCGCTGAACCGCCCGGCCAGCGCGGCGAGCCGGTCGTCGGCCCGCACCGGCCGACAGCCCGCCTTGGCCCGCTCCTGGTTGACCAGGGTGAGCACCGCGGCCTCGGCCGCGCTCTCGTCGGAGGGCGACGGCGCGGCGGCCGGGGGAGCCTTCGGCTTCTCCTCGGCCGTACGCGAAGGGCTCGGCGTCGACTTCTTCTCGTCGGCCTTCGGCTTCGGCGCCTGCGGGGTCGGCTTCTCGGACGGCGTCCTCGAAGGCTTCGGGTCGGCCTTGGAGGGGGCGGGCGCGGGCGCCTCGGTGCGGCCGGTGCCCCGGCTCGGCGAGGGCTCGGCGCGGTCCTGGGCGCCGCCCTTCGTGCCGCCCTGGGTGTCCAGGTCGGTCGGCGAACCCGCCGAGCGGACCTGGCCGGGGTCGCTCCCGCCGAGACGGTAGTTGTCGGCGCCGGGCACCAGGCCCGAGGCGACCGCGACGGCACCCATCGCGACGGCGGCGGAGACGCCGAGCAGACCCGTGCGCACCGGGGCGGAGGCCCGGCCCTTGCGGCGGTGCGACGCCGTTCCTCGGGGGACCTCAGGGGTGGCGGCGGCCTGTCCAGCGCCGGAGCGTCGGTGGCGTCCCATCTCCTGGCCTTTCGTCCTTATGATCAACGTGACTCACCCATATGAGTGAGGCTCATCGATTCGCGACTGTACGCGATGGCGCATGGGGGCGAAGTGCTCAGAGAGCAATTGGCCGGTTAGCGTGCAGCCATGAACGAAGACGTACGACTCACCGCCTGGGTGCGCGGACGCGTGCAGGCTGTGGGTTTCCGCTGGTTCACGCGGGCCAAGGCTCTCGAGATCGGCGGCCTGAGTGGTTTTGCTCTCAATCTGGACGACGGCCGGGTCCAGGTCGTCGCCGAGGGACCCCGGGCCGGCTGTCAGCAACTGCTCGAATGGCTTCAGACGGGCGACACACCCGGACGCGTCGACGGCGTCACCGAGATCTGGGACACACCGCGCGGCATATACGAGACCTTCGCCATTCGCTGAGCGCGACCCGGTCGGACGCGGCGGAAGGGGTGGCGCCGCGTCCGGTGGAGAGTGTCCACGGCAACTGCCTGAGGCAGAAAAGACCTGGTGGTTGCCAAGAACCGCTTGCCGTGGCAGGCTCCGCAGGTAAGGATGATCTCCACGCCCCCAGGGCCCCGCAGGAGAAGCAGCGCCGCCCGTTCGCCGGCCGCGCGCCCCCGGGTCGCCCGCCAATGCGGGGTGTGATCGTGTTGACCGTCAAACTTTTTGGTGAGACTCTGGAAGCCCCGCGCACCTTAGCTGTTTGGCATGTGAGAACGGCCAGCAAGACCCAGCGATACAAAGAGTGCCAAGCACCGCGGGTGCGATTCCCTCACGACCCACACCGCTTCGGTCGGTCACTCAGTGTGGAGGACCATCCATCATGGCAAAGGCGCTTCTCGGTTACGTCGGCGGCAGCGACCCGCGACTCCTCGCCGAGATGCGACGGCTCCAGCAGCGCGTCCAGGACCTCGAATCCGAGCTCGTTCGGATCCAGGCCGAGAACGACGCGCTTGCGGCTGCCGCTTCTCACGACTCGCTCCTGGAGAGCATCGACGTACCCCAGGCGGAGCCTGCGCTCACCTGACCCCTATGTGATCGAGTACGGACCAGGACCTTCCCGCAAAGGCTCCCTGTCGGCAACGAGTGCTCGAAGCAACTCGCAGTATCTCGTCTCGTAAACAAGTGGTCGGGCTGTCCGTGTCAGCCGCTTGACATCAGATCTGCAAGGGACGCTTCGGCGTCCCTTCTTTCTTTTTTCCTGCGTACGCTGCTGTCTTTACCGTCTGATGTGCCCTGCATCTTCACGGGTGAAACGGTCAGTGAAAGGTAGAGTCCGACGGCGTGCATCTCAAGGCCCTGACCCTGCGCGGTTTCAAGTCCTTCGCGTCCGCCACGACGCTGAAGTTCGAGCCGGGCATCACCTGCGTCGTCGGACCGAATGGTTCCGGCAAGTCCAATGTCGTGGACGCGCTCAGCTGGGTCATGGGCGAACAGGGCGCCAAGTCGCTGCGCGGCGGCAAGATGGAGGACGTCATCTTCGCCGGGACCACCGGGCGGCCCCCGCTCGGCCGCGCCGAGGTGTCCCTCACCATCGACAACTCCGACGGCGCCCTGCCCATCGAGTACGCCGAAGTCACCATCACGCGCATCATGTTCCGCAATGGCGGCAGCGAATACCAGATCAACGGCGACACCTGCCGTCTCCTGGACATCCAGGAACTCCTCTCCGACTCCGGCATCGGCCGCGAGATGCACGTCATCGTCGGACAGGGACAGCTCGACGGGGTGCTGCACGCCGACCCCATGGGGCGGCGCGCGTTCATCGAGGAGGCCGCGGGCGTCCTCAAGCACCGCAAGCGCAAGGAGAAGGCGCTGCGCAAGCTGGACGCGATGCAGGCCAACCTCGCGCGCGTCCAGGACCTGACCGACGAACTGCGCCGCCAGCTCAAGCCGCTGGGCCGGCAGGCCGCCGTGGCACGCCGGGCCGCCGTCATCCAGGCCGACCTGCGCGACGCCCGCCTGCGGCTGCTCGCCGACGATCTCGTCCGGCTGCGCGAGGCGCTGAACGCGGAGGTCGCCGACGAGGCCGCGCTCAAGGAGCGCAAGGAGAGCGCCGAGGCCGAACTGCGGGCCGCCCAGCAGCGGGAGGCGCGCCTGGAGGAAGAGGTGCGGCGCCTCACCCCGCGCCTCCAGCGGGCCCAGCAGACCTGGTACGAGCTGTCGCAGCTCGCCGAGCGGGTGCGCGGCACCGTCTCCCTGGCCGACGCCCGGGTCAAGAGCGCCACCGCCGCGCCCCCCGAGGAGCGGCGCGGGCGCGACCCCGAGGACATGGAGCGCGAGGCCGCCCGGATCCGCGAGCAGGAGGCCGAACTGGAGGCCGCGCTGGAGGCCGCCGAGCACGCGCTGGAGGACACGGTCGCCCACCGGGCCGACCTGGAGCGGCAGTTGGCCGTCGAGGAGCGGCGGCTCAAGGACGTGGCGCGGGCCATCGCCGACCGCCGCGAGGGGCTCGCGCGCCTCGGCGGACAGGTCAACGCGGCCCGGTCGCGCGCCGGCTCCGCCCAGGCCGAGATCGACCGGCTCGCGCTCGCCCGCGACGAGGCCGCCGAGCGCGCGGTGACGGCGCAGGAGGAGTACGAGCAGCTCAAGGCCGAGGTCGACGGCCTCGACGCGGACGACGTAGAGCTCGGCGAGCGGCACGACGCGGCCAAGCGGGACCTCGCCGAGGCGGAGGCCGCGCTCACCGCGGCCCGGGAGGCGGCGACCGCCGCCGAACGCGAGCGGGCCGCCGTCTCCGCCCGGCGCGAGGCGCTCGCGCTCGGCCTGCGCCGCAAGGACGGCACCGGGGCGCTGCTCGCCGCCAAGGACCAGCTCAGCGGACTCCTCGGCCCGGCCGCCGCGCTGCTCACCGTCGCCCCCGGCTACGAGGTCCAGGTCGCCGCCGCGCTCGGCGCGGGCGCCGACGCCATCGCCGTCAACGGCCCCGGCACGGCCGCCGAGGCCATCCGGCTGCTGCGCAAGCAGGACGCGGGACGCGCGGCGCTGCTGCTCGGCGGCGCGCCCGAGGACGGCCGGGCGGAACGTTCCGACGGGCCGCCGCACGTCGCCGACCTGGTGCGGGGCCCCGACGAGCTGATGCCCGCCGTGCGGCGGCTGCTGCGCGGCTGCGTCGCCGTGGGGTCGCTGGAGGACGCCGAGGACCTCGTCCACGCCCGCCCGGAGCTGACCGCCGTCACCGCCGAGGGCGACCTGCTCGGGGCGCACTTCGCGCAGGGCGGGTCCGCCGGTGCGCCGAGCCTCCTCGAAGTACAGGCGTCCGTCGACGAGGCCGCCGCCGAGCTGGAGCGACTGGCCGCCCAGTGCGCGGAGTTGGCCGAGGCGCAGGAGAGCGCGGCCCACCGGCGCGGGCAGAGCGCGGCTCTCGTCGAGGAGTTGGGGGAGCGGCGCAGGGCCGCCGACCGCGAGAAGTCCTCCGTCGCCAAGGAGTTGGGGCGGCTCGCCGGGCAGGCGCGCGGCGCCACGGGCGAGGCGGAACGGTCCGCCACCGCCGCCGCCAAGGCGCAGGACGCGCTGGACCGGGCCGTCGCGGAGGCCGAGGAACTGGCCGAGCGGCTCGCCGTCGCGGAGGAGACGCCGGCCGAGGAGGAGCCCGACACCTCCGTGCGCGACCGGCTCGCCGCCGACGGGGCCAACGCCCGGCAGACCGAGATGGAGGCCCGGCTCCAGGCGCGTACGCACGAGGAGCGCGTGAAGGGGCTCGCGGGCCGCGCCGACTCGCTGGACCGGGCCGCCCGTGCCGAGCGCGAGGCCCGCGCGCGTGCCGAGCAGCGCAAGGCGCGCCTTCGCCACGAGGCGGCGGTCGCCGAGGCCGTCGCGTCCGGCGGGCGTCAGCTGCTCGCCCACGTCGAGATCTCGCTCGTCCGCGCCGACGAGGAGCGCACCGCCGCCGAGCGGGCCAAGGAGGCACGGGAGGGGGACCTGTCCGCCGCGCGCACCCGGGGCCGCGACCTGAAGTCGGAGCTCGACAAGCTGACGGATTCGGTTCACCGCGGCGAGGTACTCGGTGCCGAGAAGCGGCTGCGGATCGAGCAGCTGGAGGCCAAGGCGCTGGAGGAGCTCGGTGTGGAACCGGCGGGACTCGTGGCCGACTACGGCCCCGACCAGCCCGTGCCGCCCTCGCTCCCCGCCGAGGGCGAGGAGCTGCCCGAGGACCCCGAGCACCCCCGCAACAGGCCGGTGGCGTTCGTCCGCGCCGAGCAGGAGAAGCGGCTCAAGTCAGCCGAACGGGCGTACCAGCAGCTCGGAAAAGTGAATCCGCTGGCTCTTGAGGAGTTCGCGGCGCTGGAGGAACGCCACAAGTTCCTGAGCGAGCAGCTGGAGGACCTGAAGAAGACGCGGGCCGACCTGCTGCAGGTGGTGAAGGAGGTCGACGAGCGCGTCGAGCAGGTCTTCACCGAGGCGTACCACGACACGGCCCGGGAGTTCGAGGGGGTCTTCTCGCGGCTCTTCCCCGGCGGCGAGGGGCGGCTCGTCCTGACCGACCCCGACAACATGCTGGCCACCGGCGTGGACGTCGAGGCACGGCCGCCGGGCAAGAAGGTCAAGCGTCTTTCGCTGCTCTCGGGCGGCGAGCGGTCGCTGACGGCCGTGGCGCTGCTCGTCTCGATCTTCAAGGCGCGGCCCAGCCCGTTCTACGTGATGGACGAGGTCGAGGCGGCGCTGGACGACACGAACCTCCAGCGGCTCATCCGCATCATGCAGGAGCTCCAGGAGGCCTCGCAGCTCATCGTGATCACGCACCAGAAGCGCACGATGGAGGTCGCGGACGCGCTGTACGGCGTCTCGATGCAGGGCGACGGCGTCTCGAAGGTGATCAGCCAGCGGCTGCGCTAGCTTCCGGAGCCTCTGGTTCATCTGACTTCAACTCTTCAAGTCTTGAACGTACGTAGCCTCAGGCTGCCCGCAAACTCACAGCAGTCCCCCTATTGACTTCGAAACTTGAAGGCATAGTCTCTGCAACGTTGCTTTTACCTTCAGGTGGTGGGCGGCGTGAAGTTGTGCGCCACTTGAAGAGCTCGCCCCCACCCCCGGCAACGCTGCCGGTGGCCCGAGGAGTACACGTGACCAGCACATCGCAGGCGCCACAGTCCGGAGCCAGAGAGGCCCAGCCGGACCATCTCGGCCATGTCATCTTCATTACGGCGGCCGCCGCGATGGGTGGCTTCCTCTTCGGCTACGACAGTTCGGTGATCAACGGCGCGACCGTCGCCATCCAGCACCGCTTCGACGTCGACGCCAACATGCTCGGCTGGATCATCGCCACCGCGCTGCTCGGCTGCGCGGTCGGCGCCGCCGTGGCCGGCCGCATCGCCGACCGCATCGGCCGCATCCGCTGCATGCAGATCGCCGCCGTCCTCTTCGCGGCCAGCGCCGTCGGCTCGGCCCTGCCCTTCGCGGCCTGGGACCTGACGGTGTGGCGCCTCATCGGCGGCATCGGCATCGGCATGGCCTCGGTGATCGGCCCGGCATACATCGCCGAGGTCGCGCCGCCCGCCTACCGAGGCAGGCTCGCCTCCTTCCAGCAGGCCGCCATCGTCATCGGCATCGCCGTCTCCCAGCTGGTCAACTGGGGGATCCTGAACATGGCGGACGGCGACCAGCGCGGCAAGCTGATGGGCCTGGAGGCCTGGCAGTGGATGCTCGGCGTGATGGTCATCCCGGCCGTCCTCTACGGCCTGCTGTCCTTCATCATCCCGGAGTCCCCGCGCTTCCTGATCTCGGTCGGCCGCGACGTCGAGGCCAAGAAGGTGCTCGGCGAGGTCGAGGGGACCGCCATCGACCTGGACGCGCGCGTCGCCGAGATCGAGGGCGGCATGCGCAGCGAGCACAAGCCGTCGTTCAAGGACCTGCTGGGCAAGGTCGGCTTCCTGCCGATCGTCTGGATCGGCATCGGGCTCTCGGTCTTCCAGCAGCTCGTCGGCATCAACGTGATCTTCTACTACTCGAACCAGCTGTGGCAGTCGATCGGCAAGGACCCGTCCAGCTCGTTCCTGTACTCGTTCGAGACGTCGATCGTGAACATCGTCGGTACGGTCATCGCGATGATCTTCGTCGACCGGATCGGCCGCAAGCCGCTGGCGATCATCGGCTCCGCGGGCATGGCGGCCGCCCTGTTCACCATGGCGTGGGCGTTCTCGTACCGCACCGGCTCCGGTGACACCGTCTCGCTGCCGAACGCGCAGGGTCTGACCGCGATCATCGCCGCCAACGCCTTCGTGCTCTTCTTCGCCCTCTCCTGGGGCGTCGTGGTCTGGGTGCTGCTCGGCGAGATCTTCCCGAACCGGATCCGCGCCGCCGCCCTCGGTGTGGCCGCGGCCGCGCAGTGGCTCGCCAACTTCGCGATCACCAAGACCTTCCCGAGCATGTCCGAGTGGTCCCTGACCGGCTCGTACATCATCTACGGCGCCTTCGCGGCGCTCTCGATCCCCTTCGTCATGAAGTTCGTCAAGGAGACGAAGGGCAAGGCCCTGGAGGAGATGGGCTAAAACCCCGCTGCCCCCTCCTCATCAGGAAGCTGCCCCGGCTGAAGGACTCGTGCTCACTTGTCCTTGAGCCGGGGCAGTACGTTTTCGCAGAAGTGGTGCAGGCTGCGCCAGCCCTCGTCGACGGGCATCCCGCCGACCAGCGGATGCAGCACGAGACTGCTCACGTCCCCCTTGGCGTACGTCACGCACTCCTCCGGCGTCAGGACGCGGTAGACGCCCTCGGCGCGCAGCTCGTCGACCGTCGTGGCCCCCGACCTCACCGCCGAGCGGATGTCCTTGGACTGCCAGGAGGCGTACGTACGGGCCTCGTGAAGGAAGTGCTCGCCGTGCTCGGCCCACGTGCGGTCCGGGTCGTCGGCGACGTGCAGCAGCGGGGTCTCGGCGGCGGGCATCATCGTCCAGCCCTCCTTGCCGTGCGCCGCGAGCTGTTCGGTGTAGTACGCCTCCAGCTCCGGCAGGTGCGCGCTGGGGAAGAACGGCAGGCCGAGGCGGGCCGCGCGCCGCGCCGCCGCCTTCGAGGAGCCGCCGACCAGCAGCAGCGGATGGGGCTGGGTGAAGGGGCGCGGGGTGATGCGCACCGTGCGCCCGCGGAAGGCGAAGGGCTCGCCCGTCCAGGCCGCGAGCAGCGTTTCGAGGAGCTCGTCCTGGAGCTTTCCGCGCAGCTTCCAGTCGACGCCCGACTGCTCGTACTCCTCGGGCCGGTACCCGATGCCGGCCACCGTGACCAGTCGGCCGCCGCTCAGCAGGTCGAGCACGGCGATGTCCTCGGCGAGGCGCAGCGGGTCGTGCAGCGGGCCGATGATCGCGGACACCGTCACCGCGATGCGCCTGCTCGCGCCGAAGACGGCGCCGGCGAACGTGAAGGGCGAGGAGATCCAGCTGTTCTCCGCGCCGTGGTGCTCCTCCGTCTGGATGGTGGCGATGCCGCGGTCGTCCGCGTACGCGGCCATCTCCAGGGCGGCTCGGTAGCGCTCGCTCAGCGAGGCGGGTGTCGCCGCGGGATCGACGAGATTGAACCGTACGACTGTGGCGGGCATGGGAACGTCCCCCTTCACCGTGCGTGGGCGGCGGCGAAGGGGGACGTTAGTTGACGTCGTGTCAGATGAATAGCCTCGTACGGAAGTCGGAGTGCTCCCTGCCGAACTTGGCGTGGATCAGGCGGAGATCAGCTCGGCCTCTCCCTCGCCTTTGCCGTCCGTGGACACCGCGTCCTTCTCGACGAGCGGGGCCTTCGGCAGGACCGCGTACAGCACGGCCGCGATGACGATCGTCATCAGCCAGCCCAGGCCGTGGCGGCCGATCCAGGACGTGGCGAGCGGGCCGCTGAACCAGTCGACCTTGGTGAACAGCAGGCCCGCCACCAGGGCGACCGCCCAGGCCGTCATGGCCTGCCAGGCGAAGCCCGCCTTGTACCAGTAGGCGCTGGTGCGCTTGGTGTCCATCAGCGCCTCGCCGTCGTACGTCCTGCGGCGCAGCATGTCGATGCCGAAGACGCCGATCCACGCGGAGAACGCGACCGCGAGCAGGGTGAGGAAGGAGATGAACGAACCCATGAAGCTCGTCGCCACGTTCATCAGGATGTAGCCGAAGATCAGGCTGATGATCGCGTTCACGCTGACCGCCCACGCGCGCGGGACCTTGATGCCGAGCGTCATGGCGGTGAAGCCCGCGGAGTACATCGACATCGAGTTGATCAGCAGCATGCCGATGAGGGCCATCAGCAGGTACGGCACCGCGATCCACATCGGGAGCAGCTCGCCGAGGAAGGAGACCGGGTCCTGCGCCGAGGAGAGCTTCGGGTCCGAGACCGCCATGACGGCGCCCATCAGGACCATCGGGACGACCACGATGCCGGCGCCGCCGATGGCGTGGCCGATGAGCGGCTTGTTCGAGGCGTTGCGCGGGAGGTAGCGGGTGAAGTCGGGGCCGGTGGGAACCCAGCTGATGCCGCCCGCGGCGATCGTGCCGACGCCCGCGACCATCATCGCGGTGGAGCCCGCGGGCTTGTCGAAGACGGCCGACCAGTCGGTCTCGGCGAGGAGGTAGACCAGCACGAGCACGCTGAACGCGCCGAAGGCGTACGTGGACCAGGTGCTGCAGATGTGCAGGATCTTGCGGCCGAGACCGCTGATCAGGAAGGTGCACGCGACGAAGGCGACCAGCGTGACGACGGTCAGCCAGGTGCTCGACTCGACGCCGAAGCAGATGTTCAGGACCGTGATGATCGCGTACGCGCCGGTGACCGCGTTGATCGTCTCCCAGCCCCAGCGGGCGACCCAGATGAGCGCGCCGGGGAAGAGGTTGCCGCGCTGGCCGAAGACCGCGCGCGAGAGCGTCATGCCGGGGGAGCCGCCGCGCTTGCCGGCGATGGAGATGAGGCCGACCATGCCGTAGCTCAGCAGGGGCGAGACGAGCGCGACGACCAGGACCTGCCAGATGTTCAGGCGGTTGGAGACGACCAGGCCCGCGCCCATGGTGAGCAGCAGGACGCTGATGTTGGCCGCGACCCAGGTGGGGAACAGTTCACGGGTCCTGCCGGTGCGCTCGCTGTCCGGGACGGGCTCAAGGCCGCGCGTTTCGAGGGCGCCTTCGGATTCGGCGGTGGTGCTCATGGGGGTGGGTCCGTGCCTCTCGCTCGGCTCGCAACGTCGCGATCCGTCGGTGGGGGTTGATCGCGATGGACTCTACGCGCGTTGATGCGGCGAGCTCCATCGTACTTTAGTCCGAGTAGTTCCCTCCTGGCGCATATGTTCTTTGGAGGAAACCACAATCTGGGCCTCTTCCGGGGCCATGGCCGATACTGGGTGGGTTATGGAAATCGTCATCCTTGCTGTAGTCATCGCCGTGGTCGTGATCGGCGCGCTCGGCGGGCTCGTGATCGGCAGCCGCAAGAAGAAGCAGCTGCCCCCGCAGGCCCCGTCCGGTACGCCCACCATCACCGCACCTCCCGCCGAGCCGAAGGTCGGCGAGGAGGCCGAGACGCCGCGCGACGAACCGCGCCGCACGATCGAGGAGGTGGAACTCCCGGTCGCGGAACCCTCGGTGACGGCCCCGGTCGTCGTCGAGGAGGAGCCGGCCGCGGCAGAGCCGGCCGCGCCGGAGATCGAGACCCCCGAGCCCACGGCCGGACGCCTGGTCCGGCTGCGCGCCCGCCTCTCCCGCTCGCAGAACGCGCTCGGCAAGGGACTGCTCACGCTGCTGTCCCGCGAGCACCTCGACGAGGACACCTGGGAGGAGATCGAGGACACCCTCCTCACCGCGGACGTCGGCGTCGCGCCCACCCAGGAGCTCGTGGAGCGGCTGCGCGAGCGCGTGCGCGTGCTCGGCACCCGCACCCCGGACGAGCTGCGCGCCCTGCTGCGCGAGGAGCTCCTCACGCTCCTCGGCACGGGTGAGGGCACGGACTTCGACCGGGCCGTGAAGACCGAGTCCGGCCTGGAGACCCCGGGCATCGTGATGGTCGTCGGCGTCAACGGCACGGGCAAGACCACCACCACCGGCAAGCTCGCGCGCGTCCTCGTCGCCGACGGCCGCTCGGTCGTCCTCGGCGCCGCCGACACCTTCCGCGCCGCCGCCGCCGACCAGCTGCAGACCTGGGGCGAGCGCGTCGGCGCCCGCACGGTCCGCGGCCCCGAGGGCGGCGACCCGGCGTCGATCGCCTTCGACGCGGTCAAGGAGGGCATCGCGGACGGCGCGGACGTCGTCCTCATCGACACCGCGGGCCGGCTGCACACCAAGACGGGCCTGATGGACGAGCTCGGCAAGGTCAAGCGCGTCGTCGAGAAGCACGCCCCGCTGGACGAGGTCCTCCTGGTCCTCGACGCCACCACCGGGCAGAACGGCCTCGTGCAGGCACGGGTCTTCGCCGAGGTCGTCGACATCACGGGCATCGTCCTGACCAAGCTCGACGGCACCGCCAAGGGCGGCATCGTCGTCGCCGTGCAGCGCGAGCTGGGCGTGCCGGTCAAGCTGGTGGGCCTCGGCGAGGGCGCGGACGACCTGGCGCCGTTCGAGCGGGAGGCGTTCGTGGACGCGCTCATCGGGGACTGACTCCCCGCGACGGCCGCCCGTGGGGGCGGCCGTGCGCGAAGAAGGGCCCCCTCGCACGGTGCAGATGCGAGGGGGCCCTTCGGCATGCGGGCGGCGGTGTGCGGGCCGCCCGGGAGCTACGCGGGGGACCGGTGCGCCACGTACGCCAGCGTGCCCAGCAGCAGCCGTGCCTGCGGCGGGTTCGACGCCGAGTCGAGCGCGGGGGCGCGGAGCCAGCGGACCGGGCCGAGGCCGCCGCGGTCGGAGGGCGGCGCCGTGATGTGGTCGCCCGCGCCCAGGCCGTGCAGGTCGAGGGCGGCGTCGTCCCAGCCCATGCGGTAGAGCAGCTGGGGCAGTTCCGTCGCGGCGCCCGGGGCGACGAAGAACTGCGCCCGGCCGTCCGGCGTGACCGCCACGGGCCCCAGGGGAAGACCCATCCGCTCCAGCCGGACCAGGGCACGCCGCCCCGCCGTCTCCGCCACCTCGATCACGTCGAAGGCGCGCCCCACCGGCAGCAGTACGGCGGCGCCGGGGAACTGGGCCCAGGCCTCCGCCACGTCGTCGAGCGTGGCCCCGGCCGGCACCTCCGGGGCGAAGTCCAGCGGATGGGCGCCCGGAGCGGCGCAGCCGGCGGCGCCGCACGAGCAGACGCCGTCCAGGGCGCGGGCGCCGGGCACCGCGGCCCAGCCCCACAGGCCGGTGTACTCCGCCACCGTGGTGCAGTCGGATGTGCGGCCGCGCCGCCGTGATCCGGTCCGGGGCTTTTCGGTCCCCCGGGTGCCGCCGATCGTGAAGCCCATGCCCCCTCCAACGGGTCGAGCGTGACGCGGTTACGTGACGGAATCGGATCGTGACCCTCTGCTTTCGCGACGGCGCCCGGTGAGTTCACGGGTGGTGCGCCCGGTGACATACGCCCCGGCGCACTCCGCTCCGCCCACTTTCGTTCGTCCTATGTCAAGTGAATCGCTTGTGGCGGCCCGGGAGTTCATTCGAAGGGGTGGCGAATGGTGGCGTTTCCGGGATCGCCCTCGCCGGAGGGGTGATCGTAGGATTACTTTCAGTGCACAGCCCGGGGAGATCGAGCACCCGCGGGTATGCCGGAGGCAAGTCGGCTTCCTGTTCGATGGGTGACGTTCTCCGGACGGACAGCCGCAAGACGCGGCATTCTGTTAGGGCTTGGCGTGGACGACACACAAATGTCTTGAGGGATGGGGGCGTTCCAGTGGGCGGCAATGGCGGAGGCGGTGTGAACGCTGAGAAGCGCCCCAATGAGATGCTCACGTCGTGGTTCGTGCGCAGCGGTTGGTCCAAGGGCGAGCTGGCGCGCCAAGTGAACCGCAGGGCGCGGCAGTTGGGCGCCCACCACATCTCCACGGACACCTCGCGGGTGCGGCGCTGGCTGGACGGCGAGAATCCGCGCGAGCCGATTCCCCGCATCCTGTCCGAG
Source organism: Streptomyces sp. NPDC052114 (assembly GCF_040680155.1). Taxonomy (NCBI): domain Bacteria; kingdom Bacillati; phylum Actinomycetota; class Actinomycetes; order Kitasatosporales; family Streptomycetaceae; genus Streptomyces; species Streptomyces sp. NPDC052114. Next base: position 143,702 of record NZ_JBFAWC010000003.1, on the reverse strand, counting down.
CTGTTCTCCGAGCGGTTCGGCTGCGTCGTCGCCGTCGAGGACCTCGGCCTGCGCGCCGCCCACCGCACGCCCGCCTCCTCCGGCGTCGACCTGCCCTGGACCGGACCGCAGACGGTCGCGCTCATCAGTGAGTTCTCGCGCAGCGACCTGATGCTCGCCCGCCGCGGCTTCCTCGGCACCTCGCTCGCGCTCTCCGCGGGCCCCGCCCTCATCGAGCCCATGCAGCGCTGGCTGGTGCCCTCGCCGGCCGCGCCGCCCGAGGAGCCCGAGCCCGCCGCCTCGCGCCGCCCGGCGCGCCTGTCCAAGCCCGAGCTGGACCTGCTGGAGTCCACCACGGTGATGTTCCGCCAGTGGGACGCCCAGTGCGGGGGAGGCCTCCGGCGCAAGGCCGTCGTCGGACAACTGCACGAGGTGACGGACCTGTTGCAGGAGCCCCAGCCCGAGGCCACCTCCAGGCGCCTGTTCAAGGTCGCGGGCGAGCTGGCCGAACTGGCCGGCTGGATGAGCTACGACGTGGGCCTCCAGCCCACCGCCCAGAAGTACTTCGTCCTCGCCCTGCACGCCGCCAAGGAAGCGGGCGAGAAGCCGCTGGGGTCGTACATCCTCTCCAGCATGAGCCGCCAGATGATCCACCTCGGCCGGCCCGACGACGCCCTCGAACTGATCCACCTCGCGCAGTACGGCAGCCGGGACTGCGCGAGCCCGCGCACCCAGGCGATGCTGTATGCGATGGAGGCCCGCGCGTACGCCAGCATGGGCCAGCCCGGCAAGTGCAAGCGGGCCGTGCGGATGGCCGAGGACACCTTCGCCGACGCGGAGGACTTCAACGAGCCCGAGCCGGACTGGATCCGCTTCTTCTCCGAGGCCGAGCTCAACGGAGAGAACGCCCACTCGTTCCGCGACCTGGCCTACGTGGCGGGCCGCAGCCCCACGTACGCCTCGCTCGCCGAGCCCGTCATGGACCGCGCCGTCGAGCTCTTCGAGAAGGACGTCGAGCACCAGCGTTCGTACGCGCTGAATCTGATCGGCAAGGCCACCGTCCACCTGCTCCAGCGCGAGCCCGAGCAGAGCACGGTGCTCGCCGGGCAGGCGCTCGACATCGCCAAGAAGGTCCGCTCCGAGCGGGTCAACACCCGACTGCGCAAGACCGTCGACACCGCCGTGCGGGACTTCGGGGACGTCACCGAGGTCCTGCGGATCACCGAACGGCTCGCCATCGAGATGCCGGAAACCGCGGAGGCGGTCTGACGACCGGCACGACCGGCTCCGGCCGCGGCAGGACCATCCCGAACAGCCCGACTCGGCTCCCCCACGCCAGGTCAGTCGGATGGCCGCCGCGGCCGGTTCGCATGCCCCGCGCGGGGCGGGAGAATCCACCCCGCGCGACCCGGCAGTTCATGGCCGCGTAACACGCACGACCTCTTCGTCACTGCGGCGAAACACCGAGGGGCCCCCGCCGAAACCGCACTGCGCCAGTCTCTGGCGCATAACCGGCCCACCGCCCCGCTCCCCAGGAGCAAGGGCCCCTCGGCACCGCACAGGCTTCGCCCGCACGGGCCGCATACGACGACGAGGAGACGCCGATGCCCCCAGGCATCACGATCGCCGCAGACGCCCCCGAGCTGTCTGCCGCCAACACCGGGTTCATGCTCATCTGTTCCGCCCTGGTGATGCTCATGACGCCGGGACTCGCCTTCTTCTACGGAGGCATGGTCCGCGTCAAGAGCACCCTGAACATGCTGATGATGAGCTTCATCAGCCTGGGGATCGTCACCATCCTGTGGGTGCTGTACGGCTTCTCCGTCGCGTTCGGCACCGACCACGGCAGCCTCTTCGGGTGGGAGGGCGACTACGTCGGGCTCAGCGGCCTCGGGATCAACCAGCTCTGGGACGGCTACACCATCCCCGTCTACGTCTTCGCCGTCTTCCAGCTGATGTTCGCGATCATCACCCCCGCGCTGATCAGCGGCGCTCTCGCGGACCGCGTGAAGTTCACCGCCTGGGCGCTGTTCATCGCGCTGTGGGCCACGATCGTGTACTTCCCCGTCGCGCACTGGGTGTGGGGCACCGGCGGCTGGGCCTTCGAGCTCGGCGTCATCGACTTCGCGGGCGGCACGGCCGTGCACATCAACGCCGGTGCGGCGGCGCTCGGCGTGATCCTCGTCATCGGCAAGCGCGTCGGCTTCAAGAAGGACCCGATGCGGCCGCACTCCCTGCCGCTCGTGATGCTCGGCGCGGCCCTGCTGTGGTTCGGCTGGTTCGGCTTCAACGCCGGATCGTGGCTGGGCAACGACGACGGCGTCGGCGCGCTCATGTTCGTCAACACCCAGGTCGCCACCGCCGCGGCCATGCTCGCCTGGCTCCTCTACGAGAAGATCCGCCACGGCGCGTTCACCACGCTGGGCGCCGCGTCGGGCGCGGTCGCCGGCCTCGTCGCCATCACCCCGTCCGGCGGCTCCTGCTCGCCGCTCGGCGCCATCGCCATCGGTGCCATCGCCGGTCTGCTGTGCGCCATGGCGGTCGGCCTGAAGTTCCGGTTCGGGTACGACGACTCCCTCGACGTCGTCGGCGTCCACCTGGTCGGCGGCATCGCCGGATCGGTCCTCGTCGGCTTCTTCGCCACCGGCGGCGGCCAGTCGGAGGCGAAGGGCCTCTTCTACGGCGGCGGCCTCGACCAGCTCTGGAAGCAGCTCGCGGGCGTCGGCGCCGTCCTCGCGTACTCACTGATCGCCTCCGCGGTCCTCGCCCTCCTCATCGACAAGACGATCGGGATGCGGGTCCCCGAGGACGACGAGGTCGCGGGCATCGACCAGGTCGAACACGCCGAGACCGCGTACGACTTCAGCGGCGCCGGCGGCGGTACGGCACCGCGGACGGCGGCGGTGCCCTCCCCGGTGGCGACGGCGGCGGGCGGCGGTCAGGGCTCGGCTCAGGCTCAGAAGAACAAGAAGGTGGACGCATGAAGCTCATCACCGCGGTCGTCAAGCCGCACCGGCTCGACGAGATCAAGGAAGCGCTGCAGGCCTTCGGCGTCCAGGGGCTGACCGTCACCGAGGCCAGCGGATACGGACGCCAGCGCGGGCACACCGAGGTCTATCGCGGCGCCGAGTACACCGTCGACCTCGTGCCCAAGATCCGCATCGAGGTGCTGGTCGAGGACGACGACGCCGAACAGCTCCTCGAAGTCGTGGTGAAGGCCGCGCGCACCGGCAAGATCGGGGACGGCAAGGTCTGGAGCGTCCCGGTCGACACGGCCGTCCGGGTGCGGACCGGCGAGCGCGGGCCCGACGCGCTGTGACGCGGACGGGACCGGACACGGGCAACTGAGCGGTACAGGACAGGAGCTGCTGGGTGACGAGTGTGGACGTACGTACTGAATCGGAAGACTCCGGACCCAGCGGTTACGCGGCGGCCCGACTGCGACTTCTCCAGGAGGAGTCGCGGTCCGGGCCGCCGCGCCGTTCCGCGCTCGCGGAGCTGACGGACGACTGGCTGGCGGGGCTCCTGCGGGCGGGCGGCGGCGCCGACGGCGCGCCCCGGGGCGTCGCCTTGGTCGCCGTCGGCGGGTACGGACGCGGCGAGCTGTCGCCGCGCAGCGACCTCGACCTGCTGCTCCTGCACGACGGGAGCGCCGACGCCGCGGAGGTGGCCGCCCTCGCCGACCGCCTCTGGTACCCCGTCTGGGACCTCGGACTCGCCCTCGACCACTCCGTCCGTACGCCCGCCGAGGCCCGCAGGACCGCGGGCGAGGACCTCAAGGTGCACCTCGGGCTCCTCGACGCGCGGCACGTCGCCGGGGACCTGGGGATGACCACGGCGCTGCGCACCGTCGTGCTCGCCGACTGGCGCAACCAGGCGCCGAAGCGGCTGCCCGAGCTGCGCGAGCTGTGCGAGGAACGGGCCGTGCGCCACGGTGAGCTGGGCCACCTCCTGGAGCCCGACCTGAAGGAGGCCAGGGGCGGGCTGCGGGACGCGACGGCGCTGCGGGCCGTCGCCGCCTCCTGGCTCGCGGACGCCCCCCGCGAGGGCCTCGCCGACGCCCGGCGCCGACTGCTCGACGTGCGCGACGCCCTGCACCTGACCACCGGGCGCGCCACCGACCGGCTCGCCCTCCAGGAACAGGACCAGGTCGCCGCCGCCCTGGACCTCCTGGACGCCGACACCCTGCTCCGCCAGGTGTACGAGGCCGCCCGCGTCGTCTCCTACGCCAGCGACGTCACCTGGCGCGAGGTCGGGCGCGTGCTGCGGGCGCGGGCCGCGCGGCCGCGGCTGCGGTCCCTGCTCGGCGGTGGCCGGGGCGGCGGTGGGCGCGGGGCCGCCGCGGCCGAGCGGTCGCCGCTGGCCGAGGGCGTGGTCGAGCAGGACGGGGAGGCCGTGCTCGCGCGGGCCGCCCGGCCCGAACGGGACCCCGTCCTGCCGCTGCGGGCCGCCGCGGCCGCCGCGCAGGCGGGGCTGCCGCTGTCCCTGCACGCCGTGCGGCGCCTCGCCGCCACGGCGCGGCCGCTGCCGACACCGTGGCCCGCCGAGGCGCGGGAGCAGCTGGTGACCCTGCTCGGCGCGGGGCGCCCGACCGTCGAGGTGTGGGAGGCACTGGAGGCGGAGGGGCTGATCACGCGGATGCTGCCGGACTGGGAGCGGGTGCGGTGCCGGCCCCAGCGCAACGCCGTCCACACGTGGACGGTCGACCGCCACCTCGTGGAGACGGCGGTGCGGGCCGCCGCGCTCACCCGCAGGGTGGGACGGCCCGACCTGCTCCTCGTGGCCGCGCTGCTCCACGACATCGGCAAGGGGTGGCCCGGGGACCACTCCGCCGCCGGGGAGATCATCGCCCGGGACGTCGCCGCGCGCGTCGGCTTCGACCCGGCCGACGTGGCCGTCCTCGCCTGTCTCGTCCGGCACCATCTGCTGCTCGTGGAGACCGCGACCCGGCGCGACCTCGACGACCCCGCGACGGTGTGGGGGGTCGCCGAGAAGGTCGGGTCCGTCGGGACGCTGGAGCTGCTGCACGCGCTGACCGAGGCGGACGCGCTGGCCACCGGGCCCGCGGCCTGGTCGGCCTGGCGCGGGGCGCTCGTCGCCGACCTGGTGAAGCGGGTGGCCGCGCTGCTGTCCGGGGACGAGCCCCCGGAGCCGGAGGGCGCGGCGCCGACGGCGGAGCAGGAGCGGCTCGCGGTCGAGGCGATGCGGACGGGCGGTCCGGTGGTGGCGCTCGGGGCGGGCGCCGCGGAGCCGTCGGAGGAGCCGCTGGGCGCGGAGCTCCTGGTGGCCGTGCCGGAGCGGGACGGGGTGCTGTCCGCGGTGGCGGGAGTCCTCGCGATGCACCGGCTGACGGTGCGGACGGCGGAGCTGCGGGCCGTGACGCTGCAGTCCGGTGTCGAGGACCTCGACGGGCCGGTGCTGCTCCTGAACTGGCGGGTCGCCGCGGAGTACGGGTCGCTGCCGCAGGCCGCGCGGTTGCGGGCCGATCTGGTGCGGGCGCTGGACGGGTCGCTCGACATCGCGGCGCGGCTGGTGGAGCGGGACGCGGCGTACCCCCGCCGGCGGGGGACGGTGGCGCCGCCCGCGCGGGTGACGGTCGCCCCGGCGGGTTCGCGGCGCGCGACGGTGATCGAGGTACGGGCCCAGGACGCGCCGGGGCTTCTGCACCGGATCGGACGGGCGCTGGAGGCGGCGGGCGTGACGGTCCGCAGCGCCCACGTCTCGACGCTGGGCTCCAACGCGGTGGACGCGTTCTACGTGACGGACCCGACGGGCGAACTCCTCTCGGGCGAGGCGGCGGCGGGGGTGGCTCGGGGGGTGGAGGGGGCGTTGAGGGCTTGACGCTTCTGGCGGGGCGCCTGCTGTCCGTCTTGGGGCGGGGCTGCGTCGGCGTCTGCCGGTGCGCGCTATGTCCGTCTGTGGGGCGGGGCCGCGGGGGTATGTGCGTACTCGCCATCCCTGCGCCGCGCCTCAAGTCCAAAGGCGCTATGGCTGGCTCGGTGCTCCGTTCGCACATACCCCCACGTCCCCTCGGGCCGTAGGGCGGCAACCGGCCGTCGGTGGTTGCTGCTGTGGGCAGGCGTTCCGCAAGGCGGAACGGGTGGGCACAGCCCACGGTGCCGGGCAGCGATAAGTGTGGCCCCAGCCCCGGCGCAGCCGACCCGTGCCGGGCGGCGACGACCGTGGCTCCAGCCCGGCGCAGCCGGACCGTGCCGGGTGGTGATCAAGGAGGCCCCGCCCCGGTACCGGCGGGTGCAGACCTCGGGCTCGGAGGGGAGCCGAGGGGCCGCCCCAGGCGTAGGCGGGGGCCGTCGGGCCGGGCCAGGGGAGAGATGTGGTGACCGGAGACCCTGGCAGGGGTGGACGGCAGATACTCTGGAAGGCGACCTGTCAGCCCGCCCCCAGATCCGAGGATTCGCGACCGCCGTGTTCGATACTCTCTCCGACCGCCTCGCAGCGACATTCAAGAACCTCCGGGGCAAGGGCCGCCTGTCCGAGGCGGACATCGACGCCACGGCGCGCGAGATCCGCATCGCCCTCCTCGAGGCGGACGTCGCCCTGCCCGTCGTCCGCGCCTTCATCAAGCAGGTCAAGGAGCGCGCGACCGGCACCGAGGTCTCCCAGGCCCTCAACCCCGCCCAGCAGGTCATCAAGATCGTCAATGAGGAACTCATTGGCATCCTGGGCGGCGAGACGCGACGCCTCCGCTTCGCGAAGACCGCGCCGACCGTCATCATGCTGGCGGGTCTGCAGGGTGCCGGTAAGACGACCCTCGCCGGAAAGCTCGGCCGCTGGCTGAAGGGCCAGGGCCACTCCCCGCTCCTCGTGGCGTGCGACCTCCAGCGGCCGAACGCCGTGAACCAGCTCTCGGTCGTCGCCGAGCGCGCCGAGGTCGGCGTGTACGCCCCCCAGCCGGGCAACGGCGTCGGCGACCCGGTCCAGGTCGCCAAGGACTCCATCGAGTACGCGCGCACGAAGCAGTTCGACGTCGTCATCGTCGACACCGCCGGCCGCCTCGGCATCGACCAGGAGCTGATGCAGCAGGCCGCGGACATCCGCGACGCCGTCAGCCCGGACGAGGTCCTGTTCGTCGTCGACGCCATGATCGGTCAGGACGCGGTCAACACGGCCGAGGCGTTCCGCGACGGCGTCGGCTTCGACGGCGTCGTGCTCTCCAAGCTCGACGGCGACGCCCGCGGTGGTGCCGCGCTCTCCATCGCGCAGGTCACCGGCAAGCAGATCATGTTCGCCTCGAACGGCGAGAAGCTGGACGACTTCGACGCGTTCCACCCGGACCGCATGGCGTCCCGCATCCTCGGCATGGGCGACATGCTCACGCTGATCGAGAAGGCCGAGCAGACCTTCTCGCAGCAAGAGGCCGAGAAGATGGCCTCGAAGCTGGCCTCCAAGAAGGGCCAGGACTTCACGCTCGACGACTTCCTGGCCCAGATGGAGCAGGTCAGGAAGATGGGCAGCATCTCCAAGCTGCTCGGCATGATGCCCGGCATGGGCCAGATGAAGGACCAGATCAACAACCTGGACGAGCGGGACGTCGACCGCACGGCCGCCATCATCAAGTCGATGACCCCGGCCGAGCGCCAGGAGCCCACGATCATCAACGGCTCGCGCCGTGCCCGTATCGCCAAGGGTTCCGGCGTCGAGGTCAGCGCGGTCAAGAACCTGGTCGAGCGCTTCTTCGAGGCCCGCAAGATGATGTCGCGCATGGCCCAGGGCGGCGGCATGCCGGGTATGCCCGGGATGCCGGGCATGGGCGGCGGCCCCGGCAAGCAGAAGAAGAAGCAGAAGCAGGCCAAGGGCAAGCAGCGCTCCGGCAACCCGATGAAGCGCAAGCAGCAGGAGCAGGAGGAGGCCACGCGCCGCGAGCAGGCCGGTCAGGCCGGCGGCGCCTTCGGCCTCCCGGGCGGCCAGCCCGGCAAGGACTTCGAGCTGCCCGACGAGTTCAAGAAGTTCATGGGCTGAGTCCGCGGTATCGCGGGCTTCGTCTCGTACGTCGCTTGGGGCGCCCCTCGTCCGAGGGGCGCCCCAAGCGCTTTCCGGCGCGGGTGCCCGGGGTTGATTTGTGACGTAACGTCCGACTATGAGCAACCCTGTGCCGCCGCGCCAGGCGCCCGATCAGCCGTGGCGCTCCGAGGGCGCGCCCCCGCCCGCCCCCACGCCGCCGCCGAAGAAGAAGATGCCGGGCGGCTGGGGGAGCCTGATCCTGACGGCTCTGATCGTCTACCTCATCGCCAACCTCGTGTTGTCCTTCTTCAACGACGGCGACGAGCCGACCATCTCGTACACGGAGTTCAGCAAGCAGGTCGACGACGGCAACGTCACGAAGATCTACGCCAAGGGCGACGCGATCCAGGGGCAGCTCAAGAAGGAACAGCCCAAGCCGGACGGCGACAAGGGGAACTACACCAAGTTCACGACGCAGCGGCCCGCCTTCGCCGACGACAAGCTCTGGGACGACCTGACCAAGCACAAGGTCACCGTCACCGCCGAGCCCGTCGTGCAGGAGCGCAGCTTCCTGTCGAACCTGCTCATCTCGCTCGCCCCGATGCTGCTGCTGGTCGCGCTGTGGATCTTCATCGCACGCCGCATGAGCGCGGGCATGGGCGGCGGGGGCGGCATGCTCGGGCGCAAGACGCCGCCCAAGCCCGTCGAGCTCGAGCCCGGCGCCAAGCGGACGACGTTCGAGGACGTGGCCGGCATCGACGAGGTCGAGGGCGAGCTCAACGACGTCGTCGACTTCCTGAAGAACCCCGACGCCTACCGCTCGATGGGCGCCAAGATGCCGCGCGGCGTGCTGCTCGCCGGGCCGCCCGGCACCGGCAAGACCCTGCTCGCCCGCGCCGTCGCGGGCGAAGCGGGCGTGCCGTTCTTCTCGGCCTCCGCGTCGGAGTTCATCGAGATGATCGTGGGCGTGGGCGCCTCGCGCGTACGGGAACTCTTCGCGGAGGCCCGCAAGGTCGCGCCGTCGATCATCTTCATCGACGAGATCGACACCATCGGCCGCGCGCGGGGCGGTGGCAGCGGCATGGGCGGGCACGACGAACGCGAGCAGACCCTGAACCAGATCCTCACCGAGATGGATGGTTTCTCGGGCGCCGAGGGCGTCATCGTGCTGGCCGCCACCAACCGCGCCGACATCCTCGACCCCGCCCTCACGCGGCCCGGCCGCTTCGACCGCGTCGTCAACGTCTCGCCCCCCGACCGGGGCGGACGCGAGGCCATCCTCAAGATCCATACGCGCTCCATCCCGCTGGCCGACGACGTAGACCTCGCCCAGGTCGCCCGTACGACACCGGGCATGACCGGCGCCGAACTCGCCAACCTCGCGAACGAGGCCGCCCTCCTCGCCGTCAAGCGCAAGCAGAAGCAGGTCACGCAGTCCGACCTCTCCGAAGCCATGGAGAAGGTGCAGCTCGGCGCCGAACGTCCGCTCGTCATGCCGGAGGAGGAGCGCCGCCGCACCGCGTACCACGAGAGCGGGCACGCCCTGCTCGGCATGCTCCAGCCCGGCGCCGACCCGGTCCGCAAGATCACCATCGTGCCGCGCGGGCGCGCGCTGGGCGTGACGCTCTCCACCCCGGACTCCGACAAGTACGCCTACACCGAGGAATATCTGCGGGGCCGCATCATCGGTGCCCTGGGAGGCATGGCCGCCGAACACGTCGTCTACGGAGTCATCACCACCGGCGCCGAGAACGACCTGGAACAGGTCACCAACATCGCGCGCGGCATGGTCGGCCGCTGGGGCATGAGCGAGCGGGTGGGCCGTCTTTCCGCCCTGCCGAACGACGCCCAGCAGGCGTACGGACTCTCCGCCGCCCCGGAGACCCTCGACGCGATCGACGGCGAGATGCGGCGGATCGTCGACGAGTGCTACGACCGCGCCTGCCGGCAGCTGCGCGAGCACCGGGGCCAACTGGACGCCCTGGCGGCGGCGCTGCTGGAGAACGAGACCCTGGAGGAGGCGGACGCCTACCGGATCGCGGGCATCACGCGGCTCACCAAGGACGGCTAGCGGCCCTCGAAGGAAACAGCACGCTACGGAGTACGGGCGATCAGGTACCGGAAGACGTTCGGCATCCACACCGTCCCGTCCGCGCGCCGATGCGGATGTAGCGCCTCCGCCAGCTCCTTGTCGACCTGCGCCTGGTCCGTCGCGCGCGCGGCCGCGTCGAACAGCCCCGTGGAGAGCAGCCCGCGGACCGCGCTCTCCATGTCCGCGTACCCGAAGGGGCACCCGACCCGGCCCGAGCCGTCCGGCTTGAGGCCCGCCCGGTGGGCGACCTCCTCCAGGTCGTCCCGCAGCGCGGGGCGCCAGCTGCCCGTGCTCCGCAGCGGGTCGGCGAGCTTCGTCGCCACCCGCAGCACGGACGAGGTCGCACACCGCTCCGGAGGCCCCCAGCCGGCCAGCACCACCGGAGTGCCGTGCCCGGCGAGCGGGGCCGCCGCCTCCAGGAGACTCGCGAGCCCTTCGGAGTCGCCCGCCGTGCAGCCGATCGGCTGGAAGGCGGTGATGAGGTTGTACGCCGGCAGGCCCGGGTCCGCCGCGTCCGCGGGGCCGCCCTCGACCAGGCGCGGACGGGCCTGCGCGGGCATCTCCCGCGAGGCCTCCGGAAGGAGGCGCTCCCGCGCGAGGGCGAGACGTTCGGGCGCCGCCGGATCGACGCCGGTGACCGTGGCGCCCCGCGACGCCGCCATCAGCAGAGCGAGCCCGGAGCCACAGCCGAGACCGAGGAGACGAGTGCCGCCGCCCACTTCGAGCCGTTCATACACCGCTTCGTAGAGCGGGACCAGCATCCGCTCCTGGATCTCCGCCCAGTCACGCGCGCGTGCGCACAGGTCCACACGGGGTGCAGCGCCCGCGTGGGGGAGGTGCGGCTGCACGAGTGTTGGTGTCATCGAAAGCGCCCCAATCCGCCGAGAGTTACTGCCGTGCCGGAATTCAACGGTTCGTCCGCCCCCGTGCAGTGCGCTCGCACTCCCCCCGTATGCCAGACAACTCCGCATCCGTCGTGGCGTCCAGAGGTTGTGAGGCAATGCTTGCGTGCCACCGTCGTGCGCCCCCCGGGGAAAACGATTCCCGCCCCCCTCAGGCCCGCCCCTACCATGCGCGCCATGGCCAAGACACCCGTGCTCACGCCCCGGTCGGACGACTTTCCCCGCTGGTACCAGGACCTCATCAACAAGGCCGAGCTGGCCGACAACGGTCCGGTGCGCGGCTCCATGGTGATCCGACCGTACGGATACGGCCTGTGGGAGCGGATGCAGCACGACATGGACGCCCGCATCAAGGAGACGGGTACCCAGAACGCCTACTTTCCTCTGCTCATCCCGCAGTCGTACCTCACCCGCGAGGCCGAGCACGTCGAGGGCTTCGCCCCGGAGCTCGCCGTCGTCACGCACGGGGGTGGCAAGGAGCTGGAGGAGCCCGTCGTCGTCCGCCCCACCTCCGAGACGATCGTCAACGAGTACTTCTCCAAGTGGGTGCAGAGCTACCGCGACCTGCCCCTGCTCATCAACCAGTGGGCGAACGTGGTCCGTTGGGAGATGCGCCCGCGCCTGTTCCTGCGCACCTCGGAGTTCCTCTGGCAGGAGGGCCACACCGCCCACGCGACGTACGAAGAGGCCCGCGACTTCGCCGCGCACATCCACCGCCACGTCTACGGAGCGTTCCTGCGCGACGTCCTCGCCATGGACTTCGTGCCCGGCCGCAAGACCGCCAAGGAGCGCTTCGCCGGCGCCCTCAACACCCTCACCCTCGAAGGCATGATGGGCGACGGCAAGGCCCTCCAGCTCGGCACCAGCCACGAGCTCGGCCAGAACTTCGCCAGGGCCTTCGAGACCCGGTACCTGACCAAGGAGGGCAAGCGGGAGCTGGTCTGGCAGACCTCCTGGGGCAGCACGACACGGCTGATCGGTGCCCTGGTGATGATGCACGGCGACGACAACGGCCTGCGCGTGCCGCCCCGCCTCGCGCCCGTCCAGGCCGTCGTCCTCGCCGTCAAGGGCGACGACGCGGTGCTCGCCGAGGTCCGGCGCATCGGCGAGACCCTGAAGGCGGCGGGCGTGCGCGTCCAGGTCGACGACCGCACGGACCTCCCCTTCGGCCGGCGCGCGGTCGACTGGGAGCTCAAGGGCGTACCGGTCCGCATCGAGGTCGGCCCGCGCGACCTGGAGAACGGCACCGCGATGCTGGCCCGCCGCATCCCGGGCGGCAAGGAGCCGGTCGCGACCGGCGCCCTCGCCGCGCTGCTGCCCGCCGCCCTGGAGGAGGACCAGCGACTCCTCCTGACGCAGGCGCGCGAGCGCCGCGAGTCCCGCACCTCGGACGTCGCCACCGTCGAGGAGGCCGTGGCGGCCACCGAGGCCGGCCGCTGGGCGCGCGTCCCGTGGGCCGCGCTCGGCACGGAGGGCGAGGCCAGGCTGGCCGAGCACGCCGTGACCGTACGGTGTCTGGTCGCCGAGGACGGGGCGGTGCCGGACGCCGAAGACACCCCGGGTAACGTCGCTGTCGTGGCCCGCTCCTACTGAAGGAGCGTGCCTTCGGTACCGGCGCGCTCGTTCCCGGCTCGTGCGCCCGCCCGGACCACACGAGTCCCGGCGTGAGGAACCGCTCTACGCGCCGGGGCGTACGCGCCACTACGTACCGGCTTGGTGCGAGCTGTGCGGCTTCTCCGCAGATCAGCGCACCCGCCCTCGTCCGGACGCATCAACGGCAACTGACGGGTACGTGCAAATTATTTGGGATGCCCCGGAATGGAACCCCGAGGGCTCCCGGCTCGTTGTCACGACGTGAGCACGACACCACCTGTTCTCGCCGCAGAGCTGGCACAGGCGTGGGCCGACATTCAGCGGCACCACCCCGAGCTGCCCGACCTTGCCGCGCCCGAATCCCTGATCGGAGAGTCGTCGTCCGCCTGCGGCGCCGAGCTCTCCTTCGAGCGACTGCTTCACGAGGCAGTCCATGGCATCGCCGCCTCGCGCGGCATCCGCGACACCTCACGCGCCGGCCGCTATCACAACCGCAGATTCCTCGCGATCGCCGAGGAGCTGGGCCTGGACCACCCCGAGGAGCCGCACCCCAGCAGCGGCTTCTCCCTGGTCACGCTCAACCCCGAGGCCAAGAAGAAGTACCGCCCGACGATGGAGCGCCTGCAGCGCGCCCTCAAGGCGCACACCGCGGCGACGACCGCGGACACCGCGCGCAGCTTCCGGGGCCCGGCCGCCCGGCACGGCTCCTCCGGAGGCGGCGTGCGCGTGAAGGCGGTCTGCGACTGCGGGCGCAATGTCCGCGTCGTTCCCTCCGTGCTCGCCCAGGCCCCGATCATGTGCGGCGGCTGCGGCAAGCCCTTCCGGATCCCGGAAGCGGTGGGCGCGGGAGTGGGCTGAGCTGGACCGGGGCGCCCGGCTCGGTTCGGGTGCCCCGGCGGCGTATGGCACAATGGCTAGCTGTACTCGACAGCCGCACAGGACCCCTCTCTCCTCCGGCTGACGCGTCCATCGGGCACTCGAGTACCGCAACCCCACGCGGCATCCCCGTTGTGCCCACCCACGTCAAGACCAGGAGACACCACTCCCGTGGCAGTCAAGATCAAGCTGAAGCGTCTGGGCAAGATCCGTTCGCCTCACTACCGCATCGTCGTCGCCGACTCCCGTACCCGCCGTGACGGCCGGGCCATCGAGGAGATCGGCCTGTACCACCCGGTGCAGAACCCCTCGCGCATCGAGGTCGACTCGGAGCGTGCCCAGTACTGGCTGTCCGTCGGCGCCCAGCCGACCGAGCCGGTCATGGCCATCCTGAAGCTCACCGGTGACTGGCAGAAGCACAAGGGCCTGCCGGCCCCGGCGCCGCTGCTCGTCGCGGAGCCCAAGGACAAGCGCGCCGCGTTCGAGGCCTTCACCAAGGGTCTCGAGGGCGACGACGTCAAGGGTGAGGCCATCACCCAGAAGGCCAAGAAGTCGGACAAGAAGGCGGACGAGGCCGAGGCCGCGTCCACCGAGTCGACCGAGGCCTGAGCATGCTCGAGGAGGCTCTCGAGCACCTCGTGAAGGGCATCGTCGACAACCCCGACGACGTGCAGGTCGCCTCGCGCAACCTGCGCCGCGGGCGCGTCCTCGAGGTCCGGGTCCACCCCGACGACCTCGGCAAGGTGATCGGCCGCAACGGCCGCACCGCACGCGCTCTGCGCACGGTCGTGGGCGCCATCGGCGGCCGCGGTGTCCGCGTCGACCTCGTCGACGTGGACCAGGTTCGCTGAACCGGGTTCGCAGAACCACAGCAGCACCGGCTCGGGCCGGGGAGGGCTCAAGGGCCGTCCCCGGCCCGTAGTCGTGAACGAGGAGAGAACGCAGTGCAGTTGGTAGTCGCCCGTATCGGCCGTGCCCATGGCATCAAGGGCGAGGTCACCGTCGAGGTCCGCACCGACGAGCCGGAGCTGCGGCTCGGCCCCGGCGCCGTCCTCGCCACGGACCCCGCGTCCACCGGCCCGCTGACCATCGAGACCGGCCGGGTCCACAGTGGCCGTCTCCTGCTGCGCTTCGAGGGCGTACGCGACCGCACGGGCGCCGAGGCGCTGCGCAACACCCTCCTGATCGCCGAGGTCGACCCGGAGGAGCTCCCCGAGGACCCCGACGAGTACTACGACCACCAGCTCATGGACCTCGACGTGGTCACCAAGGACGGCGCCGAGGTCGGCCGGATCACGGAGATCTCGCACCTGCCCTCGCAGGACCTGTTCATCGTGGAGCGGCCCGACGGCAGCGAGGTCATGATCCCCTTCGTCGAGGAGATCGTCACCGAGATCGACCTGGAGGAGCAGCGCGCGGTCATCGACCCGCCCCCGGGGCTCATCGACGACCGTGCGGAGATCGCCTCCGCCCGCGACGCCGAGACGGCCGGTTCCCCCGAGGCGGCCCCGGAGGACCAGGCGTAATGCGGCTCGACGTCGTCACGATCTTTCCCGAGTACTTGGAACCCCTGAACGTCTCCCTCGTGGGCAAGGCACGCGCGCGTGGGCAGCTCGACGTCAACGTGCACGACCTCAGGGAGTGGACGTACGACCGGCACAACACGGTCGACGACACCCCCTACGGCGGCGGCCCCGGCATGGTCATGAAGACCGAGCCCTGGGGCGACGCCCTCGACGACGTGCTCGCCGAGGGGTACGAGACGGGGGCCCACGGGCCCGTCCTGGTCGTCCCCACGCCCAGCGGCCGTCCCTTCACCCAGGAACTCGCCGTCGAGCTCTCCGAGCGCCCCTGGCTGGTCTTCACGCCCGCGCGCTACGAGGGCATCGACCGCCGCGTCATGGACGAGTACGCGACCCGCATGCCGGTCTACGAGGTCTCCATCGGTGACTACGTCCTCGCGGGCGGCGAGGCCGCCGTGCTGGTCGTCACCGAGGCCGTGGCCCGGCTCCTGCCCGGTGTCCTGGGCAACGCCGAGTCCCACCGGGACGACTCCTTCGCGCCCGGCGCCATGGCCAACCTCCTGGAGGGGCCGGTGTACACCAAGCCTCCCGAGTGGCGCGGGCACGGCATTCCGGAGGTCCTGCTCAGCGGCCACCACGGCAAGATCGCGCGCTGGCGGCGGGACGAGGCGCTGCGGCGCACCACCCGCACCAGGCCCGATCTCATCGAGCGCTGCGACCCCGCGGCCTTCGACAAGAAGGACCGCGAGATGCTCTCGATCCTGGGGTGGCGGCCGGGGCCGGACGGCCGATTTGGGCGAGACCCCGAGGCCGTGGAAGAATAGACCGCTGCTGTACGTCCAGCGTGCGCCCCTGCCACAGGGGGATCGACCGAAGCTTTCTCTCCGCCCCGCGGAGAGGGTCAAGACGCCCGCCCGACGCGATCAGCTACCGAATTCTCATCACCACGTTCCGCTGATGACCTGTGGCATCAGTGAAGAAAGCAGACGATCATGGCTAACCTGCTCGACTCCGTCGACAGCGCGTCGCTGCGCAGCGACATCCCGGCCTTCCGCCCGGGCGACACCGTCAACGTCCACGTCCGCGTCATCGAGGGCAACCGCTCCCGTGTGCAGCAGTTCAAGGGCGTAGTCATCCGTCGCCAGGGTGCCGGCGTGCGCGAGACCTTCACGGTCCGCAAGGTCTCCTTCTCCGTCGGCGTCGAGCGCACCTTCCCGGTGCACACCCCGATCGTCGAGAAGATCGAGCTCGTCACCCGCGGTGACGTGCGTCGCGCGAAGCTGTACTACCTCCGTGACCTGCGCGGCAAGGCCGCGAAGATCAAGGAGAAGCGCGAGAACTGATCTCGCGCACGGGTCCGATCCGGGGCCGGATAACATCTGGCCCCGATGGACACCGAAGCACAGCACACGGAGCGCGACCGCTCCTCCCCACCCTCCGAAGCCGGAGACGTTCCGCACGTCGCCGAAGCATCCGAGGAGACGGAGGAACGGTCGCGTTCCGTTTTTGCGTCCGTCGTCGACTGGCTGCCCGGCGGCAGACTCACCCTCACGTTCCTGCTGTGCATGGGGTTCCTGCTCGCGGTCAGCACCTTCGTGATGCAGCCCTTCCAGATCCCGAGCGGCTCCATGGAGCCCGCGTTCCGCGTCGGGGACCGGGTACTCGTCAACAAGTTGGCGTACCGTTTCGGTTCCGAGCCGCAACGAGG
Organism: Streptomyces sp. NPDC052114; assembly: GCF_040680155.1. Classification (NCBI taxonomy): domain Bacteria; kingdom Bacillati; phylum Actinomycetota; class Actinomycetes; order Kitasatosporales; family Streptomycetaceae; genus Streptomyces; species Streptomyces sp. NPDC052114. The sequence continues at coordinate 127,067 of NZ_JBFAWC010000003.1, read as the reverse complement.
TGACGCGGTCGTCTTCGACGGCAGCGGCTACTTCGGAGATGCCGACTACATCAAGCGGGTCGTGGGCACAGGGGGAGACCGGGTGGTCTGCTGCGACAAGCGGGGGAGGATCAAGGTGAACGGCGAGCCCGTCGACGAGCCTTACCTGTACGAGGGGGACGCCCCCTCACAGGTGCCCTTCGACGTCGTCGTCCCCGAGGGCAGCCTGTTCCTCCTCGGCGACCACCGCAGCGACTCCAGCGACTCCCGCGACCACCTCGGCCAGCCCGGCGGCGGCATGATCCCCGTCGACGAGGTCATCGGCAGGGCCGACTGGATCGCCTGGCCCATCGGCCACTGGTCGTCCCTGAAGCGCCCCGACAGCTACGCGCGCGTGCCGGCACCAGGCGGCGCGCATGGGTAACCGCGGTCGGGCGCGTGCCGCGGGGCACCGCGCGGACGCCGAGCTGCCCACCGGGTCCCGGCCGACCGACGCCCCCGCGCGGCCGGGCCGCGCGGAGCGGCGCAAGCTCGCGAAGAAGGTCAAGCGGCGCAGGCGGCGCTCGGCGATCAAGGAGATACCCCTCCTCATAGGCGTGGCGCTCCTGATAGCCCTGGTCCTGAAGACCTTCCTGGTGCAGGCCTTCGTGATCCCCTCGGGCTCCATGGAGCAGACGATCCGGATCGGCGACCGGGTCCTCGTCGACAAGCTCACTCCCTGGTTCGGCTCGAAGCCGGAGCGCGGCGACGTCGTCGTCTTCAAGGACCCCGGCAACTGGCTCGAGGAAGAGCAGGGCAAGAAGAAGGACGACCCCGTGGTCGTCAAGCAGGTCAAGGAAGGCCTGACCCAGATCGGTCTGCTGCCCTCCGACAACGAACGGGACCTGATCAAGCGCGTGATCGGCGTCGGCGGCGACACGGTCAAGTGCTGTGACAAGAACGACAAGATCACCGTGAACGGCGTACCGCTGGATGAGCCGTACATCCATCCGGGGGACAAGCCCTCCGCATTCGCGTTCGAGGTGAAGGTCCCCGAGGGGCGCATCTTCGTGATGGGCGACCACCGGAGCGACTCGGCGGACTCGCGTTTCCACCGCACCGAGAAATTCAGCGGCACGGTGTCGGAGGACCAGGTCGTGGGGCGTGCGATCGTCATCGCCTGGCCGTTCGGACACTGGCGCAAACTGGAGGAGCCGGACACGTATGCGTCGGTTCCCGACGCGCGTGCTGGATCGGACACCGCCACAGGAGCGTCGCATAGGGTGGCCCACGGCGATCGATACGGATTGATCCGACTCCCGACCCCTGCGGAACTCCCGCTCGTTATGGGAGTGGTGGGCCTGCATCGCATCTGGGGCAGGCGGCGGCACGGACTGAGGAGTGGATGTGGGGGATTTGGCGGTCGGCGCACGATCCGGACACGAAGGGCCCGAGGAGCGGCCGGGGCGATCCGACGAGCCGGGTACCGAGTCCGTCGCGGACGGCGTGCGGCCCGGGAGTGACGCGGTGGACGGCGAGGACGCGAAGAGCGAGCGGGACGCCGAGCAGCCCAAGAAGCCCCGTTCCTTCTGGAAGGAGCTTCCGCTTCTCATCGGCATCGCCCTTGTTCTGGCGCTGCTGATCAAGACGTTCCTGGTGCAGGCGTTCTCGATCCCCTCGGACTCGATGCAGAACACGCTGCAGCAGGGCGACCGGGTCCTGGTCGACAAGCTGACGCCGTGGTTCGGCTCCGAGCCCGAGCGCGGCGAGGTCGTCGTCTTCAAGGACCCGGGCCACTGGCTGGACGGCGAGCCCACGCCCGATCCCAACGCGGTGCAGCGGGTCCTCGGCTGGATCGGCCTGATGCCGTCCGCCGACGAGAAGGACCTCATCAAGCGCGTGATCGGCGTCGGCGGCGACACCGTGGAGTGCAAGGGCACCGGCCCGGTGAAGGTCAACGGCAAGGCGCTGAACGAGCCGTACGTCTTCGCCGGGAACACCCCGTGCAGCGTGGACGACCAGGGCGGCCAGTTCAAGGTGACCGTCCCCAAGGGCAAAATCTGGGTCATGGGTGACCACCGGCAGAACTCGCTGGACTCCCGCTACCACCAGAACCAGCCCGGCGGCGGCGCCGTCCCCGTGGACAACGTCGTGGGCCGCGCCATCGTGATCGCCTGGCCGCCCACCCGCTGGGCGACGCTGCCCAAGCCCGACACCTTCGACCAGCCGGGCATCAACGCGCTCTCCAGCGCGGCGCCGGGCGTCCTCGGTCTCGCGGGTGCCGTGCCGATCGTGCTGTGGCGCCGGCGCCGTCTCACGGTGGCCGCTGCTCGGTCCGCGAGGGTTTCTGGCGGCAGTACCGCCGGGTAGGGTGCCGTCCCAGATCGCCGATCTTCCGCCGCCCGCGCACGCGGGCGGCGAGGTCGTCTCCGAGACGGGGGAGCACCGGGATGAGCAGGACACGTCGTACGGACGAGGGCCACGGACGGCTCGGCAGCGTGCTGTCGGGCGTCGCCGTGGCCCTCGGCTGTGTGCTCTTCCTCGGCGGCTTCGTCTGGGGCGCCGTCCTGTACCAGCCGTACACCGTCCCCACCGGGTCGATGACACCGACGATCGGCTCGGGCGACCGCGTGCTCGCGCAGCGGATCGACGGCGACGAGGTGCGCCGCGGTGACGTCGTCGTCTTCAAGCAGGCGACGTGGGGCGACCTGCCGATGGTCAAGCGGGTCGTCGGCGTGGGCGGCGACAAGATCGCCTGCTGCAAGGACGGCAAGCTGACCGTCAACGGCGAGGAAGTCGCAGAACCGTATCTCCCCGAGGGCAAGGGCGCCGCGGCCACCGGCATCCCGACCACGACGGTGCCCGAGGGCCGCCTGTTCCTGCTCGGCGACGAGCGCAGCGGATCCCTGGACTCCAGCGTGCACCTGGGCGACGCCGACCACGGCTCGGTGCCCCGCGGCGCCGTGCAGGCGCGCGTCGACGCGGTGGCCTGGCCGATGGACAAGTTCGGCATGCTGGAGCGGCCCGACGGCTTCGCGGACATGCCGGGCGGCATCTCCGAGCCGGGGCCGCTGCGCCTGGTCGTCACCGCGATCGTGGCCGGCATGGTCCTGGTCCTCGGCGGCGCCGCGTACGGGCCGGTGGCCAGGCGCATGGGCCGCGGGCGCGCCAGGAGCCGTACGGCGGAGGCCGCCGGTGTCGGCTGAGGGGACGGCGCAGGCCCCGCCGCCGGAGTCGGGACGGCCGCTGCGCCGGGTGGCGCGGGTCGTGCTCCTCGACCCGGACGACCGCATCCTGCTGCTGCACGGCCACGAGCCCGAGGACCCGGAGGACGACTGGTGGTTCACGCCGGGCGGCGGTCTGGAGGGCGACGAGACGCACGAGCAGGCGGCCCTGCGCGAGCTGCGGGAGGAGACCGGCATCACGGAGGTCGAGCTCGGCCCGGTCCTGTGGCGGCGCGTCTGTTCCTTCCCGTTCGCCGGGCGTCGCTGGGACCAGGACGAGTGGTACTACCTGGCGCGTACGTCGCAGACGGCGACCGCCGCCGAGGGCCTCACGGAGCTGGAGCGACGCAGCGTCGCCGGAGCGCGTTGGTGGACGTGCCGAGAACTGACCGGGGCTCATGAGACGGTGTACCCGACCAGACTCGCCGGGCTGCTGCGCAAGCTGCTCGACGAGGGGCCCCCGGACCGGCCCGAGATCCTCGACACGGAAATCGTGTAGGGGCTCGCGAGGCTGACGCACAATAGGGGGACGCACGGCTGAAGGGGAACATGCCATGAGCGCCGAGGACCTCGAGAAGTACGAGACCGAGATGGAGCTGAAGCTCTACCGGGAGTACCGCGATGTCGTCGGTCTGTTCAAATACGTGATCGAGACCGAACGGCGCTTCTACCTCACCAACGACTACGAGATGCAGGTGCACTCGGTTCAGGGCGAGGTTTTCTTCGAGGTGTCGATGGCCGACGCCTGGGTGTGGGACATGTACAGGCCCGCTCGCTTCGTCAAGCAGGTCCGTGTCCTCACGTTCAAGGACGTGAACATCGAGGAGCTCAGCAAGAGCGACCTGGAGCTGCCGGGCAGCTGAGTTCACTCGCCGGGGTGGCGGAGTTTTCCACAACCGGCGAGTAGTGCACCAAGATCCAATAGGTGCGGGCTGATCCGTGAGTGTGGGTGCCGGAGGTGGTGCCGACATGAACGCACGGGGAGCACTCGGCAGGTACGGCGAAGATCTGGCCGCGCGGCGGCTGATCGCGTCGGGCATGACGGTCCTGGCGCGCAACTGGCGCGCGGGCCGCACCGGAGAGATCGACATCGTGGCCCTGGACGGCGAGGTCCTCGTCGTCTGCGAGGTCAAGACGCGCAGGGCGGGCCTGGTCGGGGCGGCGCTGTTCGAGCATCCGATGGCGGCCGTGGGCCGGACCAAGGCGGAGCGGCTGCGGCGGCTGGCCGAGCGCTGGATCGAGGAGCGCGGCGGCCCACCGTCGGGCGGCGTCCGCATCGACCTGGTCGGCGTCCTGGTCCCGCGCCGCGGCGGACCCGTGGTCGAGCATGCGCGCGGGGTGGCCTGATGGGATTCGCGCGTACGTGTTCCGTGGCCCTCGTCGGCGTCGAGGGCGTGGTCGTCGAGGTGCAGGCCGACCTGGAGCCCGGTGTGGCGGCGTTCACGCTGGTCGGCCTGCCGGACAAGAGCCTGACCGAGAGCCGCGACCGGGTCAGGGCCGCCGTGGTGAACTCGGGCGGCGAGTGGCCCCAGAAGAAACTCACGGTGGGGCTGAGCCCGGCGTCGGTGCCGAAGAGCGGCAGCGGTTTTGATCTCGCAGTTGCCAGCGCGGTCCTCGGGGCGGCCGAGCGGATCGACCCGAAGGTGCTCGCCGACATCGTGATGATCGGCGAGCTGGGGCTCGACGGCCGGGTGCGCCCCGTCCGCGGGGTGCTGCCGGCGGTCCTCGCGGCGGCGGACGCGGGGTACGAACAGGTGGTCGTCCCCGAGTGCACGGCCGCGGAGGCCGCGCTGGTGCCGGGGATCTCCGTCCTCGGGGTGCGCAGCCTGCGCCAGCTGATCGCGGTCCTCACCGACGAGCCGGTGCCGGAGGAGGAGCCGACCGAGGAGGGGCGCCCCGATCCGCTGCTCGCCGGGCTCTGTGTGCCGGGCACCGGCGCGGGCACGGGGCTCGGCGGGGCCCTGGACGACGCCCACGCGCTGGACCTCGCCGACGTCGTCGGCCAGCGGGCCGCCAGGACCGCCATCGAGGTGGCCGCCGCGGGGGCGCACCACCTCTTCCTGCAAGGACCGCCGGGCGCCGGCAAGACGATGCTCGCGGAGCGGCTGCCGGCGATCCTGCCCCGGCTCACGCGCGAGGAGTCCCTGGAGGTGACGGCGGTCCACTCGGTGGCGGGCATGCTTCCCCCGGGCAGGCCCCTGGTGGACGTCGCGCCGTACTGCGCCCCGCACCACTCCGCGACGATGCAGTCGCTCGTGGGCGGCGGCAAGGGAATCGCGCGGCCGGGCGCGGTCTCGCTGGCCCATCGTGGGGTGCTCTTTCTCGACGAGGCCCCGGAGTTCAGCACCCAGACCCTGGACTCCTTGCGCCAGCCCCTCGAATCGGGGCATGTGGTGATCGCGCGCAGCGCAGGTGTGGTGCGGCTGCCCGCGCGGTTCCTGATGGTGCTCGCGGCCAACCCCTGCCCGTGCGGGCGGCACACCTTGCTGGGCGACGGCTGCGAATGCCCGGCCTCCGCCGTGCGCCGCTATCAGGCCCGCCTCTCGGGACCGCTGCTCGACCGGGTCGACCTGAAGGTCGGGGTGGAGGCCGTCACCCGCTCCGAGCTGGCCGGGGGCGGCGTGGCCGGAGAGTCCACGCGGACCGTCGCCGACCGGGTGCGGGCCGCGCGGGAGAGAGCGGCCGCCCGGCTGGCAGACACCGGCTGGCGGACCAACAGCGAGGTGCCCGGCCATGCGCTGCGCACGCGCTGGCCCGCCGCTCCCGGCGCGCTGGACGCGGCCGAAGTCGACCTGGAGCGAGGTTTCCTGACCGCCCGTGGCCTCGATCGGGTGCTGAGGGTGGCCTGGACCGTCGCGGACCTCGCGGGCCACGACCGGCCGTCCGCGCAGGACGTCGCACTGGCGCTGCAACTGCGCACGGGCATCTCGCGCGGAGTGCCGATGGAGATCGGGGCGTCGGCATGACCGTCGACCCGCCGCCGGACGAGGAGCGGCTGGCCCGGGTCGCCCTGACGCGGGTGCTGGAGCCCGGGGACGCGGCCGGTGGGCGGTGGCTGCGGGAGGCCGGGGCCGTCGAGGTGCTGCGGCGGCTCGGGGCGGACGAGGAGCGGCTCGCGGGAGTGACCGCGCGGCGCTGGGCGGGGCTGCGGGCACGGGCCGCCGGGGTGCGACCCGAGCGGGACCTGGAGGCGGCGCGGGACGTCGGAGGGCGGTTCGTGTGTCCGGGGGACACGGAGTGGCCCGCCTCGCTGGACGACCTGGGGGACGCGCGGCCGGTCGGGCTGTGGGTGCGGGGGCGGCCGTCCCTGCGGATATGGGCGCTGCGGTCGGTGGCCGTCGTCGGGGCGCGGGCCTGCACGGAGTACGGCGCGCGCATGGCGGCGGGCCTCGCCTCGGGGCTCGCGGAGCGCGGCTGGGTCGTGGTCTCCGGAGGGGCGTACGGGGTGGACGGTGCCGCGCACCGCGGGGCGCTCGGGGCCGGGGGCGCGACCGTGGCGGTGCTGGCGTGCGGGGTGGACCGGCCCTATCCACGAGGGCACGCGGAGTTGATCGGGAGGATCGCGGAACAGGGGCTCGTCGTCGGGGAGTTGCCGCCGGGGGACCATCCGACGCCGAGCCGGTTCATTCTGCGGAACCGGGTGATCGCGGCGTTGACCCGGGGGACGGTGGTCGTCGAGGCCGCGTATCGCAGCGGGGCGCTGGCCACGGCGCGCAGTGCCCAGGAGTTGGGGCGCTTCGCCATGGGAGTGCCGGGGCCTGCGACCAGCGGGCTGTCCGCAGGGGTGCACGAACTGCTCCGGGGCGACGGTGTCCTCGTCACCGACGCCGCGGAAGTCGTCGAGCTGGTCGGGGACATGGGTGAGCTGGCGCCGGCGCGGCGGGGGCCGGTCGTGCCGCGCGATCTGCTCGCCCCGGGGGCGGCGCGGGTGCTGGCGGCGCTGCCCGCGCGGGGGCGTGCGACGGCGCGGGACGTCGCGGTGGGCGCGGGTACGAGCGCCGATGACGCGGTAGGGCGACTGTATGAGCTTCAGTCGTTGGGGTTCGTCGAACGACACGGCGACGGCTGGCAGTTGACACGCCAGGCGATTCTGTCCGTGATCGCCGGTGGAGGTGAATCGTGACCGAGCGTGTTCCGCCGGACGGATGACCCCCGACGACCTTGGCAAATAGTGCAGTTGATACTTCAGGGTCGTCACGCTGCGCTACGGAATCGACTCCTTGGGGCACCCGGCGGAACGTATCTGCGCACGCACGATCCCATAGTCTTCGCACACTGCGACACTTCAGTCACGCTACGCTCACAAGGATTCCGACGCGGACAGGCAACCAGACGGACGACCCCATTCACTCCACGCACGCTCCCCACCGCACAGGCGCGAGCGGTCCCGGCGACTCCACGGGCTCGCGCGACCTCACCGACCCACGCGACCTCACCAGTTCACGGCAGAACGGCTCAAGGCGACGAATGCCCCAGCACACCTCAGGGTCCGACCGGGCGGCGGTTCCACCCGCCGCCCGTAGCGGCGAGCGGGAGCGGCCTCCCGCCCCCTCGTCGCTGGACGAGTTGTGGCGGTCGTACAAAGAGACGGGGGACGAGCGGCTCAGGGAGCAGCTGATCCTGCACTACTCGCCGCTGGTGAAGTACGTCGCGGGCCGGGTGAGCGTGGGGCTGCCGCCCAATGTCGAGCAGGCCGACTTCGTCTCCTCCGGGGTCTTCGGTCTGATCGACGCGATCGAGAAGTTCGACATCGAGCGGTCGATCAAGTTCGAGACCTATGCGATCACCCGCATCCGCGGGGCGATGATCGACGAACTGCGGGCGCTCGACTGGATTCCGCGGTCCGTGCGGCAGAAGGCGCGCAATGTCGAGCGGGCCTACGCCACGCTGGAGGCGCAGCTGCGGCGGACGCCCACCGAGAGCGAGGTCGCCGCCGAGATGGGGATCGCGCTGGAGGAACTGCACGCGGTTTTCAGCCAGTTGTCGCTGGCGAACGTGGTGGCGCTCGAAGAACTGCTGCACGTCGGAGGCGACGGCGGCGACCGGCTGAGCCTCATGGACACGCTGGAGGACCACGCGGCCGACAACCCCGTGGAGGTCGCGGAGGACCGCGAGCTCCGCAGGCTGCTGGCGCGGGCGATCAACACGCTGCCGGAGCGCGAGAAGACCGTCGTGACGCTCTACTACTACGAGGGGCTCACGCTCGCCGAGATCGGCAATGTGCTCGGCGTGACCGAGAGCCGGGTGAGCCAGATCCACACCAAGTCGGTGCTCCAGTTGCGGGCGAAGCTGGCGAGTTTTGGGCGCTGAGCGAGGTGAATCGTCCCTGCCCGGTGGGTGGGGGACCAGGAGCGACTCCCGTGCGGGGCGTCCCGTCCGTAGAGTGGAAGTGTGCCAAGGATTCGAGCGGCCTCAGTGGCCGAGCACCGGTCGATGCAGCGCGGCGCCCTGCTGGACGCCGCCCGGTCCCTGCTGTCCGAGGGGGGTACGGAGGCGCTGACCTTCCCCGCTCTCGCCGAGCGCACCGGGCTCGCCCGGTCCTCCGTGTACGAGTACTTCCGGTCACGGGCCGCCGTGGTGGAAGAGCTGTGCGAGGTCGACTTCCCCGTCTGGGCGGCCGAGGTCTCGGCCGCGATGGAGGGGGCGGACACACCCGAGGGCAAGGTCGAGGCGTACGTCAGGCGGCAGCTGGCGCTGGTGGGGGACCGGCGGCATCGCGCCGTGGTCGCCATCTCCGCGAGCGAGCTCGACGCCGGGGCCCGCGAGAAGATCCGTGCGGCGCACGGCGGGCTGATCGCGATGATCGTCGAGGCGCTGGTGGCGCTCGGGCACGAGCAGCCGCGGCTCGCGGCGATGCTGCTCCAGGGGGTCGTCGACGCGGCGGTGCGGCGCATCGAGCTGGGGGCCGCGGAGGATCCTTCCGCCATTACGGAGGCGGCTGTCGCCATGGCGCTGCGCGGGGTGCGGGGCTGAGGTCCGGCCGTGCCGCGGGTGCGCCGTCTATGCGCGCCGTCACGCGCGCCCCGGTCCGGGACCCGTCATCGGCAGGAGGCGTGAGGGGCCCCCTCGCAGCAGCCGGGGCGGGAGCAGGGTCAGCGGGTCCAGATAGGTCCGCGCCCTGAGCAGGCCCCAGTGGAGGCAGCTCATGGGGCAGTGGCCGGTCGGAGCCTGGAGAACGCCCACCGTCTCGCCCGCCGTCACCTCGTCGCCCTTCTCGACCGTCGCCCGTACCGGCTCGTACGTGGTGCGCAGGGGCGGGGTGCCCGTGCCGGTCAGTTCCAGCGAGATCACGCCCCGGCCCGCCACCTGGCCCGCGAAGGCGACGCGTCCCGTGGCCACCGCCCGCACCGGTGTGCCCGGTGGGGCGGCGAGGTCGACGCCGCGGTGGCCCGCGCCGTACGGGGTCGCGGGCGGGTCCCAGGCGCGGACGACCTGAGGGCGGGGACCCAGCGGCCAGGTCGTGGCCGTCCCGGGGGACGGCGCGGGCGGGGGCAGCAGGGTCGCGAGCAGGGCCGCCAGCGTCGGCAGCAGCAGTTCCAGGCGCATGGCAGAACCGTCCCGCGCCCCGCCGATCCGCGGGGATCATGGACCGGATCTGGGGATGACCGGCCGGTTGTGGACAGCGCCGTCACCCGAACGTGGCAGATGGGCCCACGGTGGCGGAGCCGGCTCCGCCACCTGGTGGTCGACGGTGGCGTCACCCGGTACCTCGCGGGTCCCGTACACTTCATTTGGCGATCCGGGTCACCGGGTCGACTTCGCACGCCCCGACACCAGGTCAGGAAACAGCCGGTGTCAGCGCCCCTCGGTCCCTCGTGGCAAGGCGCACAGCGGGCGTCAGGCGCGAGTGCCGTCCGGCACACGCGGCACAACCGAGAATCTCAAGGAGAACGGCCATGGCCGTCGTCACGATGCGGGAGCTGCTGGAGAGCGGCGTCCACTTCGGTCACCAGACCCGTCGCTGGAACCCGAAGATGAAGCGCTTCATCTTCACCGAGCGCAACGGCATCTACATCATCGACCTGCTCCAGTCGCTGTCGTACATCGACCGCGCCTACGAGTTCGTCAAGGAGACCGTCGCCCACGGCGGCACGGTCATGTTCGTCGGCACGAAGAAGCAGGCGCAGGAGGCCATCGCCGAGCAGGCCACCCGCGTCGGCATGCCCTACGTCAACCAGCGCTGGCTGGGCGGCATGCTCACCAACTTCTCGACCGTCTACAAGCGTCTGCAGCGCCTCAAGGAGCTCGAGCAGATCGACTTCGAGGACGTCGCCGCGTCCGGTCTGACCAAGAAGGAGCTTCTCGTGCTCTCGCGCGAGAAGGCCAAGCTGGAGAAGACCCTCGGTGGTATCCGCGAGATGCAGAAGGTGCCCAGCGCCGTCTGGATCGTGGACACCAAGAAGGAGCACATCGCCGTTGGTGAGGCCCGGAAGCTCAACATTCCGGTCGTCGCGATCCTCGACACCAACTGCGACCCCGACGAGGTCGACTACAAGATCCCGGGCAACGACGACGCGATCCGCTCCGTCACCCTGCTCACCCGCGTGATCGCCGACGCCGTCGCCGAGGGCCTCATCGCCCGTTCCGGCGTTGCCACCGGTGACTCGAAGCCGGGCGAGAAGGCCCAGGGCGAGCCGCTGGCCGAGTGGGAGCGCGACCTGCTCGAGGGCGAGAAGAAGGCCGACGAGGCCCCCAAGGCCGACGAGGCCGCCGAGGCCCCCAAGGCCGAGGACAAGCCGGCCGAGGCCGCTGCCGAGGCGCCCGCCGCCGAGGCCCCGGCCGCCGAGGCTCCGGCCGCGGACGCCGAGCAGGCCTGACCCTCACGGGTTCGGTAGTTGACGGCGGGGGCCGATCGGCCCCCGCCGTTCACCCGTAGACCTTCGTAGATCTTTCAGACTTCGAGAGAGAAATTTCGATCATGGCGAACTACACCGCCGCTGACGTCAAGAAGCTCCGTGAGCTCACGGGCGCCGGCATGATGGACTGCAAGAAGGCGCTCGACGAGGCCGAGGGCGATGTCGACAAGGCCGTAGAGGCCCTGCGCATCAAGGGCCAGAAGGGCGTCGCCAAGCGCGAGGGCCGCTCCGCCGAGAACGGCGCCGTGGTCTCCCTCATCGCCGACGACAACACCTCCGGCGTCATCGTCGAGCTGAAGTGCGAGACGGACTTCGTCGCCAAGGGCGAGAAGTTCCAGGCCGTCGCCAACAACCTCGCCGCCCACATCGCCAAGACCTCCCCGGCCGACCTCGAGGCGCTGCTCGCGTCCGAGATCGAGGCCGGCAAGACCGTCCAGGCGTACGTCGACGAGGCCAACGCCAACCTCGGCGAGAAGATCGTCCTGGACCGCTTCGCGCAGTTCAGCGACGGCTTCGTCTTCGCGTACATGCACCGCACGATGCCCGACCTGCCCCCGCAGATCGGTGTCCTCGTCGAGCTGGACAAGGCCGACGCCGACCTCGCCAAGGGTGTCGCGCAGCACATCGCCGCCTTCGCGCCGAAGTACCTCTCCAAGGAGGACGTGCCGGCCGAGGTCGTCGAGTCCGAGCGCCGCGTCGCCGAGGAGACCACCCGCGCCGAGGGCAAGCCCGAGGCCGCGCTGCCGAAGATCGTCGAGGGTCGCGTCAACGGCTTCTTCAAGGAGGCCACGCTCCTCGGCCAGCCGTACGCGCTGGACAACAAGAAGTCGGTCGAGAAGGTTCTCGCCGAGGCCGGTGTCACCCTGAAGCGCTTCTCGCGCATCAAGGTCGGCATCTGAGTCCGTACCGCGATCGACGGTAGACCCCGCTAGGGTCGAAGGCGGTCGCCCGCGCACGGAGCACTCGTGCGCGACGTACGACCGCAGGATCTGACGAGGAGGCCATTGCCGACATGGGTTGCGAACGACACCCCACCGGCAGTGGCCTTCTTCGTATGTGTGCCAAGTAAGAGAAGCGAGAACCACATGACCACCAAGGCCGACTCGAAGAGTGACGACGGCAAAGTTCCCGGACGTTTCCTGCTGAAGCTCTCCGGCGAGGCGTTCGCCGGTGGGGGCGGCCTCGGTGTCGATCCCGACGTGGTGCACGCCATCGCCCGCGAGATCGCGGCCGTCGTCCGCGACGGCGCCCAGATCGCCGCCGTCATCGGCGGCGGCAACTTCTTCCGCGGCGCCGAGCTCCAGCAGCGCGGCATGGACCGGGCCCGCTCCGACTACATGGGCATGCTCGGCACGGTCATGAACTGTCTCGCGCTGCAGGACTTCCTGGAGAAGGAAGGCATCGACTGCCGCGTCCAGACCGCCATCACCATGGGGCAGGTCGCGGAGCCGTACATCCCGCTGCGCGCCGTGCGCCACCTGGAGAAGGGCCGCGTGGTCATCTTCGGTGCGGGCATGGGCATGCCGTACTTCTCCACCGACACCACCGCCGCGCAGCGCGCCCTGGAGATCGACGCCGAGGCGCTGCTCATGGGGAAGAACGGCGTGGACGGCGTCTACGACTCCGACCCGAAGACCAACCCCGACGCGGTGAAGTTCGACTCCCTCGGCTACGGCGAGGTCATCACGCGCGACCTCAAGGTCGCCGACATGACCGCGATCACGCTGTGCCGGGACAACAAGCTGCCCATCCTCGTCTTCGAGCTGCTCTCCGAAGGCAATATCGCCCGGGCCGTCAAGGGTGAGAAGATCGGCACTCTCGTGGGCGACCAGGGAAGCCGGGCCTGACCCCCGCGACCTGGGTCAGTCTCAAGGGACGCACGCGAGACGTCACTTGAGAGGGATGGACAAAGCCCTGCCGGTCGGACACCGTGCAGGAAAGAGACGCGACGCAGCCGGCCGCCCCGTGCTAGCCGGGCCACTCAAGACACGCAGGAGCAAGTGGTGATCGAAGAGACCCTCCTCGAGGCCGAGGAGAAGATGGAGAAGGCCGTCGTGGTCGCCAAGGAGGACTTCGCCGCGATCCGCACCGGGCGTGCGCACCCGGCGATGTTCAACAAGATCGTGGCGGACTACTACGGCGCGCTGACGCCGATCAACCAGCTGGCCTCGTTCTCGGTGCCCGAGCCGCGGATGGCCGTGGTGACCCCGTTCGACAAGAGCGCGCTGCGCAACATCGAGCAGGCGATCCGCGACTCCGACCTCGGCGTCAACCCGAGCAACGACGGCAACATCATCCGGGTGACCTTCCCCGAGCTCACCCAGGACCGCCGCAAGGAGTACATCAAGGTCGCCAAGACCAAGGCCGAGGACTCCAAGATCTCGATCCGGTCGATCCGCCGCAAGGCCAAGGAGGCCTTCGACAAGGCGATCAAGGACGGCGACGTCGGCGAGGACGAGGGACGCCGCGCCGAGAAGGAGCTCGACGACACCACCGCGAAGTACGTCGCCCAGGTGGACGAGCTGCTCAAGCACAAGGAAGCCGAGCTGCTCGAAGTCTGATCGAGGTCTGATCGAGGCTGATCGAAGTCCGAGGAATCAGGAAACCGATCCGTGAACGACTCTTCCTGGGGGGCGCCGCCCAGAGCCGGGTATTGGGGGCCGCCCGACCAGGGGCCTGGTCAGGGGGCGACCCCGCCGGGTCCCGCGTACGATGCGCAGGACGCGCTGTTTCCGTCTGAGACGCAGCCCATGCCCATCGTGCCCGACGTACCCGTGAACGGCGGAGACCAGGACGACGACCGGGGGGCCACTCGGATGGGCGGCCCCCTGTTCCGTGACGAGCCTCCGCAGGAGCCCATGCCCAGCGCACCACAGCCCGCCCCGGCAGCACCGCAGAAGAAGAGCGCGGGTCGCGACCTCGGGGCGGCCATAGGAGTCGGTGTGGGACTCGGCGCGGTGATCGTCGCGTCGTTGTTCATCGTGAAGGCCGTCTTCGTCGGCGTCATAGCGGTCGCCGTCGTGGTCGGTCTCTGGGAGCTCACCTCCCGGCTCGAGGAGCGCAAGGAGATCAAGGCGCCGCTGGTGCCGCTGGCGGTGGGCGGCGCGGCGATGGTCGTCGCCGGCTACGTCCGCGGGGCCGAGGGCGCCTGGGTCGCGATGGCGCTCACGGCGCTCGCGGTGCTCGTCTGGCGCATGACCGAGCCTCCCGAGGGCTATCTGAAGGACGTCACGGCGGGGGTCTTCGCGGCCTTCTACGTCCCCTTCCTCGCGACGTTCGTGGCGCTGATGCTCACCGCGGACGACGGTCCGCAGCGGGTGCTGACCTTCCTGCTCCTGACCGTGGTCAGCGACACCGGCGCGTATGCGATCGGCTGGCGCTTCGGCAAGCACAAGCTGGCGCCGCGCATCAGCCCCGGCAAGACCCGCGAGGGCCTGGTCGGCGCGGTCACCTTCGCGATGGCCGCGGGTGCGCTGTGCATGCAGTTCCTGATCGACGGCGGTACGTGGTGGCAGGGCCTGCTGATCGGCCTCGCGGTCGCGGCGAGCGCCACGCTCGGTGACCTCGGCGAGTCGATGATCAAGCGGGACCTCGGGATCAAGGACATGGGCACGCTGCTGCCGGGCCACGGCGGCATCATGGACCGCCTCGACTCCCTGCTCCCGACGGCACCGGTGGTGTGGCTGCTGCTGGTGGTCTTCGTCGGCTCCGGCTGAGCGGTTCCCTTGCACAGATCGTTGTACGAGCCCTCTTCCCGCACCGGAAGGGGGCTCGTTGCCGTGGGGGCCGGGGGCGGCGTGGTGATCGGGTTTCCGGGCGCGAGAGGCATGGGCGGTCATCTGCGACACTGGTAGTGCCATGCCTAAGCCCGGAGAACTCACTTTCGTCGCGCCCCGCGGAGCCAAGAAGCCGCCGCGGCACCTCGCCGACCTCACGCCCGCCGAGCGCAAGGAAGCCGTCGCCGCCATCGGCGAGAAGCCGTTCCGCGCCAAACAGCTCTCGCAGCACTACTTCGCGCGGTACGCCCACGACCCGGCGGAGTGGACCGACATCCCCGCCGGTGCGCGCGAGAAGCTCCGTGACGCGTTGCTGCCCGATCTGATGTCCGTGGTGCGGCACATCAGCTGTGACGACGACACCACCCGCAAGACGCTCTGGCGTCTGTTCGACGGGACGCTCGTCGAGTCGGTCCTCATGCGGTACCCGGACCGGGTCACCATGTGCATCAGCTCCCAGGCGGGCTGTGGCATGAACTGTCCGTTCTGTGCCACGGGACAGGCCGGGCTCGACCGGAATCTCTCGACCGGCGAGATCGTGCACCAGATCGTGGACGGCATGCGGGCGCTGCGGGACGGCGAGATCCCCGGCGGGCCCGCGCGGCTCTCCAACATCGTCTTCATGGGGATGGGCGAGCCGCTCGCCAACTACAAGCGCGTCGTCGGCGCCATCCGCGCGCTGACCGACCCCGAGCCGGATGGTCTCGGCCTCTCGCAGCGCGGCATCACGGTCTCGACGGTCGGGCTCGTCCCGGCGATCCACCGGTTCGCCGACGAGGGCTTCAAGTGCCGCCTCGCCATCTCGCTGCACGCCCCGGACGACGAGCTGCGCGACACCCTCGTGCCGGTCAACACGCGCTGGAAGGTGCGCGAGGTGCTCGACGCGGGCTGGGAGTACGCCGCGAAGTCGGGGCGCCGCCTCTCCATCGAGTACGCGCTGATCAGGGACATCAACGACCAGGCGTGGCGCGGTGACCGGCTCGGCCGGCTCCTCAAGGGCAAGCCCGTGCACGTGAACCTCATACCGCTGAACCCGACGCCGGGCTCCAAGTGGACGGCCTCGCGGCCGGAGGACGAGAAGGCGTTCGTGGAGGCCATCGCCGCCCATGGCGTGCCGGTCACGATCCGGGACACCCGGGGCCAGGAGATCGACGGAGCGTGCGGCCAGCTCGCCGCGGCCGAGAGGTAGTCTGGCGGGCGTACGGCTCGTACACACATCTGCATATTCCGACAGGGGAGCGCCACAGCGCTGAGAGTGCGGCACCTTGGACAGGTGGGCCGCAGACCCTCTGAACCTCGCCCGGGTCATTCCGGGTAGGAAGTTCGGTCATCACTCAAGCTGTTGCGCCCTGCCCGCAGGCCGTCCGGCCGGCGGGCAGGGCCGCGTCTTCTCCTGGTCACCCAGGAGGAAAGTCAGTGAGCACCACCAAGAAGGTCACGTCCGCCGCGGTCGCGGTGGGCCTCGGGCTCGTCGCGCTCTCCGCGTGCGGCGGGTCCGGGGAGAGCGACGCCAAGAGCGTCACGCTCGTCAGCCACGACTCCTTCAACGTCTCCAAGGACGTACTGAAGGACTTCGAGAAGCGGTCGGGCTACAAGGTCAAGGTCCTCAAGGACGGTGACGCGGGCGCCGCCGTGAACAAGGCGATCCTGTCCAAGGACAACCCGCAGGGCGACGTCTTCTTCGGCGTCGACAACACCCTGCTCTCGCGCGCGCTCGACAACGGGCTCTTCCAGTCGTACGAGGCCAAGGGCTCGGACAAGATCGGGGCGCAGTACCGGGTCGACCAGGACAAGCACCGGGTCACGCCCGTCGACAGCGGTGACATCTGCGTCAACTACGACAAGAAGTACTTCGCCGACAAGAAGCTCGCGCCGCCGAAGTCCTTCGACGACCTGGCCGAGCCGCGGTACAAGAACCTGCTCGTGACCGAGAACGCCTCGACCTCGTCGCCCGGCCTCGGCTTCCTGCTCGGCACCGCCGCCCAGTACGGCGACAAGGGCTGGCAGGACTACTGGACGAAGCTCAAGGCCAACGGCGTCAAGGTCGTCGACGGCTGGGAGCAGGCCTACAACGAGGAGTTCTCCGGCTCCGCCGGCGGCAAGAAGGCCAAGGGCGACCGCCCGCTCGTCGTCTCCTACGCCTCCTCGCCGCCCGTCGAAGTCCTCTACGCCGAGCCGCAGCCCAAGGAGGCGCCCACCGGCGTCGCCACCGGCACCTGCTTCCGTCAGGTCGAGTACGCGGGGCTGCTCAGCAACGCCAAGAACACCAAGGGCGGCAAGGCGCTCCTCGACTTCCTCGCGGGCAAGGAGTTCCAGGAGGACATGCCGCTGAACATGTTCGTGAACCCCGTGCGCGAGGGCACCGAGCTGCCCGAGCTGTTCACGAAGCACGGTGTGACGGTCGACGAGCCCGAGACCCTGGACCCGAAGAAGATCGCGGACAACCGCGAGGCGTGGATCAAGTCGTGGACCTCGCTCGTACTGAAGTGACGGAAGTGAAAGTGCGCCCCGTGCAGGGGCGCTCCCGCGGGAGCGCGGCGCGGCTCGGTCTGATGGCCGCGCCCGTCGCGTTCTTCGCGCTCTTCTTCGCCTACCCCGTCACGGCGATCGTCGCGCGCGGGCTGCACGTCGACGGCGTCTGGCGCTTCGGGCGGATCACCGAGGTGCTCGGGCAGTCCGACATCCGGTCCGTGCTGTGGTTCACCACCTGGCAGGCGCTCGCCTCGACCGGTCTGACGCTGCTGATCGCGCTCCCCGGCGCGTACGTCTTCGCGCGCTTCGACTTCCCCGGCAAGCAGGTGCTGCGGGCCGTGGTCACCGTGCCGTTCGTGCTGCCGACGGTCGTCGTCGGGACGGCCTTCCTCGCGCTCATCGGGCGGGGCGGGCTCTTCGACGAGCTGTGGGGCGTGCGCCTGGACACCACGGTGTGGGCGATCCTGCTCGCGCACGTCTTCTTCAACTACGCGGTCGTCGTCCGCACGGTCGGCGGGCTCTGGTCGCAGCTCGACCCGCGGCAGGAGGAGGCCGCGCGGATGCTCGGCGCCTCGCGCCTCAGGGCCTGGCGGACGGTGACGCTGCCCGCCCTCGGCCCGGCGGTGGCCGCCGCCGCGCTCATGGTCTTCCTCTTCACCTTCACCTCCTTCGGCGTCGTGCAGATCCTCGGCGGACCCGCGTACTCGACGCTCGAAGTGGAGATCTACCGGCAGACCGCCCAGCTCCTCGACCTGCCGACGGCCGCCGTCCTGACGATCGTGCAGTTCGCCGCCGTCGGGCTGATCCTGGCGGTCCACGCGTGGACGGTGCGCCGGCGCGAGAGTGCGCTGAAGCTCGTCGACGCGGCGGCCGTCGCGCGGCGCCCGCGCGGGGCGGGGCAGTGGACGCTGCTCGGCCTGGTCATGGCGACGGTCGCCGTGCTGATCGTGCTGCCGCTCGGCGTGCTCGTCCAGCGGTCGTTCGACGGTCCCGACGGCTTCGGGTTCGCGTACTACAAGGAGCTGACCTCGGCGGACGGCGGCGCCTTCCTCGTGCCGCCGATCGAGGCGGTCTGGAACTCCCTGCAGTACGCGGTCGTCGCCACGGCCATCGCGGTCGTCATCGGCGGGCTCGCGGCGGCCGCGCTGACCCGGCGCGCCGGCCGGCTCGTCCGCGGCTTCGACGCCCTGCTCATGCTGCCGCTCGGGGTCTCCGCGGTGACGGTCGGCTTCGGGTTCCTGATCACGCTGGACAAGCCGCCGCTCGACCTGCGGTCCTCCTGGATCCTGGTGCCGCTCGCCCAGGCGCTGGTGGGCGTGCCCTTCGTCGTACGCACCATGCTGCCCGTCCTGCGCGCGGTGGACGGACGGCTGCGCGAGGCGGCGGCCGTGCTCGGGGCCTCGCCGCTGCGGGCGTGGCGGGAGGTCGACCTGCCGATGGTGCGGCGGGCGCTGCTGATCGCCGCCGGGTTCGCCTTCGCCGTGTCGCTCGGCGAGTTCGGGGCGACCGTCTTCATCGCGCGGCCCGACAATCCGACGCTGCCGGTCGCCGTGGCGCGGCTGCTCGGGCGGGCCGGTGACCTCAACTACGGCCAGGCGATGGCCCTTTCGACGATCCTCATGGTGGTGTGCGCGGTGTCCCTGCTGCTCCTGGAACGCATTCGGACCGACCGCACCACGGGGGAGTTCTGATGACGGACGCGCTGCTGAGCCTGCGGGACGCGACGGTACGGTTCGGGGCGCGGGCCGCGCTCGACGCCGTCGGCCTCGACGTCGCCGAGCACGAGATCGTCTGTGTGCTCGGGCCGAGCGGCAGCGGCAAGTCGACGCTGCTGCGCGTGGTGGCCGGGCTGCAGGGGCTCGACGCGGGGCAGGTCCTGCTCGGCGGGCGCGACCAGCGCGGGGTGCCCGCGCACAAGCGGGGCGTCGGCCTGATGTTCCAGGACCACCAGCTCTTCCCGCAGCGCGACGTGGCGGGCAACGTGTCCTTCGGTCTGCGCATGCACGGCGCCTCGCGGGGCGAACAGGCCGACCGCGTGGCGGAGTTGCTGGAGCTCGTCGGGCTGCCGAAGGCGCAGCGGCGCGCGGTCGCCTCGCTCTCCGGCGGCGAGCAGCAGCGGGTCGCGCTCGCGCGGGCCCTCGCGCCCCGGCCCCGGCTGCTGATGCTGGACGAGCCGCTCGGGCAGCTCGACCGCTCGCTGCGGGAGCGGCTCGTGGTCGAACTGAGGGAACTCTTCGACGAGTTGGGCACCACCGTGCTCGCCGTCACGCACGACCAGGGCGAGGCGTTCGCGCTCGCCGACCGGGTCGTCGTCATGCGGGACGGGCGGATCGCCCAGTCCGGTACGCCCCTTGAGGTGTGGCAGCGCCCGGCGGACGAGTTCGTGGCACGCTTCCTCGGCTTCGACAACGTCGTCGTGGCGACGGTGACGGGCGAGGTCGCCGACACGGTGTGGGGCAAGGTACCGGTGCCCGAGGGGGCGCCGGCCGGGCGGCGCAAGGTGCTGGTGCGGCCGGCCGGGGTGCGTCTGGTGGCCGCCGACGAGGGGCTGCCGTGCGTGGTGACGGCGCGTACGTTCCGGGGCACGCATGTCGCCGTGCACCTGCAGCCCGAGGAGGGGCCGCGCCTGGAGGCGGCGTGCGCGCTGCGGCAGGCGCCGGAGGTGGGGGAGAGCGTGGGGGTCGGCTTCGACGCCGCCGATGTGGTGGTGCTGGGCTGAGGCCGGTGCGGGGCCGATGTGGTGGTGCTGGGCTGAGGCCGGTGCGGGGCCGATGTGGTGGTGCTGGGCTGAGACCGGTGCGAGGTCGATGCGGTGGTGCTGGCTGAGACCGTCTTGAGGTCGAGATGCCGGTGCCTGGCCGAGGCCGACGTGGTCGGGCCCGATCGGGCCCGCGAAAACGCGGGTGCCCTCGGTGGGGAGGCCGACCTAAGGTGCGGGCATGACGAGATTGAGCCATGATCGCTACTGCGCCGAAGTGACCGCCCAAACAACCCTCTTGAGGGCCACGCTGACCGGTGCGGATCTCTCCGTCACCGTGCCGACCTGCCCCGACTGGACGCTGGCGCAGCTCGTGCGGCACATGGGCGGCGCGGTGCGCTGGAGCGAGCGCCTGGTCGCGACGCGCGCCGAGCGGGACATCCCGGAGGAGGACATCCCCGAGGCCGGGGGCCCGGAGGGGGACGATCCGGCCGCGCTCGACGCCTGGCTGGCCCGGACCGCCGAGCTCGGCGAGCGGACGTTCCGCGCGGCGGGCGCCGACGCCGAGGTCTGGTCGTGGTCGGACGACCCGAGCGCCGGGTTCTGGGCGCGGCGCATGACGCACGAGCTGGCGATCCACCGTGCCGACGCGGCCATCGCCGCCGGTGTCGCGTACGAGATCGATCCGGAGGTCGCGGCCGACGCGATCGACGAGTGGCTCGACCTGGTCGCGCTCGCCCAGCGCGCCGACCCCGAGGACAGCGCCTCCGAGCTCAAGGGCGCCGGGCGCAGCATCCATCTGCACGCCACCGATGCCCCGCCCGGCCTGGACGCCGAGTGGCTCATCGAGTTCGGCGAGGACGGCTTCACCTGGCGGCGCGGGCACGCGAAGGCGACGGTCGCGCTGCGCGGCCCGCTCACCGAGGTGCTGCTCGCCTTCTACCGGCGGCGGCCGCTGGACGGCGGGCAGGTGGAGGTCTTGGGCGAGCGGGAGCTGCTCGACTTCTGGCTGGAGCGGGCGTCCTTCGGGTGACCGGGGCGCCGCGGGGGTGACGGGTCACCCGGGCCGGACCCCGTCCGATACCCGGGCCGGACCTCATCCGTCACCCAGTCCGTTACCCGGGCCGCACTCAGTCCGTCGGGGCGCCCGCGCCGAGGTCCCGCAGCGCGTCCGGCGCCTCCTCCACGCGGTCCACCAGGGCGATCCGCGACTCCATCGGCCTGTCGCGCGCCAGCGCCTGGAGCAGGGGCCACACCGGCAGGCGGTCCGTCCAGTGCGCGCGGTCGACGAGGACCATCGGTCGCGGCTCGCCGCGCGACTCGTAGTAGTTGGGGGTCGTGTTGTCGAAGACCTCCTGGACCGTGCCCGCGGCGCCCGGCAGGAAGACGACGCCCGCGTTCGAACGGGCCAGCAGGCCGTCCTCGCGGGTGGCGTTGGCGAAGTACTTGGCCAGGTGCGCGGCGAAGGGGTTCGGCGGCTCGTGGCCGTAGAACCAGGTGGGGATGCCCACCGACGTGCCGCCCGCGGGCCAGCGCTCGCGGACCGCGAAGGCCGCGCGCGCCCACTCGGTGATCGACGGCGTGAACGACGGTGCCTTGGCGAGGAGTTCGAGCGCCTCGTCCAGCATGTCGTCGGCGAAGACCGAGGCGTACGCGCCGAGGTTCGCCGCCTCCATCGCGCCGGGCCCGCCGCCCGTGGCGACGGTGAAGCCCGCGCGGGCCAGCTCCCGGCCGAGCCGGGCGGCGCCCGCGTACGCCTCCGTCCCGCGGGCCATCGCGTGGCCGCCCATGACGCCCACCACCCGCGCCCCGACGAGGAGTTCGTCGAGCGCGTCGGAGATGGAGTCGTCGTGGATGGCGCGGAGCATCGAGGAGAAGACGTCGCCGTCGGAGGTGGTCCGCTGGAACCAGTCGTACGCGTGGGCGTCCGGGGTCGCGTCGTAGCCGCCGTCGGCGAGGCCGGCGAACAGGTCGTCGGGGGTGTACAGCAGACCGCGGTACGGGTTGAACGGCAGGCCGGGGACCGGCGGGAAGACCAGGGCCCCACCGGCCCGCACGCGCGCCGCCGCGTCCTCGTCCATCGGGCAGCCGAGGAAGACGGCGCCCGCGACGTCGGCGGTGAGCAGTGCGGAGGTGCGCTCCGTCAGGTCGACGGCCTGGACGCGGCACCCGGCGAGACCGCCGCCTGCCGCGACCTCGTCGAACTCGGCGAGGGTCTCGATCTCGCGGTCCTCGCCCGGGAGTTGCGGGTCGGCCGTGCGGTGCGGGGCGGATGCGCTGTCGGGTGTCGGCTGCATTCGCCCATGCTAAGCAGCGCTCGGGGAGAGAGCCCGGTCAGCCCTGGACCTCCGAGGGGTCCATCCACATGATCTCCCAGGTGTGGCCGTCCAGGTCGTCGTAGGCGCGGCCGTACATCGAGCCGTAGTCCTGGACCTTGCCCGCCGTGCCGCCCGCGGCGATCGCCCTGTCGACGAGCTCGTCGACCTTCTCGCGGCTCTCGGCGCTCAGACAGAGCAGCGTCTCGCTGGTCTTTCTGGAGTCGGCGATCTCCTTCTGCGTGAAGTCCGCGTAACGCTGCTTGCTCAGCATCATCGCGATGATGGTCTCGCTGATGACGACGCACGCGCAGTCGTCGGTCGAGAACTGCGGGTTGATCGTGTAGCCGAGCTCCGTGAAGAACTTCTTCGACGCGGCGACGTCGTCGACGGCCAGGTTCACGAAGATCATCTGCTGGTACATGAGTGTCTCTCCCAGTGAGTGCGTGTGCCTTACGAAGGGGTAGACGGACACTCGGCACGGAACTCATCGCCCGTCGCGAACTTTTTTCGCACGAGTTTTCCCGTGTCCCCGCCGTCGCCGTCCCCGCCGTCGCCGCTCAGCGCACCAGCGGCAGGGCGGCGAGCTCCGCGACGAGCCAGGTCAGCGGCCCGAACACGGCGGCGAGCGCGCCCGCGCGGAGCGCCACCGAACCGCGCAGCATCGTCGCGGGCGCGCCGAGCCGCAGCAGCGCGGCCGTCGTGTGCGAGCGGGACTGCCGGGCCTCGATCGCGGCGGTGGCCAGGGTCAGCACCGCGCAGCCCGCGACGAGCAGCGCGCCGAGCGCGGTGAGCGGGCCGACGGCGGGGCGCGGCCCCGCGTACAGCACGGCCGAGGCGTACGCGCCCGACGCCACTGCGCACAGCACGCCCAGCGGCCGTCCGATGCGGCGCGCCTCCTGTTGCAGGACGCGCCCGGCGAGCAGCCGCACCGCGCCGGGGCGCACCGCCTGGAGGATCCGGCCGCAGAGGTGGGTGAGGCCGGGCCCCGCGAGCACCAGCCCGAGCGCGGTCAGCGCCCAGCCCGCCAGTACGCCCGCCGGGCTGCCGTCGGCGCCGCCCGGCATGGGCAGGCCGCCGCCCCCCGCCCCCACGCCGGAGCGGCTCGCGTACGTCTCGACGGCGAGGCCCGCCGCGAGCAGTGCGACGCCCCAGGGGAGTCCGCTCGGCGCCGGTGCCGGGGCGTCCGG
Organism: Streptomyces sp. NPDC052114; assembly: GCF_040680155.1. Lineage (NCBI taxonomy): Bacteria > Bacillati > Actinomycetota > Actinomycetes > Kitasatosporales > Streptomycetaceae > Streptomyces > Streptomyces sp. NPDC052114. The sequence continues at coordinate 103,578 of NZ_JBFAWC010000003.1, read as the reverse complement.
TTCCCCGGCCGGGTCGGCACCGGGTTCCGTTCCGGTGGACTTGGCGGGGCGGGGCCGCAGGACCAGGGCGACGACGGCAGAGGCGAGGAGGGGGACGAAGGTGAGCAGGGTCAGGGCGGCGGCGAGGGGCAACGGCTTGTCGGCGGCGAGCAGTTCGGCCGCCGCGCCGTCGAAGGGCAGCCCCGACAGGTCGCCGCGCAGGTGCAGGAAGAAGAGCAGCGCGAGCAGGGAGCCGAGGGTGCAGGCCACGGCCGTGGAGATCGCGGCGAGCACCATCAGGCGGCCGGGCCCGAGCCCCACGGCGGAGAGCCCGGGACGGGGTCGGGTGGCGGGGTCGGTCCGGGCCACGGCGACGGCGAAGTGGACGGTGGCCGCGATCGGGGCGAGGCACCACGCGAGGCGCAGCACGGAACCGGCGCCGGGGTGTTCCATCGCGTACGTCAGGGTGCACAGCAGCAGGAACCCGGTCCCGGCGGACGCGGCGGCGACGAGCAGGCGCCGCAGCTGGACGAGCGGGTGCGCCCCGCGGGCTAGACGGAGAGCGAGCACGCGGCGCGGCCTTCCGCGGAGGAGACACCGGAGGTTCCGGTTCCGGCGACGGTGCCGGCGGGGGCGCCGGCGGGGGTGGCGGCGACGGTGCCGGCGGGGGTGGCGGTGGCCCCGGCCCCGGCAGCCGCGCCGGAGCCCTGCGCGGGCGTGGCACCGGCACCCGAGCCGCGCGTGGCGGCGGGCTGCTGCGTACCGGTGGGAGGGGCCGCCTGGCGCGTACCGGTGGGAACGGCTGCCTGATGGGTCCCGGTGGGAGCGGCTGCCGTGTGCGTACCGGCTGCGGCGTCGGCGGTCCCCGACCCGGCCGCGGTACCCGCCCCACTCGTGGCGCGCCCGGCGCCCGCGGCCCCGGCACCCGAAGAGGCGTCGGCCGCCCCCGCACCGGCGGACCTCGCCGTGACACCGGAGCCCGCCGGGCCACCGGCCCCTGAGGGGGCGCCGGAACCTGCCACGCCCCGGGAGGCCTCGGCGCCCCTCGAAGCCCCAGGAGTCTCCGAGGCCCGTGAAGAGGCCCGTGAAGCCCCGCCCGACCGCGCGGCCGGTGCGGAACCACCGGCCCCGGTCCCGGTCCCGGTCCCGTCCCCGGCCGGCAGATGCACCGTGTTCACGCGGCGGCCGTCCAGCAGGGTGACCGTGCGGTCGGCGAGGGTGGCGACCTCCGCGTCGTGCGTGGCGAGGACGACCGTGATGCCGTGGGAGCGCGCCGCCGTCGTCAGGGTGCGCAGCACGTGCGCGCGGTCGGCGCGGTGCAGGGGAGCCGTGGGCTCGTCCGCGAAGAGGACGTTCGGCGTGGTGACCAGGGCGCGGGCGATGGAGACGCGCTGGCGCTCCGCCTGGAGCAGGGCGTGCGGACGCTTGCGGGCGCAGTCGCCGATGTCGAGCCGGTCGAGCCACTCCTGGGCGGCCGGTTTGGCGACGCGGTGCGAGGCGCCGCGCAGCATCAGCGGCAGCGCGACGTTCTCCCAGGCGGTGAGCTCGGGGACGAGGTGCGGCTCGGGGTCGATCCAGCCGAACCGGTCGCGGCGCAGCCGCTCGCGCACGAAGGGGCCCATCGTGTGGACGGGCGTGCTGTTGAACCACACCTCGCCCTGCTGGGGCAGCAGTTGGCCCGACAGGCACCGCAGGAGGGTCGTCTTGCCGCAGCCGCGCGGGCCGTTGACGGCGAGGATCTCGCCCTCGCGGACACCGAGCGAGACGCCGGTGAGGGCGGGGGAGCCGTTGTGCTTGACGTGCAGAGCGCGTGCCCACAGCACGTCGTTGTCCGGCGGGGCCACCATGGCGTACACCTCGGTTCAGATCAGTTTGCCTCCCCCGTACGGGGGAACGAAGGCGGGGCCGATCGGTCACTGGGCACGCTAGGGATTCGGGTGGACCAGCCAGGAAAGGACGCGGCCCGGGTCACCCGTTCTCACTCGAACGGGTGCCCCGGGCCGGTGTCTGCTCAGACCTGACCGCCGGAGGTCACAGCTTCGTCCAGGCCTCCGTGAGGACCTGTCGCAGGACGCCCTCGATCTCGTCGAAGGTCTCCTGGGTGGAGATCAGCGGCGGGGCCAGCTGGACGACCGGGTCGCCGCGGTCGTCGGCACGGCAGTACAGGCCGTTGTCGTAGAGCGCCTTGGAGAGGAAGCCGTACAGGACGCGCTCGGTCTCCTCGTCGTTGAACGTCTCCTTGGTGGCCTTGTCCTTCACCAGCTCGATGCCGTAGAAGAAGCCGTTGCCGCGGACGTCGCCGACGATCGGCAGGTCGAGCAGCTTGCGGAGGGTCTGGTAGAACGCGTCCTCGTTGTCGAGCACGTGCTGGTTCAGGCCCTCCTTCTCGAAGATGTCGAGGTTGGCGAGGCCGACCGCGGCGGAGACGGGGTGGCCGCCGAAGGTGTAGCCGTGCAGGAAGGTGTTGTCGCCCTTGTAGAACGGCTCGGCGATGCGGTCCGAGACGATGCACGCGCCGATCGGGGAGTAGCCCGAGGTCATGCCCTTGGCGCAGGTGATCATGTCCGGGACGTAGCCGAACTTGTCGCAGGCGAACATCGTGCCGAGGCGGCCGAAGGCGCAGATGACCTCGTCCGAGACGAGCAGTACGTCGTACTGGTCGCAGATCTCGCGCACGCGCTGGAAGTAGCCGGGCGGGGGCGGGAAGCAGCCGCCCGCGTTCTGCACCGGCTCCAGGAAGACGGCGGCGACCGTCTCCGGGCCCTCGAAGAGGATCTCCTGCTCGATCTGGTCGGCGGCCCAGCGGCCGAAGGCCTCGGGGTCGTCGCCGTGGATCGGGGCGCGGTAGATGTTGGTGTTCGGGACCTTGTGCGCGCCGGGGACCAGCGGCTCGAAGGGGGCCTTGAGGGCCGGCAGACCGGTGATGGACAGGGCGCCCTGCGGGGTGCCGTGGTAGGCGACCGCGCGCGAGATGACCTTGTACTTCGTGTGGTTGCCGTTGAGCTTGTGGTACTGCTTCGCCAGCTTCCACGCGGTCTCGACGGCCTCGCCGCCGCCGGTGGTGAAGAAGACCTTGTTGAGGTCGCCCGGCGCGTAGTCGGCCAGACGTTCCGCCAGCTCGACGGCCTTGGGGTGGGCGTAGCTCCACACCGGGAAGAAGGCCAGCTCCTGCGCCTGCTTGTAGGCGGTCTCGGCGAGCTCGTGACGGCCGTGGCCGGCGTTGACGACGAACAGGCCGGAGAGGCCGTCCAGGTACTTCTTGCCCTTGTCGTCGTAGATGTAGGTGCCCTCGCCACGCACGATGGTGGGAACGGGCGCGTTCTCGTACGACGACATGCGGGTGAAGTGCATCCACAGGTGGTCGTAGGCGGTTTGGCTGAGGTCCTTGCTCACGGCTATCGGGTTCCCCACATATAGGTCTGCTTCTTGAGCTTGAGGTAGACGAAGCTCTCGGTGGAGCGCACGCCGGGGAGGGCGCGGATGCGCTTGTTGATGACTTCGAGCAGGTGGTCGTCGTCTTCGCAGACGATCTCCACGAGGAGGTCGTGCGAGCCCGCGGTCATCACCACGTACTCGGCCTCCGGCATGGCGGCCACGGCGTCCGCGACCGGGTCCACATCGCCCTCGACGTCGATGCCGACCATCGCCTGCCTGCGGAAGCCCACGGTGAGCGGGTCCGTGACGGCGACGATCTGCATCACGCCCTGGTCGAGCAGCTTCTGGACGCGCTGGCGCACGGCCGCCTCGGACAGGCCCACGGCCTTGCCGATGGCGGCGTACGGACGGCGTCCGTCCTCCTGGAGCTGCTCGATGATCGCCAGAGAGACGGCGTCCACCGGCGGGGTGCCGCTCCCGCCGCCGTTCCCGGTGCGGGAGCTGCGGGGGTTACTGGGGTCTGCGCTGCGACTGGCCACGACCTCACTGTGCACGACGTCTCGTCACTTCCGCAAGGCCAGATCGATGAAATTCGTTGTTCAAGACTTCGATACTCACGAATTCCGCAGTTCTGGGCTGCTGGGTATGTTGAAAGCGTCGGTACAGCGATTAGGGTGGGTGTCTCATCCACTGGACATCGGGACCCCGGGGCACACCGGGGCACCGGGAATCTGACAGGAGGGCCGGCAGTGACCACCGAGCTGCGCCGTCTGCGCAACTACATCAACGGAGAATTCCGGGACGCGGCCGACGGACGGACCACCGAGGTGATCAATCCGGCGACGGGCGAGGCCTACGCCACCGCGCCGCTGTCGGGTCAGGCCGACGTCGACGCCGCCATGAAGGCCGCGGCCGACGCGTTCCCCGCCTGGCGCGACCTGACGCCCGCCGAGCGGCAGAAGGCCCTGCTCAAGATCGCCGACGCGTTCGAGGAGCGCGCCGAGGAGCTCATCGCCGCCGAGGTCGAGAACACGGGCAAGCCGATCGGGCTCACGCGGTCCGAGGAGATCCCGCCCATGGTCGACCAGATCCGCTTCTTCGCGGGTGCGGCCCGGATGCTCGAAGGCCGCGCCGCGGGCGAGTACATGGAGGGTCTGACCTCCATCATCCGCCGCGAGCCGATCGGCGTCTGCGCGCAGGTCGCGCCGTGGAACTACCCCATGATGATGGGCGTGTGGAAGTTCGCCCCGGCGCTCGCCGCGGGCAACACGGTCGTCCTCAAGCCGTCCGACACCACGCCGGCGTCGACCGTCCTGATGGCCGAGATCATCGGCTCCATCGTGCCGCCCGGCGTCTTCAACGTCGTCACCGGCGACCGTGACACCGGCCGCGCCATGGTCGAGCACAAGACGCCCGCGATGGCCTCCATCACCGGCTCCGTGCGCGCCGGCATGCAGGTCGCCGAGTCCGCCTCCAAGGACCTCAAGCGGGTCCACCTGGAGCTCGGCGGCAAGGCGCCCGTCGTCGTCTTCGAGGACACCGACATCGCCGGTGCCGTCGCGGGCATCTCCGAGGCGGGCTTCTTCAACGCGGGCCAGGACTGTACGGCCGCCACGCGCGTGCTCGTCCACGAGTCCATCCACGACGAGTTCGTGACGGCGCTCGCCAAGGCCGCCGCCGACACGAAGACCGGGCAGCCGGACGACGAGGACGTGCTCTACGGCCCGCTCAACAACGCCAACCAGCTCAAGCAGGTCTCCGGCTTCATCGACCGGCTGCCCGCGCACGCCAAGGTCGAGGCGGGCGGCCACCAGGTCGGCGAGAAGGGCTACTTCTACGCGCCGACCGTGGTCTCCGGCCTCAAGCAGGACGACGAGATCATCCAGAACGAGGTCTTCGGCCCCGTCATCACCGTGCAGTCCTTCACGGACGAGGCACAGGCCGTCGAGTACGCGAACGGCGTCGAGTACGCGCTCGCCTCCTCCGTCTGGACGAAGGACCACGCGCGCGCGATGCGCATGTCCAAGGTCCTCGACTTCGGCTGCGTCTGGATCAACACGCACATCCCGCTGGTCGCGGAGATGCCGCACGGCGGCTTCAAGAAGTCCGGCTACGGCAAGGACCTGTCCGCGTACGGCTTCGACGACTACACGCGCATCAAGCACGTGATGACGTCCATCGAGGGTTAATCGTGTGACGCCCGATCCGCCCCCGCGTACCGTTGCGTACGCGGGGGCGGCTCCGCGGTGTGCTTCCTTCTTCTCTTCTCTGCAAAAGATCCGTAGCGCACCCACTTCCCGCCCCCGCCTTTGCGTACGCACGGGGGTATGACCTGATGACGAAGACGACGACCGACGACCTCGCGGGACTGCTGCTGCGCCGCCGGCAGAGCGTGTCCGTGCCCGAGGGCGCCGGACGGTCCTCGGTGACCGATGCCGCCGTCGTCGTCCTCGAGGCCGAACTCGCCGACCGCGGCCACCTGTTGACCGCCCCGCTGCGCCGCGCGCTCACCGCGCTGTCCGTCGAGGACCTCGCCGCGACCGGGCACGGGCTGCTCGCCGACGTCGACGCGCTGCTGGGCTCCGACCGTCACCACGAGCCCCTCTTCCGCCGGTTCCCCGACGAGATCCCGTACCAGTACGCGCACCGGCACTTCACCTCCGTCGTCGCCGCGCGCCTCGCCGCCCAGCCGCACCAGCCCTGCATGAACTGCGCGGGCACCGGGAACCGGGTGCGCGCCCTCGGCCCCTGCGCCCACCTGCTCTGCGACGACTGCCTCACCAAGATCGACGACTGGGGCTGCTGCGACGAGTGCTGCGTCTGGTACGCCTGCCCGATCTGCGAGAACCGCTACGAGACGGACGGGCCCACCGACCCCTGGCTCGACACCGGCGCGGGCCTCGGCGGCGACGGCGGCGCGATCCTGCGCACCCTGCGCCTCGGCGCGCCCGGCGACGCCGCCGCCGAGCTCACCGCGCTGCTCGCCCGCCGCACGCCCCTGAACCCCGAGGACCACGACGACCTGGTCCTCCTCCTCGGGCGCCTGGACCCGGCCGACGCCGGACGGTGGCTGCCCGCCGCCGTCCCGCTGCGCGAGAGCAAGGCGCTCGCCCTCGCGCCGCTCCTCGACCTGCCCGCGACGCGCCCGCTCGTCGCGCGGTACGCGGACACCGCCACCGACGTGCTGCGCATCCTCGCCGTACGCTCCGGCGGCGACCCCGACCTGCTCGAACTCCCGCGCCTGCGCGGCCTTTCGCGGCCGGTCCGCCGTGCGCTCCTGGACCTGCTCGACGGGCTGGACTTCGCGCGCCTCGCCGAGGACATGGCCCGCCACCCGCGCGCGTGGAAGCGGGCCGGCGAGATCCTGCACCCCTTCGAGGGCGCCCACCGGCACCCGCGCGCGGCGCTCGCCTTCGCCGTGCTGCGCGGGACGCGCCTCGGCGAGGACGCGCTCGGCGAACTGCTGCTCGCCGAGGCCGCCCGGCACGACGACGTGCGCCTGTCCGGCGACCGGCTGCGCGTCGTCACCTGGCAGGCGCGCGTCGAGGCGGCGCTGGGCCGCTGGGACACCGAGGGCGCGGCGCGCCTGCTGGCCGAGCGACCCGGTGAACTCCTGCGCCGTCTGGACCTGTTGCTGGCCCGCTCCGGCGCGGCGACCCTGCCGGAGACGCTCGGCGAGGCGCTCGCCGGGGCCCTGCCCCGCACCGCCCCCGGGCCGCTGCTCGGCGCGTACGGCCGGATGCAGGTCCGCGCCGTGCCCGGCCACCGCCGGGTCTTCTTCCCGCGCGGACGCGTCACCAAGGCGTACGCGGTCGCGGACGAGCGCCCGCCGCTGCCCGCCCGGGTCGCGGGGCGCGCCGGTGAGCTGATCGCGGCGGAGGCCGTGCGGCGCCTGGCCGCGCGCGAGGGGGAGCGGTACGACCTGGCGGTCCTCGACGCCTCGCTCACCGACCTGCCCGTGCCGTTCGCCGAGCGCGCCTCGGCCGCCTCGCTGGTCGCCGTGCCGCGCGGCAGCGCGCTGCCGATGCCCGCGGACGGCGAGACCGTGCGGCTCTTCCTGCACTGGACGCAGCCCAAGGGCCTGCGCGTCGACCTCGACCTGTCCGTCGCGCTCTACGACGACCAGTGGCGCTTCGTCGGCCTGTGCGACTACACCCAGCTGGAGTACGCGGGCGGCGCCGCCCTGCACTCCGGCGACCTGACCTCGGCGCCCGCCCCGCACGGCGCCACCGAGTACCTGGACCTGAACCTGCCGCGGCTCGCGCACGCGGGCGTGCGGTTCGTGGTGCCCGCGGTCCTGTCGTACAACGACGTGCCGTTCGACGAACTCCCCGACGCCTTCGCGGGGTTCATGGCCGTCGAGGGCACGGCGCGGGCCGTCTACGACCCGCGCACCGTGCGCCGGCGCTTCGACCTCGCGGGCGACGCGACGGTGCGCGTCCCGATGATCGTCGACCTGCGGACACGGCGCGCGTGGTGGGCCGACGTCACCCTCGCCACGAGCGGCGGCGCGCACGACGTGTGGCGCTACCGCAGGAAGCTCGCCCACCTGGGCAGCGACCTGCTCGACACCTTCACGCCGGGCGGCCGGGCCACGCTGTGGGACCTGGCCTGCTGGACCGCGGCGGCCCGCACCGACGGCGACGTGTACGTGCGCGGGCGCGGCCACGTCCTGTGGGGCTACCGCCGTGCCGAGGACGAGCCGCGCGAGGACTTCGCGCTGCGGATCAGGGACGGATGGGAGCCGGACGCGCTGCGCGCCGAGCCGGAGCTCGGCGGGCGCCGTGCGCTTCTGGCGCTGCTGCACGGCGAGTTGGCGGGTGCGGACGACGTCGCGTCCGGCACGGCGTACCGGCTCTACCCGGGCCCGGTCGACGCCGCCCCGCTGGAGCGGATCACGGCGGGGGACCTGGCGGCGTGGCTGGAGCCGGCCCGGCGGTCCGCCGGGCCGCGAGCGGCGGGGTGATCGACAGGGTGTCGGGTCCACGCGACGGGGCTCGACGCTGCGTCCATTGCCGCGCCGCCGCGCGACGGCGCATGCTGCCGGGGTGCGAGCGAACCCCAGAGCCACCTCCGTGTCCCGCCGTTCCCTGCTGCGTGCCCTCGGCGGCGGCGCGGCCGTCAGCGTGCTCGCGGGCTGCGGGGTGCCCGCCGCGTACATCGAGCCGGGGGAGCGGTCCGCCGGTGACCGCTCCCGGCAGGACCGGAAGCTGACCTTCGCCAACTGGCCGCTGTACATCGACACCGACGACGAGGACAAGACGAAGCGCCCTTCGCTGGACGCCTTCGAGAAGCGGACCGGGATCGACGTCCGCTACACGGAGGAGATCAACGACAACGACGAGTTCTTCGGCAAGATCAGCCCGTCCCTGATGAACCACCAGGAGACCGGCCGCGACCTCATCGTCATCAGCGACTGGATGTGCGCCCGCTTCGTACGCCTCGGCTGGGTGCAGGAGATGGACCGCGCGAAGCAGCCGAACGTCACCAAGTACCTGGACCCGCAGCTGCGCTCCCCGCACTTCGACCCGGGCCGCAAGTTCACCGTGCCCTGGCAGTCGGGCATCACCGGCATCGCGTACAACAAGCGCCGGGTCGGCCGCGAGATCAAGCACGTCTCCGACCTGTGGGCCGACGACCTCAAGGGCCGCGTCACGCTGCTCTCCGGCCTCGACGAGGCGTTCGCGCTGCTGCTCCAGGGCGACGGCGTCGACATCACGAAGTGGACGGCCGACGACTTCCACCGGATGTGCGACAAGGTCGAGAAGATGGTGGACTCCCACCACATCCGCCGCTTCACCGGCAACGACTACATCAAGGACCTCTCCAGCGGCGACGTCCTGGCCTGCCAGGCCTACAGCGGCGATGTCATCCAGCTCCAGGCGGACGACCCGGACATCGAGTTCATCGTCCCCGAGGAGGGCGCCGAACTCTGGGCCGAGTCCCTGATGATCCCCAACCTGGCCCGGCACAAGCAGAACGCCGAGCGGCTCATCGACCACTACTACGAGCCCGAGGTCGCCGCGGAACTCGCCGCCTGGGTCAACTACGTCTGCCCGGTCCCCGCCGCCCGCGACATCCTCGCCTCCTCCAAGGACAAGGACCTCGCGGCCCTCGCCGAGGACCCGCTGATCTTCCCCGACGACGACATGCGCAAGCGGCTCGCCATCGCCCGCGACATCACGTCGAAGGAGCGGACGGAGTTCGCGAAGCGGTGGAACGCGCTGGCGGGGCTGTAGGGACCGCGGCGGCCTGCTCGGCCAGCCCTTCCTGGGGCACATGGCTGTCCGGCCCGCCCGCCACGACGAGCGTCCTGGCCGTGATCTAGGCGTACACACGACGGTGAGGGGCGGCCCTTGAGGCGGCCTGGACACCCGGCAGGCGAGCCGTACGCCCGCCAGGTCCACGGTGCGGTGATCGACCATGTCCCGAGTGCAGGCGGGCTGTTGACGCACCGGTCGGGGTGAGTCAGCGGCGCCGGCGCAGGGCCTTGTGGATGTCCTCGGCGGCGTACGTGACGTTCAGGCGCCAGGTCGCCAGCTTGTCCTCCACCGTGGACGCCGCCCTGCGCCATTTGAACCAGGGCGGCAGCTGCCGGAACGGCACGTGGTCCAAGGTGTCGTCGACGGCGTTCTCCGCGAGACCTCTGTGCCCCTCCGCGCGCAGCGCCTCGTACAGCTCCGGCGTCAGCTCGCCGTTGATCCGGGCTGCCGTGCCGGCCGCGGTGTACGCGAAGCCCCGCTGAGCGGGGTCCGCCAGCCGCATCGCCGTGATGATCCGGGGCGAGGCCTCGGCCAGCGGGCAGTTGAAGGCCAGGCCGATCACGGCCGTGCCGAGGTGCGGCTCGCCGCGCTCGTACGCCGCGTCCCACGCGGCGGGGTCGTCCAGGCCCAGCAGACCCTCGCCGCTCTCCCAGTGCCACGCAGACGTCATGCCCCGACTTTCTTGTTGCTGTTCATCTGACGACGCGCTCAGCCCAGAGCCGCCCGCGCGATCCGCTCGGCCACCGGGTTCATGCCCTCGGCCTTCGCGTCGGTCGCGTTGACCGAGTGGACGAGGGTACGGCGGCCGTCCTCGGTGGCGGCGATGATGGTGGAGTAGCCGTAGCGGGCGCCGGTCTTGAGCCAGACCATCCGGTCGCCGATGCGCATGCGCTGGAGACCCGCGCCGAAGACGGCGCCCTTGATCTTCTCCGGCACCGTGAGCATCTCCTTCAGCTGCGGCTCCGGCAGGATGTCACCGCCGAACAGGGCCCGCGTGAACACCTCCAGGTCGGCCGTGGAGGAGATCATGTCGCCCGCCGCGAAACGGTCGTACTGGTTCCACTCGGTCACGTCGACGAGGCGGGTCGTGCCGTCGGCCTGCTTCATCTGCTGGTAGCCGCGGTTGTGCGGGCCGCGGATGCGGGGGTCGGTGCCGGGGAAGTACGTGTCGCGCATGCGCAGCGGCTCGAAGATCCGGACCTTGGCCTGGTGGGCGTACGTATCCCCGGTGACCTTCTCGATCAGCAGGCCGAGCACGGTGTAGCCGATGTTGCGGTAGTGCTGCTCGTCGCCCGGGGAGTGCTCGGGGCCCTTGGCGACGGCGGAGTCGACGACGGTGCGCGGGTCCAACGTGTCGTAGCGGTGCGCGAACTCGTCGTCGAAGCCGTCGCCCGGCTTCAGGCCGCTCGTGTAGTTGAGCAGGCTGCGTACGGGAATGGGCTCGAAGTCGCCCGTGAACAGGCCCGGCATGTAGTGCTGCACCGGCTTGTCGAGGTCGAGCCTGCCCTCGGCGGCCAGCTGGAGCGCCACGGCCGCGGTCACGATCTTCGTGACGGAACCGGCGCGGAAGCGGCCGTGCGGATCGGCCTTGCGGTGCGTGACCAGGTCGTGCACGCCCGCGCTGCCGCGCCAGGTCCCGTCCGTGCCGCCGACGCGGACCAGGGCGGCGGTCGCGTCGGCGTCCGGAAGACCCTTGATCGCGTCGCGCAGGGCCGTGCCGTCGGGTCGGTCCGACGGGGCGTCGACGGCGGTGACGGGCGCGGCCCGCGGGTGGGCGAGGGCAGGGGCGGCCGCGGCGCCGGTCAGGCCGAGGACGAGGGCGGCGGCGAGAGCGGCGCGGGCGGGGACCTTCACGGTGACTCCTGGGGCTGCTGGGCTGTGGTGCTCTCATCCTGGTGATCGCGGGCAGGGCGCGGATCGTCGGTGAGGAGGGCACGGGCCCGGTGAGCCGTCGGGGTCAAGCGGCCTCGGGGGCAGGGAAGTTGAGGGGGATGTCCCCTAGGGGGTGGCGGTGCGCAGCGCCGTCAGGACGTCGACGCGGTTCGTGGTGACGGAGTCGACGCCCGCGTCGAGCAGACGGCGCATCGAGCGCCGGGTGTCCGGGGTCCAGGCGGAGATCAGGAACCCCTCGCGGTGCACCTGGAAGGCCAGCTCGCGGTCGACCAGCGGGAAGCGGTAGTTGAGCCAGCGCGGCGCGAGCGCGTCGAGCAGGGCGCGGCGCGGCGGGGCCGGGCTCGTCCAGGTCAGCGCGATCTCGGCGGCGGGGTCCGCGGCGCGCACCGCGAGCATCGTCCGGGCGCCCGCGCAGTAGTAGACGCGCTCGGCGGCCCCGCAGTCCGCGACGGTGCCGACGACCGTGCGCACCGACACGGGGGTCGCGTCCGGCAGATCGATCATGATCCGGTGCCCGTCCGTGGCTTTCAGGGCCGCTTCGAGCGTCGGTACGCCGCCCTCGGTGAGGCCCTCGACCTCCGCGGCGGACAGCGCGGCGAGCGGACGTTCGTACCCCCACAGCCGCTTGAGCGTCGCGTCGTGCAGCAGCACGGGCACGCCGTCGCGGCTCAGGCGGACGTCGATCTCCACCGCGTCCGCGCCCCGGTCGAGCGCGGAGCGCAGGGACGGGATCGTGTTCTCGCGGACGCGGTAGGGATCGCCTCGGTGGGCCACAGCAGTCACGGTGCGCATGGGCCCATTGTGGTGCCGTCGTTACGGGGCGAGCCAGGTCTCCGTGTACGTGTCGATCTCGGCGGCGATGCGGTCCTTGCCGGCCCGGTCGAGGAAGGAGGCCTCGACGGCGTTCTTGGCGAGGGCCGCGATGCCGCGCTCGTCGAGGCCGAGGAGGCGGGCCGCGACGGCGTACTCGGTGTTCAGGTCGGTGCCGAACATGGGCGGGTCGTCGGAGTTGATCGTGACGGTCACGCCCGCCTCGACGAACTGCTTGACGGGGTGCTCGTCGAGGGTGGCCACCGCGCGCGTCGCGATGTTGGAGGTCGGGCAGACCTCCAGCGGGATGCCGTGCTCGGCGAGGTGCGCGAGGAGCTTCGGGTCCTGGGCCGAGCTGGTGCCGTGGCCGATGCGCTCGGCGCCGAGGTGGGTCAGGGCGTCCCAGACGGTCCCGGGGCCCGTGGTCTCGCCGGCGTGCGGGACCGAGTGCAGGCCCGCCGCGATGGCCCGGTCGAAGTAGGGCTTGAACTGCGGGCGCGGCACGCCGATCTCGGGCCCGCCGAGGCCGAAGGAGACCAGGCCCTCGGGGCGCAGCCGGTCGGTGGTGGCGAGCCGCACCGTCTCCTCGGCCGACACGAGCCCCGCCTCGCCGGGGATGTCGAAGCACCAGCGCAGCACGGTGCCGAACTCGCCTTCTGCGGCCTTGCGGGCGTCCTCGATGGCGTCCATGAAGGCGCGGTCGTCGATGCCGCGGCGCACGGAGGAGTACGGGGTGATGGTCAGCTCGGCGTAGCGGACGTTCTGCCGGGCCATGTCGCGGGCCACCTCGAAGGTGAGCAGGCGCACGTCGTCCGGGGTGCGGATCAGGTCCACGACGGAGAGGTACACCTGGATGAAGTGCGCGAAGTCCGTGAACGTGAAGTAGTCGGCCAGCGCCTCGGGGTCGGTCGGCACCGCGGAGTCGGGGTGCCGGGCCGCCAGTTCCGAGACGATGCGGGGGGAGGCCGAGCCGACGTGGTGCACGTGCAGTTCCGCCTTGGGCAGTCCGGCGATGAAGGCGTGCGGGTCTCGGTCGGTCGACGCCGTGGGCGTCCGCTGCTGCTCGGTCACGGTTTCCTCCCCAGGAACGGGCTTGATCGGCTGATCGGTGGGTCGGCCTCATCGTAGGCGGCGGTCGGCACGGGAAAAGCAGGGGCCGTAGCATGACGGAACGTACGAAAGAGGTGACCCGTCATGTCCGCCAAGTCCGAGGACGACGCCGTTTCCGGTGCCGAGACGCCTTCCGGCGCGGATGCGCCGTCGGGCGCCGAGGCGCCGGAGGAGCGGGATCCGTGGGCTCCGCCGTCGGAGGACGGGGTGCAGCTGGAGAAGCGGGGGGTCTGGGCCGCGCCGGTGCCGGACGGCACTCCGGGGCAGAGTGGTACTCCGGGGCCGGGGGGTGCGCCTGTGCAGGGCGGTGCGCCCGTGCAGGACGGTGCTCCGGTGCCGGGCAGCGCGCCCGTGCCGGGTGGCGCACCGGTGCCGGGCGATGCCCCGGTGCCCGCTGACCCGTCGGCCGGGCCGCCGGTGCACGACCAGTGGACGATGACGTCGATGCCGGGGGCCCCGCAGGGCGCTCCGGGGGCGTATCCGGGGGCTCCGGTGCCGCCCGGACCCGCGGGGGAGAGCAATCCCTTCGCGGCACCGGGGGAGCACAATCCCTTCGCGGCGCCGGGGGAGCCGGTGCCGCCGCCCCCGCTCTCGCCGGACGGTCCCGGGCAGGTGCCGTACGGCTACCCGGGGCAGCCCGGCCCCGCCGGTCAGCCGGGGTATCCGGGCCCGCAGGGCGGCTATCCCGGCTACCCCGGATACCCGGGTCACCCGGGCGGTCACGGCGCCCCCGGCTACGGCTGGCCCGCCATGCCGATGGCCCCGGCGAACGGCATGGGCGTGACGGCGCTGGTCCTCGGGATCATCTCCGCCGCCGTCTTCTGCCTGTGGCCGCTGGCGATCGTCCTCGGCATCCTCGCGGTGGTCTTCGGCGCGGTGGGCCGCGGCAAGGCGCGGCGAGGCGAGGCGACGAACGGCGGCCAGGCCCTCGCGGGGATCATCTGCGGGGCGGTGGGCGTCGTCCTGGGCGTGGTCCTGCTGGTGATCCTGATCGTGGTGCCGGACGAGGACCTGGACGCGGGGTCCTCGGACGACCCGGGCTTCTCGACGACGCTGGTCGTGGGCTCCCAGCGGGGGAGGGCCGGGGGCTCCATGCGCCCCCGGAACCCCGGCCCCCTCCGACCACAGGGCCACCCCACGCCTAAAGCCGCCCCCGCGCCTCCATCAGCGCGAAGCCCAGCAGGTTCGTGCCCCGCCACCGCGCGGGGTCCTCGATGCGGGGGTCGTCCGCAGCCAGGCCCACGCCCCACACCCGGTCCAGCGGGCTGGCCTCCACGAGGACCCGCCGCCCCGTCCCCACGAGGTACTCCCGCAGCGCCGGGTCCGACGTGAACTTGTGGACGCTGCCCTCGACCACGATCGCGAACCGCTCCCGCGCCCACGTCGCCTCGTCGAAACCCCGCACGAGCCGTCCCGCGTTCTTCGCCTCGGCGGGGGTCCTCGCCGTGAGCGCGGCGCGCTCCGCGTCCGCGTCGCCGAAGAGGCGGGCCTTGCCGGCCATCATCCAGTGCTCGGCCGTCGCGTACGACACGCCGTCGACCGTGAAGGGGGACGGCCACCACTGGCTGAGGCGGCTCGGGCCCGGCGTGCCGTCCCGGCGCGGGGTGTGTCCCCAGAAGTGCAGGTACTTGATCCGCTCCCCGGCGCGCGCCGCGCCGACCAGCTCCGCCACCGAGCGGACCGAGTCGATCTTCGTCATGACACGCGAGTCTGGCACGCACCACGGACACTCCGTCCTTGGTTTTCCGGGACGACTCGACACCTGGTCGACAGATTCCGTCGCGTAACCAAAAGGCAACTACGGAATCACTTGTTGGACTACCACCGCTCTGTCAGGATCGGCACTCAAATCGATCTGGAGCTACGCCGATCCCCGCCGCACGGGGAGCTCGGCGGAGGAGAGCGTCATGCACAACTTCCAGGCGCAGGACCACTTCGCGGACGGCGCGCAGTACATCGCAGGGCAGCTGACCAAGGGGACGTCGGGGAACACCCACGCCGTCGTCGACCCCGCCACCGGCGACGAGGTCTACGCGTACGAACTGGCCGGGACGGACGACGTCGACGCCGCCGTCGCCGCGGCCGCCGAGGCGTTCCCCGGCTGGGCGGGCGCCACCCCGGGCGAGCGCTCCGACGCGATGCACCGCTTCGCGGGCGTGCTGGCCGAGCGTGCCGAGGAATTCGCGCAGGCGGAGTCGTTGCAGTGCGGCAAGCCGATCAAGCTGAGCCGGGAGTTCGACGTCCCCGGCACCGTCGACAACGCCGCCTTCTTCGCGGGCGCGGCCCGCCATCTCCAGGGCCAGTCGGCGGGCGAGTACACCGGCGACCACACCTCGTACGTACGGCGCGAGCCCATCGGTGTCGTCGGCTCCATCGCACCCTGGAACTACCCCCTCCAGATGGCCGCCTGGAAGGTCCTGCCGGCGATCGCGGCCGGCAACACCATCGTCCTCAAGCCGGCCGAGCTCACCCCCTTCACCTCGCTGCTCTTCGCGCAGGCCGCCACCGAGGCCGGCATTCCGGCCGGTGTCGTCAACATCGTCTCGGGCGCGGGCAGGGACGCCGGAGAGCACCTCGTCGGGCACCCGGACGTGGCGATGACCTCCTTCACCGGGTCCACCGGCGTCGGCAAGCGCGTCGCCGAGATCGCCACCGCCACCGTCAAGCGGCTCCACCTGGAGCTCGGCGGCAAGGCGCCCTTCGTGGTGTTCGACGACGCCGACCTCGACGCCGCCGTGCACGGCGCGGTGGCCGGCGCCCTCATCAACTCGGGCCAGGACTGCACCGCCGCCACGCGCGCGTACGTCCAGCGCCCGCTGTACGACGCCTTCGTGGCGGGCGTCGCCGACCTGATGGAGAGCGTGCGGCTCGGCGACCCCTTCGACCCGAGCACCGACATGGGCCCGCTCATCTCGCACGTGCACCGCGACCGCGTCGCCGGTTTCGTCGACCGTGCCCGCTCCTACGCGCGCGTGGTCACCGGCGGCGAGGCGCTCCGGCACCCCGGCGCGTACTACAAGCCCACGCTCGTCGCGGACGCCGCGCAGGACAGCGAGATCGTGCAGTCCGAGATCTTCGGCCCCGTCCTCGTGGTGCTGCCCTTCGACAGCGACGACGAGGGCATCCGGCTCGCCAACGACACGCCCTACGGCCTCGCCGCCTCCGCCTGGAGCCGCGACGTGTTCCGCGCCAACCGCGCGACCCGCGAGATCAAGGCCGGGTGCGTCTGGGTCAACGACCACATCCCGATCCTCAGCGAGATGCCGCACGGCGGCTACAAGGCGTCCGGCTACGGCAAGGACATGTCCGCGTATTCGTTTGAGGAGTACACGCAGGTCAAGCACGTCATGTTCGACAACACCGCCGTGGTCCGCAAGGACTGGCACCGCACGATCTTCGGGGACCGATAGCCACCAGCCGACAGACCGCCCGACCAGCGGCCGGCTCCCTCCCGAAAGGGCAACCACGCGCATGGAGCAGTACGAGCCCGACACTCCGTCCCCGGCCCAACTGGCCGCCATGCACCGCAGCCTGCGGAACGGCAGGGGCGCCCTGACCCGCCGTTCCCTGCTGCGCGCCACCACCGGCGGCGCGCTCGCCGTCGGCGGTCTCGGGGCGCTGAGCGCCTGCGGGATCCCCGCGGCGGGCAAGGAACAGGGCGGTGTCGCCGCCGACGACCACTCGGCCGACGAGAAGCGGATCAACTTCTCCAACTGGACCGAGTACATGGACGTCGACGAGAAGGACAAGAACCGTCGGCCGACCCTCGCGGCGTTCACGAAACGCACCGGGATCACGGTCAAGTACACCGAGGACATCAACGACAACGTCGAGTTCTTCGGGAAGATCAAGCCGCAGCTCGCGGCGGGCCAGGACACCGGGCGCGACCTCATCTGCGTCACCGACTGGCTGGCGGCCCGGCTCATCCGCTTCGGCTGGGTCCAGAAACTGGACCCGGCCAACCTGCCCCACGCGTACACGAATCTGTCGTCCCAGTTCCGCAACCCCGACTGGGACCCCGGCCGTGCCTACTCCTACCCCTGGACCGGCATCTCCACCGTCATCGCGTACAACAAGAAGGCGACCGGTGGGAAGAAGATCACCTCGGTCTCCGACCTGCTCGACGACCCCGCCCTGAAGGGGCGCGTCGGGTTCCTCTCCGAGATGCGCGACACCGTCGGCATGACGCTCATCGACATGGGCAAGGACCCCGGGGACTTCACCGACGACGACTTCGACGCGGCGATCGCCCGCCTCCAGAAGGCCGTCGACAAGAAGCAGATTCGCCGCTTCACCGGCAACGACTACACCTCGGACCTCGACAAGGGCGACATCGCCGCGTGCCTCGGCTGGGCCGGCGACATCGTGCAGCTGAAGGCCGACAACCCCGACGTCGACTTCCACATCCCGGACCAGGGCTACATCACGTCCACGGACAACCTGCTCGTCCCCAACAAGGCGCGCCACAAGCGCAACGCCGAGCGGCTCATCGACTACTACTACGAGCCGGAGCCCGCCGCCCGCCTCGCCGCGTACATCAACTACGTGTGCCCGGTCGACGGCGTGCGGGACGCGCTCGCGCGGATCGACGAGGACGCGGCGTCGAATCCGCTGATCATTCCCGACAAGGAGATGAAGGCGAAGTCCCGGGCGTTCAGGTCGCTGACGCCGAAGGAAGAGACCGCGTACGAAGAGAAGTTCGCGAAGCTGACCGGCGCGTAGGCGGCTGCGCTTCGGCGTGCATTCGTCCGCGGCTCTCGTGTGGTTGCTCGCGCAGTTCCCCGCGCCCCTCACGGGGCCACTCCTCCCGCTCCTCGATTTCCCTGGACCCCACCATGACCTCTGCCCAAGAACCCGGCGGCGACGTCCGCCTCAGCGGGATCAGTAAGACGTACGGCTCCTTCACCGCCGTGCACCCGCTCGACCTCACCGTGCCGCAGGGCTCGTTCTTCGCGCTGCTCGGCGCGTCCGGCTGCGGCAAGACCACCACGCTCCGCATGATCGCGGGCCTGGAGGAGCCCAGCTCCGGCACGGTCCGCCTCGGCGACCAGGACGTCACGGCCCTGCCCCCGTACAAGCGGCCCGTGAACACGGTCTTCCAGTCGTACGCGCTCTTCCCGCACCTCGACATCTACGAGAACGTCGCCTTCGGCCTGCGTCGCCGCGGCATCAAGTCCGTGAAGAAGCAGGTCGGCGAGATGCTCGACCTCGTCCAGCTCGGCGAGCAGGCCCGCAAGAAGCCGCACCAGCTCTCCGGCGGCCAGCAGCAGCGCGTCGCCGTCGCCCGCGCGCTCATCAACCACCCCAAGGTGCTCCTGCTCGACGAGCCGCTCGGCGCCCTCGACCTCAAGCTGCGCCGCCAGATGCAGCTGGAGCTCAAGCGCATCCAGACCGAGGTCGGCATCACCTTCGTGCACGTCACGCACGACCAGGAGGAGGCCATGACGATGGCCGACACCGTGGCCGTGATGAACGGCGGCCGCGTCGAGCAGCTCGGCGCCCCCGCGGACCTCTACGAGAACCCCCGCACCACCTTCGTCGCCAACTTCCTCGGCACCTCGAACTTCATCGAGGCCGAGATCGGCGGCACCAGCGGCGACGACATCGTCCTCAAGGCCGGGGACGGCAAGCTCGTGCTGCCCGCCGCCCGATGCAGCGCCCCCACCACCGCCGGCGGCAAGGTCCTGGTCGGCATCAGGCCCGAGAAGATCTCCCTCACGCACGCCGACGACGCGGGGGAGATCCCCGAGGGCCGCAACCGCATCACCGGACGCATCGCCGACAGCAGCTTCATCGGCGTCTCCACGCAGTACGTGGTCGACAGCCCGGTCTGCGACTCCTTCGAGGTGTACGCGCAGAACATCGAGCGCGACGGCCGCCTCGTCCCCGGCGCCGACGTGGTCCTGCACTGGAACCCCGCGCACACCTTCGGCCTCGACGCCGCCCAGGACGTCGAGGCGGGCGTCGAGAAGGTCGAGGAGGACGCCTCCGCATGACCACCGTGACCGACGCACCACCACCCAAGGCGCCCGTCCCCGAGGAAGCGCCGCCGCGCAAGGTGCGCAGGCGCGGCCGCCTCGTCCCGTACTGGCTGCTGCTCCCCGGCATCCTCTGGCTCGTCGTCTTCTTCGCGCTCCCGCTGGTCTACCAGGCGTCGACGTCCGTGCAGACCGGCTCCCTCGAAGAGGGCTTCAAGGTCACCTGGCACTTCGCCACGTACTGGGACGCGCTCTCCGACTACTGGCCGCAGTTCCTGCGCTCGGTGCTCTACGCGGGCGCCGCCACGATCCTGTGCCTGCTGCTCGGCTATCCGCTCGCGTATCTCATCGCGTTCCGCGCGGGCCGCTGGCGCAACCTCATCCTGGTCCTCGTCATCGCGCCGTTCTTCACCAGCTTCCTCATCCGTACGCTGGCGTGGAAGACGATCCTCGCGGACGGCGGGCCCGTGGTCGGCGCCCTCAACTCCCTGCACGTCCTCGACGTCACCAGCTGGCTGGGCGTCACCGACGGCGACCGGGTCCTGGCCACCCCGCTCGCGGTGATCTGCGGACTCACGTACAACTTCCTGCCGTTCATGATCCTGCCGCTCTACACCTCGCTGGAGCGCATCGACGGCCGACTGCACGAGGCCGCGGGCGACCTCTACGCCTCGCCGGCCACGACCTTCCGCAAGGTCACCTTCCCGCTCTCCATGCCCGGTGTCGTCTCCGGGACGCTGCTCACCTTCATCCCGGCGGCCGGCGACTACGTGAACGCCGATCTGCTCGGCTCCACCGACACGCGCATGGTCGGCAACGTCATCCAGACGCAATTCCTGCGCATTCTGGATTACCCGACCGCCGCGGCGCTCTCCTTCATCCTCATGGCCGCGATCCTCTTCATGGTGACCTTCTACATCCGCAAGTCGGGGACGGAGGATCTCGTCTGATGGCCGCTTTCTTCCGCTGGCTGCGACGCCATCTCGTCGTCATCGCGGGCCTGTGCACGCTCGCTTATCTGCTGCTGCCGAACGTGATCGTGACGGTCTTCTCCTTCAACAAGCCGAAGGGGCGTTTCAATTACTCCTGGCAGGAGTTCTCGCTCGACGCCTGGAAGGACCCGTGCGGCGTCGCCGACATGTGCGGGTCGCTCTCGCTGAGCCTGCAGATCGCCACCTGGGCGACGATCGGCGCGACCGTGCTCGGCACGATGATCGCCTTCGCGCTGGTGCGCTACCGCTTCCGGGCGCGCGGCGCCGTGAACTCGCTGATCTTCCTGCCTATGGCGATGCCCGAGGTCGTCATGGCCGCCTCGCTGCTGACCCTCTTCCTCAACATGGGCGCTCAGCTGGGCTTCTGGACGGTCCTGATCGCCCACATCATGTTCTGTCTCAGCTTCGTGGTGACCGCCGTCAAGGCGCGCGTCATGTCGATGGACCCGCGCCTTGAACAGGCCGCGCAGGATCTCTACGCCGGACCCGTGCAGACCTTCCTGAGGGTCACGCTGCCGATCGCCGCACCGGGCATCGCGGCGGGCGCGCTGCTCGCCTTCGCGCTCTCCTTCGACGACTTCATCATCACGAATTTCAACGCGGGATCGACTGTGACGTTCCCCATGTTCGTCTGGGGATCCGCACAGCGGGGCACGCCCGTTCAGATCAATGTGATCGGTACGGCGATGTTCCTCGTCGCGGTCCTGCTCGTGGTCGCCGGAATGCTGATCGGCAGGCGCCGCGGCAAGCAGGCGAATTAGCTCTACTACCGTTTTCCTGAAGGAGTGGAAATCATGGCCCCTGGCGCCATGACCCGTTGGACCAGCTCACTCTCCGACGCCCAGCCGGTCTCGTACTGGCTGGACGACCCCGGCAGGCCCGCCCCCGAGCCCGCGCTCACCGGCGACGACCGGTGCGACCTCCTGGTCGTCGGCGGCGGGTACAGCGGACTGTGGACCGCGCTCATCGCCAAGGAGCGCGACCCGCGCCGCGAGGTGGTCCTCGTCGAGGGCCGCGAGGCGGGCTGGGCCGCCTCCGGCCGCAACGGCGGCTTCTGCGCCGCCTCCCTCACGCACGGCCTCGCCAACGGCCTCTCCCGCTGGCCCGGCGAGATCGGGAAGCTGGAGGAGCTCGGCGCCCGCAACCTCGACGAGATCGAGGCGGCCGTCAAGCGCTACTCCATCGACTGCGACTTCGAGCGCACCGGCGAGATCGACGTCGCCACCGAGCCGCACCAGCTCGCCGAACTGCGCGAGATGTACGACGAGATGGCCGAGCGCGGCCTCGCGGGCGGCGTCGAGCTGCTCGACGCGGACGCCCTGCGCGAGCAGGTCGACTCGCCGACCTTCCTCGGCGGCCTCTGGGACCGCGACGGCGTCGCGATGCTGCACCCGGCGAAGCTCGCCTGGGGCCTCAAGCGCGCCTGCCTGGCGAAGGGCGTACGCGTCTACGAGCACACGCCCGCGCTCCAGCTGGCCTCCGCCGGCGCGGGTATGGCGGTCCGCACGCCGTACGGCAGGGTCTTCGCCCGCCAGGTCGCGCTCGCCACGAACATCTTCCCTTCGCTGGTCAAGCGCATCCGCTCGTACACCGTCCCGGTCTACGACTACGCGCTGATGACGGAGCCGCTGACCGACGAGCAGCTGGCGTCGATCGGCTGGAAGAACCGCCAGGGGCTCGGCGACAGCGCCAACCAGTTCCACTACTTCCGGTTGTCGGCCGACAACCGCATCCTGTGGGGCGGTTACGACGCGATCTATCCGTTCGGCGGGAAGGTGCGCGCCGAGTACGACGACCGCCCCGAGACGTACGCGAGGCTCGCGGGCCACTTCTTCACCTGCTTCCCGCAGCTGGAGGGGGTGCGCTTCACGCACGCGTGGGGCGGCGCGATCGACACGTGCTCGCGCTTCTCGGCCTTCTTCGGTACGGCGCACAAGGGCCGCGTCGCGTACGCGGCGGGCTACACGGGCCTCGGTGTCGGCGCCACCCGGTTCGGCGCGGACGTCATGCTGGACCTGCTCTCCGGTGAGCGCACGGAGCGCACGGAGCTGGAGATGGTCCGCACGAAGCCGCTGCCGTTCCCGCCCGAGCCGTTCGCGTGGACCGGGGTCGCCCTGACCAAGTGGTCGCTCGCCCGCTCCGACGCCAACGGCGGCAAGCGGAACCTGTGGCTCAAGACGATGGACAAGCTGGGCCTCGGCTTCGACAGCTGAGGCACCGCGGTCGAGCGGGCCGAGTCACCGCGATCGAGCGGGGCGATGCGCCGCGGTTGAGCGGGGCGTGATCGACCGGCGCACGCCCCGCCTCCCGCCTGTGACCCCATTCACTGCCAACTCGTGGCCGCAACCCGCGTAATGCCCGGCGCCCGGACGCCTCTCACCTGTGACGTACATCGTTGTCGCACAGACAGAGGGAGGTCCCGCCATGACTGAATCCGGGGCTAAGCCGGCGGTCGAATGGCTCGTATCGGTGGCGCCGGATCCGGACGCCTGCCGCTGGGAGTGGGAGCGCAATCCGCTCGGGGTCGCGCTCCTTCCCGCGGGCAGGCGCTGGGACGTGCTGATCCTGCCGGGCGAGCTCGGGCATCCCACGCTCGACGTGCTGACCCGCTGCATCGACCGCCCCGGTCCCGTCCTCGCCGACTTCGGGGACGCGCGCATGGGCTTCTTCGTGCCGCCGGGCACGGTGGCCCGCTGGGTGGGCACGGGGGTGCGCGGCGCGGGCCGCGGGACCTGGATCGTCGTGCCCTACCCGGGCCGGGCCACGGGCGGTGTCCGCTGGCTCGTCGCTCCGGACGGCTCGGGCACGCTGACGGATCCGGCGCTGCTCGAACTCGCGATGCACGAGGCCGCCGCGGGGCTGGCCCGGGACCCGCAGGGCCCGCAGGACGCACGTGACCCACGGAACTCGCGGGACCCGCAGGACGCGCGGGACGGGGAGGAGTGAACTGCGTGAACCCTTGACAACTTAATTGGTCTGGACCAAGTTGGGCGCGCGCCACCCTCCAATCCCCCCATGTCCGGAGGCAGTTGTGGACCGCTCGCTGATACGCCATGCCAGACGCACGACCCTCGCCATCGCCGCGGCCCTCGCCATCGCCGCGCCCGCGGTGACCTCGGCGACCGCGCAGGCCGCCGACGCCGCGCCGAAGGCCTCCGCCGCCGACCGCGCGCAGGCCCCCGCCGACCACGCCCTCGTCGGCTATCTGCACACCAGCTTCGCCAACGGCTCCGGCTACACCCGGCTCGCCGACACCCCCGACAGCTGGGACATCATCGACCTCGCCTTCGGCGAGCCGACCTCCGCCACCTCGGGCGACATCCGCTTCGGCCTCTGTCCGAAGACCGAGTGCCCGAACGTCGAGACCAAGGACGAGTTCAAGGCCGCGATCAAGGCCAAGCAGGCCGCGGGCAAGAAGGTCCAGATCTCCATCGGCGGCCAGAACGGCCAGGTCCAGCTCACGACGACGGCGGCCCGCGACAAGTTCGTCTCCTCCGTCTCGGCGATCATCGACGAGTACGGACTCGACGGCCTCGACATCGACTTCGAGGGCCACTCCCTCTCGCTGAACGCCGACGACACGGACTTCAAGAACCCGAAGACCCCGTCGATCGTGAACCTCATCTCGGCGGTGAAGACCCTCAAGGCCAAGTACGGCTCCGGCTTCACGCTCACGATGGCGCCCGAGACCTTCTTCGTGCAGCTCGGCTACCAGTACTACGGCACCGGCAAATGGGGCGGCCAGGACCCGCGCGCGGGCGCCTACCTCCCGGTCATCCACGCCCTGCGCGACGACCTCACGCTGCTGCACGTCCAGGACTACAACTCCGGGCCCATCATGGGCCTGGACAACCAGTACCACTCCATGGGCGGCGCGGACTTCCACATCGCGATGACCGACATGCTGCTCACCGGCTTCCCCGTGGCGGGCGACAAGAACAACGTCTTCCCGGCGCTGCCGCCCGAGAAGGTCGCCATCGGCATGCCGGCCTCCGTCAACGCGGGCAACGGCCACGTCTCGACCGGAGAGGTCAACAAGGCCCTGGACTGCCTGACGAAGAAGACGAACTGCGGCTCGTACCAGACCCATGGCACCTGGCCGAACCTGCGCGGGCTGATGACGTGGTCCATCAACTGGGACCGCTTCAACAACTGGGAGTTCTCGAAGAACTTCGACGCGTACTTCGGCTGACGGGCCGCCTTCCGCACGGTCGACGCACCACGCGTACGTGAGGGGCGGACGCGCCACGCGTACATGAGGGGCGATCGCGGGCTACTCCGCGGTCGCCCCTCGCCCGTACCGCGCGATCACCACCACCATCACCTGGAGCAGCATCGCGCACAGCAGCCACGAGCCCACCACGTCCAGGGGCCAGTGGTAGCCGCGGCGCACCAGGCCGAAGCCGACCGCCACGTTCAGCAGGGCGCAGCCGATGACCAGTTCGCGGCGGCCGTACGCACCGCGCAGCCAGGGGAGCAGGAGCAGGGCCGCCGCGCCGTAGGCGACCAGGGCGGTCGCCGCGTGGCCCGAGGGGTAGAACCCGCCCTCCCCGGCCATGCCCGGCGGTCCGGGGCGGTCGACGGCCGCCTTGAGCGGGGCGATCAGTACCGGTACCAGGGCCATCGCGACGGCCGCCGCCACCGGCGGCAGCCACCAGCGGAACGCGTCCGCGCGCCGGCCGCGCCAGGCGACGTACGCGAGGACGGCGGCGAGGACCGGCACGGCCACCGGGATGTTGCCGAGGTCGGCGAGGAGCTCCGCGGCGCGGTCGGGGACGCCGCTGCCCACGAGGGCGCGCCCCGCGCGTTCGTCGGCGCGGCGCAGCGGGCCGTCGACGACGACCTGCCAGGTGAGCAGCGCGAACAGCAGCGCGCACAGGAGGAGGAAAGGGGTCGGCCGCCCGGGAACAGGGGGGGTGGTTCCGGGGCGGCCGAGATGACCGGGGTGCCGCGCGCCCCGGGGGGTTTGGGGCGGGCGGCGATCCGATCGGTGAGGAGTTCCGGAGCCGGAGGCCCCAGGTGTGTGCGCGAAGGCACGGCCAGGGCGGGGCTGGGGAGGCTCCGCGCCGGCGTCGCCCACAGTCCCCTGTGGGCGGGGTGTTTCTCTCATCTGCAGAAACCGTACGGCAGGTCTTCGCGGGCCGACAGGCGGAACGGCATCCCGTCATCGTGCCCGCACACGTTCTTCACACGCCCCGACGGTCACCCCAGGTCACGACTTCCTCAGCGTGCGGGGTACACACACGTCAGGGCCCGTTCCGGCGATGCGGAGGGGCCCTGACGCGCGCGGGGCAACAGGGGTCAGACGCGGGCGAACGCGCCTTCGATGATGTCCAGGCCCTCGTTCAGCAGTTCGTCGCCGATGACCAGCGGCGGCAGGAAGCGCAGGACGTTGCCGTACGTGCCGCAGGTGAGGACGAGCAGGCCCTCCGCGTGGCAGGCCTTGGCCAGGGCGGCGGTCGCCTCCGGGTTCGGCTCCTTGGTCGTGCGGTCCTTGACCAGCTCGATGGCGATCATGGCGCCGCGGCCGCGGATGTCGCCGATGACGTCGAACTTCTCGGCCATCGCGGCCAGGCGGGCCTTCATCGTCGACTCGATCGCCTTCGCCTTGGCGTTGAGGTCGAGCTCCTTCATGGTCTCGATGGCGCCGAGCGCACCGGCGCAGGCCACCGGGTTGCCGCCGTAGGTGCCGCCGAGGCCGCCGGAGTGCGCGGCGTCCATGATCTCGGCGCGGCCCGTCACGGCGGCGAGCGGCAGACCGCCCGCGATGCCCTTGGCGGTGGTGATCAGGTCCGGGACGATGCCCTCGTCCTCGCAGGCGAACCACTGGCCGGTGCGGCAGAAGCCGGACTGGATCTCGTCCGCGACGAAGACGATGCCGTTGTCGTTGGCGAACCGCACGATCTCCGGCAGGAAGCCCTTGGCCGGCTCGATGAAGCCGCCCTCGCCGAGCACCGGCTCGATGATGATCGCGGCGACGTTGTCGGCGCCGACCTGCTTGGTGATCATGTCGATGGCCTGCTGGGCGGCCTCGGGGCCGGCGTTCTCGGCACCGGTCGGCCAGCGGTAGCCGTAGGCGACCGGAACGCGGTAGACCTCGGGCGCGAACGGGCCGAAGCCGTGCTTGTACGGCATGTTCTTGGCGGTCAGCGCCATCGTCAGGTTCGTGCGGCCGTGGTAGCCGTGGTCGAAGACGACGACGGCCTGGCGCTTGGTGTACGCGCGGGCGATCTTGACGGCGTTCTCGACGGCCTCGGCGCCCGAGTTGAACAGCGCCGACTTCTTCTCGTGGTCACCCGGCGTCAGCTCGGCCAGCGCCTCGGCGACGGCGACGTAGCCCTCGTACGGCGTGACCATGAAACAGGTGTGCGTGAAGTCCTGGAGCTGGGCGCTCGCCCGGCGTACGACGGCCTCGGCGCTGGCGCCGACGGAGGTGACCGCGATGCCGGAGCCGAAGTCGATCAGACGGTTCCCGTCGACGTCCTCGATGATGCCGCCGCCGGCGCGCGCGGTGAAGACGGGCAGCACGGAGCCCACGCCACCGGCGACCGCGGCGGTACGGCGGGCCTGCAGCTCCTGCGACTTCGGACCGGGGATGGCGGTGACGAGGCGGCGCTCCTGCGGGATCTCGCTCATGCGGGGCTCCTGATTCTGGGGTTGGACGGCTGCCCCGGGGCTGATTCCGGTTTCGCCTGGTTCTTCGGGGGGTTTCTTCGCAGGTTAGGGGCGCGGCGCGGAGGCGGTCATGCTCCATCGGGGTGGGATTTGGCCGCGTCGTTGTCCGACTTGGACACATGCCGCGCCCCGGCCGTCCGGACCGACCGGGCGCGTAAGCGGTGAACTCCCCTCGCGCGGGCACTACATTGAGCGCGGATCGACGGACGGACCGGCAGGTCAGGGGGCAAGGGCGATGGACACCGAGGGCACGCACGGGGCACGCGACGGACAGCGGGCCGCACCGGTTCCGCGCCCGGCACCGCCCGCCGTCCCCACCACGCCGCCGATGCCCCGACAGGCACCCGGCACCCCCGTCGGCGCGCCCTCCTCCGCCGCCCCCGCCGAGGTGCCCGCCTCCGTCGCCGAATGGCTCGCCGCGCCCCGCCCCGAGACCGCCCCCGGCATCTGGCGCTACGGCTACCGGCCCCCGGAGCCCGAGGCAGACACCGAGAGCACCAACCGCCGCCTGGTCGTCGGCATGGTGATCTCCGCCGTGCTCGGCCTGGTGTTCTGGTCGCTGTGGCGGCAGGGCAGCATTCCCTACCAGTGGGCCCCGCTGAAGCTGTTCACCCCGGGGGACTGGTGGTGGGCGGGCAGCACCCAGCCCAAGGCGTCGCAGGGCATGGACGCCCGGATCGTCTACGACGGGATCGTCTTCGGCGCCGTCGTCTACACCGTGGGCCGGCTCGGCGCCTGGCCCGACGCGATCCGGCACTTCGTGATGCGGCGCCCCCAGCCGTCCCGCGCCGTCCTCGCCTCCGTCGGAGCGGTCGCCGTCCTGGTCTTCGTCTGGCCGGACGCCCTCGGGCTCGACACACGGCCGCTGCCCGTGGTCGACCCCGTCCTGTCCCTGGTCGCCCTCGTCGCGGGCGGCCCCGAGGTCCTGGCCTCGGTCGTGCTCACCGACACCGTGTACGTGCTGATCACGCTCGCCGTGCTGTGGCCGTTCGTGCGGATCGGCGGCTGGTGGCAGGCCGTCCGCGAGAGCAGGACCCCGGCGGCCCGGCGGCCCGCCGCCCCGCCTCGCCCCGCCGACGCGCCGGCCCGCGCCCACTGGCCCGAACTGCGCGCGGCCGGCCAGGACAAGGCCGCCGACCTGCTCTCCCTCGAACTGGTCAGCGGCCGCATGAACGACGTCGACTGCGCCCGCGTCACCCACGCCTGGCGCACGGCCGCCCCCGACCCGGCCGCCCTGTCCACCTTCGTGGACACGGTCTCCCGGCAGGGCGCCGCCGCCTGGCTCCACCCCTCCGGCCAGCGCGACCTGCCCGCGCGCGCCGCCGCCCACGACCTGCTCGTCGGCCAGGTCCGGATCGGCCGCTTCGCGCGCGACGAGCGCAACCCGTACGCCGTGCGGGGCGCCCACGCCGCGCTCGACCCCGCCGTGCTCGGCACCTCGCTGCTCGCCGTCGGGCCCTCCGGAGCGGGCAAGACCGGCAGGCTCATGAGCCCCGTCGCCGAGTCGCTGGCCCTGGGCGCGCTCACCGGACGGTGCGCCGTCGTCGCCGTGTGCGCGGCGGGCACCGCCCTCGGTCCCGACCAGGCGTACGACGTCGTGGTCAAGCCGGGCGACCCGGAGTCCGTGCACGACATCGACCTGTATGCGGACTGCGCCGACCCCGACGAGGCCGCCGCCTTCCTCGCCGAGGGCCTGGTCGGCGACCTCGACGCCGTCGACACCCGGCGCGCCGCCACCGCGCTCGCCCAGCTCCTCGGCCCCTTCCGCGCCGTGCGCGGTCACTTCCCTTCCGTGCCCGTGCTGCGCGAACTGCTCGAAGGCGACCCCGCCGCCCTCGGCGCTCTCCAGAAGGACCTCGCCGGCGCCGAGCACACCGCCATGCGCCGCGAGCTCGACGCGCGCGTGCGCCAGGCCGGCTCGCCGGGCGACCCCGGTCCCGCCCTCGCCGACCGGATCGGCCTGCTCGACCGGCCCGCCTTCGCCGACTTCTTCGACCCCACGGGACAGGGGCGCCCCTTCTCGATGCGGGCCGTCGCGCACCATCCGCTGCGGGTCCGCGTCGACCTGCCCGAACACGGTCACGAGGAGGCGTCGCGGCTGCTGGCCCGGCTGCTCCTCGCCCAGTTCGCGTACGTCGTGCGCGGCCGGGCCCGGCGCCCGCACTTCGCCTGCCTGGTCCTCGACGACGCCGCGCGCACCCTCACCGCCGAGAGCGTGCGCGCCATCCAGCGGCTGCGGTCGCTGAACGCGGGCGTCGTCCTTGGCCTGCGCACCATCGGCGAGGTGCCGGAGCCGCTCCAGGGCCCGCTGTACGCGGCGGTCGGCTGCCGGATGGCGTTCTCCGGCGTGACGACCTGGGACGGGCGCCGGTTCACCGAGGCCTGGGGCACCGAGTGGATCGAGACCAAGGAAGTCGCCCAGCACACGGTCTTCGCCGACCAGCCGATGACGCGCGCGCTGCACTCGCTGCGCAAACTGGTCACCGGCAAGGCGGTGACCACGGACGCCGTGACCGTCCGCAAGGTCGAGCGCGAGCGCTGGTCCGCCTCCGACCTCGCCCACTCCCTGCCGCCGGGACACGCCGTCCTGTCGCTCACCACGGTGGACGGCGAGCACGCGCCGCCGCTCCTGGTGGACCTGCGGGGCCGCGGGGCTGCCGGGGCGGCCGGGGCGCGCGACTGATCATCCGGGCGCACCTCTTGTTACCCGGGCGTACATCGAGTTACCCGGGCTTACGTCTTGTCGGCACCCGACGGTGAGGCAGAATCGACACAGGTCGTTCATACGGACCGGCCAAAAGATCCACAACCCGGCGTCCGGGCCTCCGGAGGCGCCGGACCGCAGTCCGTCCGCCCGCCTGCCGCAGACCTGAAGGTCCCATGCCGCCCACGCTCGCCTCGCTCGTCCACCACTCCGCGCTCAAGCTGACCGTGCGCGCGGGCGAGGAACGCCTGGACACCCCCGTCCGCTGGGCGCACGCCAGCGAGCTCGCCGACCCCGTGCCCTACATGGAGGGCGGCGAGCTCCTCCTGATCACCGCGCTCAAGCTGGACGCGGAGGACCCGGAGGCCATGCGCCGCTACGTGAAGCGGCTCGCGGGCGCCGGGGTCGTCGGCCTCGGCTTCGCCGTCGGCGTGCACTACCCCGACATCCCCAAGGCCCTCGTCGACGCCGCCACCGACGCGGGCCTGCCGCTCATCGAGGTGCCCCGGCGCACGCCGTTCCTCGCCATCAGCAAGGCCGTCTCCGCCGCCATCGCCGCCGAGCAGTACCGCGCCGTGACGGCGGGCTTCGCCGCCCAGCGCGAGCTGACCCGGCAGGCCCTGAGCGACGGCCCCGAAGGGCTGCTGCTCGCCCTCGCCGGACAGGTCGACGGCTGGGCCGCGCTGTACGACGCGTCCGGCGCCGTCGTCGCCACCGCCCCGGAGTGGGCCTCGCGCCGGGCCGCCCGGCTCACCGCCGACGTCGAGCGGCTGCGCGAGCGGCCCGCGCCCGCCAGCTCCGTCGTCGCGGGCGCCGACGACCGCGTGGAGCTGCACTCGCTCGGCACCGGACGCAGGCCGCGCGCCGCGCTCGCCGTCGGCACGGCGGCCGCCCTCGGCACCGCCGAGCGGTACGCCGTGCACTCCGCCGTCGCCCTGCTGACCCTGACCACGGAGCGGTCCCGCTCGCTGCACGCCGCCGAGCAGCGCATCGGCGCCGCCGTGCTGCGGATGCTGCTCGCGGGGGAGCCGGACCACGCGCGCACCGTCGCGGGGGAGCTGTACGGCGGCCTCCTCGACGCGCCCTTCCGGCTCGTCGTCGCCGACGTGGCGTCCGCGTCTGCCGCGCGCGTGCGGGCGGGCGCCGACGGCGCGGGGGCCGAGGGCGACGCGTCGAAGGAAGCGACCCCGCAGACCGCGGCGCTCCTCGCGGCGGCCGGCGCGGGCGGCGGCACGGATCCGCTCGCCGCGCTCGTCGACGTCGTCGAGGCCGCGGCGGCGCGCTCCGGAGAAGCGCTCCTCGTCGTCCCCTACGGCGAGCGGCTCGTGCTCCTCGCCGTGGACGGGGGAGCGGGTGTGCGGGCCTGCACGGAGTACGCGGCGGCGCTGGAGTCCGCGCGCGTCGGCGCGGCGCACGAGGCCGCGGTCTCGGGCGAGGAGGCCGAGCTGGTCATGGGGCTCTCCGCGCCGGCCGGGCCGATCGCCGCGGCCACCGCGTACAAGCAGGCCGAGCAGGCGCTGTCCGTCGCGCGGCGGCGGGGGCGGGCTCTGGTCGAGCACGAGGAGCTGGCGGCGGGCTCGGTGCTGCCGCTGCTCGCGGACGACGCGGTGCGGGCGTTCGCGGACGGTCTCCTGCGGGCGCTGCGCGAGCACGACGCGACGGGGCGCGGCGATCTCGTCGCCTCGCTGCGGGCGTGGCTCTCCCGCCACGGCCAGTGGGACGCGGCGGCGGCGGACCTGGGCGTCCACCGCCATACGCTGCGCTACCGCATGCGCAGGGTCGAAGAAATCCTGGGCCGCTCCTTGGACGACCCGGACGTCCGCATGGAACTGTGGCTCTCCCTGAAGGCCACATCGACGACAACGGACTGACGCTGACGCGCTCTGCCGGTGCGCCTTTGTCCGTCGGTGGGGCGGGGCCGCGGGGGTATGTGCGTACTCGCCATCCCTGCGCCCCGCCCCAAGCCCAAAGACGCCATCGCCCGCTCGGTGCTCCGTTCGCACATACCCCCACGTCCCCTCGGGCCGGTCGTGCGCGTGCGGCCCGGTGGCCGCTCCCGCTGTGGGCAGGCGTTCCGCAAGGCGGAACGGGTGGGCACAGCCCCCGGTGCCGGGCGGCGATGACCGTGGCTCCAGCCCCGGCGCAGCCGCCCCGTGCCGGGCAGCGATGAAGGAGGCCCCGCCCCGGCCCACCCGGGGCACCCCGTACAAACCGGTTAAGGCCCCCCGGCCAGTACTCCGCGTCGGACAAACGTCAGGCCCACCCCCTGCCCCTACGGTGAGGGACGTACCCCCAGACACATCTCCGCGGAAGGGCCGGGAATCGACATGACTTCCATCCACGCCTTCTGGCTCGCCGGTCGCCAGACCACCGGCGAGACCACCTTCGACGTCACCTCTCCCTGGGACGGACGGGTCGTCGGCAAGGCCGCCGTCCCGACCGACGCCCAGGTCGAGGAGGCCGTCGCCGCCGCGTACGCCGTCCGCGACGAGTTCGCCGCGACCCCGGCCCACGTCCGCGCCGCCGCCCTCACGCACGTGTCGAACCGCCTGGTCGAGCGCACCGAGGAGATCGCCCAGCTGATCTCCGCCGAGAACGGCAAGCCGATCAAGTGGGCCCGCGGCGAACTCGGCCGCGCCATCTCCGTCTTCCGGTTCGCCGCCGAGGAGGCCCGCCGCTTCAACGGCGGCGAGGCCCAGCGCCTGGACACCGACGCCGGCGGCCAGGGCCGCCTCGCCCTGACCCGCCGCTTCCCCAAGGGCGTCGTCCTCGGCATCGCGCCGTTCAACTTCCCGCTGAACCTCTGCGCGCACAAGATCGCCCCGGCCATCGCCGTCGGCGCGCCGATCATCCTCAAGCCGGCCCCGGCCACCCCGCTCTCCGGCCTGATCCTCGGCGAGCTGCTCGCCGAGACCGACCTGCCGGCCGGTTCGTGGAGCATCCTGCCGGTCGCCAACGACAAGATGCCCGCCCTCGTCCAGGACGAGCGGATGCCGGTCATCTCCTTCACGGGCTCCGACAAGGTCGGTTACGCGATCATGGACTCGGTGCCGCGCAAGCACTGCACCCTGGAGCTCGGCGGCAACGGCGCGGCCGTGATCCTCGACGACTTCTCCTCGGACGAGGACCTCGACTGGGCCGCCTCGCGCATCGCGACCTTCTCCAACTACCAGGGCGGCCAGTCCTGCATCTCGGTGCAGCGGGTCATCGCGGACGCCGCCGTGTACGACCGGCTCGTGCCGCGCATCGTCAAGGCCGTCGAGGCCCAGGTCACCGGCGACCCGTCGGACCCGAAGACCGATGTCGGCCCGCTGGTCAGCGAGGACGCCGCCAAGCGCGTGGAGTCCTGGGTGGACGAGGCGGCCAGGGCCGGCGCCACGGTCCTCACGGGCGGCAAGCGCGACGGCGCCTCCTACGCGCCGACCGTCCTCGCCGACGTACCCGCCGACGCGACCATCGCGTGCGAGGAGGTCTTCGGCCCGGTCCTCACGCTGAAGAAGGTCAACGGCGAGGAAGAGGCGTTCGCCGCCGTCAACGACTCCAAGTTCGGCCTCCAGGCGGGCGTGTTCACGCACGACCTGCAGGTCGCCTTCCGCGCGCACCGCGCCCTGGAGGTCGGCGGCGTGGTCATCGGCGACGCCCCGTCCTACCGCGCCGACCAGATGCCGTACGGCGGCGTGAAGCAGTCCGGCGTGGGCCGCGAGGGCGTGCGCTACGCGATGGACGACTACACGTACGAGCGCGTGATGGTCCTGACCGGTCTCGCCCTCTAGGACGCGACCGCCCACCATCGGGCAAGACCCCGGCGCGCGCCTGTTCCGCGCGCCGGCGACGACGGCCGGAGCCCACTGTGCGGGGGCTCCGGCCGTCGTGCTGTACGCCGTGCGTCAGACGATGCGCTCCTGCGCGTCGAACTGGTCGACCGGCTCGTTCGTGCAGGCCGCCACCGGGCCGCCGAGCACGTTGCCGCCGACGCCCTGGGGCGCCGGGACGGCGCAGCGCAGGTCCACGTGGACGAACGAGGCGCCGTAGCTGTTGAGGATGCCGCCCGGGTCGCCGCCGATGGCCACGTCGCCGTTGTTGGTGGCGAACTCCGAGGAGTCGGCCGCGGCCACGCCCGCACCGCCGACCGTCGCGGCGGCGGCCGCCGCCATGAGCGCGGCACCGGTCAGTACTTTCCGGATCATCTGTGCTCCAAGAGGGGAGAGGAAGTCGATGGCAGCACGTGCGGCCATCAACCGGAGAAAACAGGGCGGCCGGGTAAAGGTCACCGCGTTTCATTCATTCAGGGCAATGCGCTGAGCAAATGCCCGAAGTCAATGTGTCGCGTCAATGGACCGAGTCAATGGGCCGAGTCAATGAGTCGAGTCAATTCAAGGGCGTAAATGTCGACCTGCATGGTCGATGGAGTGGAATTGTTCACGCGAATGCCGGAGAAACGAGAGGGCCCTCCCCCGGCCGTGCAAGGAGACAGCACGGTCGGGGGAGGGCCCGCTCAGACCCGCGACGAAGGAAGGGATCCCCGGCGCAGGGTCAGAGGATGCGCTCCGGGGCGTCGAACTGGTCGACCGGCGCGTTGTTGCAGGTCGTGACCGGGCCGCCGAGGACGTTGCCGCCGACACCCTGGGCCGCCGGGACGGCGCAGCGCAGGTCGACGTCGACGAACGGGGCGCCGTAGGCGTTGGCGACACCGCCCGGGTCGCCGGCGATGGCGACGTCACCGTTGTCGGTGGCGAACTCCGAGGAACCGGTGCCCGTACCGCTGACCGTGTCGCCATAAGCGACGCGGGCGGCCTGGTTCATGTCGTGCGCGCTGGTGGTCATGTTCTCGGCCTCGGGACCACTCGTCGTCGCCGAGGCCACACCGGCGGCGCTCACGGTGGCGGCGGTGGCGGCGGTCGCGAGCGCGGCGCCGGCCAGAACCTTCCGGATCATCATTTCTCCAATTCGAGAGGGGGTGACGGCTGCATTCTGCAGCAGTCGTTCTGCTGGAACGGGACTCCGGGAAGAAAGGTCACCCGCATTCACGCATTCAGTCCATTCGGTGCCCCGGACGCCTTGTGCGGAATGTGGACCGACAAAGTCCTTTGCGGACGAGCGGCGGAATGCGGGGCCCTCTCCGGCCGGCGCGGCGGCCGGTCCGGTCCGGCCGGATGCTGCGCGAGGGCTGGCCGGGATGCCCTGGATCGGGTACATACGATCGAGTAGCACCGGTCGGTAACGAGCCGGGCCGGTGGCCCCGACACGCGGCGAGGTGAACCTCATGTCCGCAACATCCCCCGCACCCGAGAACCGGGCGAAGGTCTCCGAACGAGAGGCCAGGCAGGTCGCCGAGGCCGCTCGTGAGCAGGACTGGCGCAAGCCGAGCTTCGCCAAGGAACTCTTCCTCGGCCGCTTCCGGCTCGACCTGATCCATCCGCACCCGCTGCCCCCCGGCCCGGACGCGCAGCGCGGCGAGGAGTTCCTCGCCAAGCTCCGCGACTTCTGCGAGACGAAGATCGACTCCGCCCGCATCGAGCGTGAGGCGCAGATCCCCGACGAGGTGGTCGAGGGGCTCAAGGAGCTCGGCGCGCTCGGCATGAAGATCGACACCAAGTACGGCGGGCTCGGCCTCACGCAGGTGTACTACAACAAGGCCCTCGCCCTGGTCGGCTCCGCGAACCCCGCGATCGGCGCGCTGCTCTCCGCGCACCAGTCGATCGGCGTACCGCAGCCCCTGAAGATCTTCGGCACCCAGGAGCAGAAGGACACCTTCCTGCCCCGGTGCGCCCGCACCGACATCAGCGCCTTCCTGCTGACCGAGCCGGACGTCGGCTCCGACCCGGCGCGGCTCGCCACGACGGCCGTGCCCGACGGCGACGACTACGTACTGGACGGCGTGAAGCTGTGGACCACCAACGGCGTCGTCGCCGATCTGCTCGTCGTCATGGCGCGCGTACCGAGGTCCGAGGGCCACAAGGGCGGCATCACGGCCTTCGTCGTCGAGGCGGCCGCCGAGGGCATCACCGTCGAGAACCGCAACGCGTTCATGGGCCTGCGCGGTCTGGAGAACGGCGTGACCCGCTTCCACCAGGTCCGCGTCCCGGCCGCCAACCGCATCGGCCCCGAGGGCGCGGGCCTCAAGATCGCCCTCACCACGCTCAACACGGGCCGCCTCTCGCTGCCCGCGATGTGCGTCGGCGCCGGCAAGTGGTGCCTGAAGATCGCCCGCGAGTGGTCGGGGGCGCGCGAGCAGTGGGGCAAGCCGGTCGCGTACCACGAGGCCGTCGGCGCGAAGATCTCCTTCATCGCGGCGACGACCTTCGCCCTGGAGGCCGTGCTCGACCTCTCCTCGCAGATGGCCGACGAGGACCGCAACGACATCCGCATCGAGGCCGCCCTCGCCAAGCTGTACGGCTCCGAGATGGCCTGCCTGATGGCCGACGAGCTCGTCCAGATCCGCGGCGGGCGCGGCTTCGAGACCGCCGCGTCGCTGGCCGCCCGCGGCGAGCGCGCCGTCCCCGCCGAGCAGATCCTGCGCGACCTGCGCATCAACCGCATCTTCGAGGGCTCCACCGAGATCATGCACCTGCTGATCGCGCGTGAGGCCGTGGACGCCCACCTCAAGGTCGCGGGCGACCTCATCGACCCGGACAAGTCCCTGTCCGACAAGGCGAAGG
Organism: Streptomyces sp. NPDC052114; assembly: GCF_040680155.1. NCBI lineage: Bacteria > Bacillati > Actinomycetota > Actinomycetes > Kitasatosporales > Streptomycetaceae > Streptomyces > Streptomyces sp. NPDC052114. Next base: position 67,140 of record NZ_JBFAWC010000003.1, on the reverse strand, counting down.
CGGGCGCCAAGGCCGGTGGTTTCTACGCCCGGTGGCTGCCGAAGCTGGTCGCGGGCCCCGGTCAACTCCCGCGTTCGTACGCCGAGTTCCACCCGGAGGGGCATGTCGACCTCTCCGGTCACCTCCGCTACGTCGAGCGCGGCGCCCGCAAGCTGGCCCGCTCCACCTTCTACGCCATGTCCCGCTGGCAGGGAAAGATGGAGACCAAGCAGGGCTTCCTCGGCCGGGTCGTCGACATCGGCGCCGAGCTCTTCGCGATGAGCGCGGCGTGCGTCCGCGCCGAACTCCTGCGGACCACCGAGGACTACGGCCGCGAGGCGTACCAGCTCGCCGACGCCTTCTGCCGCCAGGCCCGCATTCGGACCGACGAACTCTTCGACCGGCTGTGGACCAATACCGACGAACTGGACCGCAAGGTCGTCAAGGGAGTTCTCTCGGGAACGTACACCTGGCTCGAATCGGGGATCATCGACCCCTCCGGAGACGGTCCGTGGATCGCGGAAGCGGCCCCCGGACCCTCGAAACACGAGAACGTCCACCGCCCCATTCGCTGAAAGCCGTCACCCCCACCGCATTCCGCCCCAGCCGAAACCGGTCCGCTTGATGTGTGTGGTGCCCCCGCCCACAATGGGCGGACCGGCCGGCGAACCCAGGGGGGATTTCGGTGTCCGTCCTCAAACTGGAGCGTCTCACCGGAAAGATCATGCGCGCCGGCGAGGGCCGCATGCTCCGCAGGCTGGAACGCATCAGGGATCTCGTCAACTCCGTCGAGGGCGACATCGAGGAACTCTCCGACGAGGAACTGCGCGCCCTCACCGACGATTACAAAGATCGGTACGCCGAAGGCGAGAGCCTCGACGACCTGCTTCCCGAGGCCTTCGCGACCGTCCGCGAGGCCGCCCGGCGCACCCTCGGCATGCGCCACTTCGACGTCCAAGTGATGGGCGGCGCCGCGCTCCACCTCGGCAATGTCGCGGAAATGCAGACGGGCGAGGGAAAGACCCTCTCCGCGACGCTGCCCGCCTATCTGAACGCCCTCACCGGCAAGGGCGTCCACCTCGTCACGGTCAACGACTACCTGGCCGCGCGCGACGCCCGGTGGATGGGCCGCGCCTACCGCTTCCTCGGCCTGACCGTCGGCGTCATCAGGGCCGAGATGAGCCCGGCCGAGCGCCGCGAGGCCTACGCCTGCGACATCACGTACGGCACCAACAACGAATTCGGCTTCGACTACCTGCGCGACAACATGGCCTGGTCGAAGGGCGAACTCGTGCAGCGCGGACACCATTTCGCGATCGTCGACGAGGCCGACTCCATCCTCATCGACGAGGCCCGCACCCCGCTGATCATTTCCGGCCCGGCCGACCAGCCCACGCAGTGGTACGGATTCTTCGCCGCCGTCGTACGGAACATGAAGGGCGTCGCGATCCAGGAGGAGAAGTTCACGACCCCGCAGCGCAAACTCGAACTCGCCGAGCTGCGCGCCGCGCACGACTACGAGTACGACCCGAAGAAACGTACCGTCGCCGTCCTCGACAGCGGCGTGGAATTCCTCGAGGACCAACTCGGCATCGACAACTTCTACGACTCCGCCCACACGCCCCTCATCGGCCAGCTGAACAACGCGCTCAAGGCCAAGGAACACTTCAAGAAGGACAAGGACTACGTCGTCACCGACGGCGAGGTCCTCATCGTCGACGAGCACACCGGCCGCATTCTCGCCGGCCGCCGCTACAACGAGGGCGTCCACCAGGCGATCGAGGCCAAGGAAGGCGTCACGATCAAGGACGAGAACCAGACGCTCGCCACGATCACCCTGCAGAACTTCTTCCGCCTCTACGAAAAGCTCTCCGGAATGACCGGCACGGCCATGACCGAGGCCGCCGAGTTCCACCAGATCTACAAACTCCACGTGGTGCCCATCCCCACCAACAAACCGATGGTCCGCGCCGACCGGCCCGACGTGGTCTACCGCGACGAGTCCGTGAAGTTCGGCGCGGTCGTCGAGGACATCGTCGAGCGGCACGACGCGGGCCAGCCGATCCTCGTCGGCACGGTCTCCGTGGCGAAGTCCGAGCACCTCTCCGCGCTGCTCAACCGGCGCGGCATCCGGCACGAGGTGCTCAACGCCAAGAACCACCGGCGCGAGGCACAGATCGTCGCGCAGGCCGGCCGCAGGGGCGCCGTCACCGTCGCCACCAACATGGCGGGCCGCGGCACCGACATCATGCTCGGCGGCAACCCCGAGGCCATGGCCGAGGCCGAGCTCAAGGAGAGCGGCCTCACCCCGGAGGAGGCCCCCGACAGCTACCGCGCGGCCCTGGAGCGCACCGAGGCCGCCGCGCGGGCCGAGCACACCGAGGTCAAGGAGCTCGGCGGCCTCTACGTCCTCGGCACCGAGCGCCACGAGTCGCGCCGCATCGACAACCAGCTGCGCGGCCGCAGCGGCCGCCAGGGCGACCCCGGCCAGTCCCGCTTCTACCTCTCCCTCGGCGACGACCTGATGCGGCTGTTCCGCGCCGAGCTGGTCGAGCGGGTCATGCTGATGGCCAACATCCCCGACGACGTCCCCATCGAGAACAAGATGGTGACCCGCGCCATCGCCTCCGCCCAGTCCCAGGTCGAGCAGCAGCACTTCGAGACCCGCAAGAACGTCCTCAAGTACGACGAGGTCCTCAACCGCCAGCGCGGCCTGATCTACCAGGAGCGCCGCCGCGTCCTGGAGGGCGAGGACCTCCGCGGGCAGATCCACCACTTCATGGACGACACCGTCGAGGGGTACGTCGCCGCGGCCACCGCCGAGGGCTTCGCCGAGGAGTGGGACCTGGAGCGGCTGTGGAGCGCCTGCCGCCAGCTGTACCCCGTGCGGGTGACCACCGAGGACCTCGACCAGGAGGCGGGCCACCGCTCCGACGTGAGCGCCGAACTGATCGCCGAGGCCCTGCGCGACGACATCCACGCGCGCTACGAGGAGCGCGAACGGGCGCTCGGCGAGGACGTCGTGCGCGAACTGGAGCGCCGCGTCGTGCTCTCCGTCCTCGACCGCAAGTGGCGCGAGCACCTCTACGAGATGGACTACCTCCAGGAGGGCATCTGGATGCGGTCCTACCTCGGCCGGGACCCCCTCTTCGAATTCCAGCGCGAGGGGTACGAGATGTTCGTCGCGATGATGGACGCCATCAAGGAGGAGTCCGTCGGCTATCTGTTCAACCTGGAGGTCCAGGTCGAGCCCCAGGAACAGGCCCAGCGGGACGCCGTGGAGATCAGCGCCAAGGGCCTCGGGGCGGGCCGCGCCGACGCCCGGCTGCACTTCAGCGCGCCGACGATGGACACCGCGGAGGGCGTCATGGAGGGCGACTTCACGGCCGCCGACGCGGCGCCCGCGGACCGCCGCGGCAAGCGGCGCTGACCGCCGCCGTACGCCACGTACGCGCTATCGGGGCCCGCGCTGTCCGGCCGGGCCGCCCGTGCGGCCACAATGGGGGGATGAGCGACAGCCCATCCCCCCTCGCCGACCCGCACCTCGTCTTCGACCCCCTGACGGGAGACGGTCCGCGGGATCTCGTGATCCTCGGCTCCACGGGCTCGATCGGCACCCAGGCCATCGACCTCGTCCAGCGCCACCCGGACCGCTTCCGCGTCACCGGGCTCTCCGCCGCGGGCGGCCGCGTCGGCCTCCTCGCGGAGCAGGCGCGCCGGCTGCGCGTGAAGACCGTCGCGGTCGCCCGCGAGGACGTCGTCCCTGCGCTGCGCGAAGCCCTCCGGGACCAGTACGCGGGGGAGCCGCTCCCCGAGATCCTGGCCGGGGCCGACGCCGCCACCGAGCTCGCCGCCTCCGACTGCCACACGGTCCTCAACGGCATCACCGGCTCCATCGGCCTCGCGCCGACGCTCGCCGCTCTGGAGGCGGGCCGCACCCTCGCGCTCGCCAACAAGGAATCCCTCATCGTCGGCGGCCCCCTGGTCAAGGCGATCGCCAAGCCCGGCCAGATCATCCCGGTCGACTCCGAGCACGCCGCGCTCTTCCAGGCGCTGGCAGCCGGCACGCGCGCGGACGTACGCAAACTGGTCGTCACCGCCTCCGGAGGCCCCTTCCGGGGACGTACGAAGGCCGATCTCGCCGATGTCACCCCCGAGGACGCCCTGGCGCACCCCACCTGGGCCATGGGCCCGGTGATCACCGTCAACTCCGCGACCCTGGTCAACAAGGGTCTGGAGGTCATCGAGGCGCACCTGCTGTACGACATCCCCTTCGACCGCATCGAGGTCGTGGTCCACCCCCAGTCGTACGTGCACTCCATGGTGGAGTTCACCGACGGCTCGACGCTCGCCCAGGCCACGCCGCCCGACATGCGCGGCCCGATCGCCGTCGGCATCGGCTGGCCCGAGCGGATCCCCGACGCCGCTCCCGCCTTCGACTGGACGAAGGCGTCGACCTGGGAGTTCTTCCCCCTCGACAACGACGCTTTCCCGTCGGTCGGGCTCGCCCGGCACGTCGGGGAGCTCGCGGGCACGGCCCCGGCGGTGTTCAATGCCGCCAACGAGGAGTGCGTCGACGCGTTCCTGAAGGGCGCGCTGCCCTTCAACGGCATCATGGAGACGGTGACGCGGACCGTGGAGGAGCACGGCACACCGGCCGCGGGAACCTCCCTGACCGTCGCGGACGTCCTCGAGGCGGAGACCTGGGCGCGTGCTCGGGCACGTGAACTGGCAGCACAGACGACCGCGGAGGCTCGTGCATGACGACCTTGATGATGATCCTCGGGATAGTCGTCTTCGTGATCGGGCTGCTCTTCTCGATCGCCTGGCACGAGCTGGGGCACCTGTCGACCGCCAAGATGTTCGGCATCCGCGTGCCCCAGTACATGGTCGGGTTCGGCCCGACCCTCTTCTCGCGCAAGAAGGGCGACACCGAGTACGGCATCAAGGCCATCCCCCTCGGCGGCTACATCCGCATGATCGGCATGTTCCCGCCGGGCGCGGACGGCCGCATAGAGGCACGCTCCACGTCGCCGTGGCGCGGCATGATCGAGGACGCCCGCTCGGCGGCCTTCGAGGAACTCCAGCCCGGCGACGAGTCCCGCCTCTTCTACACGCGCAAGCCGTGGAAGCGCGTGATCGTGATGTTCGCGGGCCCCTTCATGAACCTGGTCCTCGCCGTGGCGATCTTCCTCGGCGTCATGATGACGTTCGGCATCAACAGCCAGACGACCCAGGTCAGCAAGGTCTCGGACTGCGTCATCCAGCAGAGCGAGAACCGCGACAAGTGCGCGAAGGGCGACCAGGTCGCCCCGGCCAAGGCGGCGGGCCTCAAGGCCGGCGACAAGATCGTCGCGTTCCAGGGGCAGGCCGTCGACGACTGGTCCACGCTCCAGTCGAAGATCCGCGACACCATCGGCCCGGCCACGATCACGGTCGAGCGCGACGGCAAGAAGCTCGACCTGCACGCGACCCTGATCAAGAACCAGGTCACCAAGACCGACGGCGACGGCGCCTACGTCGAGGGCAAGTACGTGAACGCGGGCTTCCTCGGCTTCACCCCCGCCAGCGGCATCGTCCAGCAGTCCTTCGGCCAGTCCGTGGACCGCATGGGCGACATGATGGAGAACGGCGTCGAGTCGATCATCGCCCTGCCGTCCAAGATCCCCGACCTGTGGGACGCGGCGTTCGGCGACGGCGAGCGCAAGCAGGACTCCCCGATGGGCGTGGTCGGCGCGGCCCGCGTCGGCGGCGACGTGTTCACCCTGGACATCCCGCCGGAGAACCAGATCGCGATGATGCTGTTCCTCATCGCGGGCTTCAACCTCTCGCTGTTCCTCTTCAACATGCTGCCGCTGCTCCCGCTCGACGGCGGCCACATCGCGGGCGCCCTGTGGGAGTCCGTGCGGCGGAATACGGCCAAGGTTCTGCGCCGTCCCGACCCGGGACCCTTCGACGTCGCGAAGCTGATGCCGGTCGCCTACGTGGTGGCGGGGATCTTCATCTGCTTCACGATCCTGGTGCTCATCGCGGACGTGGTGAACCCCGTGCGCATCTCCTGACGAGGCGCGCAGGACGTCGGCGGAACGCGGACGTCCGCGGGAAGAAGTCCCGGTAACGAGAAGTTTGCGGCGGCCCGGCACCCTATGTGGCGGGCCGCCCACCATTGAGTGGAGTTGTGGCCGTGATGTGCCCGGCTCCACCGGGGTGCCGTAATCTCGGAGTCCGGAGCCCGCCGATCTCGGGACCCTGATCCACACACAGTGATCCACACTCTTGGGGATGCTCGCCAGATGACTGCCGTATCGCTCGGAATCCCGTCCGTTCCGACCAAGCTCGCCGACCGAAGGGTCAGCCGCAAGATCCAGGTCGGTTCGGTGGCCGTAGGCGGGGACGCGCCGGTCTCGGTGCAGTCGATGACCACCACGCGTACGTCCGACATCGGGGCGACGCTGCAGCAGATCGCGGAGCTGACCGCGTCCGGCTGCCAGATCGTGCGGGTGGCCTGCCCGACGCAGGACGACGCGGACGCGCTCGCCACGATCGCGCGGAAGTCCCAGATCCCGGTGATCGCGGACATCCACTTCCAGCCGAAGTACGTCTTCGCGGCGATCGACGCGGGGTGCGCGGCGGTCCGTGTGAACCCCGGCAACATCAAGCAGTTCGACGACAAGGTCAAGGAGATCGCGCGGGCCGCCAAGGACGCGGGTACGCCGATCCGCATCGGCGTCAACGCGGGATCGCTGGACGCCCGTCTCCTGAAGAAGTACGGCAAGGCCACCCCCGAGGCCCTCGTCGAGTCGGCCCTGTGGGAGGCGTCCCTCTTCGAGGAGCACGGCTTCCGGGACATCAAGATCTCGGTCAAGCACAACGACCCGGTGGTCATGGTCAACGCCTACCGCCAGCTCGCGTCCCAGTGCGACTACCCGCTCCACCTCGGCGTCACCGAGGCCGGCCCCGCCTTCCAGGGCACGATCAAGTCGGCCGTCGCCTTCGGCGCGCTGCTCTCCGAGGGCATCGGCGACACGATCCGCGTCTCCCTGTCGGCCCCGCCGGCCGAGGAGATCAAGGTCGGCATCCAGATCCTCGAATCCCTCAACCTCCGCCAGCGCCGCCTGGAGATCGTCTCCTGCCCGTCCTGCGGGCGCGCCCAGGTCGACGTCTACAAGCTCGCCGAAGAGGTCACCGCGGGCCTGGACGGCATGGAGGTCCCGCTCCGCGTCGCCGTCATGGGCTGCGTCGTGAACGGCCCGGGCGAGGCCCGCGAGGCCGACCTCGGCGTCGCGTCCGGCAACGGCAAGGGCCAGATCTTCGTCAAGGGCGAGGTCATCAAGACCGTCCCCGAGTCCAAGATCGTGGAGACCCTCATCGACGAGGCGATGAAGATCGCCGAGCAGATGGAGAAGGACGGCGTCGAGTCCGGCGAACCGACGATCTCGGTCGCGGGCTGACCCCACACGCCCCGGTGCCCCGCCGCTCCCGAAGCGGCGGGGCACCCGCATGTCCACAGCCGCCCTCTCCACCCACCGGGGGCCACCGGGCACGTCCTGCCCCGTAGGACGCGGCCGGGAGCCCCCCATCGGAGGCGGCCGGGCACCTCCTGCCCCATCGGACGCGGCCGGGCAGCCCCTGCCGCACCCGAGGCCACCGAGGCAGCACCCACCCGCCCCGGTCCGGAGCCGCGACACCTCACCCACCCACCCACCCGCCCCTACTCCCACCCGACGTCGCGGGGCGAACGGGTGGGTGGGTGGGAGCAACGCCGCGCAGCGGCGAAAGGACCCCGGGCCGCACCCGGGCCGCACCCGCGCACCCAGGGCGGCCCCCACAGACAAAAGGCGCCCCCGCACAAGGCGCCCCCGCCAGGTACAGTGCGGAGATCAGCAGACCGTATGGTGAGGCCCCCGCACGTGTTGACTCAGACCACCACCCGGGTCCTCGAACCGAGTGACCTCGACGCCGCGCTCGCCGTGCTCGACCGCGAGCCGGTCGCGAACGCCTTCGTGACCGCCCGCGTCCAGGTGGCGGGCCTCGACCCCTGGCGCCTCGGCGGCGAGATGTGGGGCTGGTACGAGGACGGCATGCTGGAGTCCCTCTGCTACGCGGGAGCCAACCTCGTCCCCATCTGCGCCACCCCACGGGCCGTCCGCGGCTTCGCCGACCGCGCCCGCAGGGCAGGCCGCCGCTGCTCCTCGATCGTGGGTCCCGCGGGCCCCACGGCCCAGCTGTGGCGCCTGCTCGAACCGTCCTGGGGCCCCGCCCGCGAGGTCCGCGCCCAGCAGCCCCTGATGGTCGCCGACCGCCTCCCGGACGACGTCGTCCCCGACCCGTACGTCCGTCGCGTCCGCAAGGACGAGATGGAGACGATCATGCCGGCGTGCGTCGCGATGTTCACCGAGGAGGTCGGCGTCTCGCCGCTGGCCGGCGACGGCGGACTCCTCTACCAGGCCCGCGTCGCCGAACTCGTCGGCTCCGGCCGCTCCTTCGCCCGCCTCGACCAGGACGGCAAGGTCGTCTTCAAGGCCGAGATCGGCGCCGCCACGGCACAGGCCTGCCAGATCCAGGGCGTCTGGGTGGCCCCCGAGTACCGCGGCCGCGGCCTCGCCGCCCCCGGCATGGCCGCCGTCCTGCGCTACGCCCTCGCGGACGTCGCCCCCGTCGTCAGCCTCTACGTCAACGACTTCAACACCGCGGCCAGGGCGGCGTACCGACGGGTCGGCTTCCAGGAGGTCGGCGCGTTCATGAGCGTCCTGTTCTGAACCGGCCGACACCGTGCCCCGCCCCGCCGAGCGCCCTGTTCAGAAGCGCGGCGGCGCGAAGTAGGGTCGCCCCATGACTGACGACGTCGTGATCGGGCCGCTCGACCTCGCCGCGCGGGTCGACGAGGCGCTGCGCGTCCAGGCCCACGCCTTCGGTCTCAGTGACGACGAGGTGGCCGTACGACGGCAGATCGTGCTGCGTCACCTCACCTACCCCGGCGCCCGCGCCTTCGGCGCCACCACCCCCGACGACCGGCTCGTCGGCTTCGTCTACGGCATGCCCAACGACCGCGCCCACTGGTGGTCGACCGTCGTCGAGCCCTATCTGCGCAGCCGTGACCTGGACGGCTGGCTGGACGACTCCTTCGTCATCACCGAACTGCACGTCCACCCCGGCCACCAGAACCGCGGTGTCGGACGCGCGCTCATCACCACCATCACGGACGGCGTCGCCGAGCCCCGCTCGATCCTGTCCGCCATCGACGTGGAGAGCCCGGCCCGCGGCCTGTACCGCTCGCTCGGGTACGCGGACCTGGCCCGCCGCGTCCTGTTCCCCAGCGCCCCCAAGCCGTACGCGGTGATGGGCGCCCCCCTGCCCCTGCACCGTCACCGCTGAATCGATTTCCGACCGGGGCGGGGCGCCGGATAACCTCCTGGGACCAACCTTTCGCAGCAGGAGTCAAGAATCATGGCCAAGGCCCAGGTCCAGCGCATGTCCCGGTTGATGGCGAAGACCCTGCGCGACGACCCGGCGGACGCCGAGGTACTGAGCCACAAGCTCCTCGTCCGCGCCGGTTACGTACGCCGTACCGCCGCCGGCGTCTGGTCCTGGCTGCCGCTGGGCAAGAAGGTCCTCGCCAACGTCGAGCGCGTCGTCCGCGAGGAGATGGACGCCATGGGCGCCCAGGAGGTCTCGCTGCCCGCCCTGCTGCCCAAGGAGCCCTACGAGGCGACCGGCCGCTGGACCGAGTACGGCGCGGAGCTCTTCCGCCTCAACGACCGCAAGGGCGGCGACTACCTCCTCGGCCCCACCCACGAGGAGATCTTCACCCTCCTGGTCAAGGACCAGTGCACGTCCTACAAGGACCTGCCGGTGATCCTCTACCAGATCCAGACCAAGTACCGCGACGAGGCCCGCCCCCGCGCCGGCATCCTGCGCGGCCGCGAGTTCCTGATGAAGGACTCGTACTCCTTCGACCTGGAGGACGAGGGCCTCGCCCAGTCGTACGCGCTGCACCGCGCCGCGTACCAGAAGATCTTCGCCCGCCTCGGCCTCGACTACCGCATCTGCGCCGCCACCGCCGGCGCCATGGGCGGCTCGAAGTCGGAGGAGTTCCTCGCCCCGGCCGCGGCCGGCGAGGACACCTTCGCCGACTGCCCGAACTGCGACTACGCGGCGAACACGGAGGCGGTCTCCTACGCCCTGAAGCCGGTCGACGCGGCCGGTGTGCCCGCCGCCGAGGAGATCCCCACCCCCGACACCCCGACCATCGAGACGCTCGCCGCGCACCTCGGTGTCGAGGCGTCCGCGACGCTCAAGAACCTCCTGGTGAAGGTGGACGGCGAGATCGTCGCCGTCGGCGTCCCCGGAGACCGCGAGGTCGACATGGACAAGGTCGAGGCCCACTTCGCCCCGGCCGCCGTCGAGCTGGTCACGGCCGAGGACTTCGAGGGCCGCGACGACCTCGTGCGCGGCTACGTCGGGCCGCAGGGCCTGGAGAAGGTCACCTACCTCGCCGACCCGCGCGTCGCCCCCGGCACCGCCTGGATCACCGGCGCCAACAAGGACGGCGTGCACGCGAAGAACGTCGTCGCGGGCCGCGACTTCGAGGTCGACGCGTACGTCGACGTCGTCGTCGTCCAGGAGGGCGACCCGTGCCCCCAGTGCGGCACCGGCCTCAAGCTGGACCGCGCCATCGAGATCGGCCACATCTTCCAGCTCGGCCGCAAGTACGCCGACGCCTTCCAGCTCGACGTGCTCGGGCAGCAGGGCAAGCCGGTCCGCGTGACCATGGGCTCGTACGGCATCGGCGTCTCGCGCGCCGTCGCCGCGCTCGCCGAGCAGCACGCCGACGACAAGGGCCTGATCTGGCCCGAGGAGATCGCCCCGGCCGACGTCCACGTCGTCGCCGCGGGCAAGGCCCTGCAGACCGAGCTGGCCCTGGAGGTCTCGGACAAGCTGGCCGCGGCCGGTGTCCGGGTCCTGGTCGACGACCGTCCTGGCGTCTCCCCGGGCGTGAAGTTCACCGACTCCGAGCTGATCGGTGTGCCGAAGATCCTGGTCGCGGGACGCCGCGCCGGTGACGGCGTCGTCGAGCTGAAGGACCGCCGCACCGGCGAGCGCGAGGAGCTCACGGTCGACGAGGCGATCGCCCGCCTCACCGCCTGACGGCCCCCGCACACGAAAGAGGGCGCACCCCGCACGGGGTGCGCCCTCTCGCGTACCGCTACAGCCAGCCCGCGAACTCCAGGAGCAGCTCCGCGTCCTGCGTGCGCCCGACCCGCCGGGCCCGGACCCCCGACTCGACCGCGCGGAACAAGGTCCAGCCCCGCAGCCGTTCCTGGTCCACCTCCAGGGACTCGGCGAGCTTCTTCACACGCCGTCGCGTGATCGAGGCGCCCGAGGGCGAGGCGATCAGGTCCTCCACCCGGTCACGGACCAGCCGCGCCAGATCGAAGGCGGGCTCGCCCACCACGGGGTCGGGCCCCACGGCCAGCCACGGCAGCCGGTCCCCGGCGAGGACCTTGCTCTGCCGGAAGGTGCCGTGCAGCAGCCGGGCCTCGGGCGCGGCGGCGAGCAGTTCGTCGCGGGCGGCCAGCGCCGCGTCCACCAGCGGCGCGACCTCCGCGTCGGCGGCGGCCCGCATGGCCTCGGCCTGGCGCCCCGTCCGCTCGGCGACGGTCTCGAAGCGGTGGCCGGCGGGCGGCTCGACCCACAGCCGCCGCAGCGTCCCCGCGGCCTCCAGGAGCGCCTTGGCCTCGGGCAGCGAGCGCACGGAGACGTCCCTGTGCAGCCGTTCGAGCAGCACCGCCCCGTCGGCGGCGTCCGGGTCGAGGAGCCGGACGGCCCCGAGGCCGCCCCAGTGCGCGAGCGCGGCCCGCTCGCTGCCGGGGCGCGAGCGGGGCGGCACGAGCTTGAGCACGGCGGGTGTGCCGTCGGCCAGCTTCACCAGCAGCACGAGCCCGCTGCGGCCACCGGGGACGTGCATCCGTTCGACGGTCAACTCGCGTAGAGCGACGGCCTGTTCGGCTGCCTCGGGCAGCTTCTCCAGCCAGTCGTCGCCGTCCTGCGCCGTCTCGCCGAGTGCCGTGACGAGGCGCTGGGGCGGTTCGAAAGCCATGCGCGAGTCGTTCCCTTCCTGGACGTCCTGGCCCGGTTACGCCTTGGGGGTCGCCGGTGCCGTCGAGCCGGACGCGGCGGACCGCTCGGCGAGCCCAGGGAAGGCTACGCTCCCGCCCCGCCACCGCGCCGCCCGGACCGCGGCCTCGCGCAGGGCCGCGGCCGCGCTGCCCCGGCGGGTGCCCGCGGCGGCGCGGACGAGGTCGGAGTAGACGCCCGCGACCCGGTCCTCCAGCTCCGCCGCGAGCCGCACGGCCGCCGCGGAGTCCGGCACGGGGAACGGCAGGGCGTAGGCCGCGTCGGCGGGCTGCGGCTCGCCGCCCAGGTCACGGACGGTGCGCTGCAACTCGTCGCGCCGGGCGCGGTGCGCGTCGTACGCCGTGCGCGCCTCGGCCCGGCGCGCCTCGCCGATCCGGCCGCCGACGACGCCGTAGCCGTACACGGCCGCGTGCTCGGCGCTCAGGGCGGCCTGCACGGCCTTCAGCTCCTCGTCCTCGGCGGCCCGGGAGGAGCCGTTCGGGACCATCGCGCGGCTCACTTGTCGTCCTCCGTCAGCAGATAGGCGTGGGCAGCGCCCGCGGCGGCCACCGAGGCGAGCAGCCTGGCCTGCTCGGCCGGGGCGTCGAGCAGGGCCTCGGACCTGCGGTCGGCGAGCTCGCGCTCGGCCTTGGCCAGGTCGCGTACGGCCCGCTTCGGGTCGGACGCCACGGACGGCGCGGGCGAGGGCTTCGCGGAGGCGGAGGCAGGGGCGGAAGCGGACGGCTTCGCCGAGGGGGAGGCCGGAGCCCCGTCGTCCTCGAACGCCTCCGCGTGCCGCCGCACCTCGTCCCGCAGCGGCCCGAGCCGCCCGGCGAGCGAGGGATGCGCGGCGAGCACCGCGTCGTAGCGCCCGAGGAGCACCCTGCTGTCCTTGGCGGCGCGGGCGCGCAGGCGCCGGGCCGCGGAGGGGCGTTCGTCGGTGTCGGTGGCGTCCGTGCAGCCCGCGAGCAGCGCGGCCGACGTGACGCCGGCGGCCCCGGTGAGCAGACTCCTTCGGCGCGGGCCCGGACGGGACCGCGGGGTGGTGAGATACGGCGGCACGGCAGACATCCTCGGAAGGAAGGCCAAAAGGCGTGAACGAGAAAGGAACGGAAGGGAAGAACGGGTGGGCGCGGGCCCGGTGATCACCGTACCTTCGGACCGCCCCGCTCCCGGCGATCGGCTCGGTGCCGGGGCCCGAGTCCTCCCGCCGGTGGGCGGCAACACCCCTTCGGACCGGATACCCTTTGACCTGACACGCGACGATCCCACAACAGCACACGCGGCCGAGGAGTCACCCGGATGAGCACCACCCAGAGCGAGAGGCTGCGGCAACTACTGGAACCGCTCGTGACCTCCCAGGACCTGGATCTCGAAGAGATCGAAGTGGCCTCGGTCGGACGCAAGCGGGTGCTGAGAGTCGTCATCGACTCCGAGGACGGCGTGGACCTGGACCAGATCGCGGACGTGAGCCGGGCGCTCTCCGCGAAGCTCGACGAGACCGACGCCATGGGCGAGGGGGAGTACGACCTGGAGGTCGGCTCGCCCGGCGCCGAGCGCGCCCTGAGCGAGCACCGCCACTTCGTGCGCGCCGTCGACCGCCTGGTCAAGTTCCAGCTCACCGAGGGCGGCGAGCTGATCGCCCGCATCCTCACCGTGGACGACGAGGGGCTCGACCTGGAGGTCCCCGGCGTGAAGGGCCGCAAGCCCACCACCCGCCGCATCGCCTTCGACGAGATCGACAAGGCGCGCGTGCAGGTCGAGTTCAACCGCAAGGACAAGAAGGAAGAGGAGGCGTAGCCGTGGACATCGACATGAGTGCCCTGCGGGGTCTGGTCCGGGAGAAGGAGATCTCCTTCGACCTGCTTGTCGAGGCGATCGAGTCGGCCCTCCTCATCGCCTACCACCGCACCGACGGCAGCTTCCGCCGCGCGCGCGTGAAGCTGGACCGCGAGAGCGGCCATGTGACGGTGTGGGCGACGGAGGACCCGGCGGACCTCGAAGAGGGCCAGGAGCCCAAGGAGTTCGACGACACCCCGTCCGACTTCGGCCGCATCGCCGCGACCACGGCCAAGCAGGTCATCCTGCAGCGTCTGCGCGACGCCGAGGACGACGCGACCCTCGGCGAGTACGCCGGGCGCGAGGGCGACATCGTCACGGGCGTCGTCCAGCAGGGCCGCGACCCGAAGAACGTGCTGGTCGACATCGGCAAGCTGGAGGCCATCCTGCCGGTGCAGGAGCAGGTCCCCGGCGAGGAGTACCCGCACGGGATGCGCCTTCGTTCGTACGTCGTCCGGGTGGCCAAGGGCGTCCGCGGCCCGTCGGTGACCCTCTCGCGCACGCACCCGAACCTGGTGAAGAAGCTCTTCGCGCTGGAGGTCCCGGAGATCGCCGACGGTTCCGTCGAGATCTCGGCCATCGCCCGCGAGGCCGGCCACCGCACCAAGATCGCGGTCCGCTCGACCCGCTCGGGTCTGAACGCCAAGGGCGCCTGCATCGGCCCGATGGGCAGCCGTGTGCGCAACGTCATGGGCGAGCTGAACGGCGAGAAGATCGACATCGTCGACTGGTCCGACGACCCGGCCGAGATGGTCGCCCACGCGCTCTCCCCGGCCCGCGTCAGCAAGGTCGAGGTCGTCGACCTCGCCGCCCGCTCGGCCCGGGTGACCGTGCCGGACTACCAGCTGTCGCTCGCGATCGGCAAGGAGGGGCAGAACGCCCGCCTGGCCGCGCGGCTCACCGGCTGGCGCATCGACATCAGGCCCGACACCGAGCAGCCCGCCGACCAGTAGCGGGTCCGCCGGGCCGGTGGCCGCCGGGAATAAATTCCGGGCGGTCATGGCTTGGATCACGACAGTATGTGGCGAGTAGCCGTTCGATTCTTGCCCCAAAGGGGTGAGGTCGGTGCGGGGAGGTAGACTTAAGCGTGTCTGGCCGGACGCATGCCCGCGCACGCCCTGAGCGCACCTGTGTGGGGTGCCGGGAGCGAGCGGCCAAGAGCGATCTGCTGCGCATCGTGGCGATGGAGGACGCCTGCGTCCCCGATCCAAGCGGTACGCTGCCCGGCCGGGGTGCGTATGTACACCCCGCCCTGGTCTGTCTGGACCTGGCGGTCCGCCGCCGGGCGTTCCCCCGGGCCTTCCGTGCCCAGGGACCGCTCGACACGGAGGCGTTGCGCCGGGCTGTCGAGACAGTTGCCCAGCAGGCAACACCGTAAGACGCGGTCGTACGGAACCCCGTGCGGCCCTGGTACCTCGCGAGTTGGAAGTAGGTCGAGATTGCGATGAGCACTCGATGAGTACGCGATGAGTACGCCCATGAAGTAGCGACGGTCCGGCGTAACCCGGACCTAAAAGGAGCGAAGTGGCTAAGGTCCGGGTATACGAACTCGCCAAGGAGTTCGGCGTGGAGAGCAAGGTCGTCATGGCCAAGCTCCAAGAACTCGGTGAATTCGTACGTT
This sequence comes from Streptomyces sp. NPDC052114, assembly GCF_040680155.1. Taxonomy (NCBI): domain Bacteria; kingdom Bacillati; phylum Actinomycetota; class Actinomycetes; order Kitasatosporales; family Streptomycetaceae; genus Streptomyces; species Streptomyces sp. NPDC052114. The sequence goes on along the minus strand of NZ_JBFAWC010000003.1, from coordinate 51,584 downwards.
CGGCGTCCTCGACGATCGAGGCGCCCGTGGTACGCAAACTGACTGACGCATTCCAGCAGGGCAGTGGCAACGGCAAGTCCGCCGCCAAGCCCGGGGCGCCGCGCAAGGCCGCCCCCAAGCCGCCGACCCCGTCGGCGCCCTCTCCCGCGCAGGCCGCCCGACCGGGTCCGGTCGCGCCGAAGCCTGCGCCCAAGCCCGCCGCGGCCGAGAAGCCCGCGGCTCCGGCCTCCCCGGCGACCCCGGGCCCGCGCCCGACGCCCGGCCCGAAGCCGCCCGCGCCGAAGCCGGCCCCGGCCTCCCCGGCGCCGTCCGCCCCGGAGTTCACCGCTCCGCCGGCCGCGCCCGCCGCTCCCGCGGCGCCGCAGGCCCCCCGCCCGGGCGCTCGTCCGGGTGCCCCGAAGCCCGGTGGCCGTCCGGCCCCCGGCCAGGGTCAGGGTGGTCAGGGCCAGGGCGGTCGCGGTGACCGTCAGGGTGGTGCCCCGCGCCCCGGTGGCCAGGGTGCTCCCCGTCCCGGCGGTGCCCGTCCCGCGGGTCCGCGTCCGGGCAACAACCCCTTCACCTCTGGTGGCTCCACCGGCATGGCGCGCCCGCAGGCGCCCCGTCCGGGCGGTGCCCCGCGTCCCGGCGGCCAGGGCGGCCCCGGTGGCGCCCCGCGCCCGCAGGGCGGCCAGGGCGGTCCCGGCGGCGCTCCCCGTCCGCAGGGTCAGGGCGGCGCCCGTCCGACCCCGGGCGGCATGCCCCGTCCGCAGGCTCCGCGTCCCGGCGGCGGCCCCGGCGGCAACCGTCCGAACCCGGGCATGATGCCGCAGCGTCCCGCTGCGGGCCCGCGTCCCGGCGGCGGCCCCGGCGGTGGCCGTGGTCCCGGCGGCGGCGGTCGTCCGGGTGGCGGCGGCGGTCGTCCCGGTGGCGGCGGCTTCGCGGGTCGTCCCGGTGGCGGTGGCGGCGGCTTCGCCGGCCGTCCCGGCGGTCCCGGTGGCGGCGGCGGTGCCGGTCGTCCCGGTGGTGGCGGCGGCTTCGGCGGTCGTCCCGGCTTCGGTGGCCGTCCCGGTGGTCCGGGTGGCCGTGGTGGCACGCAGGGCGCCTTCGGCCGTCCCGGCGGTCCCGCGCGTCGCGGTCGCAAGTCGAAGCGGCAGAGGCGCCAGGAGTACGAGGCCATGCAGGCCCCGTCGGTCGGCGGCGTGATGCTGCCTCGCGGCAACGGCGAGACCGTTCGCCTGTCGCGCGGTGCGTCCCTCACCGACTTCGCGGAGAAGATCAACGCCAACCCGGCGTCGCTCGTCGCGGTCATGATGAACCTCGGCGAGATGGTCACGGCCACGCAGTCCGTCTCCGACGAGACGCTGCAGCTCCTCGGCGACGAGATGAACTACACGGTTCAGATCGTCAGCCCCGAGGAGGAGGACCGCGAGCTGCTCGAGTCCTTCGACATCGAGTTCGGCGAGGACGAGGGCGGCGAAGAGGCGCTCATGTCCCGTCCGCCGGTCGTCACCGTCATGGGTCACGTCGACCACGGCAAGACCCGACTGCTCGACGCGATCCGCAAGACGAACGTCGTCGCGGGCGAGGCCGGTGGCATCACCCAGCACATCGGTGCCTACCAGGTCGCGACCGAGGTGAACGGCGAAGAGCGTGCCATCACCTTCATCGACACCCCCGGTCACGAGGCGTTCACCGCCATGCGTGCCCGTGGTGCGAAGTCCACCGACATCGCGATCCTCGTGGTCGCGGCCAACGACGGTGTGATGCCGCAGACGATCGAGGCGCTCAACCACGCCAAGGCGGCCGACGTGCCGATCGTGGTCGCGGTCAACAAGATCGACGTCGAGGGTGCCGACCCGACCAAGGTGCGCGGTCAGCTCACCGAGTTCGGTCTGGTGGCCGAGGAGTACGGCGGCGACACGATGTTCGTCGACATCTCCGCGCGCCAGGGTCAGAACATCGACCAGCTGCTCGAGGCCGTGGTCCTGACCGCGGACGCCTCGCTCGACCTGCGGGCCAACCCGGAGCAGGACGCGCAGGGTATTGCCATCGAGGCCCACCTCGACAAGGGCCGCGGCGCCGTCGCGACCGTCCTCGTCCAGCGCGGTACCCTCCGCGTCGGCGACACGATGGTCGCCGGTGACGCCTACGGCCGCGTCCGCGCGATGCTCGACGACAAGGGCGAGAACGTGGAGGAGGCGGGTCCCTCGACCCCCGTCCTCGTGCTCGGTCTCACCAACGTCCCGGGCGCCGGCGACAACTTCCTGGTCGTCGACGAGGACCGCACGGCCCGTCAGATCGCCGAGAAGCGTGCCGCCCGTGAGCGCAACGCCGCGTTCGCCAAGCGCGTGCGCCGTGTCTCGCTCGAGGACCTGGACAAGGTGCTCAAGGCCGGCGAGATCCAGCAGCTCAACCTCATCATCAAGGGTGACGCTTCTGGTTCCGTCGAGGCCCTGGAGTCCTCCCTGCTCCAGCTGGACGTCGGCGAAGAAGTCGACATCCGCGTCCTGCACCGCGGCGTGGGTGCGGTCACCGAGTCGGACATCGACCTGGCGATGGGCTCCGACGCCATCGTCATCGGCTTCAACGTCCGCGCGGCCGGCCGTGCCGCGCAGATGGCGGAGCGCGAGGGCGTCGACGTCCGCTACTACTCGGTGATCTACCAGGCCATCGAGGAGATCGAGGCGGCCCTCAAGGGCATGCTCAAGCCGGAGTACGAGGAGGTCGAGCTCGGCACCGCGGAGATCCGCGAGGTCTTCCGCTCGTCCAAGCTCGGCAACATCGCGGGTGTGCTCATCCGCTCCGGCGAGGTCAAGCGCAACACCAAGGCCCGCCTGCTCCGCGACGGCAAGGTCATCGCGGAGAACCTCAACATCGAGGGTCTGCGCCGCTTCAAGGACGACGTCACCGAGATCCGCGAAGGCTTCGAGGGCGGTATCAACCTCGGCAACTTCAACGACATCAAGGTCGACGACGTCATCGCGACGTACGAGATGCGCGAGAAGCCGCGCGGCTGATCGACCGCCGCACGGCGGTCGTGACCGAGTGGTCTGTGTCGGGGCCGGTCGACGGGGGAAATCCCGTCGATCGGCCCCGGCCGTTCCGTGTACGGTTCTGGTGTCCCTGCCAAGCGGTTGGCGGGGCACCGAACCCGTACCGGCGGGACATCCGGACACACATGTATGTGGGGACTCTGTCCTTCGATCTGCTCCTCGGCGACGTACATTCGCTGAAGGAGAAACGCTCCGTCGTCCGTCCGATCGTCGCCGAACTCCAGCGCAAGTACGCGGTGAGCGCGGCGGAGGTCGGCGGTCAGGAACTGCACCGGAGGGCCGAGATCGGCCTCGCGGCGGTGTCCGGTGACGCGGGCCATCTCACGGACGTACTGGACCGGTGCGAGCGCCTCGTCGCCGCCCGGCCCGAAGTGGAGCTGTTGTCGGTCCGGCGACGGCTGCACGGCGACGACGACTGAACAAGGCAAGACAAGCCCAGGGAATGCCCGGGGATAAGGGAGACGGACCAGTGGCCGACAACGCGCGGGCGAAAAGGCTGGCGGACCTCATTCGAGAGGTGGTTGCTCAGAAGCTGCAGCGCGGGATCAAGGACCCGCGGCTCGGGACGCACGTGACCATCACGGACACCCGGGTGACCGGCGACCTGCGGGAGGCCACGGTCTTCTACACGGTCTACGGCGACGACGAGGACCGCGCGGCCGCCGCCGCGGGCCTGGAGAGCGCCAAGGGCGTGCTCCGGTCGGCGGTCGGCCAGGCCGCGGGCGTGAAGTTCACCCCGACCCTGGCCTTCGTCGCGGACGCCCTGCCGGACAACGCGCGGGCCATCGAGGACCTGCTCGACAAGGCACGGCTCTCGGACGCCAAGGTGCGGGAGGTCTCCGCGGGCGCCGAGTTCGCGGGCGAGGCGGACCCGTACAAGAAGCCCGAGGACGAGACGGACGGCGACGCCTCAGCATGAGCAAGAGCGGTACCACGCCGGACGGCCTTGTCATCGTCGACAAGCCGTCCGGCTTCACTTCGCACGACGTGGTGGCCAAGATGCGGGGGATCGCCAAGACCCGCCGCGTGGGCCACGCCGGCACCCTCGACCCCATGGCGACGGGCGTCCTCGTGCTCGGCGTGGAGCGCGCCACCAAGCTCCTCGGCCATCTGGCGCTCACCGAGAAGGAGTATCTCGGCACGATCCGCCTCGGCCAGAACACGATCACCGACGACGCCGAGGGCGAGATCACCTCGTCCGCCGACGCCTCGAAGGTGACCCGTGAGGCGATCGACGCGGGCATCGCCAAGCTCTCCGGCGACATCATGCAGGTGCCGTCGAAGGTCAGCGCCATCAAGATCGACGGCAAGCGGTCGTACGCGCGCGCCCGCAAGGGCGAGGACTTCGAGATCCCGGCCCGGCCGGTGAAGGTCTCGGCGTTCACCGTGTACGACGTGCGGGACGCGGTGGCCGAGGACGGCACGCCCGTCCTCGACCTGGTCGTCTCGGTCGTCTGCTCCTCGGGTACGTACATCAGGGCGCTCGCCCGCGACCTCGGCGCGGACCTCGGCGTCGGCGGCCACCTGACCGCGCTGCGCCGCACCCGCGTCGGCCCCTACAAGCTCGACGCGGCCAAGACGCTCGACCAGCTCCAGGAGGAGCTGACCGTGATGCCCGTGGCCGAGGCCGCGGGCCGCGCCTTCCCGCGCTGGGACGTGGACGACAAGCGCGCCCGGCTGCTGCTCAACGGCGTCCGGATCGACATGCCCGAGGAGTACGCGGGCGTGGGCGCCGTCGCCGTCTTCGACCCGCAGGGCACCTTCGTGGTCCTCGCGGAGGAGTCGCGGGGCAAGGCCAAGAGCCTGGCCGTCTTCGCCTGACGCTTTCGTCGTGGAGCGGCGGGCTGCGATCCGCCGCTCCACGATCCCCCCTTCAGAGGTGTATCCATCACCCCGCGCCGATTCACCCCTTCGGGCAGGCGCTCGGAGTGAACCGAGGGAGCGGAAGGGGGCGCGTTCGCGTCGCGTTCTGTCCCGCTGATCACCGCCGACCTACGGTCGAAGGGACGGGGCAGGCCGGGGAGGTTCGAGCATGGCGGGACGGGGCCCGCGGGCCAGGGGCACCGGGGACACGGGGGAGCACGGCGGCCCCGACGCACTCGACCGGGCCCTCGTGCGGTTGTGCGATCTGGCGGGGCGCCCGCGCGGCACGGGCTTCGCGGTCGACGAGCAGGGCACGGTCCTCACCAGTCACGAGGCGGTCGACGGCCTGGCCAGGGTCGTCCTGCACGCGCCGGGCGAGCGGACCTGCGTGGTGCCCGCCGACGCCGTCGTGCCGCTGCCCGACACCGATCTCGCGCTCGTGCGCACCGAGGGCCTGGAGCTGCGGCCCCTGCCCGTCACCGTGCGGGACACGGTGGAGACCGGCACCTATGTGCGGATCGCCGCGCGCGGCTGGCGCGAGGCACGCGTCCTCGGCTGTTCCGAGGTGACGTACACGGCGACGGACCGCTTCCATCTGGTCGGCTCCGCGCTGGAGCTGGCGATCGGCACCGAGGGCGCCGACGCGCTGCGGCTGGGCGGCGGCGCGGCGGGCGGACCGGTCGTGGACGCCGCCTCCGGCGCCGTCCTCGCCGTCCTCGGCACCGCCCTGCTGCCCCAGCCGACCGCCGCCGCACCGGCCGACGAGTCCCCCTTCACGCACCGCCCCGCCGGCTATGCCGTCTCCCTGCGGGACGCGGCCGCCGCCGACCCGGACGGCCCTCTCGCCGAGCTGCTCGTACACAACGCCGCGACCGTTCCCGCGTACGGCGAGGACCTCAACCTCGCGGGCGCGCTGCACCTGACCGCCGTCTCCGCGGGGTCCGACGGACCGCGCCCCGGACCGTGCGAACCGGTCGAACGGCCCGATACGACACGGGAGTTCACCGCCTTCGCGGACGGCTCCGCACGCGTGCTCGCCCTGGTCGGCGACCCCGGCACGGGACGGACGACGGAACTGGCCGCGCTCGCCGCGCGCCGGGCCAAGGGGGCCGGGCCCGCGCCCACGCTGTGGCTGCGCGGCGCCGACCTCCGGGCCACCGACACGTCCGTGGCCGACGCGGTGGAGCGGGCGCTCGACCGGGCGGGACGGATCCTGGCCGCCTCGCGGGAGGCGCCGGAGGGCGGGGACCTCGGCGACATCTCGGCCGACCGGGTGGCACGGCTCGTGCGGGCGGCGGGGCGTCCGCTGCTGGTGCTGCTCGACGGGCCCGAGGAGATGCCGCCCGTGCTCGCCCACCGCCTCGCGGAGTGGAGCCTCGGCACCGACCAGTGGCTGGGCCGGACGGGGACGCGGCTCGTCGTGGCCTGCCGGGGCGAGTACTGGGAACAGGCCGGGGCCTACTTCGACGCGGCGTCGCTGCACGGGCCGGACACCGGGTCGGGGCTCCCCGGTCACGTACGCCTGGACGATCTGCCGGAGCCGCAGGCCCGCCGGGCCCGCGCGCGGTACGACATCCCCGACGGCGCCCTCGCGGCCGCCGACGCCCGGCATCCGCTGGCGCTGCGCCTCCTCGGCGAGGTGCGGGCCGCCCGCCCCGACGCGCCGCCGCCGGGCACCCCGCGCCGCGAGGAGGTCTTCGCCGCGTATCTGGACCTGATGTGCCTGCGGGTCGCGGTGCGCCTCGCGGCGGCGAACGGCCTGCGCGGCAGCGCGGTGCGACGCCTCGCGGCGCGCGTGTCCGGGCAGGTCCACGAGGCGGCGCGGCGGTGCCTGGGCCCCGGACAGGGGGAGCTGGACCGGGCCTCCTTCGAGGCGGTGTTCCCGTGGGGCGCGCTGTCGGGCAGGACGAGCGGCACGGAGTTCCACGGCTGCACGGGATGGGCGTCGGCCGTGCTCACCGAGGGGCTGCTGGTACCGGCCGGTCCCGGCTACCGCTTCGCGCACGAGGAGCTGGCCGACTGGATCCAGGGGATGCATCTGGACGTGGACGGGGCGCTGGCCACCCTGGTCCTGCGCCACCGTGACGCGGCCCGCGACCCCGCCGTCCCCGAGCAGCGCCGCCGCAGGCCGGCCCCGCGGGCCGCGCGCCCCCTGCCGGTGCCGCGCCACCGGATCGGCCCGGTCGTCCAGGCGCTGCTGTCCCTGGGGCGGCAGTGGGGCGCCGCCGAGCTGGCCGCACGCCTGGGCGAGCTGGCGGACACGCTGGTCCAGGGCGCGACCGCGCCGGGGGAGCGCGGCCGTTCGGGCGGGCCGGGCGACGCCGAGTGGTGGGCCCGGCAGCTGTTCGCGGAGGTCCTGCTGCGCGTGCCGGACGCGTCCCCCTACCTCGCGGTGCTCGAACCGCTGGCCGAGCGCGGGGAGTTCGGCACCGGATTCTGGCTGCGGCTGCCCCTGGGCGAGAGCGAGCGGTTCGCGCTGCTGCGGCGGCTCGTCGTGCACGACGGACCGCCGGGGGACCCGGGCCGCTGCCTGGACGCCGTCGCCGAGCTGCTCGCCGCCGACCCCGCGGGCGTACAGCCGCGCCTGGCCCGCTGGTTCACCGACGAGCGGCCGCTGGCCGCCGCGCCCGACGCCACCGTCGCCTCCGCCGCGCAGGCGCTGCTCCACACCCACCGGCACCGCGCCATCGACGACCTCACCGAGGCGCTGGTCGACTGCGCCCACCCCTGCGCCGACGAGCTGCTCGCCGCCCTCGCCGAGGAGGAGCCCGCCGCCGTCTGCCGCGCCGTCGACCGCTGGGCCCACGACGAGCGCCCCGGGCGCCGCGTGGCCGCCGCCGCGTACGGTCCGCTCGCCGCCCCGCACACCAGCGCGGACGCCGACCGCGCGCTCCTGCGCCGGGCCGCTCTGACCCTGCTCGCCCGCCCCGCCGACGAGGCCCTGCACGGCGCCGCGCTCGCCGTCCTCGTCCGCGACCCGTGGACCCGCTCCCGCCACCTGCCGCAGGCCCTCGACCGCTTCGCCGCCTGCGACCCGCAGCTGCCCGCGGGCGCGCTGGCCGCCGCCCTGAGCACCCACCCCGACCCGGTCCTCGACGCCTTCCGGGCCCGGCTGCACGCGCCGGGCCCGGTCCTCGACGACATCCTGTGCGGCCTCACCGACGTGCCCACGCCCGCCCTCGCCCGCCGCGTGGCCACGCTCGTGCACGACCTGGTGGAGGCCCGCCCCGAAGCGGCGGGACCCGCGGCCGCGTCCATCGACCGGCGCCTCGAACAGGGGCCCGGCGTGCGCGCCGTCCTCTACCCACTGGTGGCCGCGCTGCTGCACAGCCGCCCCGCGCGGGTACGGGAGGCCCTGGCCCCCGTGCTCGCCGTGCCCGGCACCCCCGCCTCCCGCGACCTGCGGGCCGAGCTGCTGGACGTGCTGCTCAGCCAGGAGAGGGACTGCGCCGTCCTGGAGAGCGTGCTGCGCTCGGTGGCGGGCGGCGCGGGGGAGTGCGGGGACGCGGGGTGCGAGGGGACGGGGTGCCGGAACACGGAGCGCGGGGACACAGGGTGCGGGGAGGCCCGGGCCCGTGCGCGCGTGCACCGCGTCGGACTGCTGTTCGTGCGCACTCCGGAGGGCGCGTCCCGCTTCGACCGGTGCCTGGTCGAACTGGCCCGCGCCCGGCCCGCCTTCGCCACGCTCCTCGCCCGCTGGCTCGGCGCCGCGCCGCACGAATGGGCCGCGCTGGTCGGCCCGAGCGCCCGCCGCGCGATCGACGACCTCGCGGGCGGCGTACGGGTCCCTGCCTAGCCGGGAGTGACCCCCGCCACCCCCTCCGATGCGAGCGGGGAGGGGTCGGCATGGCAGTCTTAGTCCTGCGTTATCGGCAATGGGAACGTACAGACGTACGTGACAAACACGGGTTCGGCGAGGAGCAAAGAAGTGCAGCGCTGGCGTGGCTTGGAGGACATCCCCCAGGACTGGGGGCGCAGCGTCGTCACCATCGGTTCCTACGACGGTGTGCACCGCGGTCACCAGCTGATCATCGGGCGTGCCGTGGAGCGGGCGCGCGAGCTCGGTGTGCCCGCCGTGGTCGTCACCTTCGACCCCCACCCCAGCGAGGTCGTGCGCCCCGGCAGCCACCCGCCGCTGCTCGCCCCGCACCACCGGCGCGCCGAGCTGATGGCCGACCTCGGCGTGGACGCGCTGCTGATCCTGCCGTTCACCAGCGAGTTCTCGAAGCTGTCGCCCGCCGACTTCGTCGTGAAGGTCCTCGTCGACAAGCTGCACGCCCGCGTGGTCGTCGAGGGCCCCAACTTCCGCTTCGGCCACAAGGCCGCGGGCAACGTCGGCTTCCTGACCGAGCTCGGCCGTACGTACGACTACGAGGTCGACGTCATCGACCTCTTCGTCAGCGGCGAGGCCGGCGGCGGCGAGCCCTTCTCCTCGACCCTGACCCGGCGCCTGGTCGCCGAGGGCGACATGACGGGCGCCGCGGAGATCCTCGGCCGCCCGCACCGCGTCGAGGGCGTCGTCGTGCGCGGCGCCCAGCGCGGCCGCGAGCTCGGCTACCCCACCGCCAACGTGGAGACCCTGCCGCACACCGCCATCCCCGCCGACGGCGTGTACGCCGGATGGCTGCACGTCGAGGGCGAGGCGATGCCCGCGGCGATCTCCGTGGGCACGAACCCGACGTTCGACGGGACCGCGCGGACCGTCGAGGCGTACGCGATCGACCGCGTCGGCCTCGACCTGTACGGCCTGCACGTGGCCGTGGACTTCCTCGCCTTCGTGCGGGGCATGGCGAAGTTCGACTCCATCGACGCGCTGCTCGTCGCGATGGCGGACGACGTGAAGAAGGCGCGGGAACTGGTCGAGGCGGCCGAGGCGTAGGCGCCGGTGGGGGCGGCGCCCCGTCAGGGGCACGGGGAACTGCGCGAGCAACCACGATGTGCCCGCAGTCGCCGAAGCACTGGCCCCGGCAGACGCTAACGCGCCGCCGCCCAGTGGCAGGCGACCTGTGTCTCGCTGCCGCCCGAGAGGACCGCCAGGTCCTCGCCCCGGCACCGCTCCGCCACTCCCGCTCGCTCCGCCTCGCCGGAGGCAAGCACCTGGCATCGCGCGTGGAAGCGACAGCCACCCGGAATGCGTGAGGGGTCCGGCGGCTCACCCGTGAGGACCACGGGGGCACCCGGCGCCTCCGGCAGGACCGACAGCAGGGCCTGCGTATAAGGGTGCTGAGGTGCCGTCAGCACCTCCTCCACCGTGCCGGTCTCCACGATCCGCCCCAGGTACATCACCGCCACGCGGTCCGCGATGTTCCAGGCCAGGCCCAGATCGTGCGTCACCACCAGCGCGGAAAGGCCGAGTTCGTCGCGCAGGCGCAGCAGCAGCGCGAGGATCTCGCCGCGCACGGACGCGTCGAGGGACGCCACCGGCTCGTCGGCGACGATGAGTTCCGGCTCCAGGACCAGCGCGCCCGCGATGACGACGCGCTGGCGCTGCCCGCCCGACAGCTCGTGCGGGTAGCGCAGGAAGAACCGCTCCGGCGGGCGCAGACCGGCCCGCGAGAGGGCCTCGGCGACCGCCGCCCGCTCGTCGCCCGCGTACCCGTGGATGCGGAGCCCCTCGGCCACGGCGTCGTACACCGTGTGCCGGGGGTTCAGGGACCCGCTGGGGTCCTGGAGGACCAGCTGGACGCGCTTGCGGTACGCCTTGAGGGCGCGGCTCGCGTAGTCGAGCGGCTGTCCGCCGAACGTCACCTTGCCCGATGTCGGCGGCACCAGGCCGAGCAGCGAACGGGCCAGTGTCGTCTTGCCGCACCCCGACTCCCCGACCAGGGCGACGATCTCGCCCGCCTGGATGTCGAGGTCGACGCCGTCCACCGCCCGCGCGGTCGGGGCGCCGCGGCGGCCGGGGAAGGCGATGTGCAGGTCGGCGGCCGACAGCAGGGGGCCGCCCGGGGTCTCGGTGGTCATGCGCGGCTCCTCGTCAGGGCGCTCTGGTTCACGATGTGCTCTCCGCCGCCGAGGCCGCCGTGGGCTGCGCCGGAAGCTGCGCGCCCGCGTGGACGCACGCCGCGCGGTGGTGCGGGCCCGCGTCCCGCAGGGCCTGGTCCTCCGTGGCGCAGGAGTCGAGGACGACCGGGCAGCGCGGGTGGAAGGTGCAGCCCGCGGGGAGCGCGGCCGGGTCGGGCGGGTCGCCGGGCAGCCCGCGCGGGGCGAACCGCGACGCCGCGTCGCCGATCCGCGGGAAGGCCGCCGACAGGGCCTTGCCGTAGGGGTGCCGGGCGTTCTCGTACACCTCGGCGGCCGGGCCCTCCTCGACGACGCGGCCCGCGTACATCACCGCGAGCCGGTCGCAGGTGTCGGAGAGCACCGCCAGGTCATGGCTGATCATCATCAGGCCGAGGTCCTGCTCGGCCACCAGCTGCTCGATCAGGCGCAGGATCTGGGCCTGGATCATCACGTCCAGCGCGGTGGTCGGCTCGTCGGCGACGATCAGGCGCGGGTCGCAGGCGAGCGCCATCGCGATCATCACGCGCTGGCGCTGGCCGCCGGACAGCTCGTGCGGATACGCGTCCGCGCGGGCGGCGGGCAGCCCCACGTGTTCGAGGAGCTCGCCGACCTTCTTCTTCGCGCCCGTCGGCGTCGCCTTCTTGTGCAGGAGGATCGGCTCGGCGATCTGGTCGCCGATGCGGTGCACGGCGTTCAGGGAGTGCATCGCGCCCTGGAAGACGATCGACGCGCCCGCCCAGCGCACCGCCCGGACCCGACCCCACTTCATGGTGAGGACGTCCTCGCCGTCGAGCAGGATCTCGCCGCTCACCTTCGTGCCCGCGGGCAGCAGCCGCAGCAGCGCCAGGGCCAGCGTGGACTTGCCGCAGCCCGACTCGCCGGCGACGCCGAGCTTCTGCCCGGCGTCGACGGAGAGGTTCACGCCGCGCACGGCGGCGGCGCCGTTCGCGTACGTCACTTCGAGGTTTCTGACGTCGAGGAGACGCGCGTCGTTCGCCTTGGTCATGTCGGTCAACGGGAGGCCCCCAGCCTGGGGTTGAGCACGGATTCCACGGCGCGCCCGCACAGCGTGAACGCGAGCGCGACGACGGCGATGGCGAGACCGGGCGGGGCGAGGTACCACCAGTGCCCGGCGCTGACCGCGCCCGCCTCGCGCGCGTCCTGGAGCAGGCCGCCCCACGAGACGCTCGTCGGGTCGCCGAGGCCGAGGAACGCGAGCGTCGCCTCGGTGAGGATGGCCCCGGAGATCACGAGCGTGGTCTGCGCGAGGACGAGCGGCATGACGTTCGGCAGCACGTGCCGGGTCATGATGTGGCCGTGGCCGCCACCGAGGGCCTGCGCGCGCTCGATGTACGGGCGCGACTCCACCGCGAGGGTCTGCGCGCGCACCAGACGGGCCGTCGTCGGCCAGGTCGTCACGCCGATCGCCAGGATGATCGTCCAGATCGAGCGGGACATCACGGACGCCAGCGCGATGGCGAGCACCAGCGTCGGCATCACCAGGAACCAGTCGGTGACCCGCATGATGACGGTCGCGTACCAGCCCTTGAAGTGACCGGCCGTGATGCCCACGAGCGTGCCGATGGCCACCGAGAGGACGGCCGCGAGCAGCCCCACGGACAGCGAGATGCGCGCGCCCCACACCAGCAGGCCCAGCAGATCGCGCCCGAACTGGTCGGTGCCCAGCGGGAACTCGCCGCTCGGCGACTCCATCGGCTTGCCCGGCGCGTCGGTCACGCTCTGCGCGTCGGAGCCCACCAGCAGCGGCGCGAAGATCGCGGCCAGGGCGATCAGGACGAGCGCGGCGAGGCCGAAGAGCCCGGCCCTGTGGGTGCGGTACTCCCGCCAGAAGCGGGCCGCGGAATGGCGGCGGCGGGTCCAGGCGAGCGACCGCGCGCTCTTGGCGGCGGGCGCCGCCGGGGTGGTCGGTGCGGATTCGGTCGTCATCGGCCCACCCGGGGATCGAGCAGCGGATAGATCACGTCGGCCAGGGTGTTCATCAGGATCACCGCGGTGGAGAAGACGAAGAACAGCCCCTGCACCAGCGGCAGGTCGGGCACGCTCAGCGCCTGGTAGAAGAGCCCGCCGAGCCCCGGCCAGGAGAACACGGTCTCGACGAGGATCGCGCCCGCCACCACCGTGCCGAGATTCACGAACATCAGGGTGACGGTCGGCAGCATGGCGTTCGGCACCGCGTGCCGACGGCGTACGAGGTCGTCGCGGAGCCCCTTGGCGCGCGCGGTCGTCAGATAGTCGCTGCCCATCTCGTCCAGCAGCGAGGACCGCATGACGAGCAGGGTCTGCGCGTACCCGACCGCGACCAGCGTGACGACGGGCAGCACCATGTGGTGCGCGACGTCGAGGACGTAGGCGATCCCCGTCTCGCCGCCCGACTCCAGACCACCCGTCGGGAACATCCCGGGAATCGGCCCGATCCCCACCGCGAAGGTGATGATGAGCAGCAGGCCGAGCCAGAACGACGGCACGGAGTACAGCGTCAGGGCGAGCCCGGTGTGGAAGCGGTCGCCGAGCTTTCCGTTGCGCCAGGCCGTGCGCGTGCCCAGCCAGATGCCGATGAGGGTGTAGAGGACGTACGCCGTTCCGGTGAGCAGCAGCGTCGCCGGCAGCGCCCCGGTGATCTTCTCCATCACGGGGGCGTGGAACTGGTACGACGTGCCGAAGTCACCGCTCAGCACATTGCCGGTGTAGTCCCAGAACTGGGCCATGACCGGCTTGTCGAGGCCGAACTCCTTGCGCATGGCGGCCAGTTGCTCGGCCGAGACGCGCTTGCCGCCCGTCATCTGCTTGACCGGGTCGCCGGGGATCAGCCGGAACAGGAAGAAGCTGGTGACGAGCACGGCGAACAGCGACACGACCGCGCCGCCGAGCTTGCCCAGCACATAGAGGAGATAGGCGCGGGTGTTGCGGGCGCGCGGCCCGCGGGCCGACGGCGCCCCGGCGGTGGCCGGGTCGCCGTCGGCCCCGGAGCCCAGGGGGCCCTCGGTGTCGAGCAGTGCGGGATTGCTGTCAGCGGTCATGCGTTACTCGCGGTCCTCTGCGGTCGAACGGCGGCGCAGGGCGAACAGGACTCCGCTGCCCACGAGCACCACCGCGGCAGCGGCGATACCGATGATGACACCGGTCGAGCTGTCGTCCTTGGAGGAACTCTTCCCATCCGCGGGAACGGCCGACCACCAGCTCCAATATCCGTCCTGGCCGTAGATGTTGCCCGCGGCCGTCGGCATGGTGGTGATGGACTTGATCTGGTCGGTGCGGTAGGCCTCGACGGCGTTCGGATACGCGAGGACGTTCATGTACCCCGAGTCGTACAGCCACGACTCCATCTGCTTGACGATGTCGGCGCGCTTGGCCGGGTCGTACTCGGCGAGCTGCTTGTCGTACAGGTCGTCGTACTTCTTGTCGCAGATGAAGTTGTCGGTGGCGGCGCTCTCCTTGGCCTTCTTCGGCAGCGCGGCGCAGGTGTGGATGCCGAGGACGAAGTCCGGGTCCGGGTTGACGGACCAGCCGTCGAAGGCGAGGTCGTACTCGCCCGCGTACCAGGGCACGGACACGTCGTCGAGGCAGTTGACCTTCAGCCCGATGCCGAGGTCGCCCCACCACTCCTTCAGATACTTCCCGACCGCCTTGTCATTGGGGTCGGTGGCGTGGCACAGGATCCGGAAGTTCAGCGGCTTGCCGTCCTTGCCGACGCGCTCGCCGTCGCCGTTCTTCTTGTACCCGGCCTCGTCGAGGAGCCGCGCGGCCTTCTTCGGGTCGTACGTCATCTCCTGGTCGGCCGAGGGCTTCCAGGCGTACTCGGAGAAGCGCGGCGGAATGTACCCGGCGCCCTCGACGGCCTGCCCCTGGAAGACCTTGTCGACGATCGTCCTGCGGTCCACGGAGAGGAAGAGCGCCTGGCGGACCTTCTTGTCCAGCAGGGCCGGGTTGCCGTCGCCGAACTTCTCGCCGTCCAGGGTCTTGGCGCCCGGGTTGGTGGCGAGCGCGAAGAAGCGCCGCCCCGGCCCCTCGTTGACCTTGATGTTCTCCTCGTTCTTCAGGGACTGGGCCTGCGCGGGAGTGAGTGCGGGCTGCCCGGCGACGAAGGAGACCTCACCCTTGCGCAGGGCGGAGACGGCGGCGTCCTGGTCCTTGTACGTCTTGAAGACCAGCTCGTCGAACTTGGGCGCCCCGCGCCAGAAGTCCTTGTTCGCCTTCAGCCGTACGTACTGGTCGACCTTGTAGTCCGTCAGGATGAACGGACCGTTGCCGACGACGGGGAAGTCCTTGTCGTTGTTGAACTTCGAGATGTCGTCGACCTTCTCCCAGACGTGCTTGGGGACGATCGGCACGTCGAGGGCGGCCATGGTCGCCTGCGGCTTCTTCAGCTCGATGACGAGCTTGGTGGGGCTGGGCGCGGTCACCTTCTTGAAGTTGGTGACGAAGTTGGAGTTCGCGGTGGCGGTGCCCTCCTTGGACATCACCTTGTTGAACGTCCAGGCCGCGTCCTCGGCGGTCGCCTTCTTCCCGTCCGACCACTTCGAGTCGTCCCGGATGGTGTACGTCCAGGTCAGCTTGTCGGCGGACGGCTTCCAGTCCGTGGCGAACCCGGCGATCGCCTTGTTGTCCTTGGCGTCGTAGTTCGTCAGGTACTCGTACGTCAGCCGGTGGATGCTGGTGCTCAGCAGCCGCTGGGCGAGGAAGGGACTGAGCGAGTCGACGCTCTGCGCGACGGCGACGGTGAGCACCTTCTTGCCGTCGTCGGCCTTGGCCTCGGCCCGCTGCGGAGCCGGATTGAGCGGTGTCGCGAGACCGGCCGTAAGGGTGAACGCGGCGGCGCCACCGGCGAGCACGAGCCTCAGGCGGCCGCGGGTGCGGTGCGGTGCCGCTGTCTTCGGTACTGCTGATCTGCCGTGCTGATCTTGTGTGTCCATGGGTCGGTGACCTCGCGTCATCGCTCGCGCAGGGATGGCTGGTTGCACGTAGGTTCCACGTTGGCTTCACGTTGTGTGATCAAGGAACGTCAGCTGGTTGATGTGTGTGTCTACCAGCGCCAGTCTGCGCGCGTCAACGGCAGGTGAACCCCATGTGGCCTGCGGAAATAACGAGTTGACCGGGATTTCATCCGCATTGGTCAAGACCACTGACGCATGCCTGGTGAGGGGGTGACGGTGGGGGGAGGGGCTGGTGAGGGGGCGTCCCCGTCCCCGCTGTGGGCAGGCGTTCCGCACGGCGGAACGGGTGGGCACAGCCCGAAGGTGCCGGGTGCGGGGAACGGGGGCGGAAACGGCGGTGGGCCCGCACCGAGGAACGGTGCGGGCCCACTGACGATCGGACGGCGGCTACTGCTGCGGCGGGGGCGGCGGCGCCTGGAACGGCGCCCCCGGCTGGAACGGCGCCCCGGGCTGCACGGGCGGCGGCACCTGCTGCCCGTCCTGCGCCTGCTCCTGCTGAGGCGGCTGCGCCTGAGGGTGAGGCTGAGGCAACGGAGCCTGCTGCTGCGGAGGCGCCGCCTGCCACCCCTGCGGAGCCCCCGGCTGCTGAGGGTACGGCTGCCCCGGCGCCTGCTGCCCGGGATACGCCTGCTGCCCGGGCTGCGGCTGCTGAGGCGCGTACGGAAGAGGCTGCCCCGGCTGGGGCTGAGGCTGGGGCTGAGGCGGCACAGGCGGCTGCCCACCATGCGGCTGGGCCGGAACCTGCCCACCCTGAGGAGCCCACCCCTGCGCACCCGGCGCCCCCTGCCCCGGCATCGGCGGAGCCATGTGCGGCGGCGGATTCCCGTCCGACGTCCACAGCCCCTGCTGCTGCTGAGCCCGCACGAAGTCCTCGGCCACCAGCGCCGAAAGATTGAAGTACGCCTCCCGCACCTTCGGCCGCATCATGTCGAGATCGACCTCGGCGCCCGCGGCGAGATGCTCGTCGAACGGCACCACCACAACACCCCGGCACCGCGTCTCGAAGTGCGACACGATGTCATCGACCTTGATCATCTTCCCGGTCTCGCGCACTCCGGAGATGACGGTGATGGAGCGCGACACGAGGTCCGCGTACCCGTGCGCGGACAGCCAGTCCAGCGTCGTCGACGCACTGCTCGCCCCGTCCACGGACGGCGTCGAGATGATGATCAGCTGGTCGGCGAGGTCGAGCACCCCGCGCATGGCGCTGTAGAGCAGCCCCGTACCGGAGTCGGTCAGGATGATCGGGTACTGCTTCCCGAGCACGTCGATCGCGCGCCGGTAGTCCTCGTCGTTGAACGTCGTCGAGACGGCCGGGTCGACGTCGTTGGCGATGATCTCCAGGCCGGACGGCGCCTGCGAGGTGAACCGCCGGATGTCCATGTACGAGTTGATGTACGGGATCGCCTGGACGAGGTCACGGATGGTGGCCCCGGTTTCGCGCCGCACACGACGGCCGAGCGTACCGGCGTCGGGGTTGGCGTCGATCGCGAGGATCTTGTCCTGCCGCTCGGTGGCGAGCGTCGACCCCAGCGCGGTGGTGGTCGTCGTCTTGCCCACGCCGCCCTTGAGGCTGATGACCGCGATCCGGTAGCAGGACAGCACCGGCGTACGGATCAGCTCCAACTTCCGCTGCCGCTCGGCCTCTTCCTTCTTGCCGCCGAGCTTGAACCGCGAACCGCCGCCGACGGGACGGCTGCTCTTGGCCTTCGACTTGGCGTTGCGCAGCAGCCGGTCGGAGGACAGCTCCACGGCGGCGGTGTACCCGAGCGGAGCCCCGGGGTTGGTCCGCTCCCGCTGATCGTGCTGCACGGCCTGCGGCCAGGCGGCACCGGTACGGGGATCGACGGGCGGCTGCCCGGCCTGCGGCGGCAGGGGCTGGGGCGCCTGCTGCTGTACGGGCGGCTGAGGCTGCGGAGCCGGCGGCTGGGGCGCCTGCGGTGCCTGCTGCTGAGCCGGAATGGGCTGCTGCCCCGGCTGCCCCTGCTGCATGGGCGGCTGCGGGAACCCGTAACCACCGGGCTGCACAGGAGAGTTGGGAGCGGCGGGCGCAGGAGCGGGCGGAGTGTTCTGCGGGGGAGTGGGCTGGGGGAACCCATAGCTGCCCTGCGGATTGACCGGAGCCGGAGCCGGAGCCGGAGCCGGAGCCGGAGCCGGAGCAGGGGCGGGGGCGGGGGCGGGCGCGGCGCTCTGCGGAGGCGTCGGCTGCGGGAACCCGTAACTCCCCTGAGGCGCGCCAGGAGCGCCGTTCGCGGGCCACGCGCCGGGCGCGGGCTGCGGGGCCTGCGGCTGGGCGGGCGCGGGGAAGGGGGCAGGAGCCGGGGCGGGCGCGGGTGCCGGCGGCGGGTTCTGCGCCTGTACGGGCTCCGGCGCGGGCTGCACGGGCTGCGCGGGAGGCGGTGCCTGCGTGTGCGCGGGCCACTGCGGCGCGGCGGGCGGAGCGGCGGGCTGGAAGGCCGGCGGCAGGGGCGGAAGCCCGTCCTGCGCGGGCGCGGGCGGCGGAGTCCACGAGGCAGGCACCGCGTCCTGCGGAACGGCGTCCTCGGGAACGGACGCGGAGCCCGCGTCCACGTCGTCCGCGTCCGCACCGGCGGAGCCGCTGACGTCATCGGCGACAACAGGCTCGGCCTCGGCAACCACAGGAGCCTCGTCCACCGCGGCGCTCTCAGAAGCATCCGGGACATCCGAGGTGTCCGGGGCATCCGGGGCATCCGGGGCCTCAGGGGCCTCAGGGGCAGCGCCCTCGCTCTGGGCCTGGGCCTCGGCCTCCGCGGCAGCGGCCCGCTCCTCGATCTCCTGCTTCAGAGCACGGGGCGAGAACCGCATGGTGGCGCCGCTCTCAAGATCACCACTGTCGAACCCCTGGACAACGGGCTCGACCACAGGAGCGGGTGCGGGCGCGGGCTCAACGACGGGAGCAGGCGGAAGAACAGGGGCGGGCGGAGCAACAGGAGCAGGCGGAAGAACAGGCTCACCCGGAACCGGCGCCGCGACCGCAGGAGCCTCGACTTCAACATCCTCGGCAGCCTCAGCAGAGACCTCGTCGGCTTCGGCCTCCTCGACCGAGACCTCCTCAGGAGAGACCTCCTCGGCCTTGGCCTCCTCCTCCTTGGCCTCGACCAGGGCGTCGACCTCCCCCTTGGGCACGACACCGGTCACATGCACGGAGGCGGCGGGCCCGGCGAGGGCGCCACTCCAGTCGGAGACACCCCCGCTGGAACTCACAGGCGGAACGACGGAGCCCACAGAAGCCTCGGACGCCTCAGGCACCTCAGGCGTCTCCGGCTCCCCGGACTGCTCCACGTCATCGGAAGCCACCTCGGGAGCCGCGGGCTGGAACCCACTGCCGACGGGCAGCTTCGGCACCACGCTGGGGACAGCGCCCGAAGGGGGAGTCATCGGCGCGGGCGGAGCCGGCGGCGCGGAGAAGGACGGAACGGCGGGCGGCACAGGCGCGGCCGGAGCCGGAGCCGGCGGTTCGGAGACCGACGGATCGGCGGCCGGGGGAGCGACAGCAGGCGGAGCAGAGGCCGACGGCGCGGAAACAGGCGGCGTAGAAACAGGCGGCGCCGAAGGCGTCTCGCCCGCGCTGCCGGAAGCGTTCTGCGTGTACCAGGCGGGCGGTGCGTAGTCGATGGTGAACTCGCCCGTCGTCTCGGAGGCGGACTCCGCGTCGGACTGATCATCGACGGGTGAGTCCCAGCCCCCGCGGATCTCGTCCCGATCGCTGCTCACAATGCCTCCTGGTGTGGTCGAGCACCCTCGTGCCGTGGTGGGGGGCGACCGTTCCTGTCGTCCGATCCGCGTGGCTCTCCCCGTTGAGGACGCGCCCGAACCGCTCAAGGGTTCTGGCGTCGCGCCCAGTCCCAGCCTAATCACCAAAACCACGAGCACGGCAGGGCAGTCCACCCCACCAACACTGTCCATTGCGTCACGCCCCACCCAGGAGCGATCCGCGTACATCAAACCGTGACAGACAAATCACCCAACACTCGACACCGCACCCCGAATTGCCCGATGCCCCGCGCGGTCAGTCCATCCGCCGGGCGGTACCCAACAATCCGGTCTCGGCATCGGTGGCCTGCGTCATCACGTACTGCCGGTCCCGATCGGCACACCACAGCGTCACACCGTCCGCCAGTGTCGGCAGCGACTCCACATCCGCACCCGGCAGCCCCAGCAGCCGCCCGATCTGTGCCGCTTCGTCCGGCGACACCCGCTGCACGCCCACCAGCCGAGCCTGCCGCACGAGCCGGGGTGCGACGGGACTCAGATAGGGCAGCACCGTCAGCACGGACTGCCAGGGCGCGGACGCGACCCGCCCCCGGGGCGGCCGCATTCCGCAGTCCCGCACGACGAGCACCGGACTCCCCGCGGACGCCCCCTGCGGTGGCACCCGCCCCACGTCATGCACGGCCATCCCGCTCTGCCCGACCCCGAGCGCCTGCACCAGCTGCGCCCACGCCCCGGCCCGCCCGGTCTCGACCGCAACCCGCGCCCCGGTCGCGGCCGCTCGCAACGCGATGACCTGCGCCGTCCACAGCCCGCCGATGAAGACCATGTCGTACGGAGTGGGCCGGTTGACGCCGAGCACGGCGGGGCTGCCGTCGGCGTCGACGCCTATGACCACGCCGTCGTCCCCGATGGGGAGGTCGAGTTCGGGCAACGACTCCAGGGGAAGCGCATGCCGGGGATGCCGCGGCCCGATCAGGCCGAACCCCGAACGAATCCGCTGCCGGGCGCGAGCCGCCGTCGAAGGCTCGGGTTCCCCGGACCGCGCGGACGGTGCAGGTGCAGGTGCGGTCATCAGCGCGTGCCCCCGAGCGGCAGAGTGGCGAGAGTTCCGGGCAGCTGTTCACGGTCGAGCCGCACGAGGCCGACCCTCGCCTGCCGCGCGGTGTGCTCCAACGCGCGTCGTGCGGCGACGAGTTCGGCGTCGCCGCGCCCCGTCACGCGCAAGTGCCCACACAGCGACACTTCCCTGCGGTCATCCCGCCGCAGTGCCAGGCTGAACGTGGTGGCCAGTGCCGGAACCGCGGTGAGCGCGGCCACGAGTTGCGGGAGGGACTGACCTGCGGAACCACCGAGTTGCGGCCAGCGCCTCACCCAGTACGTCGTGTGCCTGCGGTTGTCGCAACGCCACGACCGTGCCGACTCCTCGGTCCGGCGCTCCGGCGCATCGGCACGCCCCGCCTGGGCCGTGACCAGGGGGTTGGCGCCCGCGGACGTGGCGATGGCGGACGCCAGCTCCTCCTCGTCGAGCACCGTGACCCGGAAGCCCGCCCCGGTCAGCCGACTTGCCAGCTGATCGGCGATTCGCACCACGCACTTCTGGGCACCGAGCAGCCCTCCGCCACGTGCCGTCACGGCCTCCGGGCAGAGCTCAGGGTCGAGCTTCAGGGCGATCCAGGTGATCCGTACCGAGGGAGCTCCTGTCTGTGCCTGCAGGGGCGCGTAGTTGCCGACGGCGATCGAATCCTGCGGCAGGTGCAGCGCGGGTGCGGGTTGAGTGTGCAGCACGACCTGCGCGGACTCCAGCCGGATGCCGTCGACCTCGAGTGCGTCCGCCACGAGCCGCAAGGGGAGCGGGCGTTGACGCCTGTCGGCGCGCAACGAGGTGGCCTCCGACTCGACCTGGAGCACGACGGTCACGAAGGTGCCGTCCCCGACGATGCCCACGGAGCGGCGGTCCCGATCGCCGTACGCGTAGGTCCGCAACGCGGGATCACATTCGACGGCCGGTGCGAGCCCCGGTTCGGTGCCGGGGCGCACCGCGGTGTTCGCGGCTCGCCTCTGCCGTGCGCGCAACGCCCTTGCTGTGCCCAGCCAGTCGGGCAGGGAGCGCCCCCGGCGGCGTACGACCGCCAGGAGGAGAAGAGGCGTGGACACCAGGAGGGCTGGGATCACGAGGAGTTGGTCGACGGCCCAGGCGGCGAGGAGCAGCGCGGCGGCGACCTCGACGAGGACGAGTTGTTGCAGCCGGAACGAGCCGTACTGCTGTGCCCGCAGGCGCAGTTGAACGGATGCGGGGCCGCGGCCTGCGGACGGGCTCTGTCCCTCCGGGCCGCCCCGGGAGTCGCCGGGCCCGGCGGCCGGGGTGCGTACACGTGCTCGCGGTCTGCTCCGGGTGCCCGCAGCCATCACTCCATACCCCCCGAATCCGGCGAATTCCCTTGATAAGCAGGGTGCTTGCGGTCTCTGGTGCCCTACCCGCTGCGCACGCGCGACTACTCACCCTGCATAGTAGGGGTCGGGTCTTGCAATGGAGGAATGGGGTTCGCGCCCCGAAACGCGGTGGGGGAGAAGCAGGCGCTCATGGCATCACGGCGGGACGAGCTCAACGCGTACACCTTCGCGAAGAAGCGGACGTTGGCGGCATTTCTCCAGCCCTCCCCGACGGGATCCGAAGAGGGGGCGCCGCGTCCACTGCGAGCCTTCCTGCCGAGCGTGATCATGGGTGTTCTCGTGCTGGCCGTGTTCGGCGCCTGGGGGATGTTCCAGCCCAAGGCGCCCCCCGGGTGGGATGCGCCGGGCACCCGCGTCATCGTGGGAAAGGACTCGACGACGCGGTACGTCGTACTCAAGACCGGCAAGAAGTCGCGCCTGCATCCCGTCCTGAACCTGGCCTCGGCGCGTCTGCTGATGAACGGCTCCGACTACAAAGTCATCCAGGTCAGCGACGGCATCCTCGACGCGGGCAAGCCGCCACGGGGCCCCATCATCGGCATTCCCTACGCTCCTGACCGCCTCCCTTCGCCCGACGAGGCGGGCACGGCCAAACGCTGGGCCGTGTGCGAGCAGCCGGGTTCCGAGGGCCGCACGACGCAGGAGGCCACGTTCGTCCTCGCCGACCGGGAAGCCGAAAAGACGGACGGCTCGCGGCGGCTCGACACGGGTGAAGTCCTGTACGTGAAGACGCGCACCGGGACACGCCACTTGGTGGACGCGGCAGGGACGGCCTACGAGGTGGAGGGCGCAGAGGGAGACCTCTTGGCGGACGCGCTCGTGGGTCCGACGAGGAAGCCGCAACTGGTGACCAAGGAGTGGCTGGCCACGCTGCACCGAGGCAGCCCGATCCGCTTCCCGCAGCTGCCCCCGAGCGTGGGCGACCCGGCCAACGCGTCGGACCAGCTGTCCTCCGAGGAGAACCGGGTCGGCATGGTCCTGAAGGCGGAGACCGGCGAGGGCGTCAAGCACTTCGTGGTGCTTCCCGGTAAGGTCCAGCCGATCACCGAATTCACCGCCTGGCTCCTGACCAACTCACGGCAGACGGCGCGACTGAACATGGACGGCGAGGCCCGCACCGTGGGCCTCCAGGACTTCGAGTCCGCCGACGGCACCTTCGAGGGGGAGGCCGCGAAGTGGCCCCGGCACCGCACCGTTCAGGTCAACAGCGGGACGAGCGGCACCGGTCGGGACACGGTGTGCAGCGTGCTCCGGAACGTGGATGACGAAGGCGGTACGACGCTGAGCACGTGGGCCGGCACGAAGTACCCGGCCGACATCGGCGCAGGCGGCACCAGCACGTACGTAACCCCCGGAACGGGCCTGCTCTACACCCAGGTCCGTGGCACGCAGACGAAGACGGGGTCGCTCTTCCTCGTGACGGACACCGGCCTGCGGTACGGCGTTCAGGCCAACGGCGACAGCGACAGCGAGAAGTCCGACATCGGGTCGGACGGCAAGCAGAAGACGACCGACGGCAGCCCCGAACCGAGCGAGGCCCAGGTCAAGCTCGGCTACAAGAACGTCCGGCCCGCCAAGGTCCCCCTGCCCTGGTCCGACTTCCTCGCCAAGGGGCCCCGCCTCGACACCAACAGCGCCCGACAGCCCCAGAGCTCCTGATCCTTCGCCCCTGATGCCACCGACGGAAGGACAGAGGTAGTGGTGCCGCTGACGAAGAGGGCTCTGCTGGTCGGGGCCGCCCTGGTCGCGTCCATGAGCGCGGCCACACCCATGGCGGCTGTCGACGACGTCAGCACCCGCCCGCATACGCAGGTGCGGCTCGCCGGCAACGGCGCGTGCCAGACCCCCGCCGAGCAGATCAAGGGCCGTCCGTGGCCGCTCCAGCGCGTGCTGCTCGACGAGTTGTGGCAGGACGGGAAGAAGGGCCGGGGCATTCGCGTAGCAGTGATCGACACCGGGGTGGACGACAAGAACCCGCAGCTCGCAGGGGCGGTCGACGCCCGCGCGGGGCGCGACTACCTGACGAAGGGCACGGGCGCGGACCCCACCAAGGACGAGGTCGGTCACGGCACGAAGGTCGCGGGAATCATCGCGGCCCGACCGCACGAGGGAACGGGCTTCGTAGGCATCGCACCCGCCTCGACCATCATTCCGATCCGGCAGAACGACGCCCAGAACAGCGGAGACTCCGACTCGATGGCGAAGGCCATCGACCATGCGGTCGCCGAGGGCGCCGATGTCATCAACATCTCCCAGGACACGACGAAACCCCTGTCGCGCACTTCGGCCCTGGCCAAGGCGGTACGTGACGCCCTCGACGCCAAGGTCGTGGTCGTCGCTTCCGCCGGAAACGACGGGCTGGACGGCAAGGTGAAGAACACGTATCCGGCAGCCTTCGACGGCGTCCTGGCGGTCGCGTCCTCCGACCGCAACAACGAACGAGCAGCCTTCTCCCAGCCCGGTGACTTCGTCGACGTCGCGGCCCCCGGCGTGGACATCGTGTCCACCGTCCCCGGAGGGGGCCAGTGCACGGACAACGGCACGAGCTTCTCGGCGCCCTTCGTCGCAGGCGTGGCCGCCCTCCTGAAGTCCCGGTACCCGGACTGGAGTCCGGCCCAGATCGCCACCCGGATCGAGCAGACGGCAGAGCGTTCCATCAACGGCCACGACAACTACGTCGGCTGGGGCGTGATCGACCCCGTACGAGCCGTCACCGCTTCCGACACCGCCCGGCCCGCGACCTCGCCCACCCCGGACCCCGGGGTGTCGAAGGCCCCGCCACCGGACACGGCGGCCTTCTCGCTCGCCGAGACCTCTCAGGAGCGGGCCGAGCGATACGCGACGTACGCAGTCGGCATCACCGTGGCCGTGGTCGCGGTCATCGCGGGCGCGGCGGCGGCCCTGCGCGAGGCCCGCAGAAGAAGGGACCTCGGGGCATGAGCTTCGGACCGCCTCCCTCGGCCTTCCGCTTCTCCGTCGACGACATGAGCCCGGGGGAGGAGTACGAGATGCCGGGCACCTGGGCTACGTACAAGGCGCTCGCCAAGGGATCAACAGAACGCTCGTGGGATACAAGGTCGGCAAGGACGTGACCACGGACGACGAAATCTGTCGCATTTCCTTGTCCGGCCCCGTCTGCGGTGTGACGCGACACGTGACCGTGGAAGGCCGCACCGGGGTGCTCCACCGGTCCCGGAAGAACCCGGTGTCCCTTTGCAATCAGGTGGCGTTCGTCGACATCGACTCCGGCAAGAAGCTCTGGGACAAGGAGTTCCCCACGTCGGAATCCGCCTTCGGGCAGGACGCGACGAGCGTGACGATGACGCGAGGCACGGTCGCCGTCGCGTGGGGCGACGGTGCGACGGCGTACGACATGGACCGAGGCACCCGGCTCTGGAAGAACAAGAAGAGCGCCGGATGTACCTACCAGGGCCTGGCGGGCGGACGAGGCCTGCTCACGCTGATGACCTGCTCGCGAGGCGAGGAGCTCACCTACCGGGTCAGGAAACTCGCCCCTCGGAACGGCGCCACCGAGTGGACCCACCGGGTTGCGGGAGAGATTCGACTCCGGTCGCAACCAATTGTTCTATCCCCTGCGGATGAGCGGCGGGCAGGTCCTCGCATTCCGAGAGAGCAGCGACCACATCACCCCCATGCAAATGGTGAGCCTGAATCCGATGACGGGAAAGGAGACCCCCTATTTCTCCTTCAGCCTCCCTCCCGAGGCCTGGACGCTCACTTCTCTGGAACTGGCGGACATGGTCGTCCAGAGCGGTCGCATTTTCTTCGGCAGCGCGCGTGCCACGGGACCGAGCGCCGACGACAAGGACGCCGCCGACGACAAGGACGCACAGGAGGTTTCATGGCTGGTTCTCGGCGTCGGAAGCGCGGCGGAGAGACACAACTGACCATCAATACATGCTAGTTGTGGAACCAGAATGACTAGAGTGGCCTACAGCATCACGAGTTGATGCTGCACGGGGGCGGCGCAGCGTCGCGAAGGGCGTGTCACCACGCGTGAGCCGGACGCGACACCTTGCCCGCCGGAGCCGGGGAGGCCCTGGCACAGAGCCGAATAGAAGAACAGCGGTGGTACCGCCGCTGTCTGCACATGAGGAGGGCAAGAGCGATGAGCGTTGATTACAGCAATGACGATCTGACCAAACTGGCGGACAAGATCCGCAACTTCCACATGGACGTGAGCAAGCGCGTCACGTCGCTGAACACGGTCGTGGACATGATCCAGGCCGGTTGGAAGGGCGCTGCGGGCAAGGAATTCGACACCCTCCAGCGAGGCGTCAACCAGCACCTGAAGAAGCTTCAGGACAATCTCGTCGACCTCGAAGACGTGATGCGCATGAGTGTCAAGGGCTTCGACAGCCACGAGCAGGAGCGGATCGCCCAGATCCGCAAGGTGGACAACTCGTACGAGGTGCCGAGCAAGATCGTCGACCACGCCTGAGACGCTGCGACCGAAAGTCAGGGAGTACCGAGATGTCTGACAGCTTCGACCGCACAGCGGTCAATTACGACACCGTCACCACGGCGGCCACTGACGTGCGCAACAACGCCAGGGACATGGATGCGGGACTGGAGACCCTCATGCGCGAGGTCGCGCGCGTGGCCGAGACCTGGGACGGCGAGGCCAAGACCGCGTACCGCGACATCCAGGCGCAGAGCGAGGCGGAGATGAACGCGATGGTGCAGAAGCTCCACCGCATCGCCCGCCTCCTGGACGAGTCCGTCGTCGGATACAGCGACACGGACAAGGGCAATGCGGCGCGCTTCCGCATGCTGAGCTGAGGCCGGCTCGCGGAAACGCGGCGAACGAGAGCGGAGAGGGAGGGAGCCCACGGCCCCTCCCTCTCCGCTCTCCACACGCCTCTACACGCTTACGACCCTCCCGGAGCTCACCCGGCCGAGTTGGCCTCGCCGGCGGCCACACCACCGTTACGAGTACTCGGCTCCAGATCGAACTCCCCGTCCCGCGCCCCGAGCACGAAGGCCCGCCACTCGGCCGCGGTGTACCGCAGCACGGTCCCGGGATCCAGCGACGACCGCATCGCAACGGCCCCCTCGGGCAGATAAGCGATCTCGACGCGCTCCTCGGCGTCCTCCGTACCGGGCGCGCTGTGCCACTCGACGCCGGAGATATCAAGCGCGTAGAGCTCGTCCTTCTCCCGCTCCTTACGCGCCTTGACGTCCTCGTCCTGTCCCTCGCCCATGACGAACCGGCCCCTTCCCGACGTACGAAACCACTGGTGGTTCAGCCTACTTGGCGGGGTGGGGGTGGGGTGGAGGAGCGACGGGTTTCACCCCGCACCGGGGCAGGGTGCTGATTCCTGCCCGAGCACACCAGGCCGACCGCCCCGCCAGGAATCACGGCCGAAAGTCTTAACGGGCACAGGTATTCAGTGGCCCGCATACGGTTCGCGCGCTTCCCTACCCCACCGGAAAAGGCCGCATACTCTCAGGACGCGGCAGCACGACCTCGTTCTTGCACTTCAACGCAGCGATCATCTTCTCAGTCGAACGAAATGGAATGCGGAATCGGGTTTGCTCCTCGAGATCGAGATCGTTATAAAGTGAAGCTGTCACATCGACCGGTGACGTGGATCCCTGTCGGTGTGCAGGGAAAGAGGAGGCCACTGGATCCGCTTTCACTGGTTGCCTGCATGCCTGATTTCAAACCGTAGGATCTGTACCCACTCGTGCTTCGGCGCTCATTCCTTGGGAAGATTGGCGTTTCGGTCACACCGAATTGGATCCTCAAGGCAGGTGACCCTGGAGTGGGGTCATCGGCAAAGGGAACATTGCAGACCTCTACTATACTCTTTCGCAAGGTCTTGCTGCCGACGCGTAGCCAATTTTTTGACCAGAAGGCATATGCACCCGGTCAATTTCTGCGCTCGCTTTAGCTTCCTTCAGTGCATCTGCGTCGAGCACTCCTTCGCAGGCGGGCTTCAAAGCCGAGACCCCGCGAGGAGGCTCATCGTCGGACGTGCAAGCCACCGGAAAAAGCAGCGTCAGCACGGCAAGAGTTCGAGCTGCGCTACGCCTCACCTTCTGCCCCCCATCGGTCGATCGGCCTTATTCGCGTGGCTGCACAAGCCAAGTTATCGATCTTCTTTTGTGAGACCCGCTCATTCGCTTCATCTGCCTCCGCATTTGAATCCCTCAACAGTCTTCTTCATGTACGCATCCATAAAGTTCTTTATGTCGGTGCGCAGTTCGGATTCTTGCTTCGATGCTTGGGGGAGCAGCAGAGTGAGGGTGAAGTGGGATGCATCGGAATTCTTGCAAGAGGCAGTAGAGATGGCCCCATCATTGCCAATGACGGTTTGATATTTACTGCTTGTCCGGTGAGGTTCCGTCAGGGAGCTGACAGAGGCGTCAGACGCTGCGTACTTCATGATATCGACTGAGTCAGAGGACCAGGCAAACCTGAAACTCAAGACAGGTTGGTCGTCAATCATGAGGTCGCAAGGCGCAGTTTGAGCATTTGCATTATCGAGGCGGCTGTACTCGCTGAATTTCCCGGTGTCTCCTAGCAATGGGCGGACGTGTTTCGCATCGATCCGAGTGCCACAGATCTTCGAGGGCACTTCTTCGTCAGAACTTCCCGCGCAAGAGGCGACAGCGAAAGTCGAGAGAACTAGCACTGGGGCAAAAGTGCGTGCTGCGCTGAGCTGCCGATTCAACTGGGCTTCTCCCCCGAAACTCCGTTGGCATGGTTGGCGCCAGCAGATGCTGACTTGTCGATGGCGTCTTGCGCGTCATACTCGCTGCCTCCGTGGGCCTTCTCCCACTGCTCCGCGAGGGCCATCAGTTGGCCATTCCTCTTCTTATAGGAATCGGCGTTCGCATCGGCCTGGTTATCGTCAAGCCGGGCCTGCTCATCCTTTTGCCACTTCTCGGCTACATAATCGAAACCTGCCTGAACATCCTCACTCCCCACGGGCAGGTAACTGATTCCCTTATCGATGATCCACTTGCCTTTGATCTCTGCTGTTTCGGGGTCTGCCGCAGCCTGAGATCGCGCTTCTTCCAGGAATCCGACTGTGCGACCGGCTCTGGTGAGGGAGTCCTTGGGGTGCTCATCCTTGTCCAGCTTCTGATCGTAAATGTCTGCAACGATGGATTTGTTAATGCCGTGATTCAGCTCTCCGTAAGAGTCATCACTTTTCGAGACCTGCTTGAGGACCTCAAATAGGTCACGCTGCGGTACCGGAGAATCTGCAACCTTCACGGTACTTGCGGCTGCATGAACGGTATCTCCGTGATTGACGAGGATCTTCGACATTGGTTCACGCAGCGATGACGGGAAATCGTCTCCTCTCTCGGATAGGTACGAGAGGGAAGATTTGAAGACCTCTCTATTTTCGTCCGTATGTTCAACGAACTTCGCATTCTCGTCCGAGGGAGATATCCCTGTCGCTGCAGCTTGCAGTGCGGCGCCGAGTCCGACTCGGTCATCGGAGTCCAGGGCGGGCGTATAAGTCGAGGATTTTGCTCCCTCGTGGACTCTTTCTATGACGTTCCAGTCGCGATGCTGACCGTCGCCGGCCTCCAGTAGGTATCCGATATTCTTTTCTGAGTTCAAGAAGGATGCTGAGGTTTGTGGGTCTCGGCTCATTACGCCGAGGAGTCCGTCGAGTGGGTCGTTGGCAAACCAACCAGAAGTCTTACCGCTGTACGGGCCCTTGAGGTCCCAGATGTCAGGATTCTTCTTTTCGGCGCTGATGATGTCGTTTCCGACGTCTTTGAGGAATCCGGAAGAAAAGCCATTACCCTTCTCTCCGGCCCCCGCCTGCATGAGGGTCACCAGCGACTGATATCCGTGTACTTTGTCCAGGCGTGCTCCATGGAAATCTGTTGAATAGCGGCTAACTCCAGCCTTCTTTAGGTCGGCATGCCATTCCTTATACCATTTGGTGTCGGTGTTTTGAGTGGCTTTCGCGAGAGTGTTTGCCAGTCCCGTTTCAAGCGCGGCATAGTCACCGCTGTGCCCTGGGTCTTTGACGTAGCCAAGATCGTTTAGCCTATTGCTCAAGGTGATCGTTCCGCTGGGGCCGAGGCTGTCCAGAAGTGTCCGGCTGAAGACCCCGTTACCACCGTACTCTTTGAATGTCCGCTTCAGTGTCGAGATTTCACGAGCTGATGGCTTTTCTCCTTCATTAATACGGGTCAGGGTGTCTGCTGCTTCCTCGGCTTCATGTTCTGCTTCGTAGTCCTTGATCCTTTTCCTGGCGTGGGCATTGAACCCGTTTAGGGTTCCGTCGCCCAGATCGGAATCAATAACGACAGCTTGGAGGGAGATTTTGACCAAACGATCAGCTTCATCGACTGCCTCTACCGCCTTACGGATATGTCCTGACCACGATGCCTCAAGTTCTGGGAGCCCTGGGTCATTACGCGCGGCGCTGGCCGCACTGTCGGTGGCATTCTTGTAATCAAAACGACAGATTCCCTGATCCGAGACCGCCATGCCTGCTTCGACGGCCTCTGAGCGTGCCTTCTTGACCGCCGCTTTCAGGTCAGAGAATTGCGTGTGTGCGTCTCGCAGTAGAGAGGCAACTGCCTTTGCCTCCGTTTGTGCTGCGCGAAGTTCCTGGAGCGTGATGTCGAAGCGTTCGTTTGCGGCCCTGGCACTCTGTCCTTGCCACGCTGGACCGCCCAGTGAGATCCCATGGACTTCCTTTTTGTACTGACCCTCCAGCGTCTTGAAAGAGTCCGCCATGCCATCCCAACTCTTGGCAGCTGACGTCAGGGCCGACAGATCAGTGGTCATGACTTCGTGATAGCTGGGCATGGAACCGGGTCCTTCTAGTCGGCGATGCTCACAGTCAGCTGAGCTTCTTGATGTCGGACTCCCGCATGATTTGCGAGCGGATTCCGAGTTCATTGGTGCGGAAGGTGTTCGACGTATCACGCAAGGCCGTGCTTTCGGCTGCGAGCCGCTTCTTGAGTGAGTTAACCTGCTCGGTCCAGGTCTTTTGAGCCTTCTGGAGTGCGGCCGAGGTCAACCAGCCGTCACCATCCTTTGGCTTGAAGGCTTTGACAGCGGCGGCGGTTTCTTCGTCAGCGATGTCACCGGCTTTTTGAGTGTCTCTAATGAGATGTTCATCGATGGCATTTGCCGCTTTCTTCTTCTCGGCCGGGCTTGAGGCTAAGTCCGCGCCTCCCGTCACGCCGCCATTATGGGGAGCGGCCGTGTTCAACTGCATACTGACGTCTGGGAGCGTCGAGGCTCTACTGCGGGCCTGTCCCCACTCTTCTTCGAACGACATAGACTCTGCCTTTCGGATGATCACCGATTGTGCGATGTAAAAACGGGCCGAGGGATTACAGATCCGGGTTCACCGGATGAAGGGTGCTGAGCCTGCTGGTACTCGTGGGGTGTAGGAAGGGGTAATGGCTAGGACTAGGCCTTCCGGCTACGGGAGCGCGCGAGTACGACCGAGCTTGCCCCAATAACGACGACAACGCCCACCCCCGTAGCTACCCACGGGATGCTGTTGTCAGCATCGACACTCGGTGATCCAGCGACGGCTTCGTCGGCCTTGTTGCCGCTTCGTGGGGAGTTGTTGGACTGAGACGGCCTCGGAGATTTGGCCGCCGCTGCGAGGTCCTGCAACGGGTACTTGTCGGCAGGCCCGGGATCGCCCGGGTTCTTGAGCGCGATGCGAGGACGCACCGCGCCGTAGCCGACCGAGTCGTCCCGGCTCCAGCCGTCGTCGTTGCCCTGCATCGTGTTGATCATGACCCGTAGGACCTGGTTGTTCGTCCAGTTGGGGTGCTTGGACCAGATGAGGGCGGCGGAGGCGGAGGCGAGGGCCGTGCTGTTGCTCGTTCCGTGGGTCTTGCACAGCTGGGTTCCGCCGGCGCATGCGTGCCACATGTTGTCCCCTGGGGCGACCATGTCGACCTGAGGGCCCCACTGCGACTCTTTGGTCCGTTCGACCTTGCTGTTGATGGCGCCGACTCCCACCACGCCCGGTGTGGCTGCTGGGTACTGCGCCTCATTACCTTTGGCGGCGCTGTTCCCCACGGCGGCGAAGATGAGCTTTCCCTTGCCGATCGCGTACTTGACCGCGGCGGTGAGCTCGGGAGTGTTCACGTTTGAGGAACCGTGACGGTTCGAGTTGCCCATGGAGATGTTGAGGATCTGGGCCTTGGAGTCGGCCGCGTAACGGATGGCAGTCGCCATGTCGTGGGAGTACCCGGAGAGTTGACGTTCTTGGGCGGACCTCTCGTTGCTGTAGGTCATTCGGATCGGAAGGATCCTGGCGCCTGGAGCGAGTCCGTACGAACCTGCCGTCTCTCCCCGAGCGCCTGTTCCTGCGATGAGCGTTGCGGTTCCCGTACCGTGATTCGCTCGGTCGCTGGTCTCATCACCCGGGAGGTCCGAGTAGTCCTTCCCATCGAGGACTTGGCCGCGTAGATCAGCCACCGAGTCATCGACCCCGGAGTCAATGACCGCGACTGTCACGCCGCGGCCGGTACTGGTCTTCCACATCTCTTCAGCGCGCATGGCGTCAAGGTGCCACTGCCTGGACCGAACGGTGTCGGCACGAGCCGGAGTGGCCGCGATGCTCGCCATGAGAAAGCCCAGGGCCGCCGACATGGCGACCCTGGAGCGGACGATGCTCTTCCTGGTGGTGGGCATCTGCGTTCCTTGTCAGGTCAGTCGACGACTGGCGGGACGATACGGCGTTGGTCAGGCTGCCACGTCTCTTCTTCCTCGACGAGGTGGTTCGACCGGTCGGGTCGGCCCTCGTCGCGGCGTGAAGGGTTCCCCTGGCCGCCTTGCGGGACGGTAGCGGGGCGTCCCATAGCTGCTGAGCGCGTCGAGTCCCCCGAGGAGGAACCGCGTACCAACCCTGCACCACCCGGTGTGAAGGGGCGTCCGCCAACACCGCCGGGTGGCTGCGGCTGCTTGCCGATCGCCCCACCGGGCTCCCCGGTAAGACGGCGACCGCCGACAACACCCGTGCGACCGGCCCCCGGCCCATTAGCCCCGGGACCGGCTCCCGGGGCCATGGGTGGACGGCCCTGCATGTGGTCTCCGCCGAAGACATTGCTTCGGGGGATCCCAGTCGTCGGACGCCCGGAGTTCGGAGGTACGGGACGGCCGCCGATGATGCCGGTCTCCTTGGGCGGTCGATTGCCAAGCCCGTAGTTGCTCCCCCCGTTGGGCGGAAGGAGCGGTGGGCGTACGGCTGGAGAGGGATGGCCCGGCGGCGGGGTGGTCGGCCCCACTTGGCCAGGGGGAGGGCTAAAGGGGGGAGGCGCGGTCCCGAGGTTCGGGGGCGTCGGGCCTTCGGGTCGGCCCGGAGGGATCGGGCTAGGAGGAATCTCCGGAGAGGGCGGCGACGGGGGGAGCGTCGTGACGCGGTCGATCCCCATGGATACGGGATCCGGACGGTGCGGCTGCGAAGCGACAGGTGGCGCTGTTGTCCCCGCGCCTTCGGGTGATGCACCTGGGGCGCCATGGCCTGCAGAGGGGGCCGCAGCGGATGCGACTGGCATCGCGGGAGAAGGGCCCGAAGCCGCCGGGCCACTCGCCGGCGGCCCACCCGCCGTCGGCCCACCCGCCTGGTCCGGCAATGCCTGGTAGCTACCGCCGTCGGCCCACCCGTCAGGGTTGTCTGAATGCATGGCCGGCGGCGCAAACGTAGGCGGCGTAACCCCATTAACCTGCTGCGCAGACTGCTGATACGTCTGCGCCAACTTCCGCATCCGCTGCACCGCTTCCGCCTGCGCCGCCTCGATCCGCTCCTGCGCCGCGGTCGCGTCCGCCTTGGAGTCGCGGGTGACCTTGCGGGCGTCGGGATCGTTGTGGGCCTTCTGGGCGGCGTCCATGTTCTTGTTGGCGGTGCGCAGGTCGGCCTTGGCCTGGGTCGTGTCCGAGGCGGGCGGCATCGATGCCTTCGCCTCGGCGATCGCCTCGGCGACCACGCCCATCCAGCGCGACGCGACCTCGCTGTACTCCCCGAGGTAGAGCGTGGCGCTCGCCGACTGCGTGCCCCACGCGCGGAAGGCGTCGCCGCCCTCTCCCTGCCAGTGCAGGCCCTTCGTGTACGTCATGAGGTCGTCGCCGATCTTGGTGATCGTCGACGCGGCCTTGGATAACTTGCCGGCGAGTTGGGAAGCGCCCTCCGAGCTCGCGGACTCCAGCAGCGCGAGCAGCTGCTCGTGCGTCATGGACTCGAAGTCTGTGTGAGCGAGCTTGGGCGTACCGCCCTTGGATCCCTCAGCCATGTCTTTGTGCCCCCGTTCCGCGTCCCCGTCCCCGTCCTCGTACCCGCGCCCGTCTCTGTTCGGTCGTCACAGAGCCGTGTCCTTGTCCGTCGCCTTCGGGCCGGAGCCATCGGCCCCACCGGAGCCGGACCTGGGACCGCCAGGCCCCTGTGCGTACGGATCCCGGTCCGGGTCGTAGTACTTCTCGGCCTCCGCGTTGATCGCCTTCATCCGCGCGCGGATGTCGTCCTCGAGGTTGTCGTAGCCCACGCGGGACGCGTGGACGGCAAGCCCCAGCCCCTCGATCTGCGTGCCCAGAGCCTTCGAGAGCTTCTCCAGCTCGTCGTGCACGATCGAGTACGAGTCGTAGAGGTACTGCGCCTCTTTGAAGTCCCCCGAACCCAGCTGTGCTCGTGACAGCCGATCGGCACCGACCCTGCCCGGCGCCGCCTCAGAGCCCTCGAGCTCGATGAGCAGGTCGTCGACGCGCTTTTTGAAGCCCTTCATCGCGCTTGCCTGGACGTCCAGCGCCATTTGTGGATTTACGCCGTAAAGGTTGTCGAACGACTTGTCCGTGTCCGGAGTTCCGCCGTTGCCCCCGCCCGAACTCGCCACGCCTGCCTCCCCGTTCAGTCATGTCTCCAGCACGCACTCTAGTAGCGGTCCGGGAGCCGCCCCACTTGAATCAGGGCGGTCCCGCGCTTTCGCGACACGAAGGTTCCGCGCCCCGGCGGCATCGGGCGTGCGCGGACATTTCCGAGGATGTCGCCTTCGCTCGGATCGCCCGACAACAGCACGCCCTGGGCGCCCAGTTCCTTCACACGCTGCATGAAGGACTCGTACATCGAGCGGGACGCGCCCGCGGAGCTCCGGGCGATGATGAATTTGACGCCCACGTCCCGGGCGAAGGGCAGATGCTCGACCAGCACGCTCAGCGGGTTGACCGAGTTGGTGGCCACCAGTTCGTAGTCGTCGATGATGACGAACAGTTCCGGACCGTTCCACCAGCTTCGATCACGCAGCTGCTGCGGAGTGATGTCGGGCTTGGGTGCCCGCTTCTCCATGAACGTGGCGATGGCGTTCATGTGGACGTCCATTGCCGACGCCATCGGGGCGTATTCCAGCAGGTGGTCCGGCGACACGGCCTCCAGCATGGTGCGCCTGTAGTCGCCGACCACGATGCGCGCCTGCGCGGGGGTGTACCTCTCCGCGATTTGTTTAGCGATCAAACGAAGCAGATTCGTCTTGCCCGACTCGCTTTCGCCGAAGACGAGGAAGAAGGGATCTGTCTCGAAATCGACGAAGACCGGTTCCAGGTTCGTCTCGTCGATACCGATCGCGACGCCGTGCTGCGGGAACTCGAAACCCTTCGGGAGCTGATCGGCTGGGAGTTTGCGCGGCAGCAGCCGCACCGTCGGTGCGGCGGGCCCGTGCCAGTTGCTCTTCACCGTTTCGACCAACTGGGCCGTCGCGTCGGACAGGTTCGCAGGATCGGGCGACGAGTCGACACGCGGCATCGCCGTCATGAAGTGCAGCTTCTCCGGAACCTGGCCCCGGCCCGGCACCCCGGCGGGCACGTTCATGGCGACCTTGCGGTCGAATTCCGAGTCCATGACGTCGCCGAGACGCAGCTCCAGGCGGCCGAGCATCTGGTCCTTGAGCGCCGCCCGTACCTCCATGTAGCGCGAAGCGGACACGACGACGTGCACGCCATAACCGAGGCCACGGCCTGCGATGTCGTTGACGACGCCTTCGAGCATGTCGTAGTCGTTCTTGAAGCTTCCCCACCCGTCGATGACGAGGAAGACGTCACCCCAGGCCTCGCCGGGGAGCTGACCCGCGGCGCGCTGTCGCCGATACGTGGTGATCGAGTCGATGCCGTTGGCGCGGAAGAAGGCCTCGCGGCGGTTCAGGACACCGGCGACCTCTGCCACCGCACGCCGGACCCGTTCCGGATCGAGACGGGAAGCAACCCCTCCCACATGCGGCAGATCGGCGACCGAGGCGAGGCCGCCGCCACCGAAGTCCAGGCAGTAGAACTGCACTTCGTGGGCGGTGTGGGTCAGCGCGAACGACGCGATCAGCGTGCGCAGCAGCGTCGACTTTCCCGATTGGGGTCCACCGACCACCACCATGTTTCCGGCCGCGCCCGAGAAGTCGCTGTAGAGCACTTCACGCTTCTGCTCGAACGGCTTGTCGACCAGTCCCAGGGGAACGGTCAGGCCCCCGGGGCGTGTGTAGTCCCCGGCATGCAGGCCCCGCTCCGGGGACACCACGAGCTGCGGCAGAAGCTGGTCCAACGTGGGGGCCTCGTCCAGCGGCGGCAGCCACACCTGGTGCGCCGGCACGCCCTGTCCCTCCAGGCGGCGCACCACGACGTCCAGCACGGTGTCGGCCAGCGCGTCGTCTTCCCTGCGGGAAGACGCCTGGAGCTGACCGCTGTCCGGGGTCGTGTACGTCGCCGCCACCGGGGCCGCGGTGAAGAGTGCGGGCCTGCGCTGGATGGGCAGCTGCGTCGATGCCGGGTCCGCGCCGCCCGCGCGGTACACCCCGGAGACGTACGCCGCTTTGAAGCGGGTCATTTCATCCGTACCGAACTTCAAGTAGCCGGAGCCCGGCACGGACGGCAGGTGGTAGGCGTCCGGAACGCCCAGCGCCGTACGGGACTCCGAAGCGGAGAAGGTGCGCAGTCCGACGCGGTACGACAGGTACGTGTCGAGTCCGCGCAGCTTGCCCTCCTCCAGGCGCTGCGAAGCGAGCAGCAGATGCACCCCGAGAGACCGGCCGATGCGACCGATCTGGATGAACATGTCGATGAAGTCGGGCTTGGCGGTGAGCAGTTCGCTGAACTCGTCGATCACCAGGACGAGCGAAGCGAGGGGGGCCAGAGGTGCACCCGCGGCGCGCGCCTTCTCGTAGTCGTGCATGTTCGCGTAGTTGCCCGCAGAGCGCAGCAGCTCCTGTCGGCGCTGCAGTTCGCCGCGGATCGCGTCGCCCATGCGGTCCACGAGGGTGAGGTCGTCGGAGAGGTTCGTGATCACCGCCGCGACGTGCGGCATGTCCGACATGCCGGCGAACGTCGCACCACCCTTGAAGTCGGCGAGGACGAAGTTCAGGGTCTCGGAGGAGTGGGTCACGGCCAGTCCCAGGACCAGCGTGCGCAGGAGTTCGGACTTGCCCGAACCCGTGGCACCCACGCACAGTCCGTGCGGACCCATGCCTTCTTGGGCCGCCTCCTTGAGGTCCAGCATCACCGGCTGGCCGTCCTCGCCCACCCCGATCGGGACGCGGAGCCGCTCCGCCGTCGAGCGGGGCCGCCACGTGCGCGTGACGTCGACCGATCCCGCGTCTCCCAGATTCAGCAGATCGGTGAAGTCCAGGTTCGCGAGCAGCGGCTCGTCGTCGTCGCCCCCGCCCATGCGCAGCGGCGCCAGCTGTCGCGCCAGCGCCTCCGCGGCGGGCAGGGGCAGCGTGTCCGGTACGCCTTCGTAGGCGACGCCACCGGTCGACTCCAGGAGGAGCGTGCCGGGCCGGGCCACCACGGAGAGGCCCCCGCGGGGCTCGTCCAGGTCCCCGGTGACCACCTCGATGATCGTCACGCCCTGCAGCCCTTCCGGCGCGGCGAACGCGGACGTCGGCGGCACCATGCCGCCGTCCAGTACGACCACGAGGTGCGGCTGGTCGAGCACGGGCTGTCCGTCACGGCTGAACCGCGGCCGTCCGTCGAGACGGTCGGCAAGGAGCTGCTCCAGCTCACCGAGGTCATCACCGAAGAGCCGCCTCGCGCCGGCGCCGTCGACCTGCCCCGGCAATTGGCAGTGGGGGAGCCACTTCGTCCAGTCCCACCGCCCGACGGCACCGGGGGCCGCGACCACCGCGATCACCAGGTCCTCGGGCCCGTGCAGAGTGGCCAGTTGGGCGACCAGCGAGCGTGCCGTGCCCTGCGCGGATTCCGGCTCTCCGGAGACCGTCAAGTGGTAGAAGGCGCGCATCGAGACCGCGACCGGCAGCCCGTCCAGCGAGCTGTGCACGGCGAGGAACTGCTGCATGGCCCCCGCGGCCAGCGGCTCCAACTCGTCGACCGGCGCCGTCTCGGGTGCGACCAGGGGAGTGGCCAGCTGCTGCGGGCCCAGGCCCACCCGAACCTGCCCGAAGTCCCGGTCGCCGATGCGGCGTTCCCACACCCGGCTCCCCTCGGCGACCACCGACCACAGCTGCTCCGGGGAGGGGTGCAGATAGAGCTGCGCGTCGCGCTGCTTCAGGGCGGTGCGGCGCACCGTACGGCGCGTCTGCGCGAGGTACTTGAGGTAATCGCGGCGTACGTCCGCCATTTGCCCCTGCGTACCGCGCCGGTATCTGACGACCTGGGCGACGACCATCGCGACCGTCGACACCAGCATCACGACGCCCATGATGCGCATGAAGGGATGGGCATTGGGCGACGCGAAGAAGAAGACCACCGACGAGCCCATGCCGAGCGTCGGCAGGACCTGCATCAGCACGCCCTCCTGCTGCCCGCGAGGGAGCTCCGGCGGAGGTGCCAACTGCAGCTCATCACTGGGCACTTCGGGTGGCAGAGAACGCGGCGGGCGTTTGATGACGATCTGACTCACCGGAGCATCAATCCCCCCTATGCGGACGGACAGTTCCGTACCGCTGCCTCATCAGTGCGGTCTCCCCCCGCACCTGGGTGA
This sequence comes from Streptomyces sp. NPDC052114, assembly GCF_040680155.1. Classification (NCBI taxonomy): domain Bacteria; kingdom Bacillati; phylum Actinomycetota; class Actinomycetes; order Kitasatosporales; family Streptomycetaceae; genus Streptomyces; species Streptomyces sp. NPDC052114. Next base: position 12,611 of record NZ_JBFAWC010000003.1, on the reverse strand, counting down.
TCCTATGTGCAGGCACTGACAGGGCGTAGCGGTAGGGTGACGCACGCACGGTGCGCAACCGCGAATCAGGGGGTCATTCAAGGTGAGTTCGCCCGCAGCGACCGGTTTCTGCAGGGTCACTGTCGTCGCGCCCGACAGTCGTATCGATGTGGCTCTGCCCGAGGACATCGCCGTGGCCGACATCTATCCGGAGGTTCTCCGGCTGACTCGCCAGACCCAGCCGGTCGGTACGCCGACCGGCTACAACCTCGTACGCCAGAACGGCACCGTTCTGGAGGGCGCCCGCACTCTTGCCGCCCAGCGGGTCCTCGACGGCGAGGTGCTCAGCCTGCGGCCCTTCGCCATGTCGCTGCCGCCCGCCGTGTACGACGACGTCGCCGACGCGGTCGCGACGGCCGTGGTCCGGGACCGCAGGCTGTGGAGGGACGCACTGCTGCGCGGTGCCGGTCTGACCGGAAGCTTCCTGGTCCTGCTCCTGATGGCCTTCGTGCTCTGGTTCGCCGATCCCGTGCGCCACGACATGCACAGCCTGCCGGGCATCCTCGCGGGCGGCATGGGCCTGCTCCTCACAGCCTTCGCCGGCGTACGCGTGCGCGTCTACGAAGACCGTGCCGTCGGTGCGGTCCTGGGTCTCGCCGCCCTGCCCCTCCTCCTCGTCGCCGGATCGGGAATCATCGCCGCGGACACGGGGCAAGGCCCGGGCCGACTGCAGTTCCTGCTCGGCTGCGTCACCGTACTCGTGGCATCGGTGCTGCTCGTCGTGGTCTCTCCCGGCAGCGACGCCCCCTTCGTGGCCGCCACGTTCCTGTCGACAGCGGGCACCCTGGCAACCTTCGCCGCGATCATCACCGAAGCCACGGCGACGGAGGCCGCCGCGGTCACCGCCCCGGTGACCATCGCCCTCGTCGCGTTCCTTCCGGGACTGTCCTCGCGCTTCGCCCGGCTGCCCATCGGCTATGCCTCGCCGCGGAGCTCCGTGCAGGAAGACTTCGACGCCGACCTGAATGCGACCGTCGACCCCGGCCCCCTGGACGCGGCCCGGATCGCGGCCCAGGCCCGGCGCGGCCACGAGCTGCTGCTCGGCCTGGTCGCCGGCTCCACCTCCGTCGTCGTGGGGTCGGCCGTCGTCCTCGGCTTCTCCGGGAACGTCTGGGGACAGCTCCTGGCGCTCGCCGCGGGCCTGGCGATCCTGCTCCGCGCCCGGCTCTTCCGCTACACCTCGCAGGTCGTGTGCGCGCTCGGAGCAGGTATCGCCGCCATCGCCCTGCTCCTCATCGGTCTGGCGCTGAATCCGCCCGACGACGCCCTGCAGGAGCTGCTCCTCCACGGCGACCGCGGCCCCCTTGACCTGCGCGCGGTCTGGCTCACCGCCGCCATCGCGCTGGGATGCGCCCTGCTGACGGCCATCGCCTTGATCATTCCGACGAAGGGGCTCTCCCCCTTCTGGGGCCGTCTCCTCGACCTCACGGAATCGGCGATACTGCTGTCCCTGGTCCCGCTGGGCCTCGCCGTACTGGACGTCTACGACGCGGCCCGCTCCTTGACCAGCTGAGCAGGGCGGCACCAGCTGAGCGGCGCGGCAAGCCAAGCAGGGCGGCCTCGCCCCGGGCAAACCACTCACAAGCCGACTGGTACCCTGTGAAACGACCGTCTGTATGCGCACCCCCGAATCCCCAGGGATCCGGACCTCGGGCCCATCAGGACCCGGACCCGCGCCGGACGGCTCATCCCCGCCTCCCGAGTCACGGAAGCCCCCCTGAGACGTAGACCAGGGGCACTCGGAGGCACTCGAAGACATCACGAGGAGTACGCGTGTCGCTCGACGCCGCTACGAAGAAGCAGATCATGACCGAGTTCGGCCAGAAGGAGGGCGACACCGGCTCCCCCGAGGTCCAGGTCGCGCTGCTCTCGCGTCGTATCTCTGACCTGACCGAGCACCTCAAGACCCACAAGCACGACCACCACTCGCGTCGTGGTCTGCTGATCCTGGTCGGTCAGCGTCGCCGCCTGCTGCAGTACCTGGCCAAGAAGGACATCCAGCGCTTCCGTGCGCTGGTCGACCGCCTCGGCATCCGTCGCGGTGCGGCGGGCGCCAAGTAAGTCGCCGTGAAGGGAGCGGTTCCCACTCGAAGCACTCGAAGGGGGCCGCTCCCTTTGCTGTACGTGCGCAGTGTCACCGACGCTTTGTAGTCTGGTGACACCAAGCACGTCCCCACGAGTACGTCCGTACTCCGTACACCCCCACGAGGGAGAGGCGCACCCAGCCGCCGCCGGTCCTCGGTAGTGGCCCCCGGGAGACATCCCCGGGTGCTTCGATCGAAGACCGGCCCGCACACACGGCGCGCTTCTCCACACGGTCCACCGTCACGCACGGGGACCCCCGCCCCCGGCCACACGGGCCGCCGGGCGAGAAGACGAAACGTAGACACGTAGGAGAACCGCTAGTGGAGAACGAGACCCACTACGCCGAGGCCGTCATCGACAACGGCACCTTCGGCACCCGCACCATCCGCTTCGAGACGGGCCGCCTGGCCAAGCAGGCCGCCGGCTCCGCCGTGGCGTACCTGGACGACGACACCATGGTGCTGTCGGCCACCACCGCTTCGAAGAAGCCCAAGGACCAGCTCGACTTCTTCCCCCTCACGGTGGACGTCGAGGAGCGGCAGTACGCCGCGGGCAAGATCCCCGGTTCCTTCTTCCGTCGTGAGGGCCGGCCCTCCGAGGACGCGATCCTCACCTGCCGCCTGATCGACCGCCCGCTGCGTCCTTCCTTCAAGAAGGGCCTGCGCAACGAGATCCAGATCGTCGAGACGATCATGGCGCTCAACCCCGACCACCTCTACGACGTGGTCGCGATCAACGCCGCCTCCTGCTCCACGCAGCTGGCCGGCCTGCCCTTCTCGGGCCCGATCGGCGGCACGCGCGTGGCGCTCATCAAGGGCCAGTGGGTCGCCTTCCCGACGCACACCGAGCTCGAGGACGCCGTCTTCGACATGGTCGTCGCCGGTCGCGTCCTCGAGGACGGCGACGTCGCGATCATGATGGTCGAGGCCGAGGCCACCGAGAAGACCATCCAGCTGGTGAAGGACGGCGCCGAGGCCCCGACCGAAGAGGTCGTCGCCGCCGGTCTGGAAGCCGCGAAGCCCTTCATCAAGGTCCTCTGCAAGGCCCAGTCGGACCTCGCCGCCAAGGCCGCCAAGCCCACCGGCGACTTCCCGGTCTTCCTGGACTACCAGGACGACGTGCTCGAGGCCCTGACCGCCGCGGTCAAGACCGAGCTCGCCCAGGCGCTCACCATCGCCGGCAAGCAGGAGCGCGAGGCCGAGCTGGACCGCGTCAAGGAGATCGCCGGCGAGAAGCTGCTCCCGCAGTTCGAGGGCCGCGAGAAGGAGATCTCCGGTGCCTACCGCGCGCTGACCAAGAAGCTGGTCCGCGAGCGCATCATCAAGGACAAGGTCCGCATCGACGGCCGCGGCGTCACGGACATCCGTACGCTCGCCGCCGAGGTCGAGGCCATCCCGCGCGTGCACGGCTCGGCGCTGTTCGAGCGTGGCGAGACCCAGATCCTGGGCGTCACCACCCTCAACATGCTCCGCATGGAGCAGCAGCTGGACACCCTTTCCCCGGTGACCCGCAAGCGCTACATGCACAACTACAACTTCCCGCCGTACTCCGTCGGTGAGACCGGCCGCGTCGGTTCGCCGAAGCGCCGCGAGATCGGCCACGGCGCCCTCGCCGAGCGCGCCATCGTGCCGGTCCTGCCGACGCGCGAGGAGTTCCCCTACGCGATCCGTCAGGTGTCCGAGGCCCTCGGCTCCAACGGCTCGACGTCCATGGGCTCGGTCTGCGCCTCCACCATGTCGCTGCTGAACGCCGGTGTGCCGCTCAAGGCCGCCGTCGCCGGTATCGCCATGGGTCTGATCTCCCAGGAGATCGACGGCGACACGCACTACGTCGCCCTCACCGACATCCTCGGTGCGGAGGACGCGTTCGGTGACATGGACTTCAAGGTCGCCGGTACGAAGCAGTTCGTGACCGCGCTGCAGCTCGACACCAAGCTCGACGGCATCCCCGCCTCGGTCCTGGCCGCCGCGCTGAAGCAGGCCCGCGACGCGCGTCTGCACATCCTCGACGTGATGAACGAGGCGATCGACGTTCCGGACGAGATGTCCCCGAACGCGCCGCGCATCATCACCGTCAAGATCCCGGTGGACAAGATCGGTGAGGTCATCGGCCCCAAGGGCAAGATGATCAACCAGATCCAGGAGGACACCGGCGCCGACATCACGATCGAGGACGACGGCACCATCTACATCGGTGCCGCCGACGGCCCGGCCGCCGAGGCCGCCCGCGCCACGATCAACGGCATCGCCAACCCGACCATGCCGGAGGTCGGCGAGCGCTACCTGGGCACCGTCGTGAAGACGACGACCTTCGGTGCGTTCGTGTCCCTGCTCCCGGGCAAGGACGGTCTGCTGCACATCTCGCAGATCCGCAAGCTCGCCGGCGGCAAGCGCGTGGAGAACGTCGAGGACGTCCTCGGTGTGGGCCAGAAGGTCCAGGTCGAGATCGCCGAGATCGACTCCCGCGGCAAGCTCTCCCTCATCCCCGTCATCGAGGGCGAAGAGGGCGACGACCAGAAGGACGACACCGACAAGTGACGTCGCGTAGCACCACGACGACGGCCCGCACCTCTTCGGAGGCGCGGGCCGTCGCCCGTACCCAAACCCTGATCAAGGGCCAGAACGGCATCGGCACGGTCCGCAGGACCACCCTCCCCGGCGGCCTGCGCGTCGTCACGGAGACGCTGCCCTCCGTCCGCTCGGCGACCTTCGGCATCTGGGCCAACGTCGGCTCCCGCGACGAGACCCCGTCGCTGAACGGCGCCACGCACTACCTGGAGCACCTCCTCTTCAAGGGCACGAACAAGCGCAGCGCCCTGGACATCTCCTCCGCGATCGACGCGGTCGGCGGCGAGATGAACGCCTTCACGGCGAAGGAGTACACCTGCTACTACGCGCGCGTGCTCGACACCGACCTGCCGCTCGCCATCGACGTCGTCTGCGACATGCTGACGGGCTCCCTGATCCTCCAGGAGGACGTCGACGCCGAGCGCGGCGTCATCCTCGAAGAGATCGCGATGACCGAGGACGACCCGGGCGACTGCGTGCACGACCTGTTCGCGCACACGATGCTCGGCGACACCCCCCTCGGCCGCCCGGTCCTCGGCACGGTCGACACGATCAACGCCCTCACCGCGGACCGCATCCGCCGCTTCTACAAGAAGCACTACGACCCGACGCACCTCGTCGTCGCGGCCGCGGGCAACGTGGATCACAACAAGGTCGTACGCCAGGTCCGTGCCGCCTTCGAGAAGGCCGGCGCCCTCCACCGCACCGACGCGATCCCGATGATCCCGCGCCAGGGCTCCCGCGCCCTGCGCACCTCGGGCCGCGTCGAGGTCATCAACCGCAAGACCGAGCAGGCGCACGTCATCCTCGGCATGCCGGGTCTGGCCCGCACCGACGACCGCCGCTGGGCCCTCGGCGTCCTGAACACCGCGCTGGGCGGCGGCATGTCCTCGCGCCTCTTCCAGGAGGTGCGGGAGAAGCGCGGCCTGGCCTACAGCGTGTACTCGTACACGTCGGGCTTCGCCGACACCGGCCTCTTCGGTGTGTACGCGGGCTGCCGCCCGAGCCAGGTGCACGACGTCCTGAAGATCTGCCGCGACGAGCTCGACCAGGTCGCGCAGCACGGTCTGACGGACGACGAGATCGGGCGCGCCATCGGCCAGCTCGCGGGCTCCACCGTCCTCGGCCTGGAGGACACCGGCGCTCTGATGAACCGCATCGGCAAGAGCGAGCTCTGCTGGGGCGAGCACATGTCGGTCGACGACATGCTGGCCAAGATCTCCGCGGTCACCCCCGACGAGGTGCGCGAAGTGGCCCGTGACGTCCTCGGCCGCCGCCCGTCCCTCTCGGCCATCGGCCCCCTCAAGGACAAGCAGGCGGCCCGCCTCCACGAAGCGGTCGCCTAGGACTCCCGGGCCCGCAAGGGACCGACTCCCGTAAGGAAACGAAGGACATGAGCAAGCTGCGCGTGGCGGTCATCGGCGCCAAGGGCCGGATCGGCTCCGAAGCCGTACGGGCCGTGGAGGCCGCCGAGGACCTCGAGCTGGTCGCCGCCCTCGGCCGGGGCGACCGTCTGGAGGCGCTGACGGACACCGGCGCCCAGGTCGCGGTCGAACTGACCCACCCGGACGCGGTGATGGGCAACCTCGACTTCTGCGTACGCAACGGCATCCATGCCGTCGTCGGGACGACGGGCTGGACCGACGAGCGCCTCGCGCAGCTGCGGACGTGGCTGGCCGCGTCGCCGGAGACGGGCGTGCTCATCGCCCCGAACTTCTCCATCGGCGCGGTCCTCACCATGAAGTTCGCGCAGATCGCCGCGCCGTACTTCGAGTCCGTCGAGGTCGTCGAGCTGCACCACCCGCACAAGGCCGACGCGCCCAGCGGCACCGCCACGCGCACCGCCCAGCTGATCGCCGAGGCACGCCGGGAGGCGGGCAGCGCCCCGCAGCCCGACGCCACGTCGACGGCCCTGGACGGCGCCCGCGGCGCGGACGTGGACGGCGTGCGGGTGCACTCCGTGCGCCTGAGCGGCCTCCTGGCCCACCAGGAGGTCCTGCTGGGCGGCGAGGGAGAGACCCTGACCGTGCGGCACGACTCGCTGCACCACAGCAGCTTCATGCCGGGCATCCTGCTCGGCGCGCGCCGCGTGGTGAGCACCCCGGGTCTGACGTTCGGCCTGGAACACTTCCTGGACCTCGGCTGATCACGAGCTGACACCCATGCGAGCAAAGATCACCTACGCCGTCACGGCTGCCGTCCTGGTCGTCTACTTCGTCCTGGTCGGCAGCCGCGGCGTGCTCCTGATACAGCACGGCACCGTCCTCACCGTCACCTTCGGCGTCGCGGTGCTGATCCTGCCGGTCATCGGCGTCTGGTTCCTCTGGAAGAACACCCAGTTCGTCCAGCGCGCCAACCGTCTGGCCGCCGAGCTGGAGGCCGAAGGCGGCCTCCCCGTCGACGAGTTGAAGCGCACGCCCGGCGGCCGCATCGACCGTGACTCGGCCGACGAGGTCTTCGCCCGCCGCAAGGCGGAGACGGAGGACTCACCGGACGACTGGCGCTGCTGGTTCCGCCTCGCCGTGGCCTACCACGACGCGAGGGACACCCCGCGCGCGCGAAAGGCCATGCAGCGGGCCATCGCCCTGCACACGGGAAAGCCAGCCGACGCGTGACACGCGCGGCCGGCCGGTGAAGGAATGACTAGGCGGTGGGCCGGTACTCGTCGGCCCACACCTCGATGGCGTCGGCGGCGCGGTTGAACGCCTCGCGCCGCGCCAGGAAGTCGGCGTTGCGGTCGGTCAGGAGCGGCTGCGGTCCCTCGGGCCGCTGATCACGTCGTACGAGGACGAGCGCCTGCCCCTGCACCGTGCGGGGCAGCCCCATCCACCGCACCGGCTGCTGCGCGGTCCGTACGTGCGCGATCTGCGCCCACGACACCGTCTGCGTCGTCAGGAAGCCGACCCTGCGCAGCCCCTGGGCGCTGACCCAGGTGCCCATGCGCAGCAGCCGCAGGGAGCTCACGATGATGAGCACGGCGAGGCCGGCGCAGATCGCGGCACCCGTGAGCGAGTCCGCGAACGCGATGATCACGGCGGCGAACAGGACGTACGAGGCGAGCAGCAGCAGGAGGGCGGCGGCGCCCACCCGCCACGGGCCGGGACGGTAGGGCCTGCGCCAGTGGTCGCGGTCGTCGAAAGGCAGCGCGGCGTCGTCCGCCGCGTCGTCGAAAGCGCGGTCCGCGGTCAGGAAGGGCAGGGGCACGGGCTGATCCTCACTCGATCCACGCATTTGGGCTGTGCCCGGTGAGGCTATCGAGCCGTGTCCCCTGCTACCACCCTTGGGGGTCCGGACGAGTCAGTGCCGGACAGTGCGCAGGTCGGCGCCGGTCAGCGTCCTTCGGACGCCTCGGACTGCTGCGTCTTGGCGGGTGACTGGTCGGCGGACATCGCGGGCATCCCGAAGAGCAGGGATCCCACCAGACCGGCCACCACGGTCAGGCCCATGAGCGTGCGGCCGGCGATCTGACCTGCCGATGCGCGCTCTCGGGGCGGGGGAGTGACGTTACTGCGGAACTTGTCGGCTTCGGCGATGAAGGCGAACGGGACGGGCTCTCGCCGACGGAACATGGGGTGCGCTTCTCCTCACGGGTCTCGAACGTGACTCTGTGATGAGACAGACGCTCGAATCGCCCAAAAGGTGCCCTGTTTCGGCAAATTAGTCGAAGAATGTCGTAGCGGGTCACCGAACGGCCGATTGTCGGTGGCTGGCCATAGAGTGGGCGCCGCCCGAGTGATGCACATGGAAGGACCCCCGCCTGTGAGCGAGACCCCCACCGAAGACCTCAAGCCCAGCTTCCGCAGCGAGGTCACCGTCGAGCTGGTGAAGCACGCCGCCGCCGACTCCGACGTCCTGTGGGCCGCCCGAGTCTCCACGGCGGGCGAGCAGTCCCTCGACGAGCTCCAGAAGGACCCGGAGCGCTCCAAGGGCCTGATCAACTACCTGATGCGGGACCGCCACGGCAGCCCCTTCGAGCACAACTCGATGACCTTCTTCATCAGCGCCCCCATCTTCGTCTTCCGCGAGTTCATGCGGCACCGCGTGGGCTGGTCGTACAACGAGGAGTCGGGCCGCTACAGGGAGCTGGAGCCGGTCTTCTACGTCCCGGACGCCTCCCGCAAGCTCGTCCAGGAGGGCCGCCCGGGCAAGTACGTCTTCGTCGAGGGCACCGAGGCCCAGCAGGAGCTGACGGGCCGCGTGATGGAGGACTCGTACCGCCAGGCGTACGAGGCGTACCAGGAGATGCTCGCCGCCGGCGTGGCCCGCGAGGTCGCGCGCTCGGTGCTCCCAGTCGGCCTCTTCTCCTCGATGTACGCGACGTGCAACGCCCGCTCGCTGATGCACTTCCTCGGCCTGCGCACGCAGCACGAGCTCGCCAAGGTCCCGTCCTTCCCGCAGCGGGAGATCGAGATGGTCGGCGAGAAGATGGAGCAGCACTGGGCCGGACTGATGCCGCTCACCCACGCGGCCTTCAACAAGAACGGACGCGTGGCGCCTTAAGGCACTGATGTACGGATGGTCCGAGTGAAGTGTCCGGATTGCGACACTTCGTGAAGTTCATCTAGCCTGATCAAACGGACCCGGCACTGCTTGAACCCCCGAGCAGGCAGTGCCGGGCTCCCTTTGTCAGGTCCACTCACATCCCCCGAGGGGGGACCCCGCGCTGAGCAGCGAGTAGCGTGTTACCCATGGCTCCGACCTCCACTCCGCAGACCCCCTTCGGGAGGGTCCTCACCGCCATGGTCACGCCCTTCAAGGCGGACGGCGCACTCGACCTCGACGGCGCGCAGCAGCTCGCCGCCCACCTGGTGGACGCAGGCAATGACGGCCTGGTCATCAACGGCACCACCGGTGAGTCCCCGACCGTGAGTGACGCGGAGAAAAACGATCTCGTACGAGCCGTACTGGACGCCGTCGGAGACCGCGCCCACATCGTCGCGGGCGTCGGCACGAACGACACCCGCCACAGCATCGAGCTCGCCCGCGCCGCCGAGCAGGCCGGTGCCCACGGCCTCCTGACCGTCACGCCGTACTACAACAAGCCCCCGCAGGAGGGCCTGTTCCGGCACTTCACCGCCATCGCCGACAGCACCGGGCTGCCGGTCATGCTCTACGACATCCCGGGCCGCAGCGGCGTACCGATCAACACCGAGACGATCGTCCGACTCGCCGAGCACCCGCGCATCGTCGCCAACAAGGACGCCAAGGGCGACCTCGGCCGTGCCAGCTGGGCCATCGCCCGCTCGGACCTCGCCTGGTACTCCGGCGACGACATGCTGAACCTCCCGCTCCTGTCCGTCGGCGCCTGCGGTTTCGTCTCCGTCGTCGGCCACGTCGTCACCCCCGAGCTGCGCGCCATGCTGGAGGCGCACCTCACGGGCGACGTACAGAAGGCCACCGAGATCCACCAGAAGCTGCTCCCCGTCTTCACGGGCATGTTCCGTACGCAGGGTGTGATCACGACCAAGGCGGCGCTCGCCCTCCAGGGCCGGCCCTCGGGTCCGCTCCGCCTGCCGCTGGTCGAGCTGTCCCCCGAGGAGACGCACCAGCTCAAGATCGACCTCGCCGCCGGCGGGGTACAGCTGTAACCACAGACTTCACAACTGAATAAGCGAAACACCGCGGGCGCGACACGCACTGCCGACCGCCCGCACCCCACACAACAACTGCTACTGCACGAACGTCATGCGCGCCACGTGCCCTAGAGGTACGTGGCGCGCGTGGTGAGGAGAGTCTTTTGAGTCATCCGCATCCTGAACTCGGCGCTCCGCCGAAGCTCCCGAAGGGCGGCCTGCGGGTCACCCCGCTCGGCGGCCTCGGCGAGATCGGCCGCAACATGACCGTCTTCGAGTACAACGGTCGCCTGCTGATCGTCGACTGCGGAGTGCTCTTCCCCGAGGAGGAGCAGCCCGGAATCGACCTGATCCTGCCGGACTTCTCGTCCATCAGGGACCGCCTCGACGACATCGAGGGCATCGTCCTCACGCACGGCCACGAGGACCACATCGGTGGTGTGCCGTACCTCCTGCGCGAGAAGCCGGACATCCCGCTGATCGGCTCCAAGCTGACCCTCGCCCTGATCGAGGCGAAGCTCCAGGAGCACCGCATCCGGCCGTACACGCTGGAGGTCGCCGAGGGCGACCGCGAGCACCTCGGCCCGTTCGACTGCGAGTTCATCGCGGTCAACCACTCCATCCCCGACGCCCTGGCCGTCGCCGTCCGCACCCCCGCGGGCATGGTCGTCGCCACCGGCGACTTCAAGATGGACCAGCTGCCGATGGACGGCCGCCTCACCGACCTGCACGCGTTCGCGCGGCTGAGCGAGGAAGGCATCGACCTCCTGCTCTCCGACTCGACGAATGCCGAGGTACCGGGCTTCGTCCCGCCGGAGCGGGACATCTCCAACGTCCTGCGCCAGGTCTTCGCGGGCGCCCGCAAGCGCATCATCGTGGCGAGCTTCGCCAGCCACGTGCACCGCATCCAGCAGATCCTGGACGCCGCCCACGAGTACGGCCGCAGGGTCGCCTTCGTCGGCCGCTCGATGGTCCGCAACATGGGCATCGCCCGTGACCTGGGCTACCTCCGGGTGCCCCCGGGCCTCGTCGTGGACGTCAAGACGCTCGACGACCTTCCCGACAGCGAGGTCGTCCTGGTCTGCACGGGTTCCCAGGGCGAGCCGATGGCCGCGCTGTCCCGCATGGCCAACCGCGACCACCAGATCCGGATCGTCCAGGGCGACACGGTGATCCTGGCGTCGTCCCTCATCCCCGGCAACGAGAACGCGGTCTACCGCGTGATCAACGGCCTGACCCGCTGGGGTGCGAACGTCGTCCACAAGGGCAACGCGAAGGTGCACGTCTCCGGCCACGCCTCGGCCGGCGAGCTGCTGTACTTCTACAACATCTGCAAGCCCAAGAACCTGATGCCGGTCCACGGCGAGTGGCGCCACCTGCGCGCCAACGCGGAGCTCGGCGCCCTCACCGGCGTCCCGCACGACCGCATCGTGATCGCCGAGGACGGCGTCGTCGTCGACCTCGTCGAGGGCAAGGCGAAGATCGTCGGCAAGGTCCAGGCGGGTTACGTCTACGTGGACGGCCTCTCCGTGGGCGACGTCGGCGAGCCCGCCCTGAAGGACCGCAAGATCCTCGGGGACGAGGGCATCATCTCGGTCTTCGTGGTGGTGGACTCCAGCACCGGCAAGATCACCAGCGGCCCGACCATCCAGGCGCGCGGCTCCGGCATCGACGACTCGGCGTTCAGTGCCGTCATGCCCCGGATCCAGGAAGTCCTGGACAAGTCGGCCCAGGACGGCGTCGTGGAACCCCACCAGCTGCAGCAGCTCATCCGCCGCACGCTGGGCAAGTGGGTGTCGGACAACTACCGCCGACGCCCGATGATCCTGCCCGTGGTCGTCGAGGTCTGACCCTCACGACTGCGTGATCTCCGGAGCGGGGCGCCTCGATTTGCATCGGGGCGCCCCGCTCCGTTAGGTTTACGGCTCCGCCAGCGAGGGAAGCCCCGAGCACTCACGTGCCTGGGACCGACCGAGCGGGGGTGGAAATTCCGACTCAGAATCTCTGATAAAGTCGGAACCGCCGGAAAGGGAAACGCGAAAGCCGAAAGGCCGGAGCGGGAACCGGAAAGGCACCGAGGAAATCGGACACGAAAGAGTCTGATAGAGTCGGAAACGCAAGAATAAAAGAAACACCGAAGGGAAGCGCCCGGAGGAAAGCCCGAGAGGGTGAGTACAAAGGAAGCGTCCGTTCCTTGAGAACTCAACAGCGTGCCAAAAGTCAACGCCAGATATGTTGATACCCCGTCTACCGGACATCAGTCCGGTGGCGAGGTTCCTTTGAAAAAGTCCTGTACGGCATGACCGTGCAGGCGCACAGCGAGGACGCTGTGAACGACCGGGACTAT